>NZ_JBVJYH010000005.1:63910-474458 GCF_055600785.1 Streptomyces sp. NPDC038200
CTGGCTCTGGAAGACCAGGCGACAACCCCCTTCTTTTTTGGGAAGCCCTTCACATCCCTCCGGGGGGGGGGGGGGTCTTTGCCGGAGGTGAGGGGGCCTCGGTGGTCTGGGCCCCCCCCCCGGCCCCCCGGGAGATCACTCGCCCGGCCGTACGAACACCGTGCGTCCACCCACCACGGTCCGCAGGCAGACGGGCAGGTCACGCCCCGGAGTGAGGTCGGGCAGGCCGGGGGTGCCGGAGCGGGGGTCGGTGGACCAGCGGGCCACCCGGTCGTCGGGGGCCTGCACGACCAGCTCGTCGGTGCGCCAGACGGCGTAGTCGGCGGGGGCGCCCGGGACCAGGACGCCCGCGTCGTCGCGGCCGACGGCCCGCCAGCCGCCGCGGGTGTGCGCGGTGAACGCGGCACGGACGGAGATCCGGTGCTCGGGCGTGCGGTGGAAGGCGGCGGCCCGGACCGTGCCCCACGGGTCGAGCGGGGTGACCGGGCTGTCGGAGCCGAAGGCGAGCGGCACGCCGGCGCGGAGGAGGGCGGCGTAAGGGTTGAGGGTGCGGGCCCGCTCGACGCCCAGCCGCTGGGCGTACATGCCCTCCTCGCCGCCCCACAGCGCGTCGAAGGCGGGCTGGACGGAGGCGATCAGGCCCAGCTCGGCGAAGCCGGCGACGGTCTCGGGAGTGAGCATCTCGGCGTGCTCGACGCGGTGCCGGGCGGCACGGATCCGGGCGAGTCCCAGCTTCTCCGCGGCGGCGCGGACGCCCTCCACCACGGCGGACACGGCCGCGTCGCCGATGGCGTGGAACCCGGCCTGCAGGCCCGCCTCGGTGCAGGCCACCACATGGGCGGCGACGGCGTCGGCGTCCAGGTAGGCGGTGCCGGCGTGGCCGGCGTCGGCGTACGGCTCGTGCAGGCAGGCGGTGTGCGAGCCGAGGGCGCCGTCGGCGAAGAGGTCGCCCGCCGCGCCCACGGCGCCCAGCTCCCGTGCCCTGTCGACGTCCCGTTCGGCCCAGTAGCCGACCACCCGGGGTCCCGGCAGCTCGGCGGCGAGCCGCAGCAGGGCCGTGAAGTCGTCCTCGGAGGAGATCTGCGGGCCGCCGCACTCGTGCACCGTGCCTATGCCGAGGGAGGCCGCGTGGGCCAGGGCGGTGCGCTGCGCCTCGGCGCGCTGGGCGGAGGTGATGGCGGCGAGGGCGGCCTCGCGCACGGCGTGGTGGGCGTCCCGGGTCAGCGGGGCGTCCTCGCGCGGGACGTCGCCGGGGACCAGGTCCAGCAGGGCGGTGCTGACGACCGCCGAGTGCACGTCGATGCGGGACAGGTACAGGGGGCGCCCGCCGGCGGCCTCGTCCAGCTCCACACGGGTCGGCGGCCGGCCGCCGGGCCAGCGGGCGGCGTCCCAGCCGTGGCCCAGCAGCACCCGGTCCAGCGGCCGGGCGGCGGCGAACTCCCGGATCCGCGCGAGGGCCGCCTCCCGAGAGGGGGCGCCGGACAGGTCGAGGCCGGTCAGGGCGAGGCCCGTGGCGGTGGTGTGCACATGGGCGTCGGTGAAGGCCGGGGTGACCAGGGCGCCGTCGAGGTCGACCACCTCGTCCACACCGTCGGCGAAGGCGTCGGCGGCACCCTCGGAGCCGACCCAGGCGACCTGGCCGCGCTCCACCACCATCGCGGTGGCGAAGGGGTCGGCCGGGCTGTGCACCTCCCCGCGGCGCAGGAGGACGGTCTGGGGCTCGGCGGACTGCTCACTCATGGTGCCCAGTCTCTCGCGTGCGCGGGGCGCACCGGGCACCGGGGCGGCCGGTTCAGATCTTCGGGGGACGCGCCTCGTACGGGGTGGACAGCACCACGGTGGTGCGGGTGGAGACGCCGGCCAGCGAGCGCAGCCGGGCCAGCAGCTCCTCCAGTTCGTGCGGGGTGGACACGCGCACCTTCAGGATGTAGTTCTCGTCGCCGGCCACGCTGTGGCACGCCTCGATCTCGGGGACGCCGGCGAGGCGGTCCGCGATGTCGTCGGGGGCGCTGGGATCGAACGGTTTCACCGAGATGAACGCGGTCATGGGCAGCCCGATGGCCTCGGGGTCGACCACCGCGGCATAGCCGCGGATGACGCCACGCTGTTCCAGCCGGCGCACCCGCTGGTGCACGGCCGACGTGGACAGGCCCGTGGCCTTGCCCAGGTCTGTGTAGCTCATCCGCCCGTCCTTGACGAGCAGCTGCACGATCTGACGGTCCAGCTCCTCCATGCCGCCAAAACCTACAGTGCGCTTGATCTCCTCGGATACCTGAGAGGCGCAGGTCATTCCCTGTTCGGCAGAAAAAGCACCGGGACGGGCATCCACCCATGGCATGTGACGAACACCACACACCTCGAACAGGCTCCGTGATGTTCTCGTGATTACCGCCGAGACCGGACGGGAAGTGCTTGCTGTGGTCGAGGCCGCAGCGCCGTCACGGCCCAGCCTTAGGGGGAGAATCCCATGCAGAGTGCCCATCGCCCTGGTCGATCCGCGTCCATGAGCCGACAGCCGGTCGCCGAGCCCGAGCCGGAGGGCGTCGAACCCGACGCCTTCGACGACGAGCTGGACGCCTACGACACCTTCGAGATGTACCGGGTGATCTGCCCGGACTGCGCGCAGCCGATCGCGCTGCTGGCGGACGAGGAGGTCCTGCCGGAGCACGCGCTGTGCGCCTCGCCGTGGAACCCGTTCGGGCTCACGGTGTGCGCGGGCACGGGCCGTTCGGCGGCCGACGCCCGCCCCGCGGACGAGTCCTTCGAACCGCAGGAGCAGGACACCGCCCTGCTGCTGACGCTCCCCCAGGGTCTGGACTGGCGGACGCAGCCCTTCTCGCACGTCGGCGGCCCGGGCTCGCGCCCGATGCGCGTGCCGGCGATGCGCCGCCAGGCCGCCTGAGCCGGCCCGTCGCGTCTCACCCGGTCCCGTAGGTGCCCTGCACCATGGCGCGCAGGCTGTCGTGGTGCAGGATCAGCGTGTCCGGGTCCGCCGGGACGGCGACCTCCCCGAAGTACGCCTGCCGGTAGGCGATGCGCAGCATCACGATCGCGTGCCGCAGGGCGGCGTACAGGGTGTAGAAGTCCATGTCCCGCGGGGTGTGGCCGGTCAGGCGCGCGTAGCGGGCCTCGACGCGGTCACGGCGCAGGAAGCCGGGCAGTCCGCGCTGTCCGGAGCCCGTCGCGAGGTCGTGGAAGAAGCGGTGCAGGTAGATCGTCCAGCCGAGGTCCACCTCGCGCGGGGCGAGCGCCGCCATCTCCCAGTCCAGCACGGCGACGGGCTCGAAGCCGTCGTAGACGACGTTCCCGATCCGCGCGTCCCCCCAGGTGAGCACGGGTTCGCCGGGTTCGCGCGGCCACAGCCGCGTCAGCCGGTCGAACGCGGCCTCGATGAGGGGCGAGCGGGCGAGTCCGTCGATCACCCAGGCGTAGTAGGCGCGTTGGGCCGTCACATGCCGGTGCAGCGCGTCCCCCCGGCCGGGCAGGGCGAGGAACTCGGCCCGGGAGGCGGGTACTTGGTCGTGCAGCCGGGCCAGCAGGCCGACCGTGGCCGCTTCCAGGTGCTCGCGCTCGGTGTCGCTCGCCGTGTGCAGCCAGCCGCCCTCGTAGGTATACGGCATGACGTCGGGCGGCACGCGGCCGGCGACCCGTTCCATGACGAGGAACGGCGCGCCGAGCGGCCCCGGGTCCTCCTCCAGCCACAGCACCCGGGGCACCGGCACGTCCGTGTGCTCGGCCACGAGCCGCAGGGTGCGGTACTGGCGGGCCATGTCGTACTCGGGGAAGACGGTGTACGCCGCGGGGTCCGCCGCCAGCCGCAACACGCAGGAGGCCACCGGTGGTCGCGGGTGGTCGATGTCGAAGAGCAGGGTCTCGCTGGACATGCCGTTGGAGGCCGGGACGGTGACGCGGACCGCCTCGGCGCCGGGCAGCCGGGTGCCGAGCCAGGCGGTGAGGCGCCGGGTCAGCTCCTCGGGGTCCCGGGTGCTGGTGCGGGGGCGCGGGGCCGTGGCCATCTCGTCCTCCCTCAGGGCGCGACCGAGTCGAAGCCGGTGAAGCCGCTCGGGTCGTGCCGGCCGAACGAGCCGTGCTCGAAGACGCCGTGGCCGGTCCGCCCGTCGAGCCAGAAGCGGGCGGAGTGGTCGGTGACGCCGTAACCGGCCAGGGGGTGGGGCAGGGTCATGTCGTAGGTGCGGCGCTCGGTCCAGCCGGGCCCCCGCCAGGTGCCGTGCTGCCAGTCGTCCGCGGGCGGATAGCCGGCGCCGAGGGCGAGCGGCGAGGACGCGAGGATCTCCGCCTCCAGCTCCTGCGGCTCCCGGGGATCGCCGAGGTGGACGACGGCGCGCTCGGGGTGGCGGGTGCCGGAACGGTAGGTGATCTCGGACCGGGGCCAGCCGAGCTGGCGGTCGCGGTGGCCGGGGCGGACCAGGGTGGCGTCGTTCAGGGTGCGGTAGCCGTCGGCGTCCTCCTGGGTGATGACCATCAGGAAGCGGTCCTCGAAGCGGACCGGGCACCAGATCCAGTGGAATCCCTCGGTGGGGTGGTCCGCGGCGAGCCGGCCGCCGTCCTCGCCGGGCACCGGGCGCACCCCCCAGCTGCGGTCCCGGGTGCCGGTCCAGTCGTCGGCGGTGACCCGGAACTCCGCTCCCCCGGCGTCGATCACGCCTTCCGCCGTGCCGGCCTGGACGAAGCGGCGCCCCTCCAGGGTGAGCCGGTCGCCCCGGCGCTGGAGGTGGTGCGGCTCCCAGAGCGCGGGGAAGGCGGCGGTCCAGGCGAGATCGCAGGACAGCCGCTCGTCCTCGCAGATCAGGCGCAGCCTGGCGAGCGGTTCCCGGACCTCGACGCGCAGCGGGCCGACGGCGAGCCGCATCCGGTCCACGCCGAGGGCGTCCGAGGCGCGCACGGCGTGCAGGGTGTCCCCGGTGCGGAGGGTGGCGTAGGCGTCGATCACGCCCAGGTTGGGGTAGACGCCGAGGCCGAGGATGAGCAGCGCGCGGCCGGCGTGGTCGAAGACGTGGAAGATGCAGCGGTCGTAGGCGTTCCGGTCCCCGGTCGCCACGTGCTTCATGGAGAGCGGCACCTGGTGCACGGGGTACTCGTCGAGCGGTACGGGACGGTCGTCGGCCACGGACACCCCCTGGACGATGGTCAGCTGACGGTACGTCAGCCGACTGGGGGAGGCCAGAGGGCGAACCGGACGCGTGTGGACTGACGCTCGATTCCGCCGGAGGGTGACCTGTCCGGCCGTCGCCGCGTTGCCCGGGTATGACCGCCACGTACTGGGCGACCGGGCGTCAGCGCCGCATTTTCGTCCCCCGCCCGGCGGAATCGGTTCCGCCGGGCGTAGCGCAGGACCCGCCCATCTACCGCGATCTCCTGCGGACCTGGGCCGACAGGGGCCGCACCCTGCCGGGCCGCCACGACCCGGAGTGGGTCAGGCTGGCGGCCCCGACGGTCCGCACGGGCCAGTTCAGCGGCCTTCAGGCCCCGCCACGTGACGGGCGATGACCATCCGCTGGATCTGGTTGGTGCCCTCGACGATCTGCAGCACCTTGGCCTCGCGCATATAGCGCTCGGCCGGGAAGTCGGCGGTGTAGCCGTAGCCGCCCAGTATCTGCACCGCGTCCGTGGTGACCTTCATGGCCGTGTCGGTGCAGTGCAGCTTGGCCATGGCCGCCTGCTTGGCGAACGGCCTGCCCGCGTCCCGCAGCCGGGCCGCGGCGAGGTACAGCGCGCGGCCGGCCTCGATCTGGGTGGCCATGTCGGCGAGCATGAAGCGCAGGCCCTGGAAGTCGGCGATGGGCCGGCCGAACTGGCGGCGCTCGGTGGCGTAGCGGACCGCCTCGTCCAGTGCGGCCTGGGCGAGGCCGACGGCGCAGGCCGCGATGCCGAGCCGGCCGGAGTCGAGCGCGGACAGGGCGATGGAGAAGCCCTGGCCCTCCTCGCCGATGCGCCGGTCGTCCGGGACGCGGACGCCGTCGAAGTGCACCTGAGCGGTGGGCGAGCCCTTCATGCCCATCTTCTTCTCGGGCGCGGCGCCGCTCAGGCCGGGTGCGTCACCGGGCACGAGGAAGGCGGTGATCCCGCGCGGGCCGTCCTCGCCGGTGCGGGCCATCACGGTGTAGAAGTCGGCGATCCCGCCGTGCGTGATCCAGGCCTTGGTGCCGTCGATCACCCAGTGGTCGCCGTCGCGCACGGCCTTGGTGCGCAGGGAGGCGGCGTCCGAACCGGAGGACGGCTCGGACAGGCAGTACGCGCCGAGCAGGCCGCCGCCCAGCATCGCGGGCAGGTGCTCGACCTGCTGCTGCTTGGCGCCGTAGGTGGCGAGCGCGTAGGAGGCGAGCGTGTGGACGCTGACGCCGAGGCCCACGGTGAGCCGGGCCGCGGCCAGCTCCTCCAGCACCTGGAGGTAGACCTCGTAGGGCTGGTCTCCGCCGCCGTACTCGGCGGAGTACGGCAGGCCCAGCAGGCCGGATGCGGAGAGCAAGGTGAACACCTCGCGCGGGAAGCGTCCCGCGTCCTCCTCCTCCGCGGCCTTCGGCGCGATCTCGCGCTGGGCGATCTCCCGGACGAGGGCGAGCAGATCCCTCGCCTCTTCCGTGGGCAGTTGACGCTCCACCGGCTGCGGGTCGCGGTCGGACATGGCGTCGGGCTCCTCCCTGTTCGGACACCAGCGGGACGGCCCGTGGATGAGGGCGGCTCCGCCTGATCGTTCCGCTGTGCCGAAGGCGCCCGCTCCCGGGTCTCGGAAGCTGCTGACCAGCGGCATGCGCTGTGAGTATGCCCGATCGGCGACCTCCCGTCACCAGTTAACGACCGCTCACTTCAGGATTCCTGTCGCGACGTCGATCCGGGCCGAAATTGGTCCGAACCATTGACCTAATGGTCTAGTCCTCCTACTGTGCATGACCAACGCTTTACCGCGTTCATGCCAATCAGCGCGCGTTCCCCTCTCCCCCACGAGGAGACACCCGAATGCACACTCCCCGCACCCTCGTCCGGGCCCTCGTCTCGGCCGCCTGTACCGCCGCCCTCGGCGCCGGCCTGCTGGCCGGCACCGGCACGGCGACCGCGGCGGCGCCGAGCGCCCCGCAGCCGGCGGCCGGCTCCAAGGTCGTCGGCTACTTCACCGAATGGGGCACCTACGACCGCAAGTACTACGTCAAGAACGTCGAGACCTCGGGCTCCGCGGCCAAGCTGACCCACATCAACTACGCCTTCGGCAACGTCACCGGCGGCAAGTGCGCCATGGGCGACTCCTACGCGGCCACCGACCGGGCCTACACCGCCGCCGAGTCGGTCGACGGCGTCGCCGACACCTGGGACCAGCCGCTGCGCGGCAACTTCAACCAGTTGCTGAAGCTGAAGAAGAAGCACCCCGGCCTGAAGATCCTGTGGTCCTTCGGCGGCTGGACCTGGTCCGGCGGCTTCGGCGAGGCCGCGAAGAACCCGGCCGCCTTCGCGCAGTCCTGCTACGACCTGGTGAAGAACTCCAAGTGGGCGGGTGTCTTCGACGGCATCGACATCGACTGGGAGTACCCGAACGCCTGCGGCAACACCTGCGACACCAGCGGGCGGGACGCCTTCAGGAACCTGCTGGCGGCCCTGCGCTCGAAGTTCGGCTCCGGGAACCTGGTGACCGCGGCGATCACCGCGGACGCCACCAGCGGCGGCAAGATCGACGCGGCGGACTACGCCGGCGCCGCCCAGTACGTCGACTGGTACAACCCGATGACGTACGACTACTTCGGCGCCTGGGACGCGACCGGCCCGACCGCCCCGCACTCCCCGCTGACCTCCTACTCGGGCATCCCCAAGGCGAACTACCACACCTCGGCGACCATCGCCAAGCTCAGGGGCCTCGGCGTCCCGGCCTCGAAGCTGCTGCTGGGCATCGGCTTCTACGGACGCGGCTGGACGGGCGTCACCCAGGCGGCGCCCGGCGGCACGGCCACGGGCCCGGCGGCCGGCACGTACGAGCAGGGCATCGACGACTACAAGGTCCTCAAGACCAAGTGCCCCGCGACCGGCACGGTGGCCGGCACGGCCTACGCCAAGTGCGGGAACGACTGGTGGAGCTACGACACCCCGGCGACCATCGCCACGAAGATGACGTACAAGAACCAGCAGGGCCTCGGCGGCACCTTCTTCTGGGAGCTGAGCGGCGACACCGCGAACGGTGAGCTGATCAAGGCCATCAACTAGCCCCCACCAGGGGGACGGGGAGCGGAGGACCACGAGCCTCCGCTCCCTGGCGTTCAGCCGTCCCGGCGGGCGGGTGCGGGGGCCGGGTAGGCGGGGTCCAGCTCCTCGATGGCGCGCAGCGCCCCGCCGAGCGTCTTCACCAGCAGCTCGCGCATGGTGTCGCGGGACAGCCCGGGACGGTCGATCCAGTCCAGGGTGGCCCCCTCCACGCTGCACACCCAGGAGAGCAGGCCCATCCGGGCCAGCGGGGCGATGTCGCCGCGGCCGTAGGCCCCTTCGGCGATCGTGGTGACGATCGCCTCGCGCACGCCGTCCCGTATCGCGTGCACCTCGGTGTCGAAGCCGACGCCGCCGCTGACGATGGTGCGGTAGGCCGCCTGATGGTGCTCGGCGTAGCGCAGATAGCCGTCGATCGTGCGGTGCACCCGGTCCACCGCGGGCAGCTGGAGGCCGCCGGCCGCGGAGGTGACCAGGTCGGCGACGGAGTCCTGGATGATCGCCAGGTAGTAGCCGCGCTTGGACCGGAAGTAGTAGTAGATCAGGCCCTTGGCGACCTGCGCCTGGCGGGCGATGTCGTCCATGGACAGCGCGTCGTAGGACGTGTCGGCGAACAACTTCCGCCCGATGGCGATGAGTTCGGCGCGGCGCGCCGTCGAGCGCTCGGTGCCGCGCACCCGGGCGGCGGCACGCTGCTGCGGCATGTTCAAGATCGCCCCTGGTCTAGGCGCGGCGAGACATCCGCAGTATGTCAGAACATGCCGCGCGGGGATGTGGTCGGTGCGGAACCGCCCGAGCGGCCGGTTCCGGGGCCGGGCGAAACCGGTTCAGAGCAGGCCGAGCTGGGTCACGAGCATCGCGAACACCACGACGAGAACCCAGCCCATGACGTGCTCGACGATCTTCGGGCCGTCTTCCTGGGGGCCGCCGGTGCGGACGCGGGTGGCGGTGGCGGGGTGTGCGGTCATGCTGTCACTCGCAGACGTCGGACGTACGGACTGGGCTCCCCCACCCGTCGTCCACCATGCCACCCGCGACGGCGGTTGCGGCGATGAGCTTGCTCACACGCCGCGGCGGACCTCAGTGCACGCCCACCGCGGCGAGCGCCTTGCGCTGGTGCGGGGTCGGATGGGCCGGGAAGAAGAGGTAGCAGACTCCTCCGGTGCCGGAGACGACCTTGCCGGAGGCGTTGTACCGCTTGGTCCTGAGCCAGACGTTCTCGAACTCCCGGCGCAGATAGACCCGCCGCACCGCCGCGTCGTCGGCCGAGGCCGGATCGTTGGCGATCACATCGCCGTCCGCGGTGAAGCCGATCACGGTCATCAGATGCCCGGACGTGCCGTAGCCGGCGCCGGTCAGCTCGCCCTTGAGGAAGGACTGGGACGTGATGGCCGGGATGCCGGCCGCGATCAGGGTCTCCAGGTCGGTGAGGGAGGCGAGCCGGGTGACCACGCTCTGCAGGCCCTCGAAGGTGGCCGCGTAGGCGGCGTTGAAGGGCCAGTTCCCGCAGCCCTCGTACTGGTGGTCGTAGGTGAAGCGGGCCGCGTGGTCGACCTGCGGGTCGGCGTAGGAGGGGTCGACCCAGGACAGCTGCTCGGGGGTGAGCCGGCCGCCCCAGTACTCGATGATCATCTGCGAGGAGGTGGGGCTGCACCAGGCCTCGCCGCCGTTGTCGTACTCGGGGTACTGGCCCTTGTGGATCTCCTGCGAGTAGCGCGGGACGGCCAGTTCCTGGGCGAGACCGGGGGTGGAGGCCGGGACGGTGAAGCGGTCGGGGATGTCGGAGCCCATCGCGCCGAGCCGCCAGACGGTCGGCGTGAGGCGGGTGCCGGGCCTGCGGTGGAGGGTGAGGCGCAGCCGGTACGCCGTCAGGCGCAGACCGCCGGCGGCGTCGTCGATGGCGAAGGTGTCGGTCCAGATCGTGCTCTTGCCGTCGGTCTGGCCGTCCACCGAGGTCCGCTTGATGTCCCGGTCGCCGGCGGCCCAGCGGCCCATCACGTACCAGGGCGTGCCGGTGCCGTCGGAGTAGGTGCCCTGCAGCTCCACCTGGAGCCAGGTGCCGTCGGGGGTGTGCGCGTTCCAGGAGGCGACGACCTCGGTCGCGGGGACGGCGAGCCGGTGCGCCGGGCCGGTCCAGGTGGCGTACTCCCAGGTGGCGGTGGTGCCGGTGTGCGGGTCGGTGTAGTCGGTGCGGCCCGCGGGGGTGCCGATCACGATGCCGGGGCGGCGGCCGGAGACGGCCCGGACGCCCTGGGCGCTGCCGCGGCGCCAGTCCCGGTGCGTGGTCCAGGCGTGGTAGTCGATCGGGCGGGCCTGCGCCCGGCCGGGCTCGGCGGCGGGCCGGGGTGCGGTGGCGGCGGGTGCGGCGATTGCGGGTGCGGCGGATCCGGTCACCGCCGCGGCGACGGCCACCGCCAGGACGGTTCTGCGGGACGGCTGTTGGGCTCTGCTCATGGGCGCGATGACCCCCAGGTGTCCGAGTCGGGGCTGATCTGCTGCAGGGTGTGCGCCAACTATGGAGCAGGCCGCAGGCCCCTGCCAGCACTTCGGCACATGCCGCGCCATGAATATTGGTCTCGTCCACTGGAACGGCCGGGGTGCGGCGCCCGAGGGGCGTGGGGAACCGCCCGGCCGGTTCCCCACGCACCCGTGCGCGGCGGACCGCCCGGTCAGACCAGGTCCATCGCGGCGACCTCGTCGGGGCGGCCGTAGCTGACCGGGCCCTGGAAGCGTCGGCGGGCGGTGGCGAACCACCACACCGTGGCCACCAGCAGGACGGCGGCGAGCGCGATCGGCGCGTAGTTGAAGGAGTCGACGGTGATCGGCGAGGCCTGCGGCAGCATGAACAGGACACTGCTGAGCAGGATCCAGAGCACCGCCAGCCAGCCGACCGGCCGGCCCCAGCGGCCCAGGTGCCAGGGACCGGGCCGGAACGCGTCACCGAGCCGCAGCCGCAGGAAGATCGGTACGGCGTAGGCGAGGAAGAGGCCGACCACGTTGACGCTGACGATGGCGGTGAACGCCGTGTGCGACCACCAGCCCGGCACCACCAGCGCCAGCGAGCAGGCGACCGCGAGCCACACCGCCTTCACCGGCGTACGGGTGCGCAGCGAGACCGAGTGCCACCAGCGGGAGCCGGGCATGGCGCCGTCCCGGGAGAAGGCGAAGATCTGCCGGGTGTTGCTGGTGAGGTTGGCGAGGCCGCAGAAGAGCATCGCGCCGATGACGATGAGGAGCATCACCTTGGCGGTGCGCAGGCCGAGGCCGTCGATGAGGATCTGGACCGGCGGCGCGGCGGCACCGGCCACCCGGGCGTAGTCGCCGATGCTGTAGACCAGTGCCAGCATCAGGATCAGGCCGGTGATCGCGGAATAGCCGATGGCACGCATGATGCCCTTCGGGGCGCTGACCGTCGCCCGGACCGTTTCCTCGGACATGTGGAAGCTGCCGTCGAAGCCGGTGAAGGTCCAGCTGGTCACCAGCAGGCCGAGCATGCCGCCGTAAAGGCCGTTGGTGAAGCCGGTGTTGTTCTCGAAATGCGTGACGAAGGACGCCGACTGATGTTGGTCGGGCATCACGATGAGTGCACTCACGATCACGACGAGTCCGATCAGGAGCCACCACACGGAAATGCGGTTCAGTACGGCGACGAGCTGGACGGTGTAGGTGTTGGCGAGCCCCTGCAGCACGATGATCAGAGCCGTGATCAGAACCGTCTGCTGCGCGGTCGGCTGGTAGGAGGGCCACTGCAGCTGCACGAACACCTGGATGAAGGTGGCGGCGGCATAGCCGGTGGCGGCGGTGCCACCGATCTGGCCCACGAAGTTCAACCAGCCGGTGAACCACGACCAGGCGCCTTTGTGACGCTTGGCGAGTTTACCCGCGGAGAAATAGAGGGCACCGCTCGTCGGATAGGCGGAGGCGACTTCCGCCATGGCCGCGCCGATGAGAAGCACCATCACCGAGACACCGATCCAGCCGAACACGAGAATGCGCGGGCCGCCCGCGTTCATGCCGAATCCGAAGGACGAGAAAATACCGGACAGGATATTGATGATGGTGAAGGAGATCGCAAAGTTGTCGAACGCCTTGAACCGCCGGGTGAGTTTCCGCGGATAACCCATCGCATGCAGGGTGGCGTCATCGTCGAGCACGACGGCGTCCGCGGCCCGGGCGTGCGCCCGGGGAGTCGACATCCGTTCCGACACGGTTCGGCCTTTCTCTCGATGGGGCGGGGGGGGGACGAGCGGGGGGTCAGGCGGGTCCGGGGACGGGCAGGCCGCAGGCGCGCCGGGCCCGGGAGAGCTGCTCGGCCGGGTCGCCGAAGGCGCTCCAGGGCATGCGCGAGGCGTACGGACCCATGGCCGTGAAGACCGCCCGCGCCTCGAACTCGCGCTGGGCCATGACCAGCGCGTGCGCGAGGTAGGCCAGGTCGAGCACCGGGGTGAAGCGGTAACCGGCCACCGTGGGCAGCCAGTTCTGGTAGATCGCCAGCGCGGTGGAGCGCCACTGGGGCTGTTCCCAGACCCGGTCGGCGAGCAGCTGGGTGGGGTTGTAGCTCTCCACCAGGGCCACCAGGGGCAGCAGCCGGAGGACGGAGTCGGCGGGCGCCCGCTGGCTCAGGAAGGCGGCGACGTCCCAGGCCGCGGTGACCGAGCCGCCGTGGCGGGTGAAGAAGCAGGACAGGAAGCGGTGGTGGGCCTCGCGGTGCCAGGGGTCCAGGGACAGGATGTGGGCGAACAGCCGCCACGGGCCGGCCGGCGCGGTGAGCAGGCCGTGCGGGGCGGGGTCGCGCAGCCGGTGCAGCCGGGCCATGGCGAGCCTGGCGACCCAGGGGGTGGGGTCCGCGGGAGCGGCGTGGGCGGCCCGGTCGCAGGCGGTCAGCGCGATCCGCTCCAGCGCCTCGGCGCGGTCGTCCCGCGCGTCGGCGGCCCGCAGGGCGCGCTGCACCGCGACCCGGGCCCACATCAGCGCGGCCTCGGGCGTCGGCTCCTCGTCGAGCCAGCGTTCCACCAGGTCGGTGCCGGCCGCCTCGGAGGCGAGCACCAGCGAGCGGTGGGCGCGCAGGGCGAAGTCGGAACGGGTCTCGGCGAGCGCCTCGTGGGCATAGCGGTATCGCCCGGCGCGCACGTCGACGCATACGCTCGCCAGGACGCGGTCGTCGGCCGCCGGGTGCCACACATAGTGCCCCTCGAATAACTCCGCGGCCATGTCCCCCCGCCAGTCGCCGGTCGACGCATCACGTTGCGCAAGAGGCACCTTACTCAGCGTGGGACACACCCGGAACGCCGATTTCGACATATCGGTCAGTGGATTCGGAATGTTTATCGATGGCCATTGACTGGCCGCCAGCCGATGGTTCAAGACGTGACTTTCCCGGGTCCACCGGCTCCCGCCGGCCCAACCGCCACGGGCCGCCACTAGACTGTTTCGCGGAAAACCCCCGCCCCCACCACACCTCGGGACGCGCCATTCACGACCTCGCCGCGCGGCTGCGCGAGCTCCCGCCCTCACTGGGACCGGTCCGGCTGATCGGCGTCGACGGGCACGCCGGCTCCGGGAAGTCCACGTTCGCGGGCCGGCTGGCGGAGGCGCTGGGCGGGGCTCCGGTGCTCCATCTCGACGACATCGCCAGCCATGAACGGCTGTTCGCCTGGACCGACCGGCTCATGACCCAGGTGATCGCCCCCCTGGCGCGCGGCGAGGGCGCCCGGTACACCCCCTACGACTGGCGGGCCCGCGCCTTCGGTGCCCCGCGCCCGCTGCCGGCCGCCCCCGTCGTCCTGCTCGAGGGCGTCGGCGCCGGACGCCGGGCGCTGCGGCCGCATCTCGCCCGGCTGCTGTGGATGGAGCTGCCCCGGGAGGAGTCCTGGGCGCGGGGCCGGCTGCGGGACGGGGCGGAGCAGGAGGAGTTCTGGGACGGCTGGGTCGCGGCGGAGCACGCGCACTTCGCCGCCGACCCCTCGCGCCCCCATGCCGATCTCCTGGTGCTGCAGCGACATAGGGGGTACGAGGTACTGCCGGGACCCGGGGCCACCCCCTGAATGCGCGCCCGATGTGACGCTGTGTGATGGACCGTCCGCGATGTGGTGAACCTGTGAAGAGCCATGCCGGACAACTTCTCCGAGTGCCCCAACTCTGCTTGACCCGGGGGCCGTACAGGACTTACGTTCTCAATGTGCGGCTTTCGGAGTCGCCCATCGACGCGAAGCCCCCGGTTGTTCCCCCGTGACCGGGGGCTTCGTTCTGCCCGCGGCACGGTTTCCCGGGCGCCTCGCGCACCGGTTCTCTCACCCTGGGTCACGAAACCCCGTGCGCCCCGTCTGCTCCCACCTCGCCGAACGGCCCGTGCGGCACCCTTCGGTACGCGCCCGTACCGCAGGTACGATGCCCTCGGTGCGACCTTCGAGCGGCTGCCTCGCGCACCGGCAACTCCGGTCCGCGGCACAGCGGTTCGACCGCGGCGGCCGTCGGGCGACTGCCCGGTGGTGAACCACGGGGGCACGGTCTGTGGGGGGACGTGATGGACTTCGGCACGCAGGGCCCCGAGGCCCCGGCCGACCTCGCCTGGCTGCGGGGGGTGGACGCCTACACGATGGGTGCCTACCCGCAGGCGGAGGAGGAGTTCCGCACCGCGGTGCGGATGGATCCCGGCATGGCGGACGCCTGGCTCGGACTGCACGCGCTGCGGGTCGACACGACCACGGCGCTGCTCAGGATGTTCCGGCACCGCGACCGCTTCGGCGAACAGCGCGCCCGGCACCGCCGCTCCCTCAACTCCTGGTACTGGCTGGGCTGGTGGGTGCAGCCGGTACTGGAGAGCCCGCGGGATCTGCTGCTGGCGCACGCCTCCCACTGGCTGGACGGCCGCCATGTGCCCGAGCTGGACCGTGCCCTCGCCGGGCTGCCCCCGGTCGACGCCGACGCGCAGGTCCGCTTCCTGCACGCCTGCCGGGCCTATCTGGTCAAGGACTGGGAGCAGCTGGTCC
The DNA here is from genome assembly GCF_055600785.1 of Streptomyces sp. NPDC038200. NCBI lineage: Bacteria > Bacillati > Actinomycetota > Actinomycetes > Kitasatosporales > Streptomycetaceae > Streptomyces > Streptomyces sp. NPDC038200. The sequence continues at coordinate 79,102 of NZ_JBVJYH010000005.1, forward strand.
GGCACACCGACCCGCTGCTGGACGATCCCCTGCTCGGCATCGAGGCCGGCCTGTTCGGCGGCATGGCCCGGGTCCGGCTGGAGACGTACGGCCAGGCCGAGCCGCTGCTGTCGGCGGCGCTGATGCGGTGCCGCAGCGAGCAGCCGCAGCGCAAGGAGCTGCGGTACTGGCTGGCCCGGGCCCATGAGGGCACCGGCCGCAGCGCCGCCGCGCTCCCCCTGTACCGGGCGGTGCACCGGGTCGACCCGGCCTTCATGGACACCTCCGCCCGGCTCGCCGCGATCGCCGAGGGCGACGGGTACGACGACGCGGCCGACCTCGCCGCGCTCACACTGACCGGCGCCGGGCAGGACACGATGGACGGGCCGGACGGATTCGATCCGTTGTTCGGCACGGAGGGCCGGGACCTGCGGCTGCCGGAGCCCGATCTGCCGACCGGGCCGCTGCCGTCGGTGGCCGATCCCTCGGTCCGGACGAAGACAGGGGTGTCCGGGGCGTCCGCCTCGCCGATCCCGGCCGGGCCGACCGATCCCGCGTTACTGGAGGAGGCGCTCGCCGAGCTGGAGCGCATGGTGGGGCTCGAACCGGTGAAGCGCCAGGTCAAGGCCCTGTCCGCGCAGTTGAACATGGCGCGGCTGCGGGCGGGGCAGGGGCTGCCGGTGCAGCCGCCCAAGCGGCACTTCGTCTTCTCGGGCCCGTCCGGCACGGGCAAGACCACGGTCGCCCGCATCCTGGGCCGGGTGTTCTACGCCCTGGGCCTGCTCGGCGGCGACCACCTCGTGGAGGCCCAGCGCGCCGACCTGGTCGGCGAGTACCTCGGGCAGACGGCCGTGAAGGCCAACGAGCTGATCGACTCCGCGATCGGCGGGGTGCTGTTCGTGGACGAGGCGTACTCGCTGTCCAACTCCGGGTACGGCAAGGGGGACGCGTACGGCGACGAGGCGCTCCAGGTGCTGCTGAAGCGGGCCGAGGACAACCGGGACCACCTGGTGGTGATCCTGGCCGGCTACCCGGAGGGCATGGACCGGCTGCTCGCCGCCAACCCCGGCCTGTCCTCCCGGTTCACCACACGCGTCGACTTCCCGTCCTACCGGCCGCTGGAGCTCACCGAGATCGGCAAGGTCCTCGCGGCGGAGAACGGCGACCGCTGGGACGACGAGGCGCTGGAGGAGCTGCGGTCGATCGCCGGGCACGTGGTCGATCAGGGGTGGATCGACGAGCTGGGCAACGGGCGGTTCCTGCGGACGCTGTACGAGAAGAGCTGCGCGTACCGGGATCTGCGGCTGTCGACGTACGCCGGCGCGCTGTCCCGGGACGATCTGGCCACGCTGCGGCTGCCGGATCTGATGCAGGCGTACGGAGAGGTGCTGTCGGGGCGGGGGCCGCAGGACCCGCCAGGGTTGTGACGAACGTCCCGGAGGGGCGCGGGGAACCGCGCGAGCGGCTCCCCGCGACCGCGGGCGGCCACGGGCCAGGGGCCCCTAGGTGGCCAGCACCTCCTCCGGCTCCCCGTGCGTCCTCGGTTCCGTCAGCCTGACGTCGACCACCGCCCGGTGCGCCGGGTCCCGGACCTCTCCCACCAGCATCTCCAGGACGTCCTCCAGGGCGACCAGACCCAGCACCTTGCCGGTCGCGTCGGCCACCTGGGCCAGGTGCGTGGCCGCCCGGCGCAGCACGGTGAGGGCGTCGTCGAGCGGCAGCTCGGCGCGGAGCGTGGCCATGGGGCGCCACACCTGCTGCGGGACGGCCCGTTCGGAGTCCTCCAGGTCGAGGACGTCCTTCACGTGCACGTACCCCATGAAGGGGCCCTTCTCGGTCGCCGCGACCGGGAACCGGGAGTAGCCCGTGCGGGCCGTCAGCTCCACGATCTCCCCGGGCGTGACCGACGGGTCCACGGTGACCAGGGACTCCCGGCGCAGCAGGACGTCCGTCACCGGGCGGGAACCCAGTTCCAGGGCGTCCTCCAGGCGCTCCTGCTCCTCGGGGTCGAGGAGCCCCGCCTGACCGGAGTCCTCCAGCAGGCGGTTGAGCTGCTCGGTGGTGACGACGGCCTCCACCTCGTCCTTCGGCTCGACCCGGAACAGCCGCAGGATGCCCTGGGCGCAGGCGCCCAGAGCCGCCGTGATCGGCTTGCAGAGGCGGGCGAAGTACACCAGCCCCGGGCTGAGCCAGAGCGCCGCCTTCTCCGGCGCCGCCATGGCCAGGTTCTTCGGCACCATCTCGCCGATGACCAGGTGGAAGAAGACCACGGCGGCCAGGGCGATGACATAGCCGAGCGGGTGGATCACGCCGTGCGGCAGACGGATCCACTCGAACACCGGCTCCAGCAGGTGCGCCACCGTCGGCTCGGCGACCGCGCCGAGGGTCAGCGAGCAGACGGTGATACCGAACTGGGCGGCGGCCATCATCTGCGGCAGCCGCTCCAGGCCGTACAGCACCTGGCGGGCCCGGGCGGTGCCGAGCGGTTCGATCTGGCTGCGCCGGACGGACACGAGCGCGAACTCGGCGCCCACGAAGAGCCCGTTGGCGAGCACGAGCAACCCGGCGAAGACCAGTTGGAGGAGGCTCATCGGACGGCCTCCATCGCGTTCGCCACCGGGGCCGTCCTGACCAGGCGGACCCGTTCGGCGCGGTAGTGGCCGACCTGGCGGACCGAGAGCCGCCAGCCGGGCAGTTCGGCCCGGTCGCCGGGGGCCGGGATCCGGCCGAGCAGATCGGCGACCAGGCCGGCGACGGTCTCGTACGGCCCCTCGGGCACGTCCAGGCCTATGCGCTGGAGGATGTCGACGCGGCAGCTGCCGTCCACGTCCCAGGCGGGCCTGCCGTCCTCGGGCGGAGCGGGGGCCAGCTCGGGCGTGTCCTTGGCGTCGTGCTCGTCGCGGACCTCGCCGACCAGTTCCTCGACGATGTCCTCCAGGGTGACCACGCCGGCCGTGCCCCCGTACTCGTCCACGACGACCGCGATGGGCTGCTCGCTGCGCAGGCGCGCGAGCAGGGGCTGGACGGGCAGGGTCTCCGGGACCAGGAGCGCCTTGCGGGCGATACGGCCGACGGGGGTGCGCAGCCGGTCGTGGACCGGGACGGCCAGCGCGTCCTTGAGGTGGGCCATGCCGACGATCTCGTCGATCTTCTCCCGGTAGACGGGGAAGCGGGACAGGCCGGTGGCCCGGGTGAGGTTGACCACGTCCTCGGCGGTGGCCGAGTCCTGCAGGGCGCTCACCTTCACGCGCGGGGTCATGACGTGCTGTGCGGTCAGCTCGCCCAGGGACAGGGTGCGGACGAACAGGTCGGCCGTGTCCTGCTCCAGGGCGCCGGCCTGGGCGGAGTGCCGGGCCAGGGAGACGAGTTCGCCGGGGGTGCGGGCGGAGGCCAGCTCCTCGGCGGGTTCGACGCCGAGGGCGCGGACCAGCCGGTTGGCGACCGTGTTCAGCGCGGAGATCACCGGGCGGAACAGGCGGGCGAAGCGGTGCTGCGGGCCGGCGACGAAGCGCGCGACCTGGAGCGGCCGGGACACCGCCCAGTTCTTGGGCACGAGTTCGCCGATCACCATCTGGATCGCCGAGGCCAGCAGCATGCCGACGACCACGGCGATGCCGGACGCGGCCCCCTCGGGGATGCCGAGCGCGGCGAACGGGCCGCGCAGCAGCTCGGCCAGGGCCGGTTCGGCGAGCATGCCGACGACCAGGGAGGTGATGGTGATGCCGAGCTGGGTGCCGGAGAGCTGGAAGGACAGCTCCTTCAGCGATTCCACGACCGTACGGGCGCGGGCGTCGCCGTCGGCGGCGGCCTTCTCGGCGTCGGGACGCTCGACGGTCACCAGGCCGAACTCGGCCGCCACGAAGAATCCGTTGGCGAGGATCAGCAGGAACGCCGCTCCGAGGAGCAGCAGGGAGATGGTCACGCTGCCACCGCCTTCCCGGGTCGGGCAGGGGTGGCGCAGGTACTACAGGACGATCCGTCCATCGCCGGAGGGAGTCACTCCTCGGGTAGCAGGAACCCCCGTGCACCGGGCGGTGCGCAGGGGCGGAGGCGCAGCGAGACGGCCTCCGCCCACCAGATTAATCAAGACTCGGGCTCGTGCGGCAGGCCGGAGGAGTCCGAGTGGGCCTCGGCGAGGGCGCGGAGGGCCCTGGCGTCGGCGATGGCCCGCTGCTTGGCGACGCCCGGCTGGATGCCGAGCGCGGGCAGGCTGGTGCCGTCGCTGAGGTCGAGGAACACCCACGGGTCGCCCGGCCGGAGGTTCACCCGCAGGATCTCCGCCCAGGCCAGGCGCCGCTTGCGGAGGATGTTGACCACGGTGACGCCGGAGTCGTCGGCGACCACCTTCACCCGGGCCAGCTGGGCCAGGAACCAGAGGCAGAGCGCCCCGGTGAGGACGAAGGTGAGCCGGTCCCCCGGGCCGAGCTGCTCCAGCAGCACCGCGATCCCGGATATCACCACGAAGATCGCGACCCCGGCGGTGAGCAGGATCACTCGGGTGCGGCCCGGCCGGAAGGTGACGGGCAGAGTGGGCAGGTCGGTCATCGGTCGGCGTACCCCTCTTACAGGCGGCAGGCGTGGATGGCCGTGGTCAGGATGGCACGGGCGCCGATGGCGTAGAGGTCGTCCATGATCCGCTGCGCCTCCTTGGCGGGGACCATGGCGCGGACCGCGACCCAGCCCTCGTTGTGCAGCGGGGAGACGGTCGGGGACTCCAGGCCGGGGGTGAGCGCCACGGCCTTCTCCAGCTGCTCGACCCGGCAGTCGTAGTCCATCATCACGTAGGTCCGGGCGACCAGGACGCCCTGGAGGCGGCGCAGGAACTGCTGGGCCTTCGGCTCGGCGGTCTCGTCGGCGCCGGCGCCGGTGCGGCGGATGACGATCGCCTCGGACGTCATGATCGGCTCGCCGAAGACCTCCAGGCCCGCGTTGCGCAGGCTGGTGCCGGTCTCGACGACGTCGGCGATGACCTCGGCGACGCCCAGCTCGATGGCGGTCTCGACGGCGCCGTCCAGGTGGACGACGGAGGCGTCGATGCCGCTGTCGGCGAGGTGTCCCGCGACGATGCCCTCGTACGACGTGGCGACCGTCTTGCCCTTGAGGTCCTCGATGCCGCCGGCCGTGTCCGGCTTGGCGGCGAAGCGGAAGGTGGAGCGGGCGAAGCCGAGCGGCAGGATCTCCTCGGCGTCGGCACCCGAGTCGATCAGCAGGTCGCGGCCGGTGATGCCCAGGTCGAGGCGGCCGGAGGCGACGTAGATCGCGATGTCGCGGGGGCGGAGGTAGAAGAACTCGACCTCGTTCTCCGGGTCGACGATCCGCAGCTCTTTGGACTCGCGGCGCTGCTGGTAGCCGGCCTCATGCAGCATCTCCGCCGCAGGGCCGGACAGTGAACCCTTGTTGGGGACGGCGATGCGCAGCATGAGGTCGGCTTCCTTTGCGTGAAGGGGTTTTCTACGGCTTCTTACGGCAGGTGGGTCACAGGTGGGCGTAGACGTCGTCGAGGGAGATCCCACGGGCGACCATCATCACCTGGACGTGGTACAGGAGCTGCGAGATCTCCTCGGCAGCCGCTTCCTTGCCCTCGTACTCGGCGGCCATCCACACCTCGGCGGCCTCTTCGACGACCTTCTTGCCGATGGCATGGACGCCCTTGCCGACCAGCTCTGCGGTACGGGAAGTGGCGGGATCGCCGGTGGCGGCCTTGTGCTGGAGCTCGGTGAAGAGCTCCTCGAACGTCTTCTTGGACATGGTGCTGCCCACCCTACGCGGTTCGCGCGACTCCCTAGTGCCAGGGTTCAGATACTGAGCGCAGCGTGGCCGCGGTCGCCACGGCGGCCGTCACCGCCTCGTGGCCCTTGTCCTCGTTCGAGCCCTCCAGGCCGGCCCGGTCCAGGGCCTGCTCCTCGGTGTCGCAGGTGAGCACGCCGAAGCCGACGGGCACGCCGGTGTCGATGGAGACCTGGGTGAGGCCCTGGGTGACGCCCTGGCACACGTAGTCGAAGTGGGGGGTGCCACCGCGGATGACGACTCCGAGGGCGACCACGGCGTCGTAGCCGCGGCCCGCCAGGACCTTGGCGGCGACCGGCAGCTCGAAGCTGCCGGGCACCCGGATCAGGGTCGGCTCGTCGATGCCCAGTTCGTGCAGGGCGCGCAGGGCGCCGTTCACCAGACCGTCCATCACCTTCTCGTGCCACTGCGCCGCGATGACGGCGACCCGGAGGTCGCTCACGTTGCGTACGGACAGCTCCGGTGCACCCTTGCCGCTCACGTCTCTCCTCAGTGCTTTCTCTTGCTGGGCTTGCTCTTACTGATTGCCGCAGGTGGCCGCGGACGCGGCCGTGGAGGCCGGCACGGCGGGCGTGTCGAGCCAGGGCAGGTCGTGTCCCATCCGGTCCCGCTTGGTGCGCAGGTAGCGGAGGTTGTGCTCCCCGGCCTGGACGGGCATCGGCTCGCGGCCGGTGACGCGCAGGCCGTGGCGCAGCAGCGCGTCGGCCTTGTCGGGGTTGTTGGTCAGCAGCCGGACGCCGCGGACGCCGAGGTCGGCGAGGATCTGCGCGCCGGCGCCGTAGTCGCGGGCGTCGGCGGGCAGGCCGAGTTCCAGGTTGGCGTCCAGCGTGTCGCGGCCCTGCTCCTGCAGCTCGTAGGCGCGCAGCTTGGAGAGCAGGCCGATGCCGCGTCCCTCGTGTCCGCGCAGGTAGACGACGACTCCGCGACCCTCGGCCTGGATGCGTTCGAGCGCGGTGTCCAGCTGGGGGCCGCAGTCGCAGCGCAGGGAGCCGAAGACGTCGCCGGTGAGGCATTCGGAGTGGACGCGGACCAGGACGTCCTCGCCGTCGCCGATCTCGCCGTGGACGAGAGCGACGTGCTCGACGCCGTCGAGGGCGGACCGGTAGCCGTAGGCGGTGAACGTGCCGTGCCGGGTGGGCAGGCGGGTCTCGGCCTCGCGGCGGACGGTGGGCTCGCTGCCGCGGCGGTAGGCGATCAGGTCCTCGATGGAGATGATCGTCAGGCCGTGCTTGCGGGCGAACGGGATCAGCTCGGGCAGCCGCAGCATCCGGCCGTCCTCGCCGGCGATCTCCACGATGGCGCCGGCCGGGCGCAGGCCCGCGAGCCGGGCGAGGTCGACGGCGGCCTCGGTGTGGCCGTTGCGCACCAGGACGCCGCCGGGGCGGGCGCGCAGCGGGAAGACATGGCCGGGGCGGACGAGGTCGGTGGGCTCGGCGGTGCCGCCGGCGAGCAGTTGGAGGGTGGTGGCGCGGTCGGCGGCCGAGATGCCGGTGGTCACGCCGTGGGCGGCGGAGGCGTCCACGGAGACCGTGAACGCGGTCTTCATCGACTCCGTGTTGTCCTCGACCATCTGCGGCAGCCGCAGCCGGTCGAGTTCCTCGCCCTCCATGGGGGCGCAGATCAGGCCCCGGCACTCGCTCATCATGAAGGCGACGATCTCGGGGGTCGCCTTCTCGGCGGCGATCACGAGGTCGCCCTCGTTCTCCCGGTCCTCGTCGTCGACGACGACCACGGGGCGGCCCGCGGCGATGTCCGCGATGGCCTGTTCGACCGGGTCGAGGGTGAAGTCCTCGATGTCGTCGGTGCCGTACAGCAGCGGTGCCGAGGTCATGCCGGCGCTCCTTCCAGTGCGGGCTGCGGGCCCTTGCGGGAGCGCAGCCACCAGTCGCGCATGCCCCACAGGACGAGTGCGCCGTAGAGGATGTAGACGAAGCCGGAGAAGGCGTAGCCGTTGGCGAAGTTGAGGGGGACGCCGACGAGGTCGACGAGCAGCCAGGCGAACCAGAACTCCACCATGCCCTTGGCCTGGGCGTACATGGCGACGACCGTGCCGACGAAGATGTAGGCGTCGGGCCAGGGGTCCCAGGAGAGCTTCGGGTACGCCGTGAAGAGCAGGGCGACGGCGACCGTGCCGACGGCGGCCGCGGCGAGCATCGCGCCGCGCTCGCGCCAGCCGGCGAAGCGGACGGTGATACGGCCGTCGGTCCCGTCCTTGCCGCGCTGCCACTGCCACCAGCCGTACAGGGCGACGGCCATGACGACGGCCTGCTTGCCGGCGCTGCCGGTGAGGTGGCCGTAGAAGGCGGAGAAGAGCACGAGGCCGGACAGGAACTGCACGGGCCAGGTCCACAGGGAGCGGCGCCAGCCCAGGGCGAGGGCGATCAGGCCGAGGATGTTGCCGACCATGTCCGACCAGATGATGTGCTGGCCGAAGAGGGTGAACGCCTCGGAGTTGAGCCGGTTCACCGGTTGACCCCCTGCCCGGCCGCGAGCAGCCGCTCGACGTACTTGGCGATGACGTCCACTTCGAGGTTGACCGGGTCGCCGGGCTGCTTCACGCCGAGCGTGGTGAGGGCGAGGGTGGTCGGGATGAGGCTGACGGTGAAGTGGTCGGGGCCCGCGTCCACGACGGTGAGGCTGATGCCGTCGACGGTGATGGAGCCCTTCTCCACGACGTAGCGGGAGAGTTCGGCGGGCAGGGAGATCTTCACGATCTCCCAGTGTTCGGAGGGCGTGCGCTCCAGGACCTCGCCGGTGCCGTCCACGTGCCCCTGCACGATGTGGCCGCCGAGGCGGGCGCCGACGGCGGTGGGGCGTTCCAGGTTGACGCGGGAGCCGACGGTGAGCGCGCCCAGGCTGGAGCGGTTGAGGGTCTCGGCCATGACGTCGGCGGTGAACTCGTCACCCTCGTGCTCGACGACGGTGAGACAGACTCCGTTCACGGCGATGGAGTCGCCGTGCTGCGCGCCCTCGGTCACGACGGGGCCGCGGAGCCGGAATCGGGAGGCGTCGCCGAGATTCTCGACGGCGGTGACCTCACCCAGCTCTTCGACGATTCCGGTGAACACTTCCCGGGTCCTCCTGCCTCTTGGGGCACGGACTCCGGGGCCTGTCGATGACGACAGAGGATACGGATGAGCACACACCGGGGGCGTCGCCGGAAACGGACACGTCCGCACGGGGACGAGTCCAGATACGGCGGCGCGCACACGGAGAACGCATGCCCGCCCGCCACGCACTGCCTCCCATCCGGACTTTAACCGTCGGTCCAGGAATTCCACCTGGTCAACCGGCCGCTGGAAGCGACCGGGTCGCGGACTATAACCGCCGGTTCGGACTTTCACCGACCCCGGAGTGCGCTGCTTCTGGTACAGGGCCAGTGTGCCACGCCCGGCACGCGTCCATACGAGTGATCGGTGTGGGCTCGCTCACAGTGCGTGTCGGTGATTTCGTGCGACGGGGCCACCCCGGCCAACCGGCCACCGCCGGTACGGCGTTGACCTGGTCCGGACCATTGACCGTACTGGTCTAGTCCTTTTAGGGTGCGGACGGGTCCGGCGGCGGTGACGACGGCCCTTGCCCGCCGCCGGGCCGTCAGGGCGGCCGTGAGAGCAGCGCGCTCGGCCGGCCTGTCCGGCCTGCCCCGCCCGTCCGGAAGAAGTCGCCGGAGGATGTCACGTTTCCGGGTGACCGTCCCGTCCCTTCGGCGAAGGGTGCTCCAGCGGGGAGTGCCCGGGGGTCCGAAAGGGCGGAGAACGGCATGACCACGATCCTGGTGACCGGCGGAACCGGAACCCTCGGCCGGCTCGTCACGGAGCGGTTGCGGGCGGACGGGCACGAGGTGCGGGTGCTCAGCCGGCACACCCGGCCGTACGCCGTCGACCTGCGCACCGGCGGTACCGGCCTGGACGCCGCGCTGGCCGGTGTGGACACGGTCGTCCACTGCGCGAGCACGCCGCGGGGCGGCGACGAGCGGGCGGCCCGCAACCTGGTCGAGGCGGCCCGGCGGGCGGGGGTGGGCCATCTCGTGTACATCTCCATCGTCGGCGTCGACCGGGTGCCGCTCGGCTACTACCGGGCCAAGTTGGCGGTGGAGCGGCTGATCGAGGAGTCGGGGCTGGGCTGGACCGTGCTGCGGGCCACCCAGTTCCACGACCTGCTGGTCACGCTCTTCGACGGCCTGGCCAAGTCGCCGGTCATGGTGGTCCCGGCGGGAGTCGGGGACCAGCCGGTCGAGGTCGCCGAGGTGGCGGAGCGGCTGGTGGAGCTGGCGCTCGGGGCACCCGCCGGACGGGTTCCGGACCTGGCCGGCCCCGAGGTCCGCGCGCTGGACTCGCTGGCCCGCGCCTGGCTGCGGGCGACCGGCCGGCGCCGCCCGATGGTGCGGGTGCCGCTGTTCGGGAGGACGTACCGCGCCTTCCGCGCGGGCGGCCACCTGGCGCCGGACCGGGCGGACGGCAAGGTGACCTTCGAGGACTACCTGACGCGACGGTTCGGGGACCGGGGCGGACGGGGCTGAGGACGCGGGGCGGACGGGGCTGAGGACGCGGGGCGGACGGGGCTGAGGACGCGGGGCGCCCGGAGGCCGAGGACGCGCACCGAGGGGCGTGCCGCGCCCCTGGGGGCGCGGTGCACCCCGGGCGTCCGGCAGCCGGGGAGGGCGCGTCGGGCGCCGGGCGCCGCCGTCCCCGCCGGTGCCGACCGGCACGCCGGGAGCCGACCGGGGCGCCCGCCGGTGACATGACGCGCTCAGCGCGTCCGGCCGGGGGGTCAGGGACGGCAACCGGCCCCGGAAGACGGGGACATCAGGGTCCCGCGGTTCCGCTCGCCGACGGTGAGAAGACGTCGTCCTGGGCCCGCTCCCTGGCCGTCAGCAGGGCTCCGCGCAGGACCGCGGCACCCCCGAGGGTGCTTGCGCGCACCTGCGTGGCGAGCGGCGACATCCGGCGCAGCCGGGCCTCCACGAGGCCGGCCAGGACCTCTCCCCCGGCCTGGCCGACCTCGCCGCCGAGCACGACGCGCCCCGGGTCGAGGACGGCGACGACGGAGGCGGCGCCGATCGCGATCCGGTCGGCGAGGGCCTCCAGGAAGCGGCCGGCACCGGCTCCCGGGGACGTATCGCCCGGCCGCTCCGTCACCGCCGCGACCGCCGCCACCGCGCCCCGGACCACCGCGGCCGCGCCCGGACCGTCCGCGGTGTCCGGCGCCGGCAGACCGGACTCCCCGGCCAGGGCGGCGATCGCCGCGGCACCGGTCAGCGAGTGGAAGCCCCCCTCGCAGTCCGTCGCCGAAGGCAGCGACGCCGTGCCCGGAACCGGCAGGAAGCCGATCTCGCCGGTACCGCCGGAGGCGCCGCGGCGCAGGGTGCCGTCCAGGACGACCGCGGCACCGACGCCGTGGCCCAGCCAGAGCAGGACGAAGGTGTCCCGGTCCTGGGCGGCGCCCTCCCGCTGCTCGGCCAGGGCGGCCAGGTTGGTCTCGTTCTCGACGGTGATGCGGACGCCGGGCAGCCGGTCCTGGAGGGCGGCGGCCAGGCTGCGGTGCCAGGCGGGCAGGCCGACCGAGTCCCTGAGGTCGCCGGTGGCCGGGTCGATCAGTCCCGGCGCGCCGATGCCGACGGTGTGCAGCCGGTCGGCGCCCGCCTCCTTCAGGGCGCTCTCCACCGCGGCCACCGCCTGCTCCACGGCGGGCCCGGTCCCGGCGTCCCCGCCGATCGGCACGGACGCCTCGGCGAGCACCCGCCCGACCAGGTCGGAGACCAGGACGAAGACCCCCTCGGTGCGGACGTCGAGCGCGGCGAGGTGGGCGCGGTCGGCGACGATGCCGTAGAGCCGGGCGTTGGGGCCCCGGCGCTGTTCGCCGGACTCGCCGACCACCGTGATCAGCCCGGCGGCCGTGAGCCGGTCGACCAGGTCGGCGACCGACGGCCGGGACAGTCCGGTCAGCTGCTTCAACTGCCCTGCCGTGAGCGGGCCGTCCTGCTGCAACAGGCGCAGGGCCAGCCGGTCGTTGAGGGCCCGGGCGGTGCTCGGGGATGCGGGCATGACGGGAATCCTCCCAGACGCGGGCGGCCGGGCTGCTCACTATCTATCAGGCAGGGTCCCTGATAGTTTACGCCGGTGCCGCGAGGGCGCGGCGGGGAACTCCTGCGGAGGAGCCGGATCATGAGTGACGTGGGTCACGCGCACGACGAGGTCAGGCGCGCCCGGTACGCCGTGGCGGCCGTGTTCGCCGTGCACGGCGCCGTGACCGGTTCGTTCGCGACGCGCGTGCCGTGGGTCCAGGAGCACACCTCGCTCGGCGCGGGCCGGCTGGGGTTGGCGCTGGCCTTCACGGCGTTCGGCGCCTCGTGCGCGATGCCGCTGGCGGGGCGGATCAGCCACCGCTTCGGCAGCCGTACGGCGCTGCGCGGCCTGCTGGCGCTGTGGACGCTGTCCCTCACCCTGCCGTCCCTCGCGCCGAACCTGGTCACCCTGTGCCTGGCGATGTTCACCTACGGCGCGACCGCGGGCATGGCCGACGTCGCGATGAACGCGCTCGGCGTGGAGGTCGAGCGGCTGCTCGAAAAGTCGATCATGTCGGGGCTGCACGGCATGTGGAGCGCGGGCGCCCTGGTCGGTTCGGCGGCCGGGACCCTGGCCGCGCATCTGGGCGCCGACGCGCGCCTGCACTTCGCCCTCACGTCGGCCGTCCTCACCGTGCTCGGGTTCGTTGCCTGCGGCTGGGTGCTGGACCTCCAGCCCGCCGAGGACGAGGAACCGCCCCCGCGGTTCGCGCTGCCGCCGCGGTCCGCGCTGCTGATCGGCGCGGTCGGCTTCTGCGCGGTGTTCGCCGAGGGGGCCAGCCTGGACTGGTCGGCGGTGTTCCTGCGGGACCGGCTGGGCAGCTCGGCGGGGCTGGCGGCGGCCTCCACGACCGGGTTCATGCTGACCATGGCGGTGGCCCGGATCGCCGGCGACGCGGTGGTGAACCGCTTCGGCGCGGTCCGCACCGTGCGGGCCGGCGGTGTCCTGGCCGCGGTCGGCGGGCTGCTGATCGTGTTCGCCGGGCATCCCGCGGTGGCGATGGGCGGGTTCGCGCTGATGGGCCTCGGCATCGCGGTGGTCGTGCCGCTCTGCTTCGCCGCGGCCGGGCACGCCGGCCCCAACCCCAGTCAGGCCATCGCGGGCGTGGCGACCATCACCTACACCTCGGGGCTGATCGCGCCGAGCCTGATCGGCGGCGTGGCCCAGGCGACCGACCTGATGGTGTCCTTCTGCGTGGTGACGGCGCTGACCTGCGGGCTCGCGGTGTTCGCGGGCGTGCTGCGCACCGCCGAGCGCCGGGGCGGCGGGAAGGTCAGTCCGCGGGCCGCAGCAGTGCCCGACCCGCGGCCCTGAAGGACTCGCTCCAGGGCGCGGGGCGCATGGTCGTCGCGTCCAGCCGGACCAGCACGCGGGTGCCCCGGGCGTAGGTCTCGGTCCCGTCGGCCGAGCAGAACCGGAAGCCGTAGGTGAGACCGGTGGTGCCGAGCCGTTCCAGCCAGAGGTGGACGGCGTAGGAGCCGGGGCGGGTGACCGGCGCCTCGTAGCCGATGCGCAGTTCCCGGACCGCGTTGCAGGCGTCGCCGGCCGCCGCCCAGTCACCGTCGAAGCGCACGCCGTACTCGTTCCACAGCTCGGTCCAGGCGCGCTCGACCATTAGCGGGTAGCGGGCATTGTGCAGGAGCCCGAGCGCGTCGAGGTCGTCGAAGTGGACGGTGACGGGGATCAGCCGGCCATGGGCGACGGCGGGGGCGATCGGGGCTTCGGCGGTCACGGGAAGGGCTCCTGAGCTGCGCTGGTGGGGTGGCGGCACCCCCGTACGCCACCATACTAAGCGACCGCTCAGGATCCCGGCCGGGAAGCCCCCCAGGTCAGCGCGGGTCGGCGCTGTCGCGTACCGTCGGCGCTGTTCCGTACGGTCGGCGCTGTTCCGTACGGTCGGCGCTGTTCCGTACGGGTCGGCGCGGGTCAGCCCGCTATCGAGTCCAGCTGCTCGGCGGCGGGCCGCAGCGCCCAGAGGTCTCCCCCGGGCGGCGCCTGGAGCCTGGGCACGGCCGCCGCTGCCGCCGCGTCACCGGCGTCGGCCGCCGCGTGCACCACGTCGGTCGCCGCGTACCGGTGGAACTCCAGCTCGGGGTGGGGCCAGGCGGTGGCGCCGGTCGCGGCCGGCAGCAGATAGTCGACCGCCTTGAACAGCCCCCGCCCGTCCGGGCCCCGGTGCTCCCACAGGTTCACGCCCATGTGCCGGCCGATGGCCGCGAGCCGGGTGTAGGCGACCAGGTCGAAGGTCGAGTAGTGCCAGCTGCGGGTGCGGGCGAGTTCCTGCGGCTGGCTGCCGTCGGCCGCGATCTGCGGGTCGATCCGCCCGGCCCGCGCGTCCAGCACGGTCCGCCTGGCCAGGCCGGTGTCACCGGTGGCGTAGGCGAGAGCGGCGAGCTGGAGGTCGTAGAAGGTGCCGTGGTTGTTGGCGGCGGCGCCCTCCTGCTCGCCGAAGTCGCTGTTCTTCAGCCAGCCGAGGAAGTCCTTGTTCCACTTGTCCATCGCGGCCCGGTCCTCGGCCGTCCAGCCGGGTGCGCCGGCGGCGAGGATCGCCTGCGCGTCCAGCACGCTGGTGTACGACTGCGAGAAGTCGATGATGCCGATGGCCCGGCCGTCGTACATGCACGGGATGAACTGGGCGTGGTCCAGCTCGGGGTTCATCCGGGTGGCCGGGTCCAGGAACCAGGTGCGCAGGATCCGCGCGGCCTTCTCGGCGTAGACGGACCTGCCCGTGTAGTACCAGGCGAGCGAGAGGTCGTACGTCGAGTCGAAGACCTTCTCCGCGTCCTGCCGGTCCGTGCCGCTGTCGACCTCCGGATTGCGCTGCCCGTCGCGCTGGACGTACGGGCAGCCCCAGGGATCGTCGGCGGTGGGGGTGGTCGTGGGCCACCAGTAGGGCGCCTGGCTGAGGTAGTCGTGCACATCGCCGCCGGGGGCGGGTCTCGGCTTGTCGACGACCGTCCAGGGACCCTGGTCCAGCCAGGCGTCCGCACGGGCGGCCAGGCCGGCGACGGCGCGCCGGAGCGCGGGGTCGTGGGCCACGCGGGCCCGGGTCCGTTCGAGACGGGCGCCGTCGAGGACGGCGGTCCGCGGGGACGGGGGCGCGGCGTGGGTGGACGGGACGAGCAGGGCCCCGGACAGCACCACCACGACCGACACCACGACCGCACGGAATCTTCCACTCATCGAGGACTCCGATCCACTACTGATCAGATATGTGAACTCAGTTCACGAGTAGGACCGTGCGAGCGTAGAGCCGCCGGTTACCCCTGACAATGGTGCGGACCGTCTTCACGTACGCAAGAAAGCGAAACCCACCATGGACCTCGGCGTGCGCTGGAAACTGCACGGTGACGGGCGCACGCCCGCACCCGGAGCGGTGGTACGCCCCGACGAACGGCTCTCCTGGCCCCGCACCGTGGGCCTGGGCGCCCAGCACGTGGTCGCCATGTTCGGAGCGTCCTTCGTCGCCCCGGTATTGATGGGCCTGGACCCCAACCTCGCGATCATGATGTCCGGTGTCTCGACCGTGATCTTCCTGCTCGCCACCCGCGGCCGGGTGCCGAGCTACCTCGGCTGCTCCCTGTCGTTCGTGGGCGTGGCCGCCGTGATCCGCGCCCAGGGCGGGACGAGCGCGACCGTGACCGGCGCGGTCTTCGTCGTCGGCGCCGTGCTGTTCCTGGTGGGCCTCGCCGTGCAGCGTTTCGGCGCCCGGATCATCCATGCCGCGATGCCGCCGATCGTCACCGGTGCGGTCGTCATGCTGATCGGCTTCAACCTGGCCCCGGTGACCGCGTCGACCTACTGGCCGCAGGACCAGTGGACGGCCCTGCTGGTGATGCTCTTCACCGGCCTGGCGGTCGTCTGCCTGCGTGGCTTCTGGTCCCGCATCGCGATCTTCCTCGGCCTGCTCTTCGGGTACGGCCTCTCCTGGGCGTCCGACCGGATCTTCGGGAAGATCCACTCGGTGGACGCGAGCGGCAAGCTCACCGACCACTGGCGGCTGGACCTCTCCGGCGTCTCCAAGGCCGACTGGATCGGCCTGCCCGCCTTCCACGGACCGTCCTTCCAGTGGTCGGCGATCCTGGTCGCGCTGCCGGTGGTGATCGCCCTGGTCGCCGAGAACGCGGGCCATGTCAAGGCGGTCGGCGAGATGACCGGGGACCCGCTGGACGACAAGCTCGGCACGGCGATCTCGGCGGACGGGGTCGGCTCCATGCTGTCGACGGCCGTCGGCGGCCCGCCGAACACCACCTACTCGGAGAACATCGGCGTGATGGCCGCGACCCGCGTCTACTCCACCGCCGCCTACTGGGCCGCCGCCGGGTTCGCCCTGCTGTTCGGCGTCTGCCCGAAGTTCGGCGCGATCGTGGCCGCCATCCCGGGCGGCGTCCTGGGCGGCATCACCGTCATCCTGTACGGCATGATCGGGCTGCTCGGCGCCCAGATCTGGATCAACGCCAAGGTGGACCTGCGCAACCCGCTGAACCTGGTCCCGGCCGCCGCGGGCATCATCATCGGCGTCGGCAACGTCACCATGAAGTTCACCGACACCTTCTCGCTCAGCGGCATCGCGCTCGGCACGCTGGTCGTCATCACCGGCTACCACGCACTGCGCGCCTTCGCCCCGGCCCATCTGAAGAAGCAGGAGCCGCTGCTGGACGAGGGCACCTCCTCCTACGACGCCGAGGCACCGCGGGCCAACCCCTAGGGCCTCTCGTTTGGATCATGCCGGGCTCGCGGGCCCTGGCACCGCGCCTCGCCGCGTTGTCGTCGGTTGCCGTGGCTCCGCCATGGCGCCCTCCTCCGCCTTGCGACGCACGGCACCAGACCCCGCTCCCTGATCCGGCCTGATCCACACGAAAGACCCTGGCGTTCCCTCGTTCCGGCGAAGCACCCGGCCGGTCGGCACACCGGCCGGCCGCGGGCTGGGACCCTTCCCCCATGGCGCAGCCGGCACACCTCATCACCCCCGTCGACGCCGTCGTCGCGCGGATGCGCGCGCTCGACACGGCCCTCCCCGCGCGGGACGGCGTCGCCGTGTTCAACCGCGTCTACCTCGCCGTCACCGAGGAGGTCGACCGGCGCCTGGACGCCGGGGAGTTCTCTGACCCGCGCGCGGCGACCGCGCTGGACGTGCGGTTCGCCGAGCGCTACCTGGCGGCGGTCGACGCGGCTGCCGCGGACCGCCGTCCGCCCGCCTGCTGGCGGCCCCTGTTCCAGCTCCGCCGCCATCCAGGGGTGCGGCCGTTGCAGTTCGCGCTGGCCGGCATCAACGCGCACATCGGGCACGACCTGGCGCTGGCCGTGGTCGACGCCTGCCAGGCGCTCCGCTGCGCACCGGCCGACCTGGAGGACGAGTTCGACCGCGTCGGCGATCTCCTGGTGTCGCTGGAGGAGCGCATTCGCGAGGAGCTGATGCCGGGCCCCGACCTGCTCCAGATCGCCGACCCGCTCACCCATCTGCTGGGCTCCTGGAGCCTGGAGCGCGCCCGGGACGCGACCTGGGCGACGGCCCGTGCCCTGTGGGCGCTGCGGCACTGCGCCGACGTCGCCGAGGAATTCACCGAACGGCTGGACGCGGCGGTGGGATTCGCGGGCCGCATGCTGCTGACACCGCTCCCCGGCTGACGCGCGGGCGTCTCCGCCTCCGCCTCCGCCTCCCGGCCGAGGGTCGGCTGCGGCGGCCGCGGACAGGTCGCCGAGGTGTGGGAAAAGGCGTGGGCGGCCGGAGTCCGAGGCCGGCCGCCCACGCCCTGGTCCGTGCCCGGGTCAGTCCTCGGGCAGTTCCACCGGTGCGATCTCGTCGTAGACGTCACCCGGGCCCGGGTTCGTCGTGTCGGTCTCGCCGCCGAAGTGGTGCATCACGCCCCAGACCGCGTTCAGCGCGGTCTGGATCGCGCCCTCGGCCCAGCCCGCCGTCCAGGAGATGTCGTCGCCGGCGAGGAAGATGCCCCGCTTGTCCTCCGGCAGCCGGTCCTGCATGAAGTGGGTGAACAGGCGCCGCTGGTAGCGGTAGTGACCGGGCAGGTTGGCCTTGAACGCGCCCATGAAGTAGGGCTCGTTCTCCCAGGAGACGGTCACCGGGTTGCCGATGATGTGCTTCCTGATGTCGACCTTCGGGTAGATCTCGCCGAGCGACTTCAGCATGACCTCCATCCGCTCGTTCGCGGACAGCGGCAGCCACTTCAGGCTGTCGTCGCACCAGGTGTAGGACAGGCAGATCACGGCGGGCTTGTCCGGGCCGTCGTCCAGCAGGTAGGTGCCGCGGGTCATGCGGTCGGTGAGCGTCATCGACATGACGTCCCGGCCGGTCTCCTCGTCCTTGTCCAGCCAGAACGGCCGGTCGACGGGCACGAAGAGCTTGGAGGACTCCATGTAGTGGGTGCGCTCGATCGCCGTCCAGTGGTCGATCGGGAACAGCGAGTCGTCACAGGCGATCTTGGACAGCAGCATCCAGGACTGGGCGGTGAAGATCGCCGCCTTGTAGGTACGGATGTCGCCGTTCGCGTCGGTCACGGTGATCTGGTTGCCCGCGGTGCGGTGCAGCCGGGTCACGGCCGGCTTGGGCTCGCCGTCCACGTGCAGGGACTTCAGCGAGGTGCCGTACGGCCAGTGGACGATCTTCTCCGGCTCGCGCTCCCACAGGCGCAGCGGCAGCTGCTGGGAGCCGCCGACGATGCCGCGGTGGTGGTCGTCGGCCTCGGTGTAGACGACGCGCAGGATCTCCAGGATGGAGTTCGGGAAGTCGGTGTCCCAGCCGCCGGTGCCGAAGCCGACCTGGCCGAAGATCTCGCGGTGCCGGAAGGACTTGAAGGCCTCGGAGTCGCAGAGGAACCCGTAGAAGGTCTGGTTGTCGAGCTTCTCGACGAGCTGCGCCCAGATCTCGCGGATGCGCGGGACGTCCCGCTCGCGCATCGCGCGGTTCATGTCGGAGAAGTCGGCGCCGTCTTCGAGGCACTTGTTCCAGGCGTCGGCGACGTCCCGGTAGACCTGGGGGAGGTCGTCGACCGACTCGGCGTAGTGCGACTCGCCCTTGAGGTCCACGACGGTCGAGGGGGTGGCCTCGGCCAGCGGGTTCGGGAAGGGCCGGGTCTCCAGGCCCACCATGTCGATGTAGTGCTGGAGCGCGGTGGAGGACGGCGGGAAGCGCATCGCGCCCATCTCCGCGGTCAGCGACTCGTCGCAGCCCTCGAAGCCGACCGTGCGGAGCCGGCCGCCGATCTGGTCGGCCTCGTAGACGACGGGCTTGAGGCCCATCTTCATCAGCTCGTACGCGGCCACGATGCCGGACAGACCGCCGCCGATGATCGCGACCTCGGTGCCGTGCTCGGTCGCCGGGACCTGGCCGAGGCCCGCCGGGTGGGCGAGGAAGTCGTCGTAGGCGTAGGGGAAGTCCGGGCCGAACATGGTGATCGGCGGCTGCTGCTCGTCGTTGTGCTCGACGGCGTTGGGCACCGTGGACGTCATGGGGTACGGACTCCTTGCACGAGGTGAAACTGGGGGGAGGCTTCGGGGCGGCTCAGACGAGGGAGCCGTACAGACCGGGGCGGCGGTCCTTCAGGTACGGGTTGTTCTCCCGGGAGGCGGCCAGGAAGGCGGGGTCGGCGTCCGCGAGCACCAGCTGCTCGGCGCGGCCGGCGCGGGTGCGGGCCACGCCGTCGGGGCCGGCGAGGACGGAGAGGCCGACGAACTCGAACTCCTCCTCCTGACCCACCCGGTTGACGTACGCGACGTACATCTGGTTCTCGAAGGCGCGCACCGGGATCATCGACTCGGCGACGAACTGGAAGGGGTGCATCTGCGCGGTCGGGACGACGAGGAGGTCGGTGCCGGCCAGGGCGTGGGCGCGGACGTTCTCCGGGAACTCGACGTCGTAGCAGATCAGCAGGCCCACGGTGAGGCCGTTCAGCTCGGCCTGGACGACCTGCTGCCCGCCCGGCGTGAAGTGGTCGCGCTCGAAGCAGCCGAAGAGATGGGTCTTGCGGTAGTTCGCGAGCCGGGTGCCGTCGGCGGAGATCAGCTGGGCGGAGTTGAAGACGGCCTCGCCGTCGCGCTCCGGGTAGCCGTAGACGATCGCCAGGCCGTGCCGGGTGGCGATCTCGGCGATCGCGTCGGCGGAGTCGCCGTCGGCGGGCTCGGCGAGGCGGGCGATGCCGTCGCCGATCGCGTACCCGGTGAGGAACATCTCCGGCGCGGCCAGCAGCCCGGCGCCGCCGGCGGCGGCCCGGCCCGCGGCCTCGTCGAGAACCTTGAGGTTCTCGGCGAGGGAACCGGGGCGGCCGGAGCTCTGGAGCAGGGCGGTGCGCATGCGGGATCCTCACCGGTACGGGGGGTTTTGGGGGGCCAGAAAGAAGGTACGGTCGGGGCGCTCGGCCGGACAAGAAGGAGCCGTTGCGCGCCGGTGCGCGGTTCGTTGCGTGCAGCGGGGGTCGGGCGGCGATTCGTTGCGCGCCCGGTGCCCGGAGCCCGCCCCGGCCGGGGAGAGCCCGCCGGTACCGGCCCGCTAGATCTCCCGGAGCCGCGCCACGATCTCCTTCAGCAGCGCGGGATCGGCGGCCGGACCGTCGGCCGGCGGCCGGCGGGGCGGGTCCACGCGGATCAGCCCGGCCCCCGCCAGGTCGCCCAGCAGGACGCGGACGACGGTCAGGGGCAGGTCGGCGTCGGCAGCCAGCTCGACCACGGGACGCGGGCCGCGCCCGATCAGGTCGAGCAGGGACGCCCGCGCGTGGTCGAGGACGGCGCCCGGTTCGTCGGTCTCCAGCGCGGTGACCCGGGACATCAGGTCGACGGCATGCCGGCCGTCGGGCCGGGTACGGCCCCGGGTCACCGTGTAGGGGCGCACCATCGACCCGGTCTCGTCCTCGTACCAGTGCTCGTCGCTCACCGTGGGATCAGGAGGTGGTGCGGCCGGCGGCGTCCAGGTGGCGGCCGAGACGGCGGACGAGCAGGGCCATCTCGTGGGCGAGCTGGCCGACGTCGGTGCGGGCCTCGCTGAGCACGGCGAGCCGGCTGCCGTGCCCGGCCGGGGTGATGAAGAGGTAGGCGTCGTCCAGCATCACCATGGTCTGCCGCACCGCCCCCGCGGCGAACCGCTCCCCCGCCGACCGGGCCAGGCCGTGGAAGCCGGAACAGACGGCGGCCAGATGCTCGACGTCCCTCCGGCGCATCCCGTCCGAGGTGCTGAGCGGGAGGCCGTCGGCGGTGAGCAGCACGGCCTGGCGGACGTGCTCGGTGCGCTCCACGAGGTCGTCCAGCAGCCAGCCGAGATCCGTACCGGGCGCCCCCGCGGGCGCGGCGGGCTGCTCCGGGGTCTGCTCGTCACCGTGCATGGTCGGTGTCCGTCCCTTCATCGGCGGGGGTGGTCGCGGTGCCCGCGCCGGCACCTGTGTCGGCGCCGGACGCGGCGTGGGCGTCGGGGGGCGGGGGCAGGCCGTCGCGGCCGGCGTGGGCGTCGGGAGGCGAGGGCAGGCCTTTGCGCCCGCGGTCCAGGCCGCGCTGGAAGGCTCCGAAGATCGCCCGCATCTCCTCGGGACCGACCTCACGCCCGCCCGTACCGCCACGCGGCGCCGGATCGTCCCGCAGTTCGGCGACGAGGGACGCCTGCCGGGTACGGGTGGGCAGGGCGGGGGCGGGGGCCGAGGCGGGGTCGGGTCCGGAAGCGGAGGTGGGGCCGGGCGCGCTGTCGGACGTGGACCGAGACGCCGTGTCGGCGGGCGCGGCACCGGCGGGCTCGGGGCGGGGGTCGGCGCCGGCAGGTCTGGGGGCGGAGGCCGCGCGGGCGGGCGTGGCACCGGAGGCCGTGCCGGCGGGCGTCGGCTTGTGCCGCTTCCGTGACGGCAGCTCCAGCACCTTGCCCGGCTCGTCGACCGGCGCTTCGCCCGGCCCGTCGACCGGCACCTCATCGGACACCCCGGCCGGCATGCCGCCCGGCTCTCCACCGGACACCGCACCCGGCACCTGCATGGGCACCCCGTCCGGCACCGGCACCGGCACCGCGCCATCGGGCCGCACTCCGCCGTCCCCGCCGTCCGCCCGTGCCGGCCCTGAATCCTCGCCCTTCCCCCTCTTCCTCTCCCTCTCCCCCTCCGCCAGCACCGTCGAGGGCAGCCGCACCACCGCTGTCGTCCCTCCGTACGGGGAGTCCCGCAGGGTGACCTCGATGCCGTGCCGGGCGGCGAGGCGGCCCACCACGTAGAGGCCGAGCCGGTCGTGCCGGGTGGGGTCGAAGGCGTCGGGATCGGTGAGGGTCCGCTGGGCGGCGGCCCGCGCCTCCGCGTCGAGGCCGAGACCGCGGTCGTCGATCTCCACCACGAACCCGTTGCCGACCCGCCCGGTGCGCAGGGTGACCCGGGTGTGCGGCGGCGAGAACACCGTGGCGTTCTCCAGCAGCTCGGCGATCAGATGGACGACGTCGGCGACCGCGTCCGCCGCCACCCCCGCCTCCGGCATCGGCGGCACGACCACGCGCGCGTAGTCCTCGATCTCACCGACGGCGGAGGCGACGACGTCCGCGACCGGTACGGGGCCGCGCCAGCGGCGGCCGGGCGCGGCCCCGGAGAGGATGATCAGGCTCTCGGCGTGCCGGCGCATACGGGTGGTCAGATGGTCGATGCGGAACAGTTCGCGCAGCACGTCCGGGTCCTCGGTGCGCCGCTCCAGGGTGTCGACGAGCTTCAGCTGCCGGTGCACCAGCGCCTGGTTGCGGCGCGCGATGGTGAGGAGCACCGCGAACTGACCCCGGCGCAGGCCGGCCTGCTGGACCGCGGCCTCCACGGCGGCCAGCCGCGCGGCGTTGAAGGACCGGCCGACCTGCCCGATCTCGTCGTCGCGGACCTCGTCGGCGGCGAGCGGTGGCGCCTCCGTCACCGCGTCCACGTCCTCGCCCGCGCTCAACCGCCGCATGACGTCGGGCAGCTGCGCCTGCGTCAGCAGGTCGGCGGCGTCCCGCAGGCTCTCCAGCCGGCGTGAGATCCGCCGGGCCCCGCGCACCGCGAACCACAGCGAGAGCCCCACGGCGGCCAGCCCGGCGGCGCCCACCACGGCCGCCTTGGCCAGCTCCCGGTAGGCGAAGTCGCGACCGCGGGCCGCGGAGTTCTCCGCCGCGCGCGTGCACAGCCGCATGTACCGCTTGACGGCCCGGTCCGTGGTCGACCGCCAGGTGTCCGCCGCGACGGCCTTCCCGGCCCCGGCGGCCCCGGCCCGCAGCAGCGCGTCCTCGCCCCGCACCAGTGAGCGGTGCCGGTCGTCGCGCCGGAACTCCTCGAACAGGGCGCGCGAGTCGGCGGGCAGATCGGGCACGTAGGTCCGCTCGAAGACGCGCCGGTCCTCGATGGTCGCGGTGAGGACGTCGTACTGCCGGCCGGTCAGGGTGCCGGCCGCCCGTGCCCCGGCGACCAGCGCGTCCTCGCGGGAGACGAACTCGCGTACCCGGACCAGTTCGACGACGACCTGCGCCTCGCGGGCGAGCTGCCCGGCCTGGAGGGCGGTGAGCGTGGACTGCACGTCGAAGCCGGGTTCCACGAGCGCGCTGTACTCGTCGACGGCCCGGTCCCAGGAGATGTCCCGGGTCAGCACGCGCGAGCGCAGCCTCTCCAGCCTGCCGGTCGCGGCGAGCACGGCGTCCAGGGCCTGCCGCTGCCGCCGGGTGAGCCGGTCACGGTCGCCGTCCCGGATGGCCTGCCGCATGGCGTCGACGGCCCGGTCGGTGCGGCGCTGCTGGCCGAGCAGGTTCCCGGCGGTGGCCGGGTCGGGGCGGCCGCCCAGGTAGGCGGCGGACATCCGGCGCTCGATCTGGATCTGCCCGATCGCGGTGTCCACCGGGGTGCCGAAGTCCTCGTACACCCCCTGGAGGCGGACCAGTGCGCGCAGTTCGGCGGTGACGGACACCATGGCGAAGCTCCACAGGGCCATCAGGGCGAGGACCGGGGCGAGCGCGAGTGCCACGATCCGCGCGCGGACGGTGCGGGGACGGCCGAGGGGCCAGCGCATGGGATACCTGCCGGTGTTACCAGTCAGTAGAGTGCGGGACAACCTACGGGACGGTCACCCCGCACCGCAATGGTGACCTGCGGTAACCCCAGGCCGGACAGCCGACAGGGCGAAGGCGGTGAGCACCGTGGATCCGCGCCCGGCCGACGACCGGGCGGCCCGAGCCGGAATCCGCCCTCACCCCGGCGCCCCCGAAGACCCGAGCCGGGTTCCGCCCTTACCCCGGCGCCCCCGAGGAGAAGCGGCGCAGCAAGGGCGACAGCACCAGCACCGACTTGGTCCGCTCCACGAACGGCTCGCCGGCGATACGCTCCAGCACCCGTTCGAAGTGACGCATGTCGGACGCGAAGACCTGCGCGATCGCGTCCGCGTCGCCGGTGACGGTCGACGCGGCCACGACCTCCTGGTACCGCTCCAGCCCCCGCTGGATCGTCTCCGGAGACGTGTTGCTCCGGCAGTAGATCTCGATGTATCCCTCGGTCTCCCAGCCGAGGGCCGCCGGATCCACCCGGACGGTGAATCCGGTGATGGCTCCGGTGGCCCGCAGCCGGTCCACGCGCCGCTTCACCGCGGGGGCGGACAGGCCGATCATCTGCCCGATGTCCGCGTAGGAGCGGCGGGCGTCCTCGGCGAGGGCGTGCACGATGCGTTCGTCGAGATCGTTCAGCACAGGGGGTGGTTCACTTCTTCGGTTCGGTCACTTCTCTGCCGTCACCGCGAGATCCTCGTCGGTCGCGAGACGGGAACGGCGATAGCCGTATCCGAAGTAGAACACGAGCCCGACGGCCATCCAGCATCCGAAGACGACCCACGTGACGGTGTCGAGGCTGAACATGTTGTACGCGCAGAACAGGAAGCCCAGCACCGGCAGCACCGGCCCGAACGGCACCTTGAACGTGCGCTCCAGCTCCGGGCGCTTGTACCGGAGCACGATCACCGCGATGTTGACCAGACCGAAGGCGAACAGGGTGCCGATGCTGGTGGCGTCGACGAGCTTGCCCAGCGGGATGAGGGCGGCCAGCACACCGCAGAAGAGGGACACGAGCACCGTGTTGAGGCGGGGAGCGCCGGTCTTCGGGTGGATCTTGCCGAGCGCCTTCGGCACCAGACCGTCGCGGGACATCGCGAAGAGGATGCGGGTCTGGCCGTAGAGCACGGTGAGCACCACGCTCGCGATGGAGATGACGGCGCCCAGCGCCAGCAGGGTGCCCCAGAAGGTCTGGCCGCTGACGTCGTTCATGATGGCGGCGAGGGTGGCCTCGGAACCGTCGAACTTCTTCCAGTTCCACGCGCCCACGGCGACACCCGCGACCAGCACGTACAGCGCGGTCACGATGATCAGGGACAGCATGATCGCCCGCGGCAGGTCCCGCTTGGGGTCCTTCGCCTCCTCACCGGCGGTGGAGGCGGCGTCGAAGCCGATGTACGAGAAGAACAGCGTGGCACCGGCGGCGCTGACCCCGGTCATGCCGAGCGGCATGAAGTCGCGGTAGTTGCCGGACTTGAAGCCCATGAAGCCGACCGCGCAGAACAGCACGAGGGCGGCCATCTTCACACAGACCATGATCGTGTTGGCGCGGGCGGACTCCCGGGCGCCGCCCAGCAGGAACACCATCGCCAGGAGGACGACGATCAGCGCGGGCAGGTTGATGATGCCGCCCTCGCCCGGCGCCGAGGACAGCGCGGCGGGGATGGTGACGCCGATGGTGCCGTCGAGCAGTTCGTTCAGGTACTCGCCCCAGCCGACGGCGACGGCGGCCACCGACACGCCGTACTCCAGCACCAGGCACCAGCCGCACACCCAGGCGACCAGCTCACCCATCGTTGCGTACGCATACGAGTAGGAGGAGCCGGCGACCGGGATGCTGCCCGCCAGCTCGGCGTAGGACAGGGCGGAGAAGAGCGCCGTGAGACCGGCGATCACGAAGGCCAGGGTGACCGCGGGGCCGGCCTCCGGGACGGCGTCGCCGAGGACGACGAAGATACCGGTGCCGAGGGTGGCACCGATGCTGATCATGGTCAGCTGCCACAGCCCGAGGGAGCGCCGCAGCTGTCCTCCCTCACCCTGGCCGCCCTCTGCGACCAGGTGTTCCACGGGCTTGCGACGCATCAGGCGCGCGGCGACGCCCAGGGACGCGGGGGCGGCCGGTATCTCGTTCTGCGGGGGTGCGCCTTGGTCGAGCACGCGTTGGCTCCTTATCGCTGCCGATCGGTGGACGTACGGGACCGGCATGACGGCCGGCCCTCGTGGACGGGGACCGGTGGGCCTGCGAGGGCAGGAACCCACCGAGCGGGGTCCCCGCCACACCACGTACTAGCGCAGCACCCTACGAGGCGGGCCTTCACGGGCGTAATGCAGCAACCTTGCGCATCCCCGCATGATCATTGCGTTCATTCGCCCGAAATGACAAATCGTTGCGGGCGGGCTGTCGACCGTTGCACGGTGACCTCACACGCCCCATTTGCCACACGTTCGTGGGGGAAGGTGCGTGGATCGACGCTGTCGCACCTCTTGCCGTCGGGCCGGGCGGCGCCGGCGGCCCGGCGCACGGCGCTGTCCGAGCAGCCGGTCCGCAGGCCACCGGGTACGCCGACGGCCCCCGACGTTCCCGGGGCGCGGGATCGACGGGGGCCGTACGGAAGGGATCGAGGTCAGCTCCAGCTGGCGTGCAGCGGCTTGCCCTCGGCGTAGCCGGCCGCGCTCTGGATGCCGACGATGGCCTTCTCGGCGAACTCCTCCAGGGAGCCGGCGCCGGCGTAGGTGCAGGAGGAGCGGACGCCCGCGATGATCGAGTCGATCAGGTCCTCGACGCCCGGACGGGCCGGGTCGAGGAACATGCGGGAGGTGGAGATGCCCTCCTCGAACAGCGCCTTGCGGGCCCGGTCGTACGCCGACTCGTCCGAGGTGCGGTTGGCCACGGCACGCGCGGAGGCCATGCCGAACGACTCCTTGTACAGGCGGCCGTTCGCGTCCTGCTGGAGGTCGCCCGGGGACTCGTAGGTGCCCGCGAACCAGGAGCCGACCATCACGTTGGACGCGCCGGCGGCGAGCGCCATGGCCACGTCACGGGGGTGGCGGACTCCGCCGTCGGCCCACACGTGCTTGCCGTACTTCTTCGCCTCGGCGGCGCACTCCAGGACGGCGGAGAACTGCGGACGGCCCACGCCGGTCATCATGCGGGTGGTGCACATGGCGCCCGGACCGACGCCGACCTTGATGATGTCCGCGCCGGCGTCGATCAGGTCCTTCACGCCCTCGGCGGAGACGATGTTGCCGGCGGCGATCGGCACCTGCGGGTCGAGCGCGCGGACCACCCGGATCGCGTTGATCATCGACTCCTGGTGGCCGTGCGCGGTGTCGATGACGAGCGTGTCCACGCCCGCGTCGAGCAGTTGCTTGGCCTTGCCCGCCACATCGCCGTTGATGCCGACGGCGGCGGCGATCCGCAGCCTGCCCCGGGAGTCGACGGCCGGGGTGTACAGCGTGGCGCGCAGGGCGCCCTTGCGGGTGAGGATGCCGGCGAGCTTGCCGTCCTTGTCGACAGCGGGCGCGTAGCGGCGGTTGTGCTGGTCGAGGGTGTTGAAGGCCTCGCGCGGGTCGATGTCGGCGTCCAGCAGGAGCAGGTCCTTGGACATGACCACTTCGAGCTGCGTGAAGCGGTCGACCCCGGTCAGGTCGGCGTCGGTGACGACACCTACGGGACGGTGGTTCTCGTCCACGACCACACCGGCGTTGTGCGCGCGCTTGGGCAGCAGCGCCAGGGCGTCGGCGACGGTCTGGTGGGGGGCCAGCACGATCGGGGTGTCCAGCACCAGATGGCGGCTCTTCACCCAGGAGACCACGTCGGTGACGACGTCGATCGGAATGTCCTGCGGGATGACCACGAGGCCGCCCCGGCGGGCCATCGTCTCGGCCATGCGGCGGCCGGCGATGGCGGTCATGTTGGCGACGACGAGCGGGATGGTGGTGCCCGTGCCGTCCGGCGAGGCGAGGTCCACGCCCTGACGCGAGCCGACCGCGGAGCGGCTCGGCACCATGAACACGTCGTCGTACGTCAGGTCGTACGCGGGCTGGATGTCATTGAGGAAACGCACGTGCTGCACATCCCAGTCGATCAGAGGTGACCCCCGGACAGGTGTGCCAGGGGGAAAGAGCACGTACTTCATTGTCCCATGACGGGACGCCTGTCATGCCCTCACAGAACCTCCAGGGCGGCGGGAGACCCGCTAGGAGGATCGTCCAAGGACGAGGACGACGGTGAGGGCGGGTGTCCGGTCCGCCGCCTCCTCGAACACCTCCTCGGCGATCCGCCACTCGTCCGGTTCGGCCTCGGCGTACGGCCGCCAGCCCCGGACGACGACGAGCAGCCCCTGCTCCACGGCGCCTTCGGGCCAGACCGTGTGATCGGAGAGGGAGTCGGCCAGCGCGTCCCAGTTCCGCCCGAACCAGTCGGGCAGGGCCAGGGCGCGGGCGACGCGGTCCATCAGGGCCGCCTTGTCCGTGACACCGTCCAGGTCCAGGGTGACCGTGTGCCGGCCCCCCAGGTCTTCCGTCATCTCAGCACCGCCCGGAACGAGTCGTAGTGATCATCGGTGTAGAAGAGCTCCCCGCCCTGTCCGGTGACGATGCGCCGGGCCCCGCGGTCGCGCGAGCCGGGGGTCTGCACGGTGTACTCGTGGTAGTAGCCGCGCCGGTGCCGGGGCAGGTGCCCCTCGAAGTTCCCGAACACGACCCCGTCCCTGGCGTACGGGAACGGGCCGCCCCGGTCGATCAGGGCGAGTGTCCGGCGCGCCTCCCCGGGCAGCCGGGACGCCCGGACGGTGGCCATTCCCCGGGCCCATGCCGGGGTGGCCGCCCCGGCGGCCGTCGGGCCGGACCGCGAGGCCGTGACGGTGCTCGCACCCGGGCTGGCACCGGTACCGGTGCTCGTGCCGGACGCGCATCCCGTCAGCAGGACGGCGAGGACGACGAGCAGTCCCGTGAGCGCACGGGACACGTGCCCTCCGGGCGCACGGGGGACGAACCGCAGCAGCATGCCGCCGATGCTGCCACGGCCGTCCCGTCACGACGGCGCCGCGACCCGCGGTCAGACCCCGTCCGGGTCCGCGCGGTTGAGTGCCGGCTTCGGCGTCGGTCCCGCCGTCATCAGGTAGTCGGCGGCCGAGGTGTCGGTCACCAGGCTGGTGACCAGCCCGGAGCGCAGCACCGCGTCGATCGCGGAGGCCTTGCGCTGCCCGCCCGCGATCGCCACGACCTCCGGGATGCGGCGCAGCTGGTCGGCCTTGACCGTGATGCACCGCTCCCCGAGGTCGCGCCCGATCCGGCGCCCCTCGGCGTCGAAGAGGTGCGCCGACATCTCGGCGGCGACACCGAGCGAGGCGTAGTGCGCGCGCTCCTCGTCGCTGAGCATGTCGTGCACGGTCGAGATGCCCGGCTCCCAGGAACCGATGGAGACACAGGCGACCGTGACCTTGTCGAAGTATTCGAAGGCCCGGGCGATCCCGGTCTGGCTGCGCAGCGCCGCCGCGGTGGCCGCGTCCGGCAGCAGCATCGGCGCGTAGATCGGGTGCGCGTCACCGCCCGACACCTGCGCGGCCCGGCGCACGGCCTCCACCGAGCCGCGCTCGGCGGTCCCGGCGTCGTACACGCCCGTCAGCTGCACGACCGTGCACGGCGGCAGCTTGTCGAGCGCGGCGGCCATGTGGATGGTGGACCGGCCCCAGGCCAGCCCGAGCACGTCCCCCTCGTTGACGAGTTCGCCGAGCAGGTCGGCGGCGACCTCCCCGAGGTTCTCGGGATCGGGGGTCTCCTCGGCCTCGGCCGGGGACTCGACCACGACGGCGTGCCTCAGGCCGTAGCGGGCGCGGAGCGCGTCGGAGCGCTCGGCGTCCAGTTCGGCCGGCACACGGATCTCGATGCGCACGAGATCCCGTTCGAGGGCCGTTTCCAGGACCCGGGCCACCTTGAAGCGGCTGACGCCGAACTCCTCCGCGATCTGGATCTTGGACTTGCCCTCGAGGTAGAAGCGGCGGGCCATGGCCGCCGCCTGCACCAGCTCAGCGGGTCCCATCCGCATGGCTGACCGGCCCGCCGACATACCCGACACGGCGATCTCCTCACTGCTGTTCACACTCTGGATTCGCCGTTCATCCTTGCAGATTCGGCGCGACTGATCTGCCCTGATGGGCGGCGTTCACTGAAGCGTTCACTTGGCCGTGGCTCAGTGGTCGCATGCCCAGGACGCCTTGGCGGTGGCGGCCTCCGCCTGGGTGCGCAGGGCACGCACCGCCTCGGCCGGGTCCTTCGCCCCGTAGACGGCCGAGCCGGCAACGAACACGTCCGCGCCCGCGTCCGCGCACCGCTCGATCGTCGATGCCGAGACACCGCCGTCGACCTGGAGCCACAGCTGCAGACCGTGCTTGTCGATCAGCTCACGGGTGCGGCGGATCTTGGGCAGCATGATGTCGAGGAAGGCCTGGCCGCCGAAGCCGGGCTCGACCGTCATGATCAGCAACATGTCGAGTTCCGGCAGCAGGTCCTCGAACGGTTCGATCGGCGTGGCGGGCTTGAGCGCCATGGAGGCGCGGGCCCCCTTGGCGCGGATCTCCCGGGCGAGCCGCACCGGGGCGGCGGCGGCCTCCACGTGGAAGGTGACGGACGAGGCCCCCGCCTCGACGTACTGGGGCGCCCAGCGGTCGGGGTCCTCGATCATCAGATGGCAGTCCAGCGGGGTGTCCGTCGCACGGGCCAGGGACTCCACGACCGGCACGCCGAGCGTCAGATTCGGGACGAAGTGGTTGTCCATGACGTCGACATGGAGCCAGTCGGCGCCTTGAACCGCCTTGGCCTCCTCCGCGAGGCGGGCGAAGTCGGCGGACAGGATGCTGGGGTTGATCTGCGCGGCCATGCCCCAAGACTGCCATGCCCGGGGCACTGATGTTCGCAACCGTCCACAGGCTGGGTCGGTTCATCGTACTGGTACGACGATATGTGACCGCCTGTGGACAACGCCGAGCGCGGCCGTCCGTCAGCCGGTACGACGGATCAGGGCCAGATACATCGCGTCCGTGCCGTGCACATGCGGCCACAGCTGCACGTCGGGGCCGTCGCCCAGCTCGGGCACGCCGGGCAGCATCGGGCGGGCGTCGATCAGCTCGGTCTCCGGCCGCTGCTTGAGCACGTCGGCGACGACCGCCCGGGTCTCCGCCAGGTGCGGGGAGCAGGTGGCGTACCCGACGACCCCGCCGACCCGGACCGAGTCGAGCGCCGTGCGCAGCAGGGCGCGCTGGAGGGGAGCGAAGCTGTCCAGGTCCTCGGGGCGCCGCCGCCAGCGGGCCTCGGGGCGGCGGCGCAGCGCGCCGAGCCCGGTGCACGGCACGTCCACCAGCACCCGGTCGAAGGCGCCGGGCCGCCACGGCGGCCGGGTCCCGTCGGCGGCGATGACCTGGTACGGCCCGGGGTTGCCGGCCAGCGCCTTGGCCACCAGCCCGGCCCGGTGCGGCTGCTTCTCCGAGGCGAGCAGCGTGGCCCCGCGCTCGGCGGCGAGCGCGGCCAGCAGCGCGGCCTTGCCGCCCGGCCCGGCACAGCCGTCGAGCCATTTCTCGTCGGGCCCGTCGAGCGGGGCGTTCGCCAGCGCGAGGGCGACCAGCTGGCTGCCCTCGTCCTGGACGCCGGCCCGCCCCTCGCGCACGGCCTCGACCGCGCCCGGCTCGCCGCCCTCGGCGAGCCGCACGGCGTACGGCGACCAGCGGCCGGGGACGGCGGCGTCCTCGCGCAGCAGCTCCTCGGTGGTGGCGCGCCCGGGCCGGGCGACGAGCGTCACCTCGGGCCGTTCGTTGTCCGCCGCCAGCAGTTCCTCGATGCCGGGCCGGCCGCCGCCGAGGGAGTCCCAGAGCGCGGAGACGACCCAGCGCGGATGCGAGTGCACGACCGCGAGATGGTCCTCGGGGTCCTCGTCGTAGGGCGGCGCGACCTTCTCGATCCAGCCCTGGAGGTCGTCCTGCGCGATCTTGCGAAGCACGGCGTTGACGAACTTGGCCCGGCCGTCGCCGAGCACCACCCGCGCCAGCTCCACCGAGGCGGACACGGCGGCGTGGGTCGGGATCCGGGTGCCCAGCAACTGGTGCGCGCCCAGACCGAGCACGTCCAGCACCGGCGGGTCGACCTCGCGCAGCGGCCGGTCCACACAGGCGGCGATGACGGCGTCGTACGTGCCCTGCCGGCGCAGCGTGCCGTACACCAGCTCGGTGGCGAGCGCGGCGTCCCGGGCGTCGAAGTCGCCCTTCTCGCGGGCCTTCCGCAGCAGCGGGGGCAGCACGAGGTTGGCGTACGCGTCCCGCTCGTCCACCGCGCGCAGCGCCTCGAAGGCCAGGATGCGGACGGGGTCCTTCTGAGGACGGCGGTAGGGCTTGGCGGGCCTGCGCGGCCGCCGGGACTGCTCGCTCACGAAAAAGGTGCTCCGGGTGTGAAGAAGAGGATGCGCCTCCAGCGTACGTCGGCGCGCCCCCACCCCCGCCGTCCGGGGCACCGGCCGCCGGCTGCGTTGCCGGGGGCGTCAGCCGGCGAGGGTCTCGTCCTCCGCGATGCGCACCCCGCGGGCCCAGTCGGCCGCCCGCATCGGCTTCTTGCCCTGGGCCTGCACCCACAGCAGTTCGACGGCGTAGGAACCGGTGCCCACGTGCACGCTGTTCTTGCCCACGGCGAGCCGGCCCGGCGCCAGGTCCGTCCGCTCGGGAACCGGCGTGACCTGGATGAGCTTGAGCCGCTCGCCGCGGAAGGTGGTCCAGGCGCCGGGCGCCGGGGTGCAACCGCGCACGACCCGGTCGACGCGCAGCGCGGGCGCCGTCCAGTCCACCTGGGCGTCCTCGACGGTGATCTTCGGCGCGAGGGTGATGCCCTCGGCGGGCTGGGGTACGGCCTTCAGGCCGCCGTCCGCGATGCCGTCCATGGTCGCCGCGAGGAGTCCGGCGCCCGCGAAGGCGAGCCGGGTGAGCAGGTCACCGCTGGTGTCGGTGGGCCGGACCTCCTCGGTCACGGTCCCGTAGACGGGGCCGGAGTCCAGGCCCTCCTCGATGAGGAAGGTGGACGCTCCGGTGATCTCGTCGCCCGCCATGACGGCGTGCTGCACGGGTGCGGCGCCACGCCAGGCGGGCAGCAACGAGAAGTGGAGGTTGACCCAGCCGTGGACGGGGATGTCCAGGGCCGCCTTCGGCAGCAGGGCGCCGTAGGCCACGACCGGGCAGCAGTCCGGGGCGATCTCCTTCAGCCGCTCCAGGAACTCCGGGTCCCGGGGCTTCAGCGGCTTCAGCACCTCGATCCCGGCCTCCTCCGCCCGCTCGGCCACGGGCGACGCGACCAGCCTGCGGCCGCGGCCGGCCGGCGCGTCGGGCCGCGTGACGACGGCGGCCACCTCGTGCCGCCCGGAGGCGAGCAGGGCGTCCAGGGCGGGAACAGCGACCTCGGGGGTACCGGCGAAGACGAGCTTCATGGGCGGGATCGGGCCTCTCGGGCGGGGGTCGGGCGGGCAGCGCACCAGTCTATGACCACGGGGGTGCGGACGCCGAGGCGAGCAACCCCCGCAGGTCGGCCGCCCCTTCGGGCGACCGTGGCCGGGCGCCGCGCGAACGGGAGGGCCAGGACCCGGGCACCGCGCGAACGGGAGGGCCGGGAGAGCGAGAAGCCGGGCGCCGCGCGGACGCGAGAGCGAGGAGCCGGCCCCGGGCGGCGCGCAGCGGGACGACCGGCGTACGCATATGCCCGTACGCCCCCACCCCGTGACCAGGGGAGCGTCAGCGCGTTGGTCAAGAAAGAGTTGACCACATCGGGCCGCTTTGGCGGCCCAATTCCTTTCAACGCCGGTTCGAGAGGCTTGTTCATGGCCGACCACGCAACCCACGACGCCCAGGCCCGGGCCAGCCTGCACTTGCTGGTGCGGGACATCGAGCGGGTCCGCCGGCAGGTGGACGCACTGCGCACGCTCACCGCCCAGTTGGGCAACGTCTACCGTCCCCGCCGCTCCGGCCCGTCCACGGGCTTCGTCGTCTACGGACGCGCCCCCGCCCCGACGGTCCGCCTCGCCCAGGAACTCCGGGACAGTGTCGAGACCCTCGTGACGGCCGCCGTGGATTTCGACCGCTCGCTCGGCTTCTCGTGGGACGCGGTGGGCTCGGCGCTGGGAGTCACCAAGCAGGCGGTGCACCGGCGCTACGGCGCCCGCCGGGCCGCGGCGCAGGCGGCGGCCGAGGCGGAGCGCTCGCCGGAGCCGTCCGGCACCCGCACGATCAACGCGACGGGTCTGCCCACGGTCCCCACGGTGCCGACCGTTCCCGCGGCCCGCTCCATGCCCACCCAGCCGACGGCGGGCAGCCCCACGCTGCGCGACGATGCCCGGCCGACGGCCTTCCCCGGCCCGCGCAACGGCTGACGGCGCCCGCCCCTGCCCTCCCGGCCGCCTCCGGGAGGGCAGACCTATACCGGAAGCCGCCGCACCGCACGCTCCGCACCCGATGCCCGGGGGCTCTCTCGCTCTCGGCGGCCCTCACCCGAGGCCCGGCAGCCCGACCCGACGCGCGCGGGCCTCATACGACGCCCCGCAGCCTCACCCGACGCGCGCGGACCCCGCACGACGCCCCGCAGCCTCACCCGACGCGCGCGGACCCCGCACGACGCCCCGCAGCCCCACCCGACGCGCGCGGACCCCGTACGACGCCCGGCAGCCCCACCCGACGCGCGCGGACCTCACCCGATGTCCGGCGGGTCGATCCGCACCCGGACCGCCTCCCCGCTCCCCCGGGCCATGCGAGCGGCCTGCGCGGTCTTCAGCGCGGCGGCGAGCGCGGCTCCGCTGCCCGGCGGCACGCGGACGAGCATCCGCTCCCAGTGCTCGCCGGGCGGCGGTGCACCGGGTCTGCGCGGCCGGCCGGGCGGCGGGGGCGGCAGCGGTACCGGCCCCAGCAGCTCGGCGTCCGCCGGCAGTTCGACCGCCGTCAGGAACTCGGCGACGGCCGCGGGCGGGCCGGAGACGGCCGCCATCCGGGACACCGGCGGAAAACCCAGCTCGGCACGCTCGGCCAGCTCCCGCACGGCATGCCCTACGGGGTCCCAGCGCACCAGCGCCTGGACGGGCCGCAGCGTCGGCTCGGCCACCACGACCACGGTGCCGCCCTCGCCCTGCGGCCTCACCAGCGCTCCGGCCGCGATCCACCGGCGCAGCGCGTCCTCTCCGGCCCGCAGATCGGGGCGTCCGAGCATGGCCCAGCCGTCCAGCAGCAGTGCCGCCGCGTAACCGCCCTCGGCCACGGGTTCGGCGCCCGGCGTGCTGACGACCAGCGCGGGGGCGTCCGGGACGGTGTCCAGCACATGCTCGCGTCCCGAGGTGCGCACGGGTACGGCGGGGAAGGCCCGCCCCAGTTCCTCGGCGGTGCGGCGGGCCCCCACGATCTGGGCGCGAAGCCGGAAGCCACCGCACTCCGGGCAGTGCCAGGCGCTCTCCTCACGCCCGCACCACCCGCAGCGCAGGACGCCGCCGTCCTGCCCCTCCAGCGGACCGGAACAGTGCCGGCACCGGGCGGGCGCCCGGCACTGGGCGCAGGCCATGCGGGGCGCGTAACCGCGCCGGGGCACCTGCACCAGCACGGGCCCGTGCCGCAGGCCCTCGCGGGCCGCCTGCCAGGCGAGCGTGGGCAGCCGGGCGGCGCGGGCGGCCTCGTCCCGCGCGAGGTCGCCGTCCCCGACCGTCCGGACGAGGGGCGCGGCCCGGCGCACCTGCTCGCGCCCGGCGACCAGCGGCCGGGCCCAGCCGCTCTCGACGAGCTGGGCGGCCTCCACGGTGCAGCTCCAACTGCCCAGCAGGAAAGCGCATTTGTCCAGCGCGGCTCGGAGCAGGAGCACATCGCGGGCGTGCGGCTGCGGGGCGTGCTGCTCGCTGTGGCTGTCGTCCCCGTCGTCCCAGACGGCGACGAGCCCGAGGTCCTGCACCGGCGCGAACATCGCCGCCCGCGTCCCGACGACGGCACGCACGGCACCGCGCCGCACCGCCAGCCACTGCGCGTACCGCTTCTCGGGTCCGGCGTCGGCGGTGAGCAGCGCGTGCCGGCCCGTGCCGAGCAGGGCGGTCAGCGCGGCGTCGACGCGCGCGGCGGCCCGCCCGTCCGGTACGACGACGAGCGCGCCGCGCCCGGAGGCCAGGGTGGCGGCGACGGCCCGGGCCAGCTCCTCGCTCCACAGCGGGCCGGGCAGCGCGTTCCACACGGCCCTGGGCGCCCCTGTGGAGGCCAGCGCGTCGAGGAAGGCGGCCCCGTGCTCGTAGCGGGCCCAGGAGCCGGTCTGCGGGGCCTCGGGCGGGGGCAGGGGCGCGGGGGACGGTCGCTGCTCGGCGCGGGCGCTGCGCTGCGGCACGGCCAGTTGCAGGACGTCGGCGAGGCTGCCCGCGTACCGGTCGGCGACGGCTCGGGCGAGGGCGAGCAGCTCCTCGCTCAGCACCCGCTCCGGCGACACGACCTGGGCGAGCGCGGCCAGCGGTCCGGCGTAGTCGGACTCGGCCCGCCGCTCGACGAGGAAGCCGTCGATGAGGCCGCCGCCCTCCCGGCGCCCCTCGCGCACCCGGTGCCGTCCGGCCCCGAACCGCACCCGCACCCGCACCCCGGGCTGCGCCTCGGCGTCCAGCTCCGCGGGCACGGCGTAGTCGAAGTAGCGGTCGAGGTGGAGCACGCCCTTGTCGACCAGCACCCGCGCGACGGGCAGTTCCTCGGCGAGCGCGGCCCCCCGCCAGGTCCGCGGCTTGGCCCGGGGCACCTGGGCCTTGCGCACGCTCTCGCGGATGAGCGCGAGCTGCTCCGGCGGCGCCCCTTCGGCCCCGCCGTCCCCCTCTGCCCGGGGCGCCCCGTTCTCGCTGCTCACGCTTGCATTCTTACCAAACGCGACTGACAACGCCGGAGCGGCCGGCGACTCCCGGGACCCTCACGGCGGCGGCACGGACGCGGCCGCACCGGGCGCCCCACGGGTGCACACACCCCACGAAGTGACCGCGGCTCGCACCGGGCGCCCCCGACGGCGGCACGTTCCGGCTCGGCCCGGCCTGACGAACCGGCCCCGGCTCGGCCCGGCCGATCCCCACGAACCGGCCCCGGAGCACGCCGAGGCCCGGCTCCCGCGACGGGGAAGCCGGGCCTCGGCGAGAAGAGGGGTCGGACCTAGAGGCCGACGGCCGTGCGCAGGGCGTCGACGCGGTCCGTGCGCTCCCAGGTGAAGTCGGGCAGCTCGCGGCCGAAGTGACCGTAGGCCGCCGTCTGGGAGTAGATCGGGCGGAGCAGGTCGAGGTCGCGGATGATCGCGGCGGGGCGGAGGTCGAAGACCTCGTCGATCGCCTTCTCGATCTTCTCGGTCTCGACCTTGTGGGTGCCGAAGGTCTCCACGAAGAGACCGACGGGCTCGGCCTTGCCGATCGCGTAGGCGACCTGGACCTCGCAGCGGGAGGCCAGGCCGGCCGCCAC
Source organism: Streptomyces sp. NPDC038200 (assembly GCF_055600785.1). Classification (NCBI taxonomy): domain Bacteria; kingdom Bacillati; phylum Actinomycetota; class Actinomycetes; order Kitasatosporales; family Streptomycetaceae; genus Streptomyces; species Streptomyces sp. NPDC038200. The sequence goes on from NZ_JBVJYH010000005.1 coordinate 116,412, forward strand.
GACGTTCTTGGCGACCCAGCGCATGGCGTAGGCGGCCGAGCGGTCCACCTTGGACGGGTCCTTGCCGGAGAAGGCGCCGCCGCCGTGACGGGCCATGCCGCCGTAGGTGTCGATGATGATCTTGCGGCCGGTCAGGCCGGCGTCGCCCATCGGGCCGCCGATCTCGAAACGGCCGGTCGGGTTGACCAGCAGGCGGTAGCCCTCGGTGTCCAGCTTGATGCCCTCGTCCAGGAGCGCCTTCAGCTCCGGCTCCACGACGAACTCGCGGATGTCGGGGGCGAGCAGCGACTCCAGGTCGATGTCGGAGGCGTGCTGGGAGGAGACGACCACCGTGTCGAGGCGGACGGCCTTGTCGCCGTCGTACTCGATGGTGACCTGCGTCTTGCCGTCCGGACGCAGGTAGGGGATGGTGCCGTTCTTGCGGACGTCGGACAGGCGCTTGGACAGGCGGTGCGCCAGGAAGATCGGCAGCGGCATCAGGGTCGGCGTCTCGTCGGACGCGTAGCCGAACATCAGGCCCTGGTCGCCCGCGCCCTGCTTGTCCAGTTCGTCGTCGTCGCCCTCGACCCGGGACTCGTACGCGGTGTCGACGCCCTGCGCGATGTCCGGGGACTGCGCGCCGATGGACACCGAGACACCGCAGGAGGCGCCGTCGAAGCCCTTCTTGGAGGAGTCGTAGCCGATCTCGAGGATCTTGCTGCGGACCAGGGTCGCGATGTCCGCGTAGGTCTTGGTCGTGACCTCGCCGGCCACGTGGACCAGGCCGGTGGTGATCAGGGTCTCGACAGCGACCCGGGAGGTCGGGTCCTCGCGCAGAAGCGCGTCGAGAATGGTGTCGCTGATCTGGTCAGCGATCTTGTCGGGGTGACCCTCGGTCACGGACTCCGAGGTGAACAGGCGACGGGACACAACGCTCCCTGTGGTTGCAGCGGCTGCTGGCTGATCATTTCCGGACGACACGGGGCTGCCCGGCGTCGACCGTGAACAGTTTATCGGTCGCACTCGGCCGACGGGCCACCGTCTCGCCTCTCGGGAGCGCTGTGACCTGCGGCACGGGCATTCTGCACAATGGCGAGCGGCCTTGACCAGGGCCGCCACGCCCGATTTGAGCGTGGCGTGAACCTGACGTCAAGTTCGCCCGATCGCCTGCCGGACGTTAGTCCAGTCGCCGTACGACCAGGTCCCAGACCGTGTCGGCCAGGGCCTCCTTGGGGCCGTGCGGCACCGGGGTCTCGCTGCCGTCGGCGCCCAGCACGACGGCCTCGTTCTCCTCGGAGCCGAAGGTCTTGCGCTCCCCCACCTCGTTGACCACGAGCAGGTCGCAGCCCTTGCGGGCGAGCTTGGCCCGGCCGTTGGCGAGGACGTCGTCGGTCTCGGCGGCGAAGCCGACGATCACCTGCCCGGGGCGGCCACGATCGGCCGAGATCTCCGCGAGGATGTCCGGATTTCGCACCAGGACGACGGGGTCGGGGTCGTGGCCGTCCTTCTTCTTGATCTTCCCGGCGGCGTAGGCGGCGGGGCGGAAGTCGGCGACGGCGGCGGCCATGACCACGGCGTCGGCGTCCGCCGCGGCCTTCAGGACCGCCTCACGCAGCTGCACGGCGGTGCCGACCCGGACGACGTCCACGCCCGCCGGATCGGGCATCCCGGTGTTGGCCGAGACCAAGGTCACCCGGGCGCCGCGGGCGGCGGCGGTGCGGGCCAGGGCGTAGCCCTGCTTGCCGGAGGAGCGGTTGCCGAGGAAGCGGACCGGGTCGAGCGGCTCGCGGGTGCCGCCCGCGGAGACGACCACGTGCCGGCCTTCCAGGTCGGGTCCGGCGACGCCCCGGGCCAGTACCCGGCGGCACACCTCGAAGATCTCCGCCGGGTCGGGCAGCCGGCCCTTGCCGGTGTCCACGCCGGTGAGCCGGCCGACGGCGGGTTCGACGACGACGGCGCCGCGGCGGCGCAAGGTGGCCACGTTCTCCTGGGTGGCCGGGTGCTCCCACATCTCCGTGTGCATCGCCGGGGCGAAGACCACCGGACAGCGCGCGGTGAGGAGGGTGTTGGTCAGCAGGTCGTCGGCGAGGCCGTGGGCGGCCTTGGCGAGCATGTCGGCGGTGGCGGGGGCCACGACCACCAGGTCCGCCCGCTGGCCGATGCGGACGTGCGGGACCTCGTGCACGTCGGCCCAGACCTCGGTGGCCACCGGGTTGCCGGACAGCGCGGACCAGGTGGCGGCGCCGACGAAGTGCAGCGCGGAGGCGGTGGGCACCACGCGGACGTCGTGACCCGACTCCGTGAACCTTCTCAGCAGCTCGCATGCCTTGTAGGCGGCGATGCCACCGCTGACCCCCAGCACGACCCTCGGCTTGTCCACCGTGTCTCCCCGGACTCGACAACGTACGACGAAACCGTACGACTCCATGACACACCACAGGCCCGGCAGACTGACTGCCGGGCCTGTGGATAAGTCAACCGCAATACGAAAGTACTACTGCGCCGGGCCCTCGATGGCCTCGGAGGTCAGCAGACCGGCGTTGATCTCGCGCAGGGCGATCGAGAGCGGCTTCTCGTGGACGTGGGTGTCGACGAGAGGACCGACGTACTCGAGGAGGCCCTCACCGAGCTGCGAGTAGTACGCGTTGATCTGGCGGGCACGCTTGGCCGCGTAGATCACGAGGCTGTACTTCGAGTCGGTGGCCTCGAGCAGCTCGTCGATCGGCGGGTTGATGATGCCCTCGGGCGCGGTGATGGAAGAGGACACGCTCTACCTTCCGATGGATGGGAAAGAATCAGACATCGTGATCACAGTCACGATCACACAACGTCCATCAAGGCTAGCAGCTCGCGCGCCACGTCCTCGACGGAGGTGTTGACCAAGGTCACATCGAACTCCGGCTCGGCCGCCAGTTCGGTCTTCGCCGCGTCCAGACGACGCTCGACGACCTCGGGCGGCTCGGTCCCCCGGCCGGTCAGCCTGCGCACCAGCTCCTCCCAGGAGGGCGGGGCCAGGAACACCAGCTGGGCGTCGGACAGGGACTCGCGGACCTGCCGGGCGCCCTGGAGGTCGATCTCCAGCAGCACGGGCTCGCCGTTCTCCAGCCGCTCCAGCACGGCCGCGCGGGGCGTGCCATAGCGGTTGCCGGCGAACTCGGCCCATTCCAGCAGCTCGCCGTTGGCGATCAGCTTGTCCATCTCCTCGTCGGTGACGAAGAAGTAGTGGACTCCGTGCCGCTCACCGGGGCGCGGCTTGCGGGTCGTCGCCGACACCGAGAGCCAGACCTCGGGGTGTTCCTTGCGCATATGAGCGACGACCGTGCTCTTGCCGACCCCCGAGGGGCCGGAGAGCACGGTCAGCCGCGGACGTACGTCCGGGGGCTCGGGGGTCGTCCCCCGGAATGTTGCAGCCATGCAGCGATTATTCCAGCAATCCCGGAGTGCCCGGGACTCCTGGTCCGCCGGGGAGGCGGACTCAGGAGCCGGTGCTGCCGAACTCACGCTCCAGGGAGGCGATCTGGTTGGAACCGAGACCCCGCACGCGGCGGCTCTCGGAGATGCCCAGACGCTCCATGATCTGCTTGGCGCGGACCTTGCCCACGCCCGGCAGCGACTCAAGGAGGGCGGAGACCTTCATCTTGCCGATGACGTCGTTCTCCTGTCCCTGCTTGATGACCTCGTGCAGGGAGGCGCCGGAGTGCTTGAGTCGATTCTTGACCTCGGCCCGCTCCCGGCGAGCCGCGGCGGCCTTTTCGAGCGCGGCTGCGCGCTGTTCAGGGGTAAGGGGCGGAAGAGCCACGCCTACGTCACCTCGGATGTCGAACTGTCGGATACGGACCGGTGAGGAACCTAGTCGCCCCACACCTGGGGAGCTACGAGCAACACGCTGCCCGTTCTCCCCCACTGCCTGAAGGGCGAGGGAGGTGCTCCCACTGCTCGGAGACTAGCGGGCAAGTCCGCCAGAGTCAGCGAGAACAGCGGAAAAGTCCTGGTCAGCCTCCGTCAGGCCGGACATTTCAGACAAACTGCCCTCGATTCGAGGATGTATGCACGCTCAAGTCGGCGTGATCGCGCTCAGCCGAGCATCCCGCGCGGGTCTCAGGCGGCGGCGACGGCCTCCTGGATCTCCGCCGCGAACCGCTCGGCCGCGCCTCGCAGCGCGCTGACGTCGGGACCGTGACGCAGAACACCCCGGCTGACGTTGGGCACGACGTTGCGGACGGCCGTTCCGAACACCCCCGGGAGATCGGCCGGGGTGGCACCCTGGGCGCCGATGCCCGGCGCGAGCAGCGGGCCGTTGATGTCCAGGTCGTACGAGGACAGGTCGCCGAGCGTGGCACCGACCACCGCGCCGAAGGAGCCCAGCGGCTCCTCCCCCGCGTTCTCGGCCGCGAGATGGGCCAGCATGGTCGCGCCGATGCTCCGGCCGTCGGCGCGCACCGCGTGCTGCACCTCGCCGCCCTCCGGGTTCGAGGTGAGCGCCAGCACGAACAGGCCGGCGCCGCTCTCCCGGGCCAGGGCGACGGCCGGGCTCAGCGAGCCGTAGCCGAGGTACGGCGAGACGGTCAGGGCGTCGGAGAACAGCGGGGCGTCCTTGTGCAGGAACGCCTCGGCGTAGGCCGCCATGGTCGAGCCGATGTCGCCGCGCTTGGCGTCCATCAGGACCAGGGCACCGGCCGCCCGCGCCTCCTGGACCGACTTCTCCAGGACGGCGACGCCGCGCGAGCCGAACCGCTCGAAGAAGGCGCTCTGCGGCTTCAGGACGGCGACCCGGTCGGCCATGGCCTCGACGACCGTGCGGCTGAACCGCTCCAGGCCGGCGACGTCGTCGTCCAGGCCCCACTCGGCGAGCAGGGAGGCGTGCGGGTCGATGCCGACGCAGAGCGGGCCGCGCTCGTCCATGGCGCGGCGCAGCCGGGCGCCGAAGGGCTCCAGCGGGGTCATGCGGGCTTCCTCACGTCGGCGCCGACCGCGTCGGCGAGGGTGGCGTACGGGCTGGTGCGCAGACGGGCGGCGAGGCCCTTGTGGATCGCGCGGCACCAGAAGGGGCCCTCGTAGATGAAGGCGCTGTACCCCTGGACCAGCGTGGCACCGGCCAGGATGCGCTGCCAGGCGTCCTCGGCGGTCTCGACGCCGCCGACGCCCACCAGGGTGATCCGGTCGCCCACGCGCGCGTACAGGCGCCGCAGGACCTCCAGGGAGCGCTCCTTGAGCGGTGCCCCGGACAGGCCGCCGGTCTCCTGCACCAGCGCGGGCGCCGAGCGCAGGCCGAGGCCCTCGCGCGCGATGGTGGTGTTGGTGGCGATGATGCCGTCCAGACCCAGCTCGACGGCGAGGTCGGCGACCGCGTCGATGTCCTCGTCGGCGAGGTCGGGGGCGATCTTCACCAGCAGCGGGACGCGCCGGTTCGCGACCGTGCGGTCCGCGGCCTCGCGCACGGCGGTGAGCAGCGGGCGCAGGTGGTCCACGGCCTGGAGGTTGCGCAGGCCGGGCGTGTTGGGCGAGGAGACGTTGACGACCAGGTAGTCGGCGTACGGCGCGAGCCGCTCGGCGGACTTCACGTAGTCGGCGACGGCCTCCGCCTCGGGGACGACCTTGGTCTTGCCGATGTTGACGCCGACGACGGTCTTGAAGACGGGCTCACGGGTGGCGAGGCGGGCCGCCACGGCGAGCGAGCCGTCGTTGTTGAAGCCCATGCGGTTGATCAGCGCACGGTCCGCGACGAGCCGGAACAGCCGCTTCCGGGGATTGCCGGGCTGCGGCTCACCGGTGACCGTGCCGATCTCGACGTGATCGAAGCCCAGCATCGACATCCCGTCGATCGCGACGGCGTTCTTGTCGAAGCCCGCGGCGAGCCCGAACGGGCCGTGCATCCGCAGCCCGAACGCCTCGGTGCGCAGTTCCTTGTGACGGGGCGCGAGCGCGGCGGCGACGAAGGTGCGCAGCACGGGGATCCGGGCGGCCAGGCGGATCCAGCGGAAGGCCAGGTGGTGGGCCTTCTCCGGGTCCAGCCGGGTGAAAACCAGACGGAAGAAAAGCTCGTACATGTCTCTTAGTCCTCATGAAGAGGGGGACACCGGTTTCGGTGTCCCCCTCGGAGCGGGCTGCTAGTCGCGGGCCGCGGTCAGGTGTTCCGCGTGTTCCTGGAGCGAGCGGACGCCCACGTCTCCGTGGTTGAGGGCGTCGATGCCCTGGACGGCCGCCGCGAGCGCCTGCACGGTCGTCAGGCACGGCACGGAGCGGGCCACCGCCGCCGTACGGATGTCGTAGCCGTCGAGGCGGCCGCCGGTGCCGTACGGGGTGTTGACGATGAGGTCGACCTCGCCGTCGTGGATGAGCTGGACGATGGTCCGCTCGCCGTTCGGGCCGGTGCCCTCGGACTGCTTGCGCACGACCGTGGCGTGGATGCCGTTGCGCTTGAGGACCTCGGCGGTGCCGGAGGTGGCGAGCAGCTCGAAGCCGTGGGCGACCAGCTCGCGCGCCGGGAAGATCATCGAGCGCTTGTCGCGGTTGGCGACCGAGATGAACGCGCGGCCCTTGGTGGGCAGCGGGCCGTAGGCACCCGCCTGCGACTTGGCGTACGCCGTGCCGAAGACGGAGTCGATGCCCATGACCTCGCCGGTGGAGCGCATCTCCGGGCCGAGGACGGTGTCGACGCCGCGGCCGTGGATGTCGCGGAACCGCGACCACGGCATGACGGCCTCCTTGACGGAGATCGGCGCGTCCAGCGGCAGCTCGCCGCCGTCGCCGTTCGCCGGAAGCAGGCCCTCCGCGCGCAGCTCGGCGATGGTCGCGCCCAGCGAGATGCGGGCGGCGGCCTTGGCGAGCGGCACCGCGGTCGCCTTCGAGGTGAAGGGGACCGTCCGGGAGGCGCGCGGGTTGGCCTCCAGGACGTAGAGGATGTCGCCGGCCATCGCGAACTGGATGTTGATCAGACCGCGCACGCCGACGCCCTTGGCGATGGCCTCGGTGGAGGCGCGCAGGCGCTTGATGTCGAAGCCGCCCAGGGTGATCGGGGGCAGGGCGCACGCCGAGTCGCCGGAGTGGATGCCGGCCTCCTCGATGTGCTCCATCACGCCGCCGAGGTACAGCTCCTCGCCGTCGTAGAGGGCGTCGACGTCGATCTCGATGGCGTCGTCCAGGAAGCGGTCGACGAGCACCGGCCGGGAAGGGCTGATCTCGGTCGACTCGGCGATGTAGGCGGCGAGGCGGGTCTCGTCGTAGACGATCTCCATGCCGCGCCCGCCGAGGACGTAGGAGGGCCGGACGAGGACGGGGTAGCCGATCTCGTCGGCGATGGCCTTGGCACCGGCGAAGGTGGTGGCCGTGCCGTGCTTGGGGGCGGGCAGGCCGGCCTCGGCGAGGACCTGGCCGAAGGCACCCCGGTCCTCGGCGGCGTGGATCGCCTCGGGCGAGGTGCCCACGATCGGCACGCCGTTGTCCTTCAGGGCCTGCGACAGGCCGAGCGGGGTCTGGCCGCCGAGCTGGACGATCACGCCCGCGACGGGGCCGGCCTGCTGCTCGGCGTGGACGATCTCCAGCACGTCTTCCAGCGTCAGCGGCTCGAAGTACAGGCGGTCGGAGGTGTCGTAGTCCGTGGAGACGGTCTCCGGGTTGCAGTTGACCATCACGGTCTCGTACCCGGCGTCGGACAGCGCGAAGGAGGCGTGGACGCAGGAGTAGTCGAACTCGATGCCCTGGCCGATGCGGTTCGGGCCGGAGCCCAGGATGATCACCGCGGGCTTCTCGCGCCGCGCGACCTCGGTCTCCTCGTCGTAGGAGGAGTAGAAGTACGGCGTCTTCGCGGCGAACTCGGCGGCGCAGGTGTCGACCGTCTTGTAGACCGGGCGGATGCCGAGGGCGTGCCGGACCTCGCGGACGACGTCCTCGCGCAGGCCGCGGATCTCGGCGACCTGCTGGTCGGAGAAGCCGTGCCGCTTGGCCTCGGCGAGCAGCTCGCCGGTCAGCTCGGGCGCCCCGGCCAGCTCGTCCGCGATCTCCTTGATCAGGAAGAGCTGGTCCACGAACCAGGGGTCGATCTTCGTGTACTCGAAGACCTCCTCGGGCGTGGCACCGGCGCGGATGGCCTGCATGACCGTGTTGATGCGGCCGTCGGTGGGGCGGACGGCCTCGCGGAGCAGCGCGTCCTTGTCGCCCGGCTCGCCGACGAAGGTGAACTGGCTGCCCTTCTTCTCCAGCGAGCGCAGCGCCTTCTGGAAGGCCTCGGGGAAGTTGCGGCCGATGGCCATGGCCTCGCCGACCGACTTCATGGTGGTCGTGAGGGTGGAGTCCGCGGACGGGAACTTCTCGAAGGCGAACCGCGGGGCCTTGACGACCACGTAGTCGAGCGTGGGCTCGAAGGAGGCCGGGGTCTCCTGGGTGATGTCGTTCGGGATCTCGTCCAGCGTGTAGCCGACGGCGAGCTTGGCGGCGATCTTGGCGATCGGGAAGCCGGTGGCCTTGGAGGCGAGCGCCGAGGAGCGCGACACGCGCGGGTTCATCTCGATGACGATCACGCGACCGTCCTCGGGGTTCACCGCGAACTGGATGTTGCAGCCGCCGGTGTCGACGCCGACCTCGCGGATGACGGCGATGCCGATGTCCCGCAGGATCTGGTACTCGCGGTCGGTCAGCGTCATCGAGGGCGCGACGGTGATCGAGTCGCCGGTGTGCACGCCCATGGGGTCGAAGTTCTCGATGGAGCAGACGACCACGACGTTGTCGTTCTTGTCGCGCATCAGCTCCAGCTCGTACTCCTTCCAGCCGAGGATGGACTCCTCCAGGAGCACCTCGGTGGTCGGGGAGAGCGTGAGGCCCTGGCCGGCGATGCGGCGCAGTTCGTCCTCGTCGTGCGCGAAGCCGGAGCCGGCGCCGCCCATGGTGAAGGACGGGCGGACGACGACCGGGTAGCCGCCGAGGGTCTCGACGCCCTTGAGGACGTCGTCCATGGAGTGGCAGATGACCGAACGGGCGGACTCGCCGTGTCCGATCTTGCGGCGGACCTCCTCCACGACGTCCTTGAAGAGGTCGCGGTCCTCGCCCTTGTGGATCGCCTCGGGCTTGGCGCCGATCAGCTCGACGCCGTACTTCTCCAGGACACCGTTCTCGTGCAGCGAGATGGCGGTGTTCAGGGCCGTCTGGCCGCCCAGGGTGGGCAGCAGGGCGTCGGGGCGCTCCTTGGCGATGATCTTCTCGACGAACTCGGGGGTGATCGGCTCGACGTAGGTGGCGTCGGCGATCTCCGGGTCGGTCATGATCGTCGCCGGGTTGGAGTTGACGAGCACGACGCGCAGGCCCTCGGCCTTGAGCACGCGGCACGCCTGGGTGCCGGAGTAGTCGAACTCGGCGGCCTGGCCGATGACGATCGGGCCGGAGCCGATGACCAGGACGGACTGGATATCGGTGCGCTTAGGCACGCTGGCCCTCCATCAGGGAAACGAAGCGGTCGAACAGGTAGGCGGCGTCGTGCGGGCCCGCTGCCGCTTCGGGGTGGTACTGGACGGAGAAGGCGGGCTGGTCGAGCAGCTGGAGCCCCTCCACGACGTCGTCGTTCAGGCAGACGTGCGAGACCTCGGCGCGGCCGAACTTCGTCTCGCTGACCTTGTCGAGCGGCGCGTCCACGGCGAAGCCGTGGTTGTGCGCGGTGACCTCGACCTTGCCGGTCGTACGGTCCTGGACCGGCTGGTTGATGCCCCGGTGGCCGTACTTCAGCTTGTAGGTGCCGAAGCCGAGGGCGCGGCCGAGGATCTGGTTGCCGAAGCAGATGCCGAACAGCGGCGTCCTGCGCTCCAGGACGGCGGTCATCAGCGCCACGGGGCCGTCGGCGGTCGCCGGGTCGCCGGGGCCGTTGGAGAAGAACACGCCGTCCGGGTCGACGGCGTAGATCTCGTCGGCGGTGGCGGTGGCGGGCAGGACGTGCACCTCGATGCCGCGCTCGGCCATGCGGTGCGGGGTCATGCCCTTGATGCCGAGGTCGATGGCGGCGACGGTGAACTTCTTCTCGCCGACCGCGGGGACGACGTACGCCTCCTTCGTCGCCACCTCCTCGTAGAGGCTCGCGCCCTTCATGTGCGGCTGGGCCTGCACGCGCTCCAGCAGCTCCGCCTCCGGGGCGACCGCCTCGCCGGAGAAGACGCCGGCGCGCATCGATCCGCGCTCGCGCAGGTGGCGGGTGAGGGCGCGGGTGTCGATGCCGGAGATGCCGACCACGCCCTGTCGCTCCAGCTCGTCGTCCAGGGAGCGCTTGGCCCGCCAGTTGGACGGCACGCGCGCGGGGTCGCGCACGACGTAGCCGGAGACCCAGATGCGGCTCGACTCGTCGTCCTCGTCGTTCCAGCCGGTGTTGCCGATCTGCGGGGCGGTCGCGACGACGATCTGGCGGTCGTACGACGGGTCGGTGAGGGTCTCCTGGTAGCCGGTCATGCCGGTGGAGAACACGGCCTCGCCGAAGGTCTCCCCCACGGCCCCGTAGGCGCGGCCGCGGAAGATGCGGCCGTCCTCCAGGACGAGTACGGCGGGAACCCTCGCGGCTCCCTTGGTGGAGGTCGTCATCGTGCGCCTTCCGTGTCGTTGGTCATCTGGTTCAGGGTGTCGACCCACTCGGTGTGCTCGGCCGCGCGGTCGGAGCGGAAGCCGGAGTCGATCAGCTTGTCGCCGTGTGCCCAGGTCACCACCAGCAGTCCGCCCTCGGTGAGGACCTTGCCGGCGATGCCCTTGTCCAGGCGGGCTCCGCGCAGTGCGGCCGTGGGGACGAAGAAGTCGGTCGCTCCGGGGCGCTCGACCTCCAGGCCCGCGTCGGTCAGGGTGAGCTCGGCCCGGCTCCGGGTGCCCAGGCCGTGGGCCACGATGCGGTCCAGCCACTGCCCGGCGGTGGTGGAGCCGTGGTAGCGGCCGCTCATGCTCAGTCTGGCCGGGCCGGTCTCGTCCGGCGCGCTGGGCAGCGCCGGCAGGTCGCCCTGGAGGGTGCCGCGCCACTTCCAGCCCTCGCGCATCAGCCAGTAGACGAGCGCGATGAAGAGGGCCAGTCCGACGAGCCAGCCGATGCGGGCCCCCCAGTCGGTGACCTCGGCCGACTTCTCCGCCTCGGCCAGCAGGATTACAGGTGTCACGTGAGCTTCCCGTCGACGAGCGTGGCCTTGCCCCGCAGCCACGTGTGCGTCACACGGCCCGGCAGCTCACGTCCCTCGTAGGGGGTGTTGCGGCTGCGCGAGGCGAAGCCCGCGGGGTCCACCCGGCCACGGTATTCCGTGTCGACCAGGGTGAGGTTGGCGGGCTCACCAGCCGAGACGGGACGGCCGTGGCCGGTGGCCTGTCCGATCTGCGCGGGCTTGACGGACATCCGGTCGGCGACGCCGGCCCAGTCCAGCAGGCCCGTGTCGACCATGGTCTCCTGGACCACCGACAGCGCGGTCTCCAGGCCGACCATGCCCATGGCGGCGGCGGCCCACTCGCAGTCCTTGTCCTCGTGCGGGTGCGGGGCGTGGTCGGTGGCGACGATGTCGATCGTGCCGTCGGCGAGCGCCTCGCGCAGGGCCAGCACGTCGCGCTCGGTGCGCAGCGGCGGGTTGACCTTGTAGACGGGGTTGTACGTGCGCACCAGCTCGTCGGTGAGGAGCAGGTGGTGCGGGGTGACCTCGGCGGTGACGTGGATGCCGCGGGACTTGGCCCAGCGGACGATCTCCACGGAGCCGGCGGTCGACAGGTGGCAGATGTGCACGCGGGAGCCGACGTGCTCGGCGAGCAGGACGTCCCGGGCGATCACCGCCTCCTCGGCGACGGCCGGCCAGCCGCCCAGGCCCAGCTCGGCGGAGACGACGCCCTCGTTCATCTGGGCGCCCTCGGTGAGCCGCGGCTCCTGCGCGTGCTGGGCGACGACACCGCCGAAGGCCTTCACGTACTCCAGGGCGCGGCGCATGATCACGGCGTCGTCCACGCACTTGCCGTCGTCGGAGAAGACGGTGACGCCGGCGGCGGACTCGTGCATCGCGCCCAGCTCGGCGAGCTTGCGGCCCTCCAGGCCGACGGTGACGGCGCCGATGGGCTGGACGTCGCAGTAGCCGTGCTCACGGCCGAGGCGGTACACCTGCTCGACCACGCCGGCGGTGTCGGCGACGGGGAAGGTGTTGGCCATGGCGAAGACGGCCGTGTAGCCGCCGCTCGCCGCCGCGCGGGTGCCGGTCAGCACGGTCTCGGAGTCCTCGCGGCCCGGCTCGCGCAGGTGGGTGTGCAGGTCGACCAGGCCCGGCAGCAGCACCTTGCCGGCGGCCTCGACGACCTCGGCGCCCTCGGCAGCGAGGTCCGTGCCCACCTCGGCGATGGTCTCACCGTCGATCAGCACGTCCTGCGGCTCGCCGCCGAGCACCTTCGCACCGCGGATCAGGATCTTGCTCATGGGTCTTACTTCTCCTCAGTGCGGGTCTGGGCGGGTTCGTTGCCGCCGAGCAGCAGGTACAGGACGGCCATCCGGATGGAGACGCCGTTGGCGACCTGCTCGATGGCGGTGCAGCGGTCGGAGTCGGCGACCTCGGCGGTGATCTCCATGCCGCGGACCATCGGGCCGGGGTGCATCACGATGGCGTGCTCGGGCAGCTTGGCCATGCGGTCGCCGTCGAGGCCGTAGCGCCGCGAGTACTCGCGCTCGGTCGGGAAGAAGGCGGCGTTCATGCGCTCGCGCTGCACGCGGAGCATCATCACGGCGTCGCACTTGGGCAGCGTGCTGTCCAGGTCGTACGAGACCGCGCACGGCCAGGACTCGACGCCGACCGGCACCAGGGTGGGCGGGGCGACCAGGGTGACCTCGGCGCCGAGGGTGTGGAGCAGGTCGACGTTGGAGCGGGCCACCCGGCTGTGCAGGACGTCGCCGACGACGGTGATCCGCTTGCCGGACAGGTCCTGGCCGAGCCCCGCGTCGCGGCCGACCAGCCGGCGGCGCATGGTGAAGGCGTCCAGGAGGGCCTGGGTGGGGTGCTGGTGGGTGCCGTCGCCGGCGTTGATGACGACGGCGTCGATCCAGCCGGAGTTGGCGAGCCGGTACGGGGCCCCGGAGGCGCCGTGCCGAATGACCACGGCGTCGACGCCCATGGCCTCCAGGGTCTGGGCGGTGTCCTTGAGGGACTCGCCCTTGGAGACCGACGAGCCCTTGGCGGAGAAGTTGATGACGTCCGCGGACAGCCGCTTCTCGGCGGCTTCGAAGGAGATCCGCGTGCGCGTGGAGTCCTCGAAGAAGAGGTTGACGATCGTCCGGCCGCGCAGGGTCGGCAGCTTCTTGATCGGCCGGTCGGCGACCCGGGCCATCTCCTCGGCGGTGTCGAGGATCAGGACGGCGTCGTCGCGGGTGAGGTCGGCGGCCGAGATGAGATGACGCTGCATCTGTCAGGCTCCGTAAGGCAGTTCAAACGGGAGATTTCGGGCAGGCGGGCGCATGCTGTGGCACACCGGAGGGCGGCCGTGCGCCCGTCTTGCTACTGAGCGGCCGGCTTCGCACCGAGCAGCACGGTGTCGCGACCGTCCTCCTCGGCGAGCTGGACCTTGACCGTCTCCCGCAGCGACGTGGGGAGGTTCTTGCCGACGTAGTCGGCACGGATGGGCAGTTCCCGGTGGCCGCGGTCGACCAGGACCGCGAGCTGCACCGCGCGCGGGCGCCCGATGTCGTTCAGGGCGTCGAGAGCGGCACGGATGGTGCGCCCGGAGAAGAGCACGTCGTCGACGAGGACCACCAGCTTGCCGTCGATGCCGTCACCGGGGATGTCGGTGCGGGCCAGCGCACGCGGCGGGTGCATGCGCAGGTCGTCGCGGTACATGGTGATGTCGAGCGAGCCGACCGGGATCTTGCGGTCGGTGATCTGCTCCAGCTTGGCGGCGAGCCGCTGGGCGAGGAAGACGCCGCGGGTCGGAATGCCGAGGAGCACCACGTCGTCGGCGCCCTTGGCGCGCTCGACGATCTCGTGGGCGATGCGGGTCAGCACCCGCGCGATGTCGGGGCCTTCGAGAACGGGCCGCGCATCGGCCGCTTGCGGATGCGCAGAGGTGTCGTGCTTGTCCATACGAAACGGACCTCCTTCTCCGCCTCACGGGACGGACCTTAAAGGACGTCGGAATTGCGCCATCCACCGTAGCAGGTCGCCGGGCGTGCCCCTGTCACCCCCTCGGCCCAGCCTGCCGTCACTACCACGGAAGAGTCGGTGTGGACCATTCGGCTTGACGCAGAAGAATCACGCTGCGTAACCTCACAGTGAGTTACCAGCCGCGCGGCGGGAAAACAGCCGGCCGCGTCGACACAGTGTCCGGGGAGCTATATGTCCAGCGAATACGCCAAACAGCTCGGGGCCAAGCTCCGGGCCATCCGCACCCAGCAGGGCCTTTCCCTCCACGGTGTCGAGGAGAAGTCCCAGGGGCGCTGGAAGGCCGTGGTGGTCGGTTCGTACGAGCGCGGTGACCGTGCCGTGACCGTGCAGCGTCTTGCCGAGTTGGCCGATTTCTATGGCGTCCCTGTGCAGGAGCTGCTGCCGGGCACCACGCCGGGCGGCGCCGCCGAGCCGCCGCCGAAGCTGGTCCTCGACCTGGAGCGGCTGGCCACCGTGCCGGCCGAGAAGGCGGGCCCCCTGCAGCGCTACGCGGCGACGATCCAGTCCCAGCGCGGCGACTACAACGGCAAGGTGCTCTCCATCCGCCAGGACGACCTGCGCACACTCGCCGTCATCTACGACCAGTCCCCCTCGGTCCTGACCGAGCAGCTGATCAGCTGGGGCGTGCTGGACGCGGACGCGCGCCGCGCCGTGGCCACGCACGAAGAGGCGTAGCCGCTCCACGACTCAGCAGAAACGTGCCGCCGGGGTGGCCGGAACTTGATGGTTCCGGCCGCCCCGGCGGCGTTTCACGACGCTGGCGGCGCATGCGCCGGGCCACCCAACCTCCGCCGGCGCACGCCGGGCACTCGGTCTCTCTCTGCGCACGCCGGGCGCCGAGGCACTGGCGGCGTATGCCGGGCGCCGGGCGGCGCGGACATGCCTGAGGGGCGCGGGGGAACCGCCCGACGGGCCGCGGACAATCCGCGGCCGTCGGTCACAGTCCCTCGGCGCCCCTGTGGCGGCGTCGGCTAGGCCCGGCGGAGCGAAGGCTTCAGTTCCTTCAGCCGCCCCAGCAGACCGTTGACGAACGAGGGCGACTCATCGGTCGAGAACTCCTTCGCCAGCTGCACCATCTCGTCCAGGACGACGGCGTCCGGGGTCTCGTCGACCCAGATCAGCTCGTAGGCGCCCAGCCGCAGAATGTTGCGGTCGACGACCGGCATGCGGTCGAGCGTCCACCCCACCGCGTACTGAGCGATCAGCTCGTCGATCCGCCGCGCGTACTGCGCGTAGCCCTCGACCAGCTGCATCGTGTACTCGCTGACCGGCGGCTGCCGCGTGTCGGACCGGGAGAGCCGGATCCAGTCCGCGAGGACCGTCAGGACGTCGGCGCCGCGCTGGTCGCCCTCGAAGAGGATCTGGAAGGCGCGCTTGCGGGCCGTGTTGCGGGCAGCCACGGTTAGCTGTTCACCCGGCCGAGGTAGTCGCTGGTGCGGGTGTCGACCTTGATCTTCTCACCGGTGGTGATGAAGAGCGGGACCTGGATCTGGTGGCCGGTCTCCAGCTTGGCGGGCTTGGTGCCACCCGTGGAGCGGTCGCCCTGGACGCCCGGCTCGGTCTCGGCGATGACCAGCTCGACGGCGGCGGGCAGCTCGACGAAGAGAACCTCGCCCTCGTGCTGCGCGACGGTGGCCGTGAAGCCCTCGATCAGGAAGTTCGCGGCGTCGCCGACGGCCTTCCGGTCGATGTGCAGCTGGTCGTAGGTCTCCATGTCCATGAAGACGAAGTAGTCGCC
The DNA here is from genome assembly GCF_055600785.1 of Streptomyces sp. NPDC038200. NCBI lineage: Bacteria > Bacillati > Actinomycetota > Actinomycetes > Kitasatosporales > Streptomycetaceae > Streptomyces > Streptomyces sp. NPDC038200. Next base: position 132,252 of record NZ_JBVJYH010000005.1, read on the forward strand.
GTCCATGTACGAGAACTGCATGTCGCGCTTGTCGACAGTGGCCGTCTCGACCTTGACGCCGGCGTTGAAGGTCTTGTCGACGACCTTGCCGGAAAGCACGTTCTTGAGCTTGGTGCGCACGAAGGCCGGGCCCTTGCCGGGCTTGACGTGCTGGAACTCGACGACGGACCAGAGCTGGCCGCCTTCGAGCTTGAGCACCATGCCGTTCTTGAGGTCGTTCGTGGAAGCCACGGTTGCGGAATCTCCTGGACTGACGTACGACCCCGGCGCACGCCACTGCCTAGAGGGCGAGCAGCTCCTTGGTCGTGATGGTGAGTAGCTCGGGTCCGCCGTCCGCCTCGGGGCGTACGACGAGCGTGTCATCGATCCGGACACCGCCCCGGCCCGGGAGGTGGACCCCCGGTTCGACGGTGACCGGCACGCAAGCGTCCAGTTTACCCATTGCCGCGGGCGCCAACTGCGGGTCCTCGTCGATTTCGAGTCCGACACCGTGTCCGGTGATCGGTGGCAGGGCCTCCGCATAGCCCGCGGAGTCCAGTACCTGCCGGGCCGCGCGGTCGACGTCGCGGTAGGCGGCGCCGGGTGCGAGGAACTCCCGTCCGGCGCGCTGAGCGGCGAAGACCAGGTCGTACAGCTCGATCTGCCAGTCGGCGGGCGAGGTCCCGATGACGAAGGTGCGGCCGATCTCGCAGCGGTACCCACGATAGGTGGCACCCAGGCAGACGGAGAGGAAATCGCCCTCCTCCACGCGCCGGTCGGTGGGACGGTGGCCGCGGCGGCCGGCGTGCGGCCCGGTGGCCACGGAGGTGGGGAAGGCGGGGCCGTCGGCCCCGTGGTCGACCAGGCGGCGCTCCAGTTCCAGCGCGAGGTGCCGTTCGGTGCGGCCGACCAGGATGGACTCCAGCAGCTCGCCGAGGGCCTGGTCGGCGATCTCGGCGCCGATGCGGAGGCAGGAGATCTCCTCCTCGTCCTTGACCACCCTGAGCTGCTCCACGGCTCCGCCGATGTCGGCGAGGCGGAGTCTCGGGGCGACGGAGGTCAGGGCCCGGTGGCGGGCCACGGTGAGGTGGTGTTCCTCGACGGCGAGCGAGTCGGCGTCCTGGGCCGCGGCGAGGCCGGCCGCCGCGACCGCGGGGTCGCCGCCGGGTGCGGGCAGGACATGCAGGCGCAGGTGATCGTCCGGTCGGCCCTCGTGCGGGCGCTCGTCGGGCGAGCCGGCGCAGACAAGCACGTCCTCGCGCTTGCCGAGCAGCAGGACGGCGCGGAGCGGGGCGGCACCCGCCAGGTAGCGCACATTGGCGGGGCGGGTGACGAGCGCTGCCGCGGTACCGGCCGCGTTGAAGTGTTCCCTCAGCCGGGATCGGCGGTTCGCGTACACCTCTGACATGAGATGAGCGTAGGAGTTTTGCCCGGTTTGTGCCGGTTGGGTGGGGCCGAGTGGGGTCGATCAGGGGCGGTGCGGTGGTGCCGCGGGTGCCGGGGGGCAGGTGCGCGGTTCCTCCTTCGGAGAGGGGTGCTCGCCCCGCTCACCAGTTCGGCGGGCTCGCTATCGCCCTGGCCAGGACCTCGTCCAGGACCCGCGCCGTCCCCGGGACGTCCAGCTGGGAGTTGTCGATGATCGGCAGGCCCGAGCCGTACCAGCCGGCCATGCGGCCGTGGATGCGGGCCACCTCCTCGTCGGTGAGGCGGCGGTTGCCGGTGCGTTCGGCGTTGCGCTCCAGGACGATGTCCAGGCCCGGGAGCAGGACCACGGGGAGCAGGCCGGGACCCACGTGCCGCTTCCAGCCGCCGAGGCCCACGGCCGGGCGGTCCGGGAAGACGGCGTCGTCCAGGATGCAGGAGATGCCGTTGGCCAGGAAGTTGCGGGCGGCGAAGCCGCAGGTGCGGCGGGCCAGGCGGTACTGGGCCTCCGAGTTGTCGTTCCAGCCGGACTGGGGATCGGCGAAGCCCGAGCGGACCCACTCGCGGACGTCGTCCAGGCTGATGTGGGCCGTGGAGACACGGCGGTGGTCCGCCCAGTACTTGGCGACGCTGGTCTTGCCCGCGCCGGCCGGGCCGATGAGGAGGACGGCGAGGACGGTGGCCGCCGGGTCCGGGGCCGCGACCGCGGCGGGCGCTGCCACGGGCACGCCGACCGGGCCGCCGGGTGGCAGCGGCACGTGCCCGGTGGTATCGGCGGCCGACGGGCCGGCGGTGTGCTGCGGCGGCGCGGGCGGCTGCAGCGGACCGGAGGGCGCCGGGGGCTGCTGAGGGGCCGGCGGCACGGGGCCCGACGGGGCCGGGAAGCCCGGCGCCGGGGGAACGGGGGCGGGTCCCTGGGAAGCGCCCGGGTACGCACCCGGGTGGTGTGCGGCCGACGCCCAGCCGGCGTGCGGCCCCTGCCCCGACTGGTGGGGCGGCGGCAGCGGAGACCCCACTGCGTGCTGCATCCGTTGCCACTCCATCTCGTACTGGCACTGTGGTGCTGGCGGCGGGGGCACGTCCCCGCCGCCACCGAACGGTACCGTCCCCGGCCGTCGTTTGGTGAAACGGCCGGGGGCGGGCCGAAGTGCCCGGTCCGGGAAGGGAATCGGACGGAAGGAATCGGACGGAGGGGACAGCCGGGGACCTACTGCCCGACCTCGCCGTACGCGGCGAGCAGGACCGCCGGGTCCGGGCCCTCCAGGACGGTCGGCTTGGCCAGGCCGTCCAGGACGATGAAGCGCAGCAGGTCGCCGCGGGACTTCTTGTCGACCTTCATCGTCTCCAGCAGCCGGGGCCACTGGTCGTAGCGGTAGTGCAGCGGCAGGCCCACGGACTCCAGGATGCTGCGGTGCCGGTCGGCCGTCGCGTCGTCCAGGCGTCCCGCCAGCCGGCCGAGTTCGGCGGCGAAGTGCATGCCGACCGCGACCGCGGCGCCGTGCCGCCACTTGTAGCGCTCGTTCTTCTCGATCGCGTGGCCGAGCGTGTGGCCGTAGTTGAGGATCTCCCGCGGACCGGATTCCTTCAGGTCCGAGGAGACCACCGCCGCCTTGACCCGGATCGACCGCTCGATCAGCTCGGAGGTGTGCGGGCCCTCCGGAGTCCGCGCCGCCTGCGGATCGGCCTCGATCAGGTCCAGGATCACCGGGTCCGCGATGAACCCGGCCTTGATGACCTCGGCCAGCCCGGAGACGTAGTCGTGGACCGGCAAGGAGTCCAGCGCCGCCAGGTCGCACAGCACCCCGGCCGGCGGGTGGAAGGAACCGACCAGGTTCTTGCCCTCCGCCGTGTTGATGCCGGTCTTGCCGCCGACGGCCGCGTCGACCATGGCCAGCACGGTGGTGGGGACGGCGATCCAGCGCACCCCGCGCAGCCAGGTCGCGGCGACGAACCCGGCCAGGTCCGTGGTCGAACCGCCGCCGACCCCGACGATGGCGTCGGTGCGGGTGAACCCGCACTGCCCCAGCGCCTTCCAACAGTAGGCGGCGACCTCGGCGGTCTTGGCCTCCTCGGCGTTGGGCACCTGGATCGCCACGGTCTCGTAGCCCTGCTCGGCCAGATCGGCGCGCAGCGCCTCCCCGGTCTCGGCCAGGGCCTCCGGATGGATCACCGCGACCCGCCGGGCCCGCTCCCCGATCAGCCCGGTCAGTTCACCGAGCAGCTGCCGGCCCACCAGTACCTCGTACGGGTCGGTGCCCGCCGTGCCGGCGATCCGGATCCGGGTGACTGCCTCGCTCATCCTTGCTTCAACTCCAGTGCGTCCAGCACGTCTTGCGTGACCTCTTCGGGGGTGCGGCCGTCCGTCGGCACGACGGCGGCGGCGACCTCCTCGTACAGGTGCCGGCGCGCCTCCATCAGCTCGCGCCACTGCTTGCGCGGGTTGACCGCCAGCAGCGGACGGGCCACGTTCAGGCCGGTGCGCCTGACGGCCTCCTCGACCTCCATCGACAGATAGACCACCCGCTGCCCGGCGAGCAGCGCCCGGGTCTCGGGGTCCAGGACGGCCCCGCCGCCCAGCGCGACGACACCGTCGTGCTCGGCGAGCGCGGCGCGCACGGCGGCCTTCTCCTTGGCGCGGAAGACGGGCTCGCCCTCGTCCACGAAGATCTCGGCGATGGTGCGGCCCTCGGCGGCCACGATGTCCTCGTCGGTGTCGCGGTACTCCAGGCCCAGGTGCTCGCCGAGCAGCCGCCCGACGGTGGACTTGCCCACACCCATCGGGCCGATCAGGACGACCGCGGGCACGACGCTCACCTGATGGCCAGGTTGTCGAGGTACGACTGGACGTTGCGCCGGGTCTCGGTCACCGAGTCGCCGCCGAACTTCTCCGCGACCGCGTCCGCGAGGACGAGCGCCACCATGGCCTCGGCGACGATGCCGGCGGCCGGCACGGCGGACACGTCGGAGCGCTGGTGGTGGGCCTGGGCGGCCTCACCCGTGGACACGTCCACGGTCCTCAGGGCCCGCGGCACGGTCGCGATCGGCTTCATCGCGGCCCGCACCCGCAGCAGCTCACCGGTGGTCAGACCGCCCTCGGTGCCGCCGGAGCGGCCGGAGACCCGGCGGATGCCCTCCGGGGTGCCGACGATCTCGTCGTGCGCCTGGGAGCCGGGCACCCGGGCCAGCTCGAAGCCGTCGCCGATCTCGACGCCCTTGATCGCCTGGATGCCCATGAGGGCACCGGCCAGCCGGGCGTCCAGCTTGCGGTCCCAGTGCACGTGCGAGCCCAGGCCGACGGGGACTCCGTAGGCGAGGACCTCGACCACGCCGCCCAGCGTGTCGCCGTCCTTGTGTGCCTGGTCGACCTCCGCGACCATCGCCTTCGACGCGTCCGCGTCGAGGCAGCGCAGCGGGTCGGCGTCCAGCTTCTCGACATCGGCCGGGGTGGGGTAGACCCCCTGCGGGGCCTTCACGGAGCACAGCTCGACGACGTGCGAGACGATCTCGATGCCGGCCGTCTCCTTCAGGTACGACCGCGCCACCGCGCCCAGCGCCACCCGGGCCGCCGTCTCGCGGGCCGAGGCGCGCTCCAGGATCGGGCGGGCCTCGTCGAAGCCGTACTTCTGCATGCCCGCCAGGTCCGCGTGGCCGGGACGCGGGCGGGTCAGCGGCGCGTTGCGGGCCAGGCCGGCCAGCACCTCCGGGTCGACCGGGTCGGCAGCCATGACCTGCTCCCACTTCGGCCACTCGGTGTTGCCCACCATGATCGCCACCGGGGAGCCCATGGTCAGGCCGTGCCGGACGCCGCCCAGGAACGTGACCTCGTCCTGCTCGAACTTCATCCGCGCACCGCGGCCATAGCCGAGCCGCCGCCGCGCCAGGTGATCCGCCACCATCTCCGTGGTGATCGGCACGCCGGCGGGAAGTCCCTCCAGCGTCGCGACAAGTGCGGGACCGTGGGACTCCCCCGCGGTCAGCCAACGCAGCCTGCTCAACGGTGCTCCTCAGTGCTCGCGCCCGGTACTGCCCTGCGTACGCGCGTCCTCGCGTACGGCGACGGCGTCACCGGGTGCGCGACCCCGGTACGCCACCTCCGATCCTCCCACGTCCGGGTGCGAGATCCGGCCGCCGGTCCAGCAGGCGGACGCGCGGGGGCGTCAGCGGGCCGCGAGCGCCCGTTCCCCGGCGTGGCGCATGGCGTCCACCGGGCCCGGCACGTGCCCGGTCATCTGCTCGAACTGGAGGACGGCCTGGTGGACCAGCAGGTCGAGGCCGCTGACCACGGCACCGCCGAACATGGACCAGCGGGCCGCCAGCTCGGTGGGCCAGGGGTCGTAGAGCACGTCGAAGAGGGTGGCGGGGCGTTCGGGTACGGCGGCGGCGAGGGCGTCGGTGGTGCCGGCGGGCGTGGTGGCGATCACCAGCGGGGCGTGCAGCGCCTGGGCGGCGTCGGACCAGTCCGCGGTACGGACCTGCACGTCGAGCCGTTCGCCCCACTCCCGCATCTCGGCGGCGCGGGCCTCGCTGCGGACGTAGGCGACGACCTCTCCGGTGCAGACCCGGGCGAGCGCGGCGAGCGCGGAGGACGCGGTGGCGCCGGCGCCCAGGACGGCGGCGGAGTCGACCTGTTCGATTCCGTGCTCGCGCAGGGCGGCCACCATGCCCGGGATGTCGGTGTTGTCGCCCCGTCGGCGCCCGTCCTCGGTGAAGACGAGCGTGTTGACCGCGTCGACCGAGGCCGCGGTCTCGCTGATCTCGTCCAGCAACGGGATGACCGCCCGCTTCAGCGGCATGGTCAGCGACAGCCCCGCCCACTGGGGCCCGAGCTCGTCCAGGAAGCCGGGCAGGGCGGCCTCGTCGACGTCGAAGCTGTCGTACGACCAGCCGGCGAGCCCGGCCGCGTCGTACGCGGCCCGGTGCAGCACCGGGGAGAGCGAGTGGGCGATCGGCGAACCGAGCACGGCGGCACGGCGGCCGTCAGTTGCCCGAGCTGGCATTGAACTTGTCCTTGAGCTCTTGGAATTCGGCGTAGTTCTTGGCGAACTCGGTGTTGTTCGTGCCGTCGGTCGCCACGAAGTAGATCCAGCCGTCGTGCGTCGGATTGAGGGTCGCCTTCAGCGCGTCCTCGCCGGGGTTGCCGATCGGGCCGGGCGGAAGTCCCTTGTGGGTGTACGTGTTGTACGGGCTCGGGTTGCTGTTGATCTCCTTCTCGGAGATGTGGATGTTGCTCGTGCCCTTGAGGTAGTTGTAGGTCGAGTCGAACTGCAGCAGCCGGTTGGTCTCGGTGTTGGTGGGCTTGAGGCGGTTGAAGACCACCTCGGCCATCTTGCGGAAGTCGTCGTGCGTCTTGCCCTCGGCCTGGACCAGGCTCGCGACCGTGACGAGCTCGAAGGCGTCGTGCAGGCCGAGCTTCTCGGCCTTGTCGTCGAGGCCGTAGGCGGCGTACTTCTGCTTGGCCTGGGTCACCATCTGCTTCAGGATCGCCTCGGGCTTCATGCCCTTCGCGGCCGGGTACGTGGCCGGCCAGAGGAAGCCCTCCAGCGGGTCCATGATGGCGCTGTTGTTCTGCGCCCACGTCGGCACGCCGAGGGTCTTGTACTGCTTCAGGGCGATCTTCTTGGTGCTGCCGGAGGGCAGTTCGAGCTGTTTGTCGATGGCCGCGTAGACGGCCGAGTTGCGCTCGCCCTCGGTGACCACCACGTTGTTCTGGCTGCGCGGATCCAGCATCATCTTGACGGCGCTGCCGGCGGACATCTCCTTCTTCAGGAGGTAGGCACCGGCCTGGATGCCGTCGCCGCCCGGCGTCTGTCCCTGGGCGTGGACGAACGCCTCGGCGCTCTTGACGACTCCGGCCTCTTTCAGCCGGCGGCCGATCTCCCAGCCGCCGGCGCCCTTCGGGATCTCGACGGTCACCGTCGCGCTGATGCCCTCGCCCGCGTAGTCCGGAGCCGTGCCGAAACGATTTTGGTAGAACTTGTAGCCGAAATACCCGACGCCGCCGAGGCCGCCGCCGAACACCAGGACGACCACCATGCAGGCGCAGCCGGTCCGGCGTTTCTTGCTCTTGACCGGTTTCTTGCCCTTGCCGCGCCGCTCGCGCCGGCTCTGGAGCTCGTGCTCCTCGTCGTCCTCGTCGCCGCCTCCCGCCGTCGGAAGGTGCTCCTCCTCGCCCGCCGCCGGCCCGGGTTCCGGTTCCGGTTCGGGGCGCCTGCGGCCGGGCGGCTCCGGCGGCGGGTAGGCGTCCTCGGTGCCGTAGAAGTCGGGCTGCTCCCCACCGTAGGCGACGGGCTGCTGGCCGTAGGGGTCACCGGGGTCGGCGGCGTACGGCACCTGGCCGTGGGTGCCGGTCGCGTCCCAGGCGCCCTGGTGGAGCTGCTGCTGGGGGTGACCGGCGAACTGCTGGTCGAACGGGGGCTGACCCGGTCCGTCGTGGTACTGGTGGTGCTGCCCCTCGTAGCCGGGCTGCTGCTCCTGGTTCCAGTTTCCGTACTGCGGCGCCTGCGGATAGTGCTGTGGCTGGCCGTCGTAAGGAGACTGCGGACCCGCCTGGGCCTGCTGTCCTCCCCATCCGCCGTCCCCGTACAACGGGTCCTCCGGATGCCACGGTTCGGAGCCTGGGCCCCGGCCATACTCAGTCATCGATCCCCTAGAGCCGCGAGGCCGACGATCGCGCGGCCCGTGGGCCGGTTGCCGTTCCGCCTCTTGCTGTGCCCCGGCTGTTCGAACACCGGCGCATCGCGCGGAACGTTACCGTATCGCGATCAGATGACCACTTCGACGCCCTCGCCGGGTGCTTTGCCTGACACCCGTTCGGATTCCAGGGCCTGCTGCAGGATGATGACGGCCGCCGCCTGGTCGATGACCGCGCGGCCCTTCTTCGACTTCACGCCCGAGGCGCGCAGTCCCTGACTGGCCGTCACCGTCGTCATCCGCTCGTCCACCAGGCGCACCGGCACCGGCTGGACGCCCCGCGCCAGCTCCTGCGCGAAGGCGCGGACCTTGACCGCGGCCGGGCCCTCGCCCCCCTTGAGGGAGCGAGGGAGACCGACGACGACCTCGATCGGTTCGTACTCCTCCACCAGCCGGCGCAGCCGGCGGTGAGCGGCGGGGATGTCCCGGCCGGGGACGGTCTCCACCGGGGTGGCGAGGATCCCGTCGGGGTCGCACGAGGCGACCCCGATCCGGGCGTCCCCGACGTCGATCGCGAGCCGACGTCCTCTGCGCATCTTCTCGACCGTCTCTTACTTCGCGGTCTCGGCGACGAGACGCTCGACGGCCTCGACGGCCTCGCCGACGGCGGCCGGGTTCTGGCCGCCGCCCTGGGCGACGTCCGGCTTGCCGCCACCGCCGCCGCCGAGCGTCTTGGCGGCGGTGCGGACCAGGTCACCGGCCTTGAGGCCGCGCTCGCGGGCGGCGTCGTTGGTGGCGATGACCGTCAGCGGCTTGCCGTTGTTGACGGTGAAGAGGGCGACCACGGCGGCCCGGCCGCCCTGGATGCGGCCCCGCACGTCGAGGACCAGCTTGCGCAGGTCGTCCGGGGTGGTGCCGTCCGGGACCCGGCCGGTCACCACGGCCACGCCCCGCACGTCCTTGGCGGACTCGGCGAGGCCGGCGGCGGCCTGGAGCACCTTCTCGGCGCGGAACTTCTCGATCTCCTTCTCGGCGTCCTTCAGCTTGCCGAGCATCGAGGCGACCTTCTCCGGCAGCTCCTCCGAGCGGCCCTTGAGCAGCTCGGTCAGCTGGTTGACGACCGTGTGCTCGCGGGCGAGGAAGTGGTAGGCGTCCATGCCGACCAGGGCCTCGATACGACGGACACCCGAGCCGATGGAGGACTCGCCGAGCAGCTTCACCAGGCCCAGCTGGGCGGTGTTGTGCACGTGCGTGCCGCCGCACAGCTCCTTGGAGAAGTCGCCGATGGTGACCACGCGGACCCGCTCGCCGTACTTCTCGCCGAACTCGGCGATGGCGCCCTGCTTCTTGGCCTCGTCGATGCCCATGACCTCGGCATGCACGTCGAGGTCGCGGGCGAGCACCTCGTTGATCTTCTGCTCGACGTCGGTCATCACGGCCGTGGGCACGGCGGACGGCGAACCGAAGTCGAAGCGGAAGCGGCCGGGCTGGTTCTCGGAGCCGGCCTGGGCGGCCGTCGGGCCGAGGGCGTCGCGCAGCGCCTGGTGGGTCAGGTGGGTGGCCGAGTGGGCGCGGGCGATCGCGTGGCGGCGGCGGGTGTCGATGCTGGCCTGGGCCTTGGCGCCGACGGTCACCTCGCCGACCTGGACGACGCCCTTGTGGACGTACACGCCCGGGACCGGCTTCTGGCAGTCACGGATCTCGATGACGGCCCCGGAGTCGACCTTGATCCGGCCGGTGTCGCCGATCTGGCCGCCGCCCTCGGCGTAGAACGGGGTGCGGTCCAGGACGACCTCGACCTCGTCGCCCTCGGTGGCGGCCGGGGAGGAGACGCCGTCGACCAGGAGGCCGACGATCGTGGACTCGCCCTCGGTGTCGGTGTAGCCGATGAAGTCGGTGGCACCGGCGGCGTCGGCGATCTCACGGTAGGCGCCCATGTCGGCGTGCCCGGTCTTCTTGGCCTGGGCGTCGGCCTTGGCGCGCTCCCGCTGCTCCTTCATCAGGCGGCGGAAGCCGTCCTCGTCCACGGAGAGGCCCTGCTCGGCGGCCATCTCCAGGGTGAGGTCGATCGGGAAGCCCCAGGTGTCGTGGAGCAGGAACGCCTTGTCGCCGGCGAGGACCGTGCCGCCGGACTGCTTGGTCTCGGTGACGGCGGTGTCGAGGATGTTGGTGCCGGCCTTCAGCGTCTTGAGGAAGGCGTTCTCCTCGGCGACGGCGACCTTCTCGATGCGCTCGCGGTCGGTGAGCAGCTCGGGGTACTGCTGGCCCATCATGCCGATCACGATGTCGACCAGGTCCTTGACGACCGGACCGGTGGCGCCGAGCAGGCGCATGTTGCGGATGGCGCGGCGCATGATGCGGCGCAGCACGTAGCCGCGGCCCTCGTTGCCGGGGGTGACGCCGTCGCCGATCAGCATGGTGGCCGTGCGCATGTGGTCGGTGACCACACGGAGGGAGACGTCCGAGCCGTGGGCCTCGCCGTAGCGGACGCCGGTCAGCTCGGTGGCCTTGTCGATGACGGCCATGGAGGTGTCGATCTCGTACATGTTCTGCACGCCCTGCAGAATCATGGCGAGCCGCTCCAGGCCGAGGCCCGTGTCGATGTTCTTGCTCGGCAGGTCCCCGAGGATCTCGAAGTTGTCCTTGCCGATGCCCTCACCCCGCTCGTACTGCATGAAGACGAGGTTCCAGATCTCCACGTACCGCTCGTCGTTGACGGCCGGGCCGCCCTCGACACCGAACTCGGGGCCGCGGTCGTAGTTGATCTCGGAGCAGGGGCCGCACGGGCCGGGGACGCCCATGGACCAGAAGTTGTCCTTCATGCCCAGGCGCTGGATGCGCTCCTTGGGCACGCCGACGACCTCGTGCCAGATCTGCTCGGCCTCGTCGTCGTCCTGGTAGACGGTGATCCACAGGCGCTCGGGGTCCAGGGCGTAACCGCCCTTGTCCTGGGGCGCGGTGAGCAGCTCCCAGGCGAGCTTGATGGCGCCTTCCTTGAAGTAGTCGCCGAAGGAGAAGTTGCCGCACATCTGGAAGAAGGTGCCGTGGCGGGTGGTCTTGCCGACCTCTTCGATGTCGGGCGTGCGCACGCACTTCTGCACGCTGGTGGCGCGCGGGAAGGGCGGCTTGACCTCACCCAGGAAGTAGGGCTTGAAGGGCACCATGCCGGCCGGGACGAGCAGCAGAGTCGGGTCGTCCGCGATGAGCGACGCCGAAGGGACGACGGTGTGCCCGCGCTCCTCGAAGAAGCTCAACCAGCGGCGGCGAATCTCGGCCGACTCCATCAGTGGTCCTCATTCCGGTTGTACGAGTGCATCGGAGGTTCGATGTACTTCGGTGTGCTGCGGTTGTTCTCGATGGCGGTGTACCGCCGGGGTGCGGGGAGTTCGGGGTTCTCCTGGATCCCCAGGGCCTCCTCCAGCTCGGCCTCCCGCTGCGCCATGTTGTCGCGGACGTCGAGCGCGAAGCCGACCGCACGGTCCTTGAGTCGCTGACCGGTCTCCAGGGCCTTGTTCGCCGCGGTGGCGGCCAGGCTCTCGGGGGTCAGCTGCTTGAGCTTGCGGTTGACCTTGGTGGTGGCCCACACACCGGCGGCGACACCGGTGGTGAACCAGAACGTACGGCGGAACATCTGACCTGGCGCTCCTACTTTCCGGTGTTTCCGCGGTTCCGCTTGCTCCGCCGCGCGGCCGGTACCGTCCGCCCCACGATCACGGTACGCCGGGGCGACTTCGCGGGCACGTCCTCCGCCTTGCGTCCGCCGAGCGCCCGGCGGACGCCGTAGCCGAAGGCCGCGACCTTGACCAGCGGTCCGCCGAAGGTGGAGGCGACGGTGCTCGACAGGGCGGAGGCGTTCGACGTGACCTCCTGGACGTCGGTGGCGATCGCGTCGACCCGGTCGATCTGGGTCTGCGCCGAACGCACGGCCTGGGAGGCGTCGGCGAGCAGCGGGACCGCCTGGTCCGTCACGTCCGCGACGAGCTTGGTGGTCGCCTTGAGCGTCTGGGCCAGCCTCGCCAGTGCGACGGCGAGGAAGGAGACCAGGATCGCCCAGAAGACGGCCACCAGGATCCCGGCCACCTCTCCACCGGACACTGTGCGCACCCGCTCCCTGAAACGTGCCTGAGCATCGGAAAAGTCGTGCCCCGAGCCTATCGCGCCGGGGCGGACGCTCCGTACCGGATTAGCAGGCGGCACGGGCCGGGTCGCGGGAAGCGATTGTACGGAATGAACACGGTTCAGTACGCTCCGTGTCCCATGCGAGGTCCTCACAGCGCCGGTCCCTGGACGGACGGCGGTCCGCCCCTCGAACTCACCGCTTTCATCGGGCGCGCGGCCGAGCTGGCCGGGCTGGCGGCGGCACTCGGCCGGGCGCGGCTGGTGACCGTGACCGGGGTGGGCGGGGTCGGCAAGTCCCGGCTGGCCGTACGGGCGGCGGCGCGCTGGGCGTCCGGTGACCCGGAGCGTGGCGTGCCCCCGGCGAGCTGGGGGCGGGTGGAGCTGGCGCCCGTGCGCGATCCGCAGTTCGTGGAGTACGCGTTCGTGGAGGCGCTGGGGCTGACCGACCACACCACGCGCCTGCCCCGGCAGACGCTGCTGGAGCACCTGGGCGGCCGCCGGGCCCTGCTGGTGCTGGACGGGTGCGAGCACCTGGTGGCGGCCTGCGCCGAGCTGGTGGCGGAGCTGCTGCGCAGGCTGCCGGAGCTGCGGGTGCTGGTCACGGGCCGGCGTCCGCTGGGCCTGACGGGCGAGCTGCTGTTCCCGCTGGCGCCGCTCGACGGGGACGAGGCGGTGGAGCTGTTCACGGACCGGGCCCGGACGCACGGGGTGCCGGTGGCCGACGGCGCCGAGGTGCGGGAGCTGTGCCGTCGGCTGGAGGGGATCCCGCTGGCACTGGAGCTGGCGGCCGGCCGGCTGCGGGCGCTGTCCCCGGGTCAGCTGCTCCAGCGCCTCGACGACCGGTTCCGGCTGCTGACCGGCGGCGGCCGGGACGCCCTCCCCCGGCATCAGACGCTGCGCACGGCGATCGGCTGGAGCCATGAGCTGTGCACGCCCGCGGAGCGGCTGCTGTGGGCACGGTTGTCGGTGTTCGCGCAGACCTTCGACCTGGAGGCGGCCGAGTACGTGTGCAGCGGGGAGGGGCTGGCCGCCGAGGACGTCCTGGACGTGCTGTCGGAGCTGTTGGCCCAGTCGGTCGTCTCCCGCGAGGAGACTCCGACGGGCCCCCGCTACCGGATGCTGGACACCGTGCGCGCCTACGGCGCCGACTGGCTGGAGGCGACCGGGGACGCGGGCCGGCTGCGCAGACGGCACCGGGACTGGTACCTGGGCCTGGCGACCTGGTGCGAACTGGAGTGGTTCTCGCCCCGGCAGCGGGAGGTGGCCGCGCGGGTGGACGCCGAGCTGCCGAATCTGCGGACCGCGCTGGAGTTCTGCCTGACCGAGCCGGAGGAGGCGCATCTCGGCCAGCATCTGGCGGGCTCGCTGTGGTTCTGCTGGGTGGGCTGCGGCCGGCTCTCGGAGGGGCGGCGCTGGCTGGAGCGCAGCGTGGAGCTGGAGTCGGAGTACGAGCAGGCCCGGCTGAAGGCGCTGTGGGTGCTCGGCTACGTGGCGATCCTCCAGGGCGACACCGTGCCGGCGCTCCAGGCGCTGCGGGCGTGCCGGGAGCAGGCGGAACGATCGGCCGACCCGACGGCGGTGGCGTACGCCGAGCACCGCGCCGGCTGCCTGGCCCTGGTCACGGACGACATGGCCCGCGCAGAAACGCTGCTGCGGTCGGCGCTGGCGCGCTACCAGGAGATCGGCGAGCTGAACAGCAACGTCCTGATGGGCCAGGTGGAGCTGGCGATGACGCGGGCGTTCCAGGGGGACCTGGCGGACGCGGTGCGGTTGTGCGAGGACGTGCGGCGGATCTGCGAGGACCACGGGGAGCGGTGGGCCCGGTCGTACGCGCTGTACGTGCTGGCGTACGCGGCCTGGCGGGAGGGGGATCCGGCCGGCGCGCGAGAGCTGCTGGCGGACTGCCTGGGCAACGCGCACGCCTTCCACGATCTGCTGGGCTCGGTGCTGTCGATCGAGCTGCTGGCGCTGGTGACGGTGACGCAGGGCGATCCGGTGGAGGCTGCGGTGCTCCAGGGCGCCGCCGGGCGGCTGTGGCCCTCGGTCGGGCTGCCGCTGTTCGGTTCGGCGTACTACAACGCGCCGCACGAGCAGTGCGAGGCCGCGGCACGGCAGGCGCTCGGCGACGCCCGGTACGCGGAGTGCGTGCGGGAGGGGGCCGGGCTGGACCGGGAGGCGGCGGTGGCGCGGGCGTTGCGGCACCGGCAGGCGGAGGCGCTGTCGGCGCTGCCCGCGCCGCGCGGGCCGGCGCGCCAGGGTGGCGGCGATGCCGGGACGCAGGGTGAGCCCGGGAAGCGGGGCGAGGCGGGCACACGCGAGCCCGCCGCCTCGCCCACCCGGAAGGGCGGGGAGACGGCGGGCTGAGGTGCTGCGCCGGGGCTGGGATCAGCGGGCGTAGTACTCGACGACGAGCTGCTCGTCGCAGATCACCGGGATCTCCTTGCGGTTCGGCTCACGGTCCAGGCGGAACGCCAGGGCCTTGAGGTTCACCTGGAGGTAGCGCGGGGTCTCGCCCTCGGGGGCGAAGCCACCCTCACGGGCGATCGTGAAGAGCGTCTTCTCCTTGGAGCGGTCGCGGACCTGCACGACGTCGTCCGGGCGCACGCGGAAGGACGGCTTGTCGACCTTCTGGCCGTTGACCTGGATGTGGCCGTGAACGACCATCTGGCGGGCCTGGTAGATCGTGCGGGCGATGCCCGAACGCAGGACCAGCGCGTCGAGACGGCGCTCCAGCTCGATGATCAGGGCCTCACCGGTCTTGCCCTGGACCTTGGAGGCACGCTCGTAGGCGCGGACGAGCTGGCGCTCGGACACGTCGTACTGCGCACGCAGACGCTGCTTCTCCAGCAGACGGACCTTGTAGTCCGAGTTCTGCTTGCGGCCACGGCCGTGCTCACCCGGCGGGTAGGGGCGGGCCTCGAAGTACTTGACGGCCTTCGGCGTCAGCGCGATGCCGAGGGCACGCGACTTCTTGACCTTGGGGCGGGACTGGTTCGCCACTTGTTCTTCTCTTTCGTAGTGTCCGGCTCGTCAGGGTTAGGGAGGTCGCATCCGCAGCCGGGAAAACCCGTCGGGTCCGCGAGGGACCTGCCGGGCAGCCGCTTCCCTGGTCTGGGCACATACGTGCAGCACGCGAGTGGCCCACCGACCGTTCCCGGGAATCCGGGTGGTGGTGGGCGGCCCGCGACACCGTTCGACGGTGCGCGACGCTCCTGGAACCGGTCCGCGAGGGACCGGGTCTCCGGCCGGTTGTCCCGCTCTGACAGCACGGGACTCGGCACTTCGGAGCAGTCTACAGGGTGCTCAGGAGCGCTTGCGACCGAGGTGTTTCCGGGTCCACTCCACGGCATCGGCGTATCTGGCCTCGGCTCCGTGCCGGCTCGGCGTGTAGTACGCGCGGTCCTTCAGGGCGTCCGGGGCGTACTGCTGCTCGGCGATGCCCTCGGGCAGGTCGTGCGGGTACACGTACCCCTGGGCGTGGCCGAGCTTGGCCGCGCCCTGGTAGTGCCCGTCGCGCAGATGCGGCGGCACCGGGCCGGCCAGGCCCTTGCGCACGTCCTCCATGGCGGCGCCGATCGCGGTGGTCGCCGAGTTGGACTTGGGGGCGAGCGCCAGGGCGATCGTGGCGTGGCTGAGGGTGAGGGCGGCCTCGGGGAAGCCGATCATGGCGACGGCCTGGGCGGCGGCGACCGCGATCGGCAGCGCGTTGGGGTCGGCCAGACCGATGTCCTCGCTGGCGGAGATCATCAGGCGGCGGGCGATGAAGCGGGGGTCCTCGCCGGCCTCGATCATGCGGGCCAGGTAGTGCAGGGCCGCGTCGACGTCGGAGCCGCGGATGGACTTGATGAGGGCGCTGGCGACGTCGTAGTGCTGGTCGCCGTCGCGGTCGTACTTCACCGCGGCCCGGTCGACGGTCTGCTCCAGGGTCTGCAGGCTGATCTCGCTCTCGCCCTGGTCCAGGGCGGCCCCGGCGGCGGCCTCCAGGGCGGTCAGGGCGCGGCGGGCGTCGCCGCCGGCGATCCGCAGCAGGTGTGCCTCGGTGTCCTCGGGGAGCGTGACGGCGTCCCTCAGGCCCCGTTCGTCGGCGAGCGCGCGCCGCAGCAGGCCCCGGACGTCGTCGTCGGTGAGGGGTTCGAGGGTGAGCAGGAGGGAGCGGGAGAGCAGCGGGGAGATCACGGAGAAGTACGGGTTCTCCGTGGTGGCCGCGATCAGGGTCACCCAGCGGTTCTCCACGGCCGGCAGCAGGGAGTCCTGCTGGGCCTTGCTGAAGCGGTGGATCTCGTCCAGGAAGAGGACGGTCTCCTTGCCGAAGCCGCCCGTGGCGCGGCGGGCGCCGTCGATGACCGCGCGGACCTCCTTGACGCCCGCGGTGATCGCGGACAGCTCCACGAAGCGTTTGTTCGTCGCCTTCGACACGACGTACGCCAGGGTGGTCTTGCCGGTGCCGGGCGGGCCCCAGAGGATCACCGAGGACGGTCCGGCGGGACCGCCGGAGCCCTCGCCGACCAGGCGGCGCAGGGGCGAGCCGGGCTTCAGCAGATGCTGCTGGCCCACGACCTCGTCGAGTGTGCGCGGGCGCATGCGCACCGCCAGGGGGCTGCCTGCCGGGTCCTTCTCCTGGCGTTCTTCCGCCGCGGCGGTGAAGAGGTCGGGTTCCACGCTGAAACCCTAAAACACCGCACTGACAATCCGGTCCGGACGGTCAGCTGGTCCAGAAGTCCCACCAGCGGGTCAGGACGAGCATGCCGATGATGCCGATGTGCAGGACCGGGAGCACCCAGGTGAACTCGCCGAAGAAGGACTTCAGCGGGCGCGGGGACGGCAGGAAGCCGTTGCGGACGTTGAACGAGGTCACGTACCAGAACATGATGATCGTCGCGACCCAGGCCAGCGAGCACCACAGGCACAGCGCGTTGATCCGGTACAGGGACTGGAACTGCAGCCAGGTGCAGAAGCCCACGCCGAAGAGCGTGCCGAAGTTGAAGGTCAGCCAGTACCAGCGCGGGAACCGGGCGCGGGCCAGCAGGCTCACGCCCACGCAGACGACGATGCCGTAGCAGACCAGGCCGAGCATCGGGTTGGGGAAGCCGAAGGCGGCGGCCTGCTTGCTCTCCATGACGTTGCCGCAGGAGACCACCGGGTTGAGGCTGCACCCGGGGGTGAACGTCTTGCCCGCGACCTTGGCTTCCAGCAGCTTGAACTTGTCGATCGTGATGACCCAGGCGGCCAGCAGTCCGGCCGCGCCCGTGATCACCAGCAGGACGGCGAAGGCACGGCTGCCGCCCACCGCGCGCGGGGCGTCGGCGGCGCGCTCCTGACCGGACTCCGCGGAGACGTCGTTCACTGTCGTCTTGCTCATCACGCCGATTCCGTCACTTGAGAGTTGGACCATCTTCGGGCACGGGTCATTGTGCCGCACGCACCTGTGGGTCCACCGTTCTATGGACATAAGGAGGTACGCACGGTGGCCTCGGATCGTTCGGTTCCGGCCGATCCTCGGGGGGCACGACGGCACGCGCGTACGAACCGGCCGTGCGTGTACGGGCCGGCGCGGGCGGTACGGGGGCACGACGGCCGTTCCCGGGCCCGATCCCGGCGTCCGGCACGCGCGTGCGGAGATCCGGTGCGGGAATCATCCGGCGGGACGAATCGGCGCCCGCGGAATTGACGGTCGGCGCGCTGGGGGCGCGGCGGGCGGCGCTCCGCGGTCCCGCGGCCACGCTCGGCTGCCGCGGGACGGGCCGGAGAGGGCTCCGGGCCGCCGGACGGGGAAGGCTCCGGGCCGCCGGGCGGGGGAAGGGCGCCGGGAGAACCCCGACGCCCTTCCCCGACCGGTGCGCACTAGCCGAGCCGGGACTCCAGCTCCGCCACGATCTCGTTCACGCCGATCGCCGACTGCTCGCCGGACTCCATGTCCTTGAGCTGGACGACACCCTCGGCGAGATCACGCTCGCCGGCGACGATCGCGAACCGGGCGCCCGAGCGGTTGGCGTTCTTCATGGCGCCCTTCAGGCCCTTGCCGCCGTACGAGAAGTCCGCCGCGACGCCGACCTTGCGCAGCTCGGTGACCTTGGCGAACAGCACCCGCCGGGCCTCCTCGCCCAGCGGCACCGCGTAGACGCTGGTCGCCGGCGGGACGTCCGGCTCGACACCCTCGGCCTCCAGGGCGAGGACCGTGCGGTCGACGCCCAGGGCCCAGCCCACGGACGGCAGCGCGGGGCCGCCGATCATCTCGGACAGGCCGTCGTACCGGCCGCCGCCGCCCACCGCGGACTGGGAGCCGAGACCGTCGTGCACGAACTCGAAGGTGGTCCGGGTGTAGTAGTCCAGGCCGCGGACCAGCTTCGGGTCGTCCTCGAAGGAGACGCCCGCCGCCGTGATCAGCTCGCGGACCTCCTCGTGGTACGCCTTGCAGGCGTCGCAGAGGTAGTCCCGGAGCAGCGGGGCCCCGGTGAGCTGCTTCTGCACCGACTCGCGCTTGTCGTCGAGGACGCGCAGCGGGTTGATGTCGACGCGGCGGCGCGTGTCCTCGTCCAGGTCCAGGCCGCGCAGGAACTCCTGGAGCGCGGCGCGGTAGACCGGGCGGCACTCCTTGTCGCCCAGGCTGTTCAGCAGGATCCGGAAGTTGCTGAGGCCGAGGGAGCGGTACGCCTGGTCGGCCAGGATGATCAGCTCGGCGTCCAGTGCCGGGTCCTCCGCGCCGATGGCCTCGGCACCGACCTGGGAGAAGTGCCGGTAGCGGCCCTTCTGGGGGCGCTCGTAGCGGTAGTAGGAGCCGGAGTACCAGAGCTTGACCGGGAGGTTGCCCGACTTGTGCAGGTTGGCCTCCAGCGCCGCGCGCAGCACGGACGCGGTGCCCTCGGGACGCAGGGCGAGCTGGTCGCCGCCCTTGGTCTCGAAGGCGTACATCTCCTTGGTCACGATGTCGGTGGACTCGCCGACACCGCGTGCGAACAGCTCGACGTTCTCGAAGCCGGGCGTCTCGATGTAGCCGTAGCCGGAGTTGCGCAGCGGGGCGGCGATCGCCTCGCGCACCGCCAGGTACGTGGCCGAGTCCGGCGGGATCAGGTCGTAGGTGCCCTTGGGGGCCTTGAAGGTGCTCACGGAAGCTCTCTCGTCACATTCCTCGTCGGGGAGCCGGGGAGGCTCCCTGGCCGGCCGCCACCTGCCGCAGATAGGGGTTGGTGGCGCGCTCCTGGCCGATGGTCGTCTGGGCGCCGTGGCCGGACAGCACCACGGTGGAGTCGTCGAGCGGCAGGCACACGCGGGCCAGCGACTGCAACATGTCCGCCATGGATCCGCCCGGCAGATCGGTGCGTCCGATGGAGCCGGCGAACAGCAGATCCCCGGAGAAGAACACCGACGGGACGTCGGCGGTCTCGGGCATCCGGAAGGTCACCGACCCCTTGGTATGGCCCGGCGCGTGCGCGACGGAGAACGTGAGACCGGCCAGATCCAGGTGCGCGCCGTCCGTCAGCTCCCTGACGTCGTCCGGCTCCCCCACCGTCAGCTCGCCCAGCAGCGGCATGCCGATGGACCGGCCGAGCGCCTTCTCGGGGTCGCTCATCATGTACCGGTCCTCGGGGTGGATCCAGGCCGGTACGTCGTGCGCGCCGCAGACGGGGACGACCGAGGCGACGTGGTCGATGTGGCCGTGGGTGAGGACGACGGCGACGGGCTTGAGCCGATGCTTCTTCAGCGCTTCCTCGACGCCTTCGGCGGCCTGGTGGCCGGGGTCGATGATCACGCACTCCTCACCGGCGGCGGGGGCGACGAGATAACAGTTCGTCCCCCAGGCCCCGGCGGGGAACCCGGCAATGAGCACGATCGTCCTTCGTTGTGTCGATTACAGGCGGCTTCAGCTGCGTCAGAGCCTACCGGCGCTGCCGTTTCCTCAGCGAACCCATATACGGTACGGGGCTACACGCAGCGGTCGGCTCACGAGGACGCGACGCGTACCGCTCGACACACGACACGCATGAGGAGAGAACCCGGTGGTCAGCCAGGAGCAGCGGCGGCGTCAGCTCGCCCGGGAGAAGTTCTTGCGGCAGCAGCAGCGGCGCACCGAGGCGCGGCGCAAGGCCCGCCTGCGCAACTCCGTGATCGCGTCGGTACTCGGCGTGATCGTGATCGGCAGTGTCGCCCTGTACACGACCGGGGTGCTGAAGAACGACGACAAGAAGACGAACGCGAGCGCCGAGACCACGCCGAGCGCCGCGCCGACCAGCAAGGCTCCGGACCCGTGCGCGAAGCCGGCGGCCGGCTCGGTGAAGAAGCTGAGCTGGAAGAAGGAGCCGGCGATGGCGATCGACACGTCGGCGACGTACTCGTTGAAGCTCGCGACGACGTGCGGTGACATCGGCATCGCGCTGAAGACGTCGGCGGCCCCGCACACGGTCAACTCGTTCGACTTCCTGGCGGGCAAGGGCTACTTCGACCACACCAAGTGCCACCGCCTGACCACGCAGGGCATCTACGTGCTGCAGTGCGGCGACCCGCAGGGCACCGGCATGGGCGGTCCGGGCTACACGCTCCCGGACGAGAACCTCAAGGACAAGAGCCTCAAGAACAACACCTACCCGGCGGGCACGGTGGCGATGGCCAACACCGGTCAGAAGCACACCGGCGGCAGCCAGTTCTTCCTGGTCTACAAGGACAGCCAGCTGCCGCCCAACTACGCCCCCTTCGGCACCATCGACGCCGCGGGCATGAAGGTGCTCGCCAAGATCGCCGCGGCCGGCGAGAACACGGGCGGCGGTGACGGCGCCCCGAACGCGACGGTCGTGATCAACAAGGCCACGGTCGCCAAGTCCTGACCGGGGTCCCGACCCCGCCTCCCCGCCTCACGCCCGCGGCCGACGGCCGCGGGCGAAGGCCGACGCGGCCGGTACCGGAATTTCGGTCGCGCTGGATGCGGACAGGTCACCCGCTGGTCGCCTATGTTGGCCGTGACGAAACTGTGGACGATGCCCGGGGGTGCTGAGGCCCCTCGCAGGCATCATGTGGAGGAGGCGCTGTGAGCAGCGACCCGTGGGGCCGCGTCGACGAGACGGGGACCGTGTACGTGCGTACGGCCGACGGCGAGCAGGTCGTCGGTTCCTGGCAGGCAGGCTCCCCCGAGGAGGCGCTGGCCTACTTCGAGCGCAAGTACGAGGGCCTGGTTGTCGAGATCGGCCTCCTCGAAAAGCGAGTGCAGACCACCGACCTGTCGGCGAAGGACGCCCAGGTCGCCATCGGCCATCTGCGCGAGCAGGTGGACGCGCACCACGCGGTCGGCGATCTGGAGGTCCTGCGCGGCCGGCTGGACAAGCTCGTGGCGACCGTCGAGGCCCGCCGCGAGGAGCGCAAGGCCCAGCGGGCCAAGCAGTCCGACGAGGCCCGCAAGGCCAAGGAGGACCTGGTCGCCGAGGCCGAGCAGCTGGCGCAGTCCGACCAGTGGCGGGCCGCCGGTGAGCGGCTGCGGGCACTGGTGGACACCTGGAAGGGGCTGCCGCGCCTGGACCGCAAGTCCGACGACGAGCTGTGGCACCGCTTCTCGCACGCCCGGTCGGCGTTCTCCAAGCGCCGCAAGGCGCACTTCGCGCAGCTGGACGCCCAGCGCGAGGAGGCCCGCCGGACCAAGGAGCGGCTGGTCGCCGAGGCGGAGGCGCTGTCGGGTTCGACGGACTGGGGTCCGACGGCCGCCCGGTACCGCGAGCTGATGGCGGAGTGGAAGGCCGCGGGCCGCGCCCAGCGTGAGCACGAGGACGACCTGTGGAACCGCTTCCGCGGTGCCCAGGACGTGTTCTTCGCCGCCCGCAGCTCGGTGTTCGCCGAGCGCGACGCGGAGCAGACGGAGAACCTGAAGCTGAAGGAGGAGCTGGCCGAGGAGGCCGAGAAGCTCCTGCCGATCACCGACCTGAAGGCCGCGCGGGCTGCCTTCCGCTCGATCAACGAGCGCTGGGAGGCCATCGGTCACGTCCCGCGGGACGCCCGGCCGAAGGTCGAGGGGCGGATGCACTCCGTGGAGCGGGCGATCCAGGAGGCCGAGGAGGCCGAGTGGCGCCGGACGAACCCGGAGGCACGCGCGCGTGCCGAGGGGCTGACCGGTCAGCTCCAGGCGGCCGTGGACAAGCTGAGGGCGCAGATCGAGCAGGCGCGCGCCCAGGGGAACAACGCCAGGGCCGACAAGCTGGAGCGGGAGCTGGAAGGCCGTCAGGCGCTCCTGGACCAGGCCCTGAAGGGCCTGCAGGAGTTCGGCGGCTAATCCCCCCGGCCTTCACCTGAAAGGGCCCCGTACGCGCGTACGGGGCCCTTTGCCGTGTCCGGCGGGTGCGCTAGGACCGGGTGCGGCCCGAGGTCACCCGGTAGACGTCGTACACGCCCTCCACACCCCGTACGGCCTTCAGGACGTGGCCGAGGTGCTTCGGGTCGCCCATCTCGAAGGTGAACCGGGAGGTCGCCACCCGGTCGCGGGACGTCTGGACGGCCGCCGAGAGGATGTTGACGTGCTGGTCGGACAGGACCCGGGTGACGTCCGAGAGCAGGCGGGAGCGGTCCAGCGCCTCGACCTGGATGGCCACCAGGAAGACCGAGGACTGGGTGGGCGCCCACTCGACGTCGAGGATGCGCTCCGGCTCACGGGACAGCGACTCGACGTTGACGCAGTCGCTGCGGTGAACCGATACGCCACTGCCCCGGGTGACGAAGCCGATGATCGGGTCGCCGGGCACGGGCGTACAACAGCGGGCCAGCTTCACCCACACGTCGTCGACGCCCTTGACCACCACGCCCGGGTCGGCGCTGGAGCGGCGCTTGCGCCCGCGGGTGCGGGACGGCGGGACCGTCTCGTCGATCTCCTCGGTGGCGGCCTCCTCGCCGCCGAGGGCCTGGACGAGCTTCTGCACGATGTTCTGCGCGGCGACATGCCCCTCGCCGATCGCCGCGTACAGCGCGGAGATGTCCGAGTAGCGCATCTCGTGGGCGAGCGTGACGAGCGAGTCGCCGGTGAGGATCCGCTGGATCGGCAGGTTCTGCTTGCGCATCGCCCGCACGATGGCGTCCTTGCCCTGCTCGATCGCCTCGTCCCGGCGTTCCTTGGAGAACCAGGCGCGGATCTTGTTGCGGGCCCGTGGCGACTTGACGAAGCCGAGCCAGTCCCGGGACGGGCCGGCACCGGCCGCCTTGGAGGTGAAGACCTCCACCAGGTCGCCGTTGTCCAGGGTGGACTCCAGCGGTACGAGGCGGCCGTTGACCCGCGCTCCTATGGTGCGGTGGCCGACCTCGGTGTGGACGGCGTACGCGAAGTCCACCGGGGTGGCCCCGGCGGGCAGCGCTATGACGTCGCCCTTGGGGGTGAAGACGAAGACCTCGTTGCGGGACAGGTCGAAGCGCAGGGACTCCAGGAACTCGCCCGGGTCCTCCGTCTCCTTCTGCCAGTCCAGCAGCTGGCGCAGCCAGGCCATGTCGTTGAGGTGGTCGTCCTTCTTGCCGGCCTTCGGCACGTCGGTGCGGACCTTGGAGGCGCCGGCGACGGCCTCCTGCTTGTACTTCCAGTGCGCGGCGATGCCGTACTCGGCGCGGCGGTGCATGTCGAAGGTGCGGATCTGCAGCTCGACGGGCTTGCCGTTGGGGCCGATGACCGTCGTGTGCAGCGACTGGTACATGTTGAACTTGGGCATCGCGATGTAGTCCTTGAACCGGCCGGGGACCGGGTTCCATCGCGCGTGCACCGTGCCGAGGGCGGCGTAGCAGTCGCGGACCGTGTCGACGAGGACGCGGATGCCCACCAGGTCGTAGATCTCGGCGAAGTCGCGGCCTCGCACGATCATCTTCTGGTAGACGCTGTAGTAGTGCTTCGGGCGGCCGGTGACGGTCGCCTTGATGCGGGCGGCGCGCAGGTCGGACTGGACCTCGTCGGTCACTATGGCCAGGTACTCGTCACGCTTCGGCGCCCGCTCGGCCACCAGCCGTACGATCTCGTCGTACATCTTGGGGTAGAGGATCGCGAACGCGAGGTCCTCCAGCTCCCACTTGATGGTGTTCATGCCGAGGCGGTGGGCGAGCGGCGCGTAGATCTCCAGCGTCTCGCGCGCCTTCTTCTCCTGCTTCTCGCGCTTGAGATAGCGCATGGTGCGCATGTTGTGCAGGCGGTCGGCCAGCTTGATGACCAGGACGCGGGGGTCCTTGGCCATGGCGACGACCATCTTGCGCACGGTCTCGGCCTGCGCGGCCTCGCCGAACTTGACCTTGTCCAGCTTGGTGACGCCGTCGACGAGCAGGGCGACGGTGTCGCCGAAGTCGCGGCGGAGCTGGTCGAGGCCGTACTCGGTGTCCTCGACGGTGTCGTGCAGCAGGCCCGCCATCAAGGTCGCCGGGTCCATGCCCAGCTCGGCGAGGATGGTGGTGACGGCGAGCGGATGCGTGATGTACGGGTCGCCGCTCTTGCGCTTCTGGCCGCGGTGCCAGCGCTCGGCGACCTGGTAGGCGCGCTCGATCTGGCGCAGCGTGGAGTTCTCGATCTTGGGGTCGTTGCTGCGCACTATCCGCAGCAGCGGCTCCAGCACCGGGTTGTACGGGTTCGCGCGCTGCACGCCGAGACGGGCGAGACGGGCCCGGACGCGGTTGGAGGAGCCGGTGCGGGCGGGCTGCGCGGCCGGCTGGCGCACCACGGGCGGCTGGGCCGGGCGCTCCGGAGGGACCGGCTTGGGGCGCGAGGACTCGGCGCTCTTCTCGACGGGCGCGGACTGGGCACGCTCGACCGGCCCGCGGGTGTCGTTCTTCACCTGGGAAGCGTTCGGCGCGGGCTTCGCCGCGGAGGCCGAGGCGGGCTCGGGCTTGGCGGCGGTCAGTGGCTGGGCCTCGTCTGGCAAGAGGGCTCCTCGTGCACGATCCGGGTCCCCCGGTCAGGCTCCGGAGACCCCATGGTAGCGATCCTGCGCCCGGTCATCGCCTGCAGGCGGCTGTGAGGACCGTGTACCCCTGCAACGCACGGGGCCCTCGTGGGATTCCGCAAGGTGTCCTCGGAGGGGTTCGCGGGTGTGCGGCGCGTGTCCGTACGGCGACGGCCGCCCCGGTGTTCCCGGGGCGGCCGTCGCCGTGTGTCCTGCGTGCGGAGCGGTCAGACCTGGAGGAGCGCCTCCAGCGGAGCCCCGCCCAGGGCCCCTTCCAGGCGGACGCGGCCGCCCAGGAAGCCCAGCTCCATCAGGACGGCGAGGCCGGAGACCTCGGCGCCCGCGCGCTGGATCAGCTGGATCGCGGCCTCGGCGGTGCCGCCGGTGGCCAGGACGTCGTCCACGATCAGGACGCGGTCGCCGGTGACCAGGTCCTCGGCGTGCACCTCGATCTCCGCCGAGCCGTACTCCAGGTCGTACGCCTGGCGCAGGGTGGCTCCGGGCAGCTTGCCCGCCTTGCGGACCGGGATGAAGCCCAGGCCCGCGCGGACGGCGACCGGGGCGCCGAGGATGAAGCCGCGGGCCTCCAGGCCGACGACCTTGGTCGCGCCGGTTTCGGCGGCGATCCCGGCCAGGGCGTCGGTGAGCGCGGTGAACGCCCCCGGGTCGGCCAGGAGCGGGGTGATGTCCTTGAACATCACGCCCGGCTCCGGATAGTCGGCGACGTCACGGATGCGGCTGAGCAGCAGCTCCTGGATGTCGGTCATCGGCGCTTCCCCGAGGTCCGGCCACGGCCCCGGCCACGGGACGCGGGCTGGTTGCGCGGGCCCACCACGGCGGGGGCGGCGTCGTCGGCGTCGTCACCGGCGCGGGTCTCCGCGTGGTCCTCGCCGGCACTCGCCTGGGCGCGCTTGGCCAGCACCCGCTTGGTGAGGGCCTTCATCGCCGGCTCGCGCTCCTTGAGGTCGGCGACGAGCGGCGTGGCGATGAAGATCGAGGAGTAGGCACCGGCCGCGAGGCCGACGAACAGCGACAGGGAGATGTCGTTGAGCGTGCCCGCGCCGAGGAAGCCGCCGCCGATGAAGAGCAGACCGGCGACCGGCAGCAGGGCGACGACCGTGGTGTTGATCGAGCGGACCAGGGTGCCGTTGATCGAGCGGTTGGCGATGTCGCTGTAGGTGAAGCGGGTCTGCTTGGTGATGTCCTTCGTCTGCTCCTTGAGGCTGTCGAAGACGACGACCGTGTCGTAGAGCGAGTAACCGAGGATGGTCAGCAGACCGATGACCGTGCCGGGCGTGACCTCGAAGCCGACCAGGGCGTAGATGCCGGTCGTGATGGTGATGTCGTGGATCAGCGCGACGAGCGCCGCGATGGCCATGCGCCACTCGAAGGCGATCGCCAGGTAGATCACGACGAGGACCATGAAGATCGCCAAGCCCTCCCAGGCCTTGTTGGCGATCTGCTCGCCCCAGCTCGGGCCGACCAGGTCGGCGGCGAGCTTCTCGGGGTCGAGGTCCAGGTCCTTGGCCAGCTCCTGCTTGATCTTGTCGGACTGGCCGGTGTCGATGCCCGCGATCTGGATGCGCAGGCTGCCGTTGCCGAGCTTCTGCACGACCGCCTGGTGGCCGGAGGCCTCGTTGGCGTACTCCTCCGCCTTGGCCACCGAGGTGCTCATGTTGGTCGGCGTGGTGAAGACCGCGCCGCCCTGGAACTCGATGCCCATGTTCAGGCCGCGCACCGCCAGGCCGACGATGGCCGTGATGGTGATCAGGATCGAGATGCCGTACCAGATCTTGCGCTTGCCGACGAAGTCGTAGGAGATCTCGCCGCGGTGCAGTCGAGCGCCGAGGTTGCCGCGTTTCGACATCGCTCACGCCTCCTTCGGGTCGACAGGGCCGGCAGCGGGACCGGCGGGACGGCGGGTGCGGCGCAGCGGCGGCTTGGCACCCAGGCTCTTGGGGTCGAGTCCGGACCACTTGTGGCCGTCGGCGAAGAACGCGCGGCGCGCGAGCAGCGTCATCAGCGGCTTGGTGAAGAAGAAGACGACGACGACGTCGAGCACGGTGGTCAGGCCGAGCGTGAACGCGAAGCCCTGGACCTTGCCGACGGTGACGATGAACAGCACCGCGGCGGCCAGGAACGACACGAAGTCGGAGACCAGGATGGTGCGCCGGGCGCGCGGCCAGGCCCGCTCGACGGCGGGACGCAGGGTGCGGCCCTCGCGGATCTCGTCGCGGATGCGCTCGAAGTACACGATGAACGAGTCGGCGGTGATACCGATGGCGACGATGGCACCGCAGACGGCCGGCAGGTTCAGCGCGAAGTGGATCGCCGGGCCGAGCAACGTCATGATCAGGTACGTGAGGATCGCGGAGACCAGCAGCGAGGCCATGGCCACGACCGACAGGCCGCGGTAGTAGACCACCAGGTAGATCACGACCAGCGCCAGGCCGATCGCGCCGGCGACCAGACCGGCGTGCAGCTGCTCACCGCCGAGCGCGGCGGTGACGGTGGTGACGGACTGCTCCTGGAAGGAGAGCGGCAGGGCGCCGTACGACAGCATGTTGGCGAGGCTCTGCGCCTCCTCCTGCTTGAAGCTGCCGGAGATCTCGGCCTGGCCGCCGGTGATGGCCGTCTGCACGAACGGGCTGGAGACGACCTCGCCGTCCAGGACGATGCCGAACTCGTTCTGCGGCCGCTGGTTCTTGGCCAGCTCGCCGGTGATGTCGGCGAACTTCTTGGCACCGCTGTTGGTGAAGGTCATCTGGACCTGCCAGCCGGCGGCGCCCTGGGTGTCGAAGACCGCCGCGGCCTTCTTCACCTCGGTGCCGTCCACGGCGGCCGGACCGAGCACGTACTTGTACCAGGCCCCGTCGATCTCACCGCAGGCCACGGTGGTGTCACCGGGCTTGGCCTTCTTGCCGGCGCCGGCGCGCTGGGCGGGCTTGGTGCAGTCCAGGGCCGCGTACTGGGCCTGGATCTTGGCGTTCGCGTCCGAGCCGCTGCCGGCGGAGGCCGAGGGGCTGGCCGACGGCTTGCCGCTGCCGGAGGCGCTCGGCGAGGGGGTGGAGTCGGCCTTCAGGGCGTCGCTGACGGCGCGGCCCTGGGAGGTCGCCGTGCCCGTGGGGGACGCGGAGTCGGACGAGGAGGCCTTCTCCTTCGAGGAGGCGCTCGACGACGGGCTCGCACCCGGCTTCGGCGAGGAGCTGCCGCTGGAGGAAGCGCTCGGCGCGGGGCTCTTCCCGGCCGGGACGCTGGGCTCGCTGGCCAGAACCGGCCGGAAGTACAGCTTGGCGGTGGTGCCGACCTGGTCCTGGGCCTCCTTGGAGTTGGTGCCCTTGGGGATGTTGACGATGATGTTCTTGGTCCCCTGGGTCTGCACCTCCGCCTCGGAGACACCCAGGCCATTGACACGGCGGTTCATGATGTCGACCGCGGTGTCCATGTTGGCCTTGTTGATCGCGGACCCCTGGTCGGCCTTCGCCTCGAGCGTGATGCTCGTGCCACCGGCGAGGTCGATGCCGAGACGCGGAGTCTTGTGCCCGGAGGCGAACATCCCTCCGGCGAGCGCCACGATGGCGATCAGGATGAGGGCAAGGGAGCGCCCTGGCTTGCTCTGGGCACTCGCGCTTCGGCCCCTCTTAGGTGCTGCCACCTTCTCGTACTCCCTCTCGGGCCGCCCCGCGCCCGGTCGGCGCGGTCGGCCATGACATGGTGTCGGGCTCCCGTGCGGGAAACAGACGCGCCCGGGATACGCGGGGCGCCATCATGCCGCCGTCGCGCGTCCCGGGGCGTGACTACTTCGCGTCGGAGTCGCCGTCGGTCTTCTTCGGCTCGTCGTCCGCCTTGGCCTCGGCGGCGCGGGGCGCGTCGGTGCCGTCCTCGACGGCGTCCTTCTTACCGAGGTCGATCTTGTCGTCGGAGGCGGCGGCAGCGGCGGGTCCGTCGGTCTCGTCGGTCTCGGTGAGGGAGGAGGCGTCGTCCGGGACGATGTCGGCGTCGGACTTCAGGTCGTGCTCGATGCCGTGGACGATGCGGTTGTACTCGTCGTCGGTGAGGACGGCGCCGATGGCGTTCTTGGCGAAGAGGAGGTCGACGCCCGGTCCGGCGTCGAGGAGGACGGTGTCCTCGTTGACCTCCTTGACCGTCGCGTACATACCCCCGATCGTGCGGACCCCGGAACCGGGCTGCATCTCGTTCCGCATCTGGGCGGCCTGCTGCTGCTTCTTCTTGGCCGAGCGCGTCATCAGGAACATGGCCGCGATGAGCACGATGAACGGGAGAAGGGTATAGGCATTCACGGGACGGAAATTCCTTCGCGCGACCGCGCGGGTGAGCGGCCTGTTGGATGGGGGTGTGGTCGGCGCCGCCCACAAGGGCGGCATCGGCGGAGTCTAAGCGAGTCCGCTTGCATGGAACAACGCTCAGCATGGCACCTGGGTTCCTGCGGGGCCATCGCCCTCGCCGTCATCGAGGTGTCACGTCCCGAACAGGTCCTGTTGTCCGCTTCCGGCCGCCGACGCCCCGGGAGGTGTCAGGCCCAGGTGGCCCCATGCCGCCGGCGTCGCGACCCGGCCGCGCGGGGTGCGGGCGAGCAGTCCCTCGCGGACCAGGAACGGTTCGGCGACCTCCTCCACGGTCTCCCGCTCCTCCCCCACCGCGACGGCGAGGGTGGACAGGCCGACCGGTCCGCCGCCGAACAGCTTCAGCAGGGCCTCCAGGACCGCCCGGTCGAGCCGGTCGAGACCACGCTCGTCGACCTCGTAGACGGCGAGGGCGGCGGCGGCGATCTCACGGGTGATCAGCCCGTCCGCCTTGACCTGCGCGTAGTCCCGGACGCGGCGCAGCAGGCGGTTGGCGATACGGGGCGTGCCGCGGGACCGGCCGGCGATCTCGGCGGCGCCGTCCGGCTCGATCTCGACGTCCAGCAGGTGGGCCGAGCGGTGGACGACACGCTCCAGCTCGTGCGGTTCGTAGAACTCCATGTGCGCGGTGAAGCCGAAGCGGTCGCGCAGCGGGGGCGGCAGCAGGCCCGCGCGCGTGGTGGCGCCGACCAGGGTGAAGGGGGGAAGCTCCAGCGGGATCGCGGTGGCTCCGGGGCCCTTGCCGACGATGACGTCGACGCGGAAGTCCTCCATCGCCATGTACAGCATCTCCTCGGCGGGCCGGGACATGCGGTGGATCTCGTCCAGGAAGAGCACCTCGCCCTCCTGGAGGGAGGAGAGGATCGCGGCGAGGTCGCCGGCGTGCTGGATGGCGGGGCCCGAGGTGATGCGGATGGGGGCGCCCATCTCGGCCGCGATGATCATCGACAGGGTGGTCTTGCCGAGACCGGGGGCGCCGGAGAGCAGGACGTGGTCGGCGGTGGCGCCGCGCGCGCGTGCGGCGCGCAGCACCAGGTCGAGCTGTTCGCGGACCTTCTGCTGGCCGATGAACTCGTCGAGGTCCTTGGGGCGCAGGGCGGCCTCGACGGCCTGGTCCTCCCGGTCGGCGGACGCACCGACGAGCCGCTCGGAAGCGGGGGTGTCGGCCGTGTCGTCCCAGTTCACGAAGGTCTCCTAGCGGGGTGGCGCAGGTCAGCGGGCGCGGTTGAGGGTCTGCAGGGCGGCCTTGAGCAGCCGGCCCACCTGGGGGGTGCCGCCGGCGGCCTCGGCCTCGGGCGCCACGGCGGTGACCGCCTCGTCGGCCTCGCGGGTGGCGTAGCCGAGGCCGATCAGGGCCGCGTGCAGCTGGTCGCGCCAGCCCTGGCTGACGGGCGTGCCGACGGCGGGGGCGCCGACGGGCTCGCCGAGCCGGTCCTTCAGTTCCAGCAGCAGCTTCTGGGCGCCCTTCTTCCCGATGCCGGGGACGGCGGTGAGGGCCTTCTCGTCGCCGGTGGCGACCGCGCGGCGCAGCGCGTCCGGGGTGTGCACGGCGAGCATGGCCTGCGCGAGGCGGGGGCCGACGCCGCTCGCGGTCTGCAGCAGGACGAAGACCTGGCGCTCGTCGTCGTCCGCGAAGCCGTACAGAGTGAGGGAGTCCTCGCGGACGACCAGGGAGGTGTGCAGCTTGGCGGGCTGGCCCACGCGGAGCGTGGACAGCGTGTTCGGCGTGCACTGGACGGCCATCCCGACGCCGCCGACCTCGACGACCGCGGCGTCGGGGGCGAGTGCGGCGACCGGGCCGCTGACGAAGGCGATCATGCCGTTCGGCCTTTCGTTGCGTGGACTGCATGCCGGGCGACGGCCTGCTGGAGTCGGTTCTGGGCGGGGGCCCGCCAGATGTGGCAGATGGCGAGCGCGAGGGCGTCCGCGGCGTCGGCGGGCCTGGGCGGTGCGGAGAGCCGGAGCAGCCGGGTGACCATGGCCCCGACCTGCGCCTTGTCGGCGCGCCCGCTGCCGGTGACGGCGGCCTTGACCTCGCTGGGGGTGTGCAGGGCGACGGGGATGCCGCGCCGGGCGGCGCACAGCATGGCGACGGCGCTGGCCTGGGCGGTGCCCATGACCGTCCGCACGTTGTGCTGGCTGAAAACGCGCTCCACGGCGACGCACTCGGGCCGGTGCTCGTCGAGCCACTGCTCGATGCCCTGCTCCACGGCGAGCAGGCGGTGGCTGAGCTCGGCGTCCGCGGGCGTCCGTACGACCCCGACGCCGACCATGGTCAGCGGGCGGCCCGCGACCCCCTCGACGACGCCGACACCGCACCGCGTCAGCCCCGGGTCCACCCCCAGTACCCGCACCGGGCCCCTCCCTCCGAGCACGTGCCGATCACCTGCCGATCGCCTGTTCGTGCAGGCTATCGGGTGCCACTGACAACGCCCTACAAAGCGACGGGCCGACGGGGTGTGTCCCGTCGGCCCGTGGAGCAGGTCGCGTGCGCTACGCGTCCACCCTCTCCATGATCTCGTCGCTCACGTCGAAGTTGGCGAAGACGTTCTGCACGTCGTCGCTGTCCTCCAGCGCGTCGATCAGCTTGAAGATCTTCTTCGCGCCCTCCTCGTCCAGTTCGACCTGGACGGACGGGACGAAGCTGGAGTCGGCGGAGTCGTAGTCGATGCCGGCCTCCTGGAGCGCGGTGCGGACCGCGACCAGGTCGGTGGCCTCGCTGATGACCTCGAAGGTCTCGCCGAGGTCGTTGACCTCCTCGGCACCGGCGTCCAGGACGGCGCCGAGGACGTCGTCCTCGGACAGCTCGCCCTTGGGGACGATGACGACGCCCTTGCGGCTGAACATGTACGACACCGAGCCCGGGTCCGCCATGTTGCCGCCGTTGCGGGTCATGGCGACGCGCACGTCGGAGGCGGCGCGGTTGCGGTTGTCGGTGAGGCACTCGATGAGCACCGCGACACCGTTGGGGCCGTAGCCCTCGTACATGATCGTCTCGTAGTCCGCGCCGCCGGCCTCCAGGCCGCCGCCGCGCTTGATCGCCGAGTCGATGTTCTTGTTCGGGACCGACTGCTTCTTGGCCTTCTGGACGGCGTCGTACAGCGTCGGGTTACCGTCGAGGTCCACGCCGCCCATCCGCGCCGCGACCTCGATGTTCTTGATCAGCTTCGCGAAGAGCTTGCCGCGCTTGGCGTCGATCACGGCCTTCTTGTGCTTCGTCGTAGCCCATTTAGAGTGGCCGGACATCTGCCTGTCTCCTTCGCGTAACCCATCTCTGCAACGAACTCCAGAGATCCTACAAGGACTCCGGTGTCCGGTTGGCGCGCACCATGTCGACGAACAAGGAGTGCACTCGGTGGTCGCCGGTCAGCTCCGGATGGAACGACGTGGCGAGCGCGTTGCCCTGGCGGACCGCGACGATGTGGCCCTCGTGCTCGGCGAGCACCTCGGCCCCGGCGCCCACGGACTCCACCCACGGGGCGCGGATGAAAACGCCCTCCACAGGATCGCCCGTGACGCCCTTCACGTCGACCGCGGCCTCGAAGGACTCGTTCTGCCGTCCGAAGGCGTTGCGGCGCACGATCATGTCGATGCCGCCGATGGTCTCCTGACCCGAGCGCGGGTCGAGGATCTTGTCGGCGAGCATGATCAGGCCCGCGCAGGTGCCGTAGACGGGCATGCCCGCGCGGACACGCGCGCGGAGGGGCTCCATCACGCCGAACAGGACGGCCAGCTTGGAGATGGTGGTGGACTCGCCGCCGGGCAGCACCAGGCCGTCGACCTCGGCGAGTTCCTCGGGGCGCCGCACCGGCCTGGCCACGGCGTCCGCCGCGGCCAGGGCGATGAGGTGCTCCCGTACGTCGCCCTGGAGAGCCAGGACGCCTATGACAGGAGTGTTCATGGAGTCAGTACCCGGGTGGTTACCAGCCGCGGTTCGCGTAGCGCTCGGTCTCGGGGAGGGTGTCGCAGTTGATGCCGACCATGGCCTCGCCGAGGTTGCGGGACGCGTCCGCGATGATCTTGGGGTCGTCGTAGAAGGTGGTGGCCTTCACGATGGCGGCGGCACGCTTGGCCGGGTCGCCGGACTTGAAGATGCCGGAGCCGACGAAGACGCCCTCGGCGCCGAGCTGCCGCATCAGGGCGGCGTCGGCCGGGGTGGCCACACCACCGGCGGAGAACAGCACGACCGGGAGCTTGCCCAGCTCGGCGACTTCCTTGACCAGCTCGTACGGGGCGCGCAGCTCCTTGGCGGCGGCGTACAGCTCGTGGTTGTCGAAGCCGCGCAGGCGGGCGATCTCGTTCTTGATCTGGCGCAGGTGGCGGACGGCCTCGACCACGTTGCCGGTGCCGGCCTCGCCCTTGGAGCGGATCATCGCGGCGCCCTCGGCGATGCGGCGCAGGGCCTCGCCCAGGTTGGTGGCACCACACACGAAGGGGGTGGTGAAGGACCACTTGTCGGAGTGGTTGACCTCGTCGGCCGGGGTGAGGACCTCGGACTCGTCGATGTAGTCGACGCCGAGGGACTGCAGCACCTGGGCCTCGACGAAGTGGCCGATGCGGGACTTGGCCATGACCGGGATCGAGACGGCGTCGATGATGCCCTCGATCATGTCCGGGTCGGACATGCGGGCCACGCCGCCGTCCTTGCGGATGTCGGCCGGGACCCGCTCCAGGGCCATGACGGCGACGGCGCCCGCGTCCTCGGCGATCTTCGCCTGCTCCGGCGTGACGACGTCCATGATCACGCCGCCCTTGAGCTGCTCGGCCATGCCGCGCTTCACGCGGGCGGTGCCGGTCTCGGGAGCCTGGTTCTCGATGGTGGACACGGGTGACCTCACTGAAGGGAAAGAGGGTTTCTGCTCCGATGAGGAAACGTGAATGGACCAGGCCACAGCAAGGGCCAATGGCAAGTCGGTGGATCCTTTTGGCCCTCCCCGGTGCGCCTGCGGTTCAGGAGACCCTCTCGACCAGGGCGGCGGGCGGCTCGTCGTCCATCTCGACGGCCAGCGGGAAGGGCGCGTGGCCGGCCAGCCGGAACCAGCGGACCTTGCGGTGCTCGCGCAGCCGGCGCGCGGCCCCCACGGCGTCGTTGTGGAAGCGGCGGGCCATCGGCACCCTGCGGACGGCCTCGGCCAGCTCACGGGCCGCCGCCTCCCCGCCCGGGGCCTCGCGTACGGCCTCCACCTGCGCCGGGTCCGCGAAGACCGCGCGCAGCGCCTGGCTCAGCTCGCTCTCGGCGACCTCCCGCTGCTCCTCCTCGGCCTGCCGGGCCGCGTGCGCGGCCTCGTACAGCACGATCGAGGCGGCCGGGTCCAGTACGCCCGAGGTCGCCAGCTCCTGCGCCACGGAGGCCCGCCGCAGCAGCTGGGCGTCGAGCGCGGCCCGGGCGGCGTCCATCCGCACATGCAGCCGGTCCAGCCGCCCGGCGGTCCAGCTCAGGTACACGCCGACGGCGAGGAGTGCGACGAGGATCCAGATGAGGGTTGCGGTCACGGCCGAAGGCTATCGGCTGCTCCGGCGGGCCCCCGTCGTCAGTCCGGGGCCGGCCCGAAGCGGGCCCGCGGACCCGTCGTCAGTCCCGGGCCAGCCCGAAGCGGGCCCGCAGGCCCGTCGTCCGTTCGTCCGCGCCGACCGCCGCCGCGCCGGCCGTCACCGTCTCGTAGACCGACAGGATGTCCGCGCCGACCGTCGACCAGTCGAACCGCCGGACGTGGGCGCTGCCGCGTGCGCGCAGCTCGGCCCGGCGTACCGGGTCCTCCAGCAGCCGTACGGCCGCCTCGGCCAGCGCGTCGGCGTCCTCGTTGGCGAACACCTCACCGGCCGCGCCCTGGTCGAGGACCTGCACGAAGGCGTCCAGGTCGGAGGCGAGCACCGGCGCGCCCGCCGACATCGCCTCGACCAGGATGATGCCGAAGCTCTCGCCGCCGGTGTTGGGCGCGACGTACAGGTCGACGCTGCGCAGGAAGCGCGCCTTGTCCTCGTCGCTGATCATGCCGAGGAACTCCACGCGCGAGCGCAGCTCCTTCGGCAGGTCCTCCACGGCCGCCTCCTCGTCGCCCCGGCCCGCGACCAGCAGGCGGGCCTGCGGGCGGGCCGCCAGTATCTTCGGCAGTGCCTTCATCAGGACGGGCAGGCCCTTGCGGGGCTCGTCGATGCGGCCCATGAAACCGATGGTCTCGCCCTGCCACTCGGTCTTGGGCTCGGCCTCGGCGAAGAAGTCCACGTCGACGCCGTTGGGGATGACCACCGCGTCCCCGCCGAGGTGCTCGACCAGGGTGCGGCGGGCGTACTCGCTGACCGCGATCCGCGCGCTGATCTTCTCCAGGGCGGCCTGCAGGATCGCGTAGGCGGCGATCATCGCGCGCGAACGCGGGTTGGACGTGTGGAAGGTCGCGACGATGGGGCCCTGCGCCGCCCAGCAGGTCAGCAGGCCCAGCGAGGGCGAGGTCGGCTCGTGGATGTGCACCACGTCGAAGGCGCCCTCGTGCAGCCAGCGGCGTACCCGCGCGGCCGACAGGAAGCCGAAGTTCAGCCGGGCGACCGAGCCGTTGTACGGCACCGGGACGGCGCGGCCCGCCGAGACGACGTACGGCGGCAGCGGGGTGTCGTCGTCGGCCGGGGCGAGGACGGAGACCTCGTGGCCGAGCCGGACGAAGTACTCGGCGAGGTCGCGGATGTGGAACTGGACGCCGCCGGGCACGTCCCAGGAGTACGGGCAGACGATCCCGATTCTCACGAGGGTCCCTTCGCGGGGTCGAGGTCGGCGAGCCACAGCCGCTGGAGCATGTGCCAGTCCTCCGGGTGCTCGGCGATCCCGCCGGCGAAGGCGTCGGCCAGGGCCTGGGTCATGACCGATGTCTTCTCCGCCCGGGTACCCGACTCGGGTACCTGCACCGGCGGATGCACCTGCCCCTGGAGGACCGGCGACTCGTCGTACCAGAGGGTGACGGGCAGCAGCAGGGCACCGGTCTGCTGGGCGAGCAGGGCGGGACCGGCCGGCATGCGGGCCGTCTCCCCGAAGAAGTCGACCTCGACCCCGGAGGCGGACAGGTCGCGGTCGGCGACCAGGCAGACCAGACCGCCGTCGCGCAGTCTGCGGGCCAGGGTGCCGAAGGCGGAGCCGCCGCTGTGCGGCAGCACCTCCATGCCGAGGCCCTCCCGATAGGCGACGAACCGGTCGTAGAGCGTCTCGGGCTTCAGGCGCTCGGCGACCGTCGTGAACGGCGTCTGCAGCTCGGTGGTGACCCAGGCGCCGGCCAGGTCCCAGTTGGCCAGGTGGGGCAGGGCGAGGATCACGCCCCGGCCGGAGGCGAGCCCGTCGGTCAGATGGTGGATGTCCTTGGGGTCGAAGCCGGTCCTCACGCGCTCGGCGCTCCAGGCCGGGAGCCGGAAGGACTCCATCCAGTAGCGCAGGTACGAGCGCATGCCCGCGCGGGACAGCTCGGCGAGCCGTTCCGGAGTGGCGCCGGGCACCACGCGCGCGTAGTTGGCCTCCAGCCGCAGGACGCCCTTGCCGCGCCGCTTCCAGACGAAGTCGGCGATGGTCCGGCCGAGGCGCGCGGCGACGGGCTCGGGAAGCTTCTTGACCGTGCTCCAGCCGAGGCCGTACAGCCCGTCGGTCAGCCGCTCCGCCGCGCTCACTGCGCCGCCTCGGTCCCCTGGGCCGAGTTCTCCCGGTCCGCTGCCGCCTCGGCCTCCGCGGACTCGCGGCGGACGGTGACGACCCGCTGGATCAGCGTGACGAGGCTGCCCGCGGCGACGATCCACAGCGCGATCGGCAGCAGCCACTGGATGCCCGGCACACCGAACTTGTGCAGACCCGCGAAACCGGCCGCGACCAGCGAGATCACCAGTCGCTCGGCACGCTCGACGAGCCCGTTGACGGCGACCGGCAGCCCGATCGACTCGCCGCGCGCCTTGGTGTACGACACCACCTGGCCGCTGGCCAGGCAGAAGATCGAGACGGCGCACAGCACGTTGTCGTCGCCGTTCCCGGCGTACCACAGGGCGAAGCCGCCGAAGATCGCGCCGTCGGCGACACGGTCCAGGGTGGAGTCCAGGAAGGCGCCCCAGCGGCTGGAGCGCCCCAGCTGGCGGGCCATGTTGCCGTCGACCAGGTCGGAGAAGACGAACAGGGTGATCACGACCGTGCCCCAGAAGAACTCACCCCTGGGGTAGAAGACCAGCGCGCCCGCGACCACACCGGCCGTGCCGATGAGCGTGACCGTGTCGGGGCTCACGCCCCGGCGGATGAGAAACGCGGCGAACGGTGTGAGGACACGCGTGAAAAATGCACGCGCGTACTTGTTCAGCATGGCCTTCCCGACGGTCGGTGACGCCGCGGCCCTGATGGCCGCCGGCTGGCCCATCGTAGCCACGCGCGCGGGTGCGTGACGGGCGGGCACCCGCAGCCGCGCCGGGAACCGGCCGGGGCCACGGCACCCGCGGGGCGCGAGAGGCGAACGGTGCCCCCTCCGTACCGTTCGTGGTCCTTCGTATGGACGCGGCATGACGGGAGTGGAAAGCTCGAATAACCGCGGGCGTCGCCGGAGCCGCCGCAGCACGCGGCTTGCGCGTGTCCGCGCCCACAGTGACCTCACCGTGCACGGGAGGCAGGATCATGGGCGACAAGGCACAGACACACCACCCTGGGGCCGCCGGCAGGGCTCTGACGGCCGACCGACCCGCGTCCGTACGGAACGTGGTGCTGGTCGGCCACTCCGGCTCGGGAAAGACCACCCTCGTGGAGGCCCTGGCGCTGACCGCGGGGGCGGTGAACCGGGCGGGCCGTGTCGAGGACGGCGGCACCGTCTCCGACTACGACGACATCGAGCACCGGCAGCAGCGCTCCGTACAGCTCTCCCTGGCGCCGGTCGAGTGGGGCGGCATCAAGATCAACCTCCTGGACACCCCCGGGTACGCCGACTTCGTCGGTGAGCTGAGGGCCGGTCTGCGGGCCGCGGACGCGGCCCTCTTCGTCGTCTCGGCCTCGGACGGTGTGGACGGCTCGACCCGGATGGTGTGGGAGGAGTGCGCGGCCGTCGGCATGCCCCGCGCGATCGTGATCACGCACCTGGAGGCCGCGCGCGCCGACTTCGAGGAGATGACCCGGATCTGCGCGGAGGCCTTCGGCGGCGACGACCCCGACGCCGTCCTGCCCCTCTACCTGCCGCTGCGCGGGCCCGAGGGCCCCGACGGGCACGCCCCCGTGACCGGCCTGATCGGGCTGCTGTCGCAGAAGCTGTTCGACTACTCGACCGGGGAGCGCAAGGAGTCCGAGCCCGGCGAGGACCAGCTGCCGGACATCGAGGCGGCCCGCAACCGGCTCATCGAGGGGATCATCGCCGAGAGCGAGGACGAGACCCTCATGGACCGCTACCTGGGCGGGGAGCCGGTCGACGTCGGGACGCTCGTCGAGGATCTGGAGCGGGCCGTGGCGCGCGGTTCGTTCTTCCCCGTGCTGGCCGCCGCCCCCGCCGCCGAGGGCGCCCGGCAGGGACTCGGCACGGTGGAGCTGCTGGAGCTGGTCACCGGCGGCTTCCCCACCCCGTTCGAGCACCCGCTGCCCGGGGTCACCACGATCGACGGCAAGCGGCGCGAGCTGAAGCCGTGCGACACGGACGGCCCGCTGGTCGCCGAGGTCGTCAAGACCTCCTCCGACCCCTACGTCGGCCGGATCTCCCTGGTCCGTGTCTTCTCCGGCACTCTCCGCCCGGACCGGACGGTGCACGTCTCCGGGCACGGCCTCGCCGACCGCGGGCACGAGGACCACGACGTCGACGAGAAGATCGGCGCCCTGTCCATGCCCTTCGGCAAGCAGCAGCGGCCGGTGACCCACGCCGTCGCCGGCGACCTGGTCTCCGTGGCCAAGCTGAGCCGTGCCGAGACCGGCGACACGCTGTCCGCCAAGGACGACCCGCTCCTGATGGAGCCCTGGCAGATGCCCGACCCGCTGCTGCCGCTCGCCATCCACGCGCACAGCAAGGCGGACGAGGACAAGCTCTCGCAGGGCCTGGCCCGGCTGGTCGCCGAGGACCCGACGATGCGCCTGGAGCAGAACCAGGACACCCACCAGGTGGTCCTGTGGTGCCTGGGCGAGGCGCACGCCGACGTCGCCCTGGAACGGCTGCGCAGCCGTTACGGCGTCCAGGTCGACGTCGTCCCGCACAAGGTCTCCCTCCGGGAGACGTTCGCGCACCGGGCGACCGGACGCGGCCGGCACGTCAAGCAGTCCGGCGGCCACGGCCAGTACGCCATCTGCGAGATCGAGGTGGAGCCGCTGCCGGGCGGCTCGGGCATCGAGTTCGTGGACAAGGTGGTCGGCGGCGCGGTGCCCCGGCAGTTCATCCCGTCCGTGGAGAAGGGCGTACGGGCCCAGGCCGCGAAGGGGGTCGCCGCCGGCTATCCCCTGGTGGACGTGCGGATCACGCTGCTGGACGGCAAGGCGCACTCGGTGGACTCCTCCGACGCCGCCTTCCAGACGGCGGGCGCGCTCGCCCTGCGCGAGGCCGCGGCGGACACGAAGATCCATCTGCTGGAGCCGGTGGCCGAGGTGACCGTACTCGTCGGCGACGACTACGTGGGCGCCGTGATGAGCGACCTCTCCAGCCGCCGGGGCCGGCTGCTCGGCACCGAACAGGTCGGCACCGGACGGACGTTGATCCGCGCCGACGTGCCCGAGTTCGAGATCGGCCGGTACGCCGTCGACCTGCGCTCGCTGTCCCACGGCACGGCCCGCTTCGACCGGCGCTACGCCCGGCACGAGCCGATGCCGCCGCAGATCGCCGAGCGGATCCGCGAACAGGGCGGCGACGAGGGGTAGTACGCCGGCGCACGGGCGGGCGGCTTCGGCCGTCCGCCCACGCGTTGTCGGTGGCGGCGGATACGCTGATCACCTGATCACGTCGTGCCGCGACCGTCCGGCGCTCGTCCGGTATCCGCACGACGACGGGTCCAACAGGTGTGCGGAGCAGGGAAGTCGGGAAGGCCGCAGGAACGGCACCGGCGGCGATGGGGGCGGGAATGTCGTTTGGAACGGAGTGGGACGGGCCCCAGGTACCCGTCTCGGGCGACGAGGGGCAGGCGGCGACCTCCGCACTGGCCTCCGCGGCGTACCGGGACAGCCCGCTCGAGGACATCAAGAAGGCCGACAACGAATGGCACCAGTCGACCGTCAAGGCCGGCCGGATCAAGCTGTTGCGGCCCAATCTCGGCGAGGCGTTCTCGCGGGCCCTCGTCGACCGGCTGCTCGCCCCCGGCCGCAAGCCGCTCATCCAGTCCTTCGGCTCCGAACCGCAGTTCGTGGTGGAGCACGCCCTGGCCGCCAACAACATCCGCCGGGAGCGCGACAACCACCTGACCGCCATCACGGTCGTCTGCGGTCTGCTGTTCCTGCCCGGGATGCTCGTCTGGCTGCTCGTCTTCCAGCTGCGCACCTTCGTCGCCAAGCGCGACGACAAGCGGGCCGGGACACTGGCCACCGCGCTGCTCCTGGGCGTCGGCGTGCTCGCCGCGCTGTTCCTGATCAAGATGCCGTTCACCGGCTTCTGGGCGTGGTACGCCCGCGCGGCG
The DNA here is from genome assembly GCF_055600785.1 of Streptomyces sp. NPDC038200. NCBI lineage: Bacteria > Bacillati > Actinomycetota > Actinomycetes > Kitasatosporales > Streptomycetaceae > Streptomyces > Streptomyces sp. NPDC038200. The sequence goes on from NZ_JBVJYH010000005.1 coordinate 173,209, forward strand.
GTCGTGGTCCCCGTGCTCGGCTGGTTCTGGGCCAAGCAGGTCTGCGAGCGCACCGCCAGGGACCTGCGGGCCCGCTGGGACGGCCTGCTCTCCGGCACCAGCGTCGGCGCCAAGGTCCCGGAAGCCGTGCCGCGCGGTCCCGGCCAGACCGCCGCCGAGGAGCTGCGCCAGTCGCTGGCCCGGCTCACCGCCGAGCAGCAGTCCAACTCCGTCTTCTACGCCGGCCCCAAGGGCATACTCGGCATGGGCACCCGCTGGGGCGCCTGGCAGCTCGCCGAGGACCTGGTGCCCGCGGACGCCGGCCGGGAGATCCACCCCTTCCGCAGCTGGGACGTCATACGCGCCATCCACGACCAGCTGGCCCTCCTGGAGCGCGGCCCGCTCAACACCGGTGGCTTCCCCAAGCCGTCGGTACGGCACTGGATCGTCACCCCGATCGGCGAGAAGGCCACGGCGGTGTCCCGGCCGGAGGGCACCGACGTCGAGGCCTTCCAGGTCAAGCCGCACGCCATACAGGAGATCTGCAACAAGCAGCAGTTCGGCAGCGGCGACCGGCACTACCTGGGCGTGCAGTGGACCCTGTGGGACGGCCAGCTGGTCATCACCATGCTGATCACGGTCACCGTGCTGCACGAGACCCTGCGCATCGAGGTCACGGGACACGCGCTGGGACCCGTGAACTCGCTGTTCACCGGCAAGCCGGAGGCGCCGACCAAGGAGGTCTCCAAGTCCCTGAAGCCCTGGGAGACCCGCACGGTCAAGCTACCGCTCGTCCCCACCGACGAGGTGGTACGACTCGCCGTGCGCGCCCCGCTGACCTGGTACCCGCCGCTGCTGAACTGGCTGGGCGGCTCGCTCGGCCTGCCGGAGCCGTTCGGTCTGCGGCACGCCTGGGCCGACCAGCCGTGGCGGCACCGCTTCATGGCCGACGACGCGCTGCGCGCGGCCACGCCGGTGCTGCGCGTGGTGCACTCGGCAGCGATCAAGGTCCTGGAGGAGAACGGCGTGGCCACGGAGAAGTTCGGTGCCCGCTCGGCGTTCCTCAGCGGCAACGTCCAGGACCCGACACCGCGGAAGGCCGACCTCTACGACGCGTGAGTCCCGGACGGTCCGGATGCGGGGACCGTCGCGGTCGCCGGGGGCCACCGCCCCCGGCCGGGCCGCTCACGCCGATGCCGGCCAGGCGTCCGCCAGCATCTTCCTGGTGTCGGCCAGCAGCTGCGGCAGCACCCTGGTGTGTCCCACGACCGGCATGAAGTTCGTGTCGCCGCCCCAGCGCGGCACGATGTGCTGGTGCAGGTGCGCGGCGATGCCGGCGCCCGCGACCCCGCCCTGGTTCATGCCGATGTTGAAGCCGTGCGCGCCGGACGCGGTCCGCAGGGCCGTCATCGCCTGCTTGGTCAGCTCCGCCAGCTCGGCCGTCTCCGGCCCCGTCAGGTCGGTGTAGTCCGCCACGTGCCGGTACGGCACGGTCATCAGGTGGCCGCCGTTGTACGGGTACAGATTGAGGACGGCGTAGACGTGCTCACCGCGCCGGACGATCAGCCCGTCCTCGTCCGACTTGGCCGGGATCGAGCAGAAGGGGCAGCCGTCTTCGGCCCCGGGGCCGGTCGGCTTGTTCTCGCCCTGGATGTAGGCCATCCGGTGAGGCGTCCACAGGCGCTGGAAGGCGTCCTGAGTCCCCACTCCGATCTGCTGCTCCGGCTCACTCGTCATGCTAGGCAGCATATGGCTTCGCCGGTTCCCGGCGTGTCGCCGGGGCGGTCTCCCGGTATCCTCCGGCCAAGCTTGGCCGGTGGACGACGACATCCGTATGCAGCGCTGGAACCGCTGGGAGGGGCGTGCCGCGCTGCCGCTCGGCATCGCGTCGCTGGTCTATCTCGGCGGCTACGCGGCGCATGTGCTGGCGCAGGGCGTGCCTTCGGCCCTGGACGACGTCCTGCGTGCGGTCATCGGGGCCGCCTGGACGGTGTTCATCGTCGACTACGCGGTGCATTGGCGGCTGAGCGGCCGGGGGCTCGGCTTCGTGACCAGCCACTGGCTGGACACGCTGGTCATGCTGCTGCCGTTGCTGTGGCCGGTGCGCATCGTGCGGCTGTACGACGTGGTCCAGCGGCGGCGCGGCGGCGTCCGCCTCACGCTGCACGCGCGCGTGATGTTCTACGCCAGCGTGTCCACGGCGCTGCTGGGCTTCGCCGGTGCCCTCGCGGTGTACCAGGCGGAGCGTGCCGCGCCCCATGCCACGATCCGGACGTTCGGCGACTCGGTCTGGTGGACCTGCTCGACGCTGTCGACGGTCGGCTACGGCGACGTGGTCCCGGTGACAGCCCGGGGCCGGGTCGTCGCGGTGGGGCTGATGGCCTGCGGTCTCGCCCTGCTCGGCGCGATCACCGGCTCGTTCTCCTCCCTGCTGGTGCAGCGGTTCGCCCGGGGCGTGGACGAGGAAGGGCCCCCGGGAAGCTGATTCCCGGGGGCCCTTCGGGCTCGTGCGGCTCAGACCTGGGTCCGCTCCTCCACGACCTGCGCGATCTTCGCGATGGCCGCGTCGAACGGGATGCCGTTCTCCTGCGAGCCGTCGCGGTAGCGGAAGGACACCGAGCCGTTCGACATGTCCTCGTCGCCGGCGATGACCATGAACGGCACCTTCTGCTTCTGCGCGTTCCTGATCTTCTTCTGCATGCGGTCCGAGGAGGAGTCCACCTCGACGCGCAGGCCCTTCTTCTTGGCCGCGGCCGCGAACTTCTCCAGGTACTCCACGTGCGCGTCCCCGATCGGGATGCCGATCGCCTGGACCGGGGCCAGCCACGCCGGGAAGGCGCCCGCGTAGTGCTCCAGGAGGACGGCGAAGAACCGCTCGATGGAGCCGAACAGCGCGCGGTGGATCATGACCGGGCGCTGCTTGGAGCCGTCCGGGCCGGTGTACTCCAGGTTGAAGCGCTCCGGCAGGTTGAAGTCGAGCTGGATCGTCGACATCTGCCAGGTCCGGCCGATCGCGTCCTTGGCCTGGACGGAGATCTTCGGGCCGTAGAAGGCGGCGCCGCCCGGGTCGGGAACGAGGGGCAGCCCCTGCTTCTCGGCGACCTGGCGCAGCGTCTCGGTCGCCTCCTCCCAGACCTCGTCGGAGCCGACGAACTTCTCCGGGTCCTTGGTGGACAGCTCCAGGTAGAAGTCGGTCAGGCCGTAGTCCCGCAGCAGGCCGAGGACGAAGGTGAGCGTCCGGTCCAGTTCGTCGGACATCTGCTCACGGGTGCAGTAGATGTGCGCGTCGTCCTGGGTGAAGCCGCGGGCCCGGGTCAGACCGTGCACGACGCCCGACTTCTCGTACCGGTACACGGTCCCGAACTCGAAAAGGCGCAGGGGCAGTTCACGGTACGACCGGCCGCGCGCGTCGAAGATCAGGTTGTGCATCGGGCAGTTCATGGGCTTGAGGTAGTAGTCCACGCCCTCGTCGAGCTGCATGGGGGGGTACATGCCCTCGGCGTACCAGTCCAGGTGCCCGGACGTCTCGAAGAGCTTCCCCTTCGTGGCGTGCGGGGTGTAGACGAACTCGTAGCCCTCTTCCTCGTGGCGGCGGCGCGAGTAGTCCTCCATCACGCGGCGGACGATGCCGCCCTTGGGGTGGAAGACGGCGAGGCCGGAGCCGATCTGCTCGGGGATCGAGAAGAGGTCCAGCTCGCTGCCGAGCTTGCGGTGGTCGCGCTTCTCGGCCTCGGCGAGGAAGTCCAGGTACGCCTTCAGCTCGTCCTTGGACGGCCAGGCGGTGCCGTAGATGCGCTGGAGCATCGGGTTCTTCTCGCTGCCGCGCCAGTAGGCGGCGGCGTTGCGCATCAGCTTGAACGCCGGGATGAGCCGGGTCGAGGGCAGGTGGGGACCGCGGCAGAGGTCCTTCCAGCACAGCTCGCCGGTCTTGGCGTCCAGGTTGTCGTAGATCGTCAGCTCGCCGGCACCGACCTCGACGTCCGCGCCGTCGTCGTGGGAGGCGGAGCCCTTGATGCCGATCAGCTCCAGCTTGTACGGCTCGTTCGCCAGCTCCTCGCGGGCGGCCTCGTCGGTCACCACGCGACGGGCGAACTTCTGCCCGCGCTTCTGGATCTCCTGCATCTTCTTCTCGATGGCCTTGAGATCCTCGGGCGTGAACGGCTTCTCGACGTCGAAGTCGTAGTAGAAGCCGTCCTTGACGGGCGGGCCGATGCCCAGCTTGGCCTCGGGGAACAGCTCCTGCACGGCCTGCGCCATGACGTGCGCGGTGGAGTGGCGCAGGATGTTCAGGCCGTCCTCGGACGCGATCTCGACACCCTCGACCTCGTCGCCGTCGGACAGTGCGTACGCGAGGTCCTTCAGCTCGCCGCCCACGCGCGCGGCGATGATCGAGCGCTCGCCCGCGAAGAGGTCGGCGGCCGTAGTGCCCGTCGTCACCACGCGTTCTTCCCGCTCGGAATCGCGTTGGATGATCACACGGACGTCTGACACCGGTCTCTCCTGACTGAAGGTGGGGTGCGGCGCCATACCAGGAGCGCGCGCACAGGCGATCGTACCGACCCGACGGCACCGACCGCGAAACGGTCACCCTCGGTCCTCGTCCCCGTACGCTCCCGGGTCGCCGTCCCCGCAGGCCTCCTCGAAGAAGTCGAGGTTCTCCTGGAGGGACTTCATCAGCCGGTCCCGCTCGGCGTCGTCCACCTGCACGGGCACGACTCCGGAGGCGCCGGTGAGCCGGCGGAAGCCGCCCCGGCGCTCCAGCCGGCCGTGCACCCGGACGGGGAGGCCGACGAGGTGGGCGTGACCGGCGATGCGGTAGTCCTCCTCGTCCAGGGTGACGCGGAGGTGCGGGACCTCGGCGCCGGCGAGGACGCGCAGGCGTACGGTGCCCTCGCCGGCGGGGCCGGAGCGGCGCATGCGGACGACGGCGCCGGTGACGCGGACCGGGACGGAGGGTTCCTCGCGCAGGTAGCGGGCGGCGGCCTCGCGCAGCACGGGCAGGTCGCCGGGCGAGAACTCGACGGGTTCGGCGGAGGAGGCACAACCTTCGGGGACACCGGCGCCGGGGGCCCAGGCGACGGCGACACGGGCCCCCTCGGTGCCCCGGACGAGCGCGCCGAGCGCCTCGGTCAGCTCACGGCTGACGCCGGCCGCGACGGCGCCGTCGAAGGCGTCCATGCCGCCGGTGGCCCGCCGGTAGTCGATGGCCTCGCGGGCGGCGTGCAGGGCCTGGTGGAGGCGGACGGCGAGGGGGCGGGCGGCGGGGACGGGCACGAAGGCGGTGAGGGTGCGGCTCCCGGCGGCGGGGCCGAGGAGGACGTTCTCCAGCAGGGCGGCGGCGGGGCGGCGGTGGCGGGCGCCGTGGTAGCCGGCACGCGCGCGGGTGGCGAGCGCGGCGGCGAGCAGCATCTGCCGGGCGGCGCCGCGCAGGCGGTCGTCGGCGGCCCAGGGGGCGGCGCCGGCGGGTCCGTCCGGGGTGTCGCGCCACCAGCGGATCTCGTCGCTGGGCACGGCGAGGGAGATCAGCACCTCGCGCGCGGAGGGGCTGTGGCTGCGGGCGAGGGCGTCCAGTGCCTCGCCGAGCAGGTCGTCGCTGTCGGGGAACGCGCGGCTCTCGGGGACGAGCAGGCTGGTTCCGCCGCCGCCCGGCCCGGGCGGGGACCAGCGGCCGTAGCGGCCGGGCGCGCCGCCGCGCCGCTGCCAGCCGTGCCGGTGCAGCAGGGCGCCGAGCACGGCGGGGTCGACGTCGGCGGGCTGCGGGGGCCGGTTCCAGGGCAGGTCGTCGGGGTGCGGCCGGACCTGCCGTGCCGGCTCGTCGTGGGGACGGTTTCTCATGGCCTGCCTCCCGTCCCGACCCGCGTCATGATCTCGCAGAGGGCCCGGTCGTCGAAGATGCGCGAGGTCGGTATCCGCACGGTGGTCCGGTGCCGGCCGGTGACGGCGTGGCCGGCGAGGTTGACCCAGTAACAGCAGTGCCTGAGGTCGAGCCGGTCGTGGCCGGCGCGCAGCCAGTCGTCCTGCGAGCGCGGCACGAGCATGACGACGAGGATCTTGTGCACCGAGACGGGGGTGCGGGCGAGTTTGCGCAGGTGCTCGTTGTCGAGGGTGAAGGCGAAGGAGCGCCCCGGAGGGTCGGGCGCGACCTGGTAGGTGGCCTTCAGCTGGACCTTGATGGTGACTTCGTCGTCGACGGTGTGTCCGGGCGCGCTGTGGCTGACGTGCCAGTCGATGCCGTTGTCCGGGAAGGGCTGGGACAGCGAGCAGCCGGCCGCGGCGGCGACCGCGTGCAGATAGCCGACCTGCAGTGTCTCCATGCAGGCGGTGGTGGCGAGCGTGCCGCGAAGGGTGCCCGGGCGATCGGGCAGCAGCCCGCCCCGCTCGGGCTGCGCAATGGCCATGACCAACAGCCTTCCGAACCAGGATTTTCCCCGCTGCGGGCCGCTGAACTGCAAAGACCCGTACTCCTGTTGTCTCCTCCCGGCGTACGGCGCAAACGGCCCGGGTATCACCAAACAGGCAGAAGACGGCACGTCACCTGCCATGGGTGAAAGAGGAGTTGGGTGCAGATGACGACCTGGTACGAGGGGCCGCTGGCGGCCTTCGACACGGAGACGACGGGCGTGGACGTCGAGACCGACCGGATCGTGTCGGCCGCCGTCGTGGTCCAGGATGCGCCGGGGACCCGCCCCCGGGTGATCCGCTGGCTGGTGAACCCGGGGATTCCGGTGCCGGAGGCGGCGACGGCGGTGCACGGACTGACGGAGGAGCACCTCCAGCACAACGGGCGCTGGCCCGCTCCGGTGATGTACGAGATAGCGGAGCAGCTGGCGGAGCACGCGACGCTGGGCCGCCCCCTGGTGGTGATGAACGCGCCGTTCGATCTGACGCTGCTGGACCGGGAGTTGCGCCGGCACCGGGCGTCCTCGCTGGACCGCTGGTTCGAGTCGGCGCCGCTCAGGGTGCTGGACCCGCGGGTCCTGGACAAGCATCTGGACCGGTACCGCAAGGGCCGTCGCACGCTGACCGATCTGTGCGCGCACTACGGCGTGGCCTTGCAGGGCGCGCACGACGCGGCGGAGGACGCGCTGGCCGCGCTGGATGTCGTACGGGCGCTGGGCCGCCGCTTCGCCACCCGGCTGGAGCGGTTGTCCCCCGCCGAGCTGCACACGCTGCAGGCGAACTGGCACGCGGCACAGGCACGGGGGCTCCAGGCCTGGTTCGCGCGCAGCGGCTCGGAGGAGGTCGTCAGTACGGAGTGGCCGCTCAGGCCGGAGCTGCCGGCGGCGGCGTGAGCCTCGCGCCACCCGGCCGCGGCATCACCGAGGACGGGGGCGGGGCCCGGATGGCCCGTGGCGTGGGCGCGCGGGAAACGAAAAGAGCGACGTGGTCCGCGTTTTCGGCGGACACACGTCGCTCTCCCGAACGTGGGCGATACTGGGTTCGAACCAGTGACCTCTTCGGTGTGAACGAAGCGCTCTCCCACTGAGCTAATCGCCCGGGAACGCACTGAACAATACAGGTCCGGGCGCCGTTCCTTCAAACCGCTTCCAGGCGGCGCAGCAGTCCGCGCCGCCCGGCCCGCATCATCAGGCGGTGGTTGAGGCGGAAGAGGGGCCGTCCCGGTACGGCGAGCAGCCTGAGCAGCGGCTTGCGTACGCGGACCTCCTGGTCGTACCGGGCGAGTGTGCCGGGGCCGCCGGCGGTGACCGTCCAGCGGGCCCAGCCGTCGAGGTCACCTCGGAGCGTGACCTCCAGGATGCCGGCGGCCGGGTCCCGGCGGGTCTGCCGGACGGTGGACGTGAGCGTGTACGGCAGCAGGGACCGAACGGTGAGGATGCCGGTGGAGTCGTCCAGCCGGGTCACCGTCCGCACCTGCGGCCACCACCGGGGGTAGTCCTCGGCCCGCTCCAGTACCGCGTAGACGGCGGCCGGCGGGGCGGGCAGGGACCACAGGCTGCGGAAGCGGTAGTGGTTGCGGTCCATGGACCGAGTGTGCCCCGGCAGGGCGCGTGTATCTGAGTACGGGTACTCATGCCCCGGGCCGCGAGCCGGGGCACACTCGGGGTGCGAGCGCCGCCGCCCGTGCGACGGCGCTCCCCCGGTTCCGGGTCAGGCCGGCATCCTGTCGCCGAGCAGGGCCGGGTTCTCGATGGCGGCGAGCCCGTAGAGGGCGGTGTCGTTGGTGGACACATCAGGGAGGCGAGGTACTGGCCGGTGAGTTTGGGGGCGAGGCCGTACTCGCTGTGGCCCTCCGCCGCATAGCGGACGGTGAATGATCCGGTGGTGGCCGTCGGTCCACCACTCCGTCAGATCGGCTTTGTCGAAGCCGAGTCCGTCCTCGGTGAAGAACGCCTTGCCTTCTGCCTCAGGTAGAGGTCGTACAGGTACATGATCGCGAAGAAGCCGGTGCCCCCGCGATCTTGATCTTGTCGTGGACGGTCTTCAGGGCCTTGACGTACTCGTCCCAGGTCCAGCCGGGCCGCGGTTCGACGCCCGCCTTACAGAAGGCCTTCTTGTCGGTGACGAGCGCCATGGTGTTGGAGCCGACGGGAATTCCGACCTGCTCGCCGTCGACCTCGCCGACCTTCGTGACGCCCGCGCGGAAGTGATCCAGGCTCAGATTTCCGGCCCGCACCTGAGGCGTGAGGTCGAGCAGAATTCCTCGCTTGTCGTACTTCCGAAGGAAAGTGACGGCGTTTTGGAAAACGTCCGGCGGATTCCCGCCGGCGGCCTGCGTCTGGAACTTCTTCTCCCAGAACGATTGATACGCCTGGAAGTCGGTCTTGACCTTGATCTTCGGGCGCTTCTCCTCGCGATGGCCTGGTTGATCTTCTTGGCCCGCTCCCGGCACCCCACAAGGCGTCACGGATCGTCATCGGCCCGCCCCCCGAACCGCTCCCGCTTCCGCTCCGGTCGTCGCGGCGAGCCCGAGCGTGGCCGCCGAGGCTCCGGCCGCCTTCAGGATCGTCCGCCTACCAGGATTGCTGGTTCCCACAGTGACCGGAAGTGAATCGTTTCAAGTAAGCGCTTGCTGGCACAAGGTGCGGAAGGACCCCGGGTGCGTCAATGATTCGGGCAGGATTTTCTCGCCGGCCCCGGGGGCGGCGGAGCTGCCGCCGTCGATCGCCGCAGGTGGGAGGGAGCGCGTACGACGGGTCGAACGCGGGATCGAGGGTCCGGGTGATGGGGACGCACACGCCCGGCCGAGGGGGAGATGCGCTCGGGCGACGGGGGGAGGCGTCCGGGTGATGGGGACGCGTCCGGGTGTCTCTCCGGGCCGCCGGCGGAGACGAGGGTTTTCGGCAGGGCTGTCGCCAGGAGTGCCGCCAGGGTTGTCGGCCGGGCGGTGGCCGGGGGCTGGCCGGTTACGTGGAGCGTGCCGTCGCGACACCCGGACGATCACCGACAGCCGCTCACCCTCCGCTGCCGGAGGGGTGCGCATACGCCGACGGCCCACCTGCTTGTCGCAGGTGGGCCGTCGGTCCGGGTGGGCGATACTGGGTTCGAACCAGTGACCTCTTCGGTGTGAACGAAGCGCTCTCCCACTGAGCTAATCGCCCGGGCGCAGGAAGAACATTACCCCATGTCAGGGGGTGCCTCCGACCAGAGGCGGGGCGGCGGACACCGCCCGGCCCCGCGCCGGCCTCACTGGTCCTTGATCTTCCAGGGCATGACGACGCCGAACTTCCACAGGTAGATCCCGACGAGCACGCCGATGATCACCAGCCCGATCGCGGTCAGGGTGATGTTGCGGCGGCGCACCCTGGGGTCGAGAGCCCGTTGGGCCGCCTCGGTGACCTTGCGTTTGGTCCAGCGGAGCACGAGCTGGGCCCAGACGAACTCGGTCGCCCAGATCGCCATGCCGCCGAAGATCACCACCCAGCCGGGCCCGGGCAACGGCAGCATGACGATGCCCGCGGCGACCACCGCGAGGCCGACCACGAAGACCCCGACCTGCCAGCTCAGATGCAGGTACCGGCGGGCCTTGATGAATTCCGGCGCCCGTGAGCCGAGCCCCTGCTCGGCTCCCTGCCCGGCCTCCGGCCGGTCCGCCCTCGCCTTGTCCGCTGCCACGGCGACCTCGCCCGGTTCGTCACTCCCCGTATTCATACAGACAAACCCTACCCGAGTGAATCCAGTCACCGGAATGGTCGTAGATCTGGTACGAGTTCTCGGCCGGAAGAGTTACGTAAACACACGCAAAACCCTCAGAGGGGTTTACAACGGCACCGTAGGTGGCATGTCGATTTCGCCGACGTGCGAATCCCCGAGCGCACACTGAGCGAAAGGCCCTGGCGCTTATGAACACCACGGTCAGCTGCGAGCTGCACCTGCGCCTCGTTGTGTCGAGCGAGTCATCCCTGCCTGTCCCCGCAGGCCTGCGGTACGACACGGCCGACCCCTACGCCGTGCACGCCACCTTCCACACCGGAGCCGAGGAGACCGTCGAGTGGGTGTTCGCCCGCGACCTCCTCGCCGAGGGGCTTCATCGGCCCACCGGCACCGGCGACGTCCGTGTCTGGCCATCGCGTAGTCATGGCCAGGGCGTCGTGTGCATCGCCCTCAGTTCCCCGGAGGGGGAGGCGCTGCTCGAGGCCCCGGCGCGGGCCCTGGAGTCCTTCCTGAAGCGAACAGACGCCGCCGTGCCGCCCGGCACGGAACACCGGCACTTCGATCTGGATCAGGAGCTCTCGCACATCCTGGCGGAGAGCTAGGTCGCGGTCGCGACCCTTCGGAGCAGCCCGGCGCCGTCCACTCGGGGAGACGGCTCGGGCCAAGACAGCCGGAAGCGGCACAGCCCGGCGCCGTCACCGTGAGCGTTCACGGAGGCGGCGCCGGACTGTGGCCGCCCGGCTGCGTTCCGTGAGGGGCCGGCCACGCCCGGTCCGCGGGGCAGGGCGAGCTGGGGCAAGGGTGGGTGCGGTCGGCGCGGTTGTCGCTACCATCGGCCAGCATCGGCGGGCGCCCGCCCGACCCCAGGCAGGCCAGGGAGCGAAACGTGCTGATCACCCACGACACCCGGTGCGCCCTCGACACCGTGGTGGATCTGGTGAACTCCGCGCCGGAGGACGACGCGGCGGCCGACGGACTGCCCGATGTCCCGGCTCTCACGGATTTCGTACGAAACCACAAGATGAGCGATGTCGGCGTGCTGTCGGAGTTCGACCTCTCGGCGGTGCGCAGGGTCAGGGGGCGGTTCGCGGCGATCTTCGCGGCCCCGGACGCCCGGTCCGCCGCCATGATGATCAATGAGCTGGTGGCCGCTGCGGGTACCACCCCGCAACTGACGGACCATGACGGCTACGACTGGCATGTGCACTACTTCGCGCCAGGCGCCTCCGTGGCCGACCACCTGGCCGCCGACTGCGGGATGGCGCTCGCCTTCTTCGTGGTGGCCGGGGAGCAGGAGCGGCTGCGGCGCTGCGAGGCACCGGACTGCCGGCGCGCCTTCGTGGACCTCTCCCGCAATCGCTCCCGCCGCTACTGCGACAGCCGCACCTGCGGGAACCGGCTGCATGTCGCCGCCTACCGGGCCCGGCGCAAAGAGGCGGCGGGCTGAGGCGTACGCGCGTGCGGGGTGGTGAGGGGGTCTGACTCCCGTGCCTGCCGGCCTCCGCCGTTCCGTGCCCGCCGCGAGCCTCCTCCGCCGTTCCTGCCTGCCGTAAGCCCTCTTGGTCTCGTGTCCGCCGCCGACCTGGTCGGTCGCCTGCCCGCGGGATGCCGGATGCGTCGTCGGCCCGTCGCCCGCTCGATGCGACGTCGGTCCCGGCGGGTGGCGCCGGGACGGACGTGTACGGCTCACAGCAGCAGCAGGTCGTGCAGCGCAGCCATGAGCAGCAGACACCCGATCACCGCAAGGAAGATCATCAGCGGTGGCTGGGATAGGGCGAAGAGGCACCCGCGCGGCTCGTCCTTGGGCGGCGCCGCGGCCTCGCTCTCTGTCGTGTCCAGCATCTTGCGGCAGATCATGACGCACCCGGCACCCCGCCCGCGATCAGCGCACAGGGATCTTGCGGGAGTTCGCCGAATACCGTGAGGTCTCGTTCGGCTGGTGAACGAATCCGGACACCCCGGGACCCACTGTGTCGTTTCAGCGAGTCATGTGACTGTCATATGCCGTGCTTCTTCAGGATGGCCTCGATGTCGCTGAAGTCCTCCGCCGAACCCCCGGAGGACGAGGCGCCGCCCCGGCGTGCGGCGGCCGGGCGTGCCGCGGGACGGGACGTTCCGCCCAGGGACGGCGCCGGGGCCGCGGGCGCCACCGCCTCCCGCTCCGTCCGTCCCGTCGTCCTGCGCCCGGCACCGGCGCCCGCACGCCGGCGCTCCACCGCGCGCGTACCGGCGAAGAGCAGCCAGGCCGCGCCCAGCACTCCGAAGCCCGCCCAGGCCGTGGGGCTCAGGGCGGTGTCGGTGAGCCAGCCGACGACCCCGGTCATCACCAGGCCGACCGGCACGAGGGAGTAGGCCGCGATGCGGGCCGCCGACAGGAAACGCTTGCGGTAGGCCGTGACCACCGCGATACCCAGGCCCGCCGCCGACACGGCGGAGCACACTGTCTCGGCAATCATGCGGTCCTCCCGGCGGGCTCGGTTCGTCGCTTCCATCGTGCACCGCCGGGTCCCCGCGATGCCATGCTCCGGCCCGACATCAGGGAGATCTCCGGGTCGTCTCCTCCTGCGGTGCCCGTGCCGGTGCCGGTCCGGCGCCGACCCGCACGGTCGCTGGTTCGCTGGTTCGCTGGTTCGCTGGTTCGCCCGGGACGGTCACGGTTGGGTCGCGACCGTCCCGGTTGGGTCGCCCGCGCCCGGCCTGGAAGACTGGTGGGCATGAGCGACTCCTCCCCCGCACGCACCGATGCCCTCGTCCTCGACCTCTGGTGCGAACTGCAGTGCCCCGACTGCCGCAGCGCCCTCGACGACGTCCGCGCCCTGCGCGCCCGCTACGGCGACCGGCTGGAGCTGCGGCTGCGGCACTTCCCGCTGGAGAAGCACCAGCACGCCTTCGCCGCCGCCCAGGCCGCCGAGGAGGCGTTGGAGCAGGGCAAGGGCTGGCCGTACGTGGAGGCCGTGCTGGAGCGGGTGGAGGAGCTGAACCGTACGGGGGAACCCTTCCTGGTCGAGACGGCCCGGGAACTCGGTCTGGACGCCGAGGAGTTCGACACCGCGCTGATCGACGGCCGGCACATCCTCGTCGTCGACGCCGACCAGGCCGAGGGCAAGGCGATCGGCGTGACCGGCACCCCCACGTACGTCATCGGCGGCGAGCGCCTCGACGGCGGCAAGAGCCAGGAGGGGCTGCGCGAGCGGATCGAGGAGATCGCCGACCGCCTGCTGGCCGAGCGAGAGGCCTGACCCGCGGGACACGTCCCCCGGCACAGGCTCGGACCCGAGCACTCCCCCGAGCACAGGCCCGGACCCGGAACATCCCGCGCCACGGGATCGGACCGGGACACGTCTGCGCGGAACACGACGGCCCTCCCGTCTGCGCGGAACACGACAGATCCCGTCTGCACGGGGCACGTCTGCACGGAACCCGTCTACGCGGGACGCGTCTGCACGGACACGTCTACAGCAGGGGCTTGGACAGTGCGTGGGCCGTCGTCTCGTAGCCGAGTGACTCGTACAGCCGCTCGGCCGGGGTGTTGCCCCCGAACACGTTGAGGCCGAGGACCCGGCGGCCCGCCTCGATCGTCTGGCGTTCCGCCAGCAGCATCAGCGTGCGGCCGTGCCCCCGGCCGCGGTGGGCCCTGTCGGTCTCCACGTCGAACACGAACGCCTTGGTGTCCTGGAGGGCCAGCCACAGCGTGCCCACCCGGGTCCCCTCGTGCTCCAGGACGCTGAAGACCATGCCGTCGGAGGCGAGGCCGTCCGGCAGGAGCGTCTCGTGGTCGCTGCGGGCCTTGGCACGGGCCGCCGCTTCGGGCACGCCCCGCTCGATCCAGTCCCGGGCGTAATGCTCGGTCTCGTGGGCGTACCACGCCTCGTACTCGGCCTCCGTCATGGGCCGCGCGCCGCTGCCCGCCGGCAGTCCGGGCGGTACGGCACCGAGGTGCTTCTCCATACCGCGGTTGCGCAGCGTGTAGCCGAGCGTCCGGAACAGCCGCAGGGCGATGTCCGCCGGGGCGGGTACCACGGTCTCGATCTGGCGGCAGCCCCAGCCGCGCGCCACCTCCTCGGCGGCCAGCGCGGCCACCGTGGCACGGCCGCGCCGCCGGTCGGGCTCGGCGATCCGCAGGTCGAGGACGCGGGCCACGGAGTCGCCCAGGGACGGCGAGGTGCCGAGGTGGATCTCGCCGACGGGCCGGCTGTTGACGCACACCTGGTAGCGGCGCGAACGGGTCCCGTCGGGATGCTGCTGAAGCGGCTCGGCCGGCCGCAGGGTCGTCGTCATCACAGGTGTTCTACCCGCAGCGCACCACCCCGTCAGCCCGTTTTTCCGCGCGGCCGCCGGCCGGCTTCCCGGATCAGGGGTCCAGGTCCTGCCCGCACCGCTCGTCGAAGACGCGCATGGCCTCGGCGGTCACCGGGCCCGGGGTGCCGGGTAGTTGGCGGTCGTCGACCCGGTGCACGGCCTGGACGTCCCGCAGGGTGGAGGTCAGAAAGACCTCGTCCGCGTCCCGGAGGACGTCCAGCGGCAGGTCGGTCTCCTTGGCGCCGGTCCACTCGACGACCAGGGCCCGGGTGACGCCGGGCAGGCAGCCGGAGGCGACCGGCGGGGTGTGGATCTCCCCGTCCAGGACGACGAAGACGTTCGACCCGGTGCCCTCGCAGAGCTGTCCGACCGTGTTGCCGAACAGCGCCTCGGAGGCTCCCTGTTCGTGGGCGCGGGCCAGCGCGACGACGTTCTCGGCGTACGAGGTGGTCTTCACGCCGGTGAGGGCGCCGCGTTCGTTGCGGGTCCACGGGACGGTGATCACCGCGGTGGAGTCGGGACGGCGGGTCGTCTCGCCGACGGCGACCACGAGGGTCGGGCCGTGCTCGCCGCGGCCGACGCCGAGCGGGCCGTGTCCGCCGGTGTAGGTGATCCGCAGCCGGCCCCGCGGCATCGGGTTGGCCTCCAGCACGGCCGTGCAGGCGCGGCGCACCTCGTCGTGGTCCGGGTCGGGCAGGCCGAGGACGCGGGCCGAGCGGGACAGCCGGTCGAGGTGCCGGGTGAGCGCGAACGGCTCGCCCAGGACCGCCTTCACGGTCTCGAAGACGCCGTCACCGACGGTCAGCCCGTGGTCGAGGACGGAGACCCGGGCGGCTTCCAGGTCCCGCAGCCCGCCGTCCAGCCAGATCCTCATGCGAACGCTCCTTCGATCTCCTCGTAGGCGCCCGACGCCACCGCGAGCAGCCGGGACGCCTTCAGCTCGGTCTCCCGCCACTCCCCCTCGGGATCGGACCCCCAGGTGATGCCGGCGCCGGTGCCGAAACGCAGGACGCCCTCGGCGCGGTCGATCCAGAAGGTGCGTATGCCCACGGCCAGCTCGGCGGTGCCCCGGTCGGCGTCCACCCAGCCGATGCCGCCGCAGTACGGGCCGCGGGGGGCCGTCTCCAGCGCCTCGATGATCCTGAGGGCGCTCGACTTGGGGGCGCCGGTGACCGAGCCGGGCGGGAAGGCCGCGGCCAGCAGCTCCGGCCACCCGGCGTCCTCGCGCAGCTCGCCGCGCACGGTGGAGACGAGATGGACGAGCCCCGGATGCTTCTCCACGGCGCACAGGTCGGGGACGGTCACGCTGCCGGTCGCGCAGACGCGCCCGATGTCGTTGCGGACCAGGTCCACGATCATCACGTTCTCGGCGTAGTCCTTCTCCAGGAGATCCGCCTCGGTGCGTCCGGTGCCCTTGATCGGCCCCGACTCGACCGTACGGCCGTCCCGGCGCAGGAACAGCTCGGGCGAGGCGGTGGCGATCTCCACTCCGTGCTCCGGCAGCCGGATCGTTCCCGCGTACGGCGCCGGGTTGCCGCGGGCCAGCAGGGCGGTCAGGGCGTCCACGTCGGCGTCGGGGGCCACGGGCGCGCCGAGCACCCGGCAGAGGTTGGCCTGGTAGACCTCGCCGGCCGCGATGTGCTCGCGGATCCGGTGGACGGCCGCCGTGTACGCGGCGCGGTCCAGGGAGGAGGTCCAGTCCCCCGGGTCGGGGCCCCGCCACCGTCCGGGCACCGGCGCGGGCACCGGCTCCTCCCGTACCTCCGCGAAGCGGGCGCAGGTCAGCCGGCCCTCGAAGTCCGCGCAGACGGCCCAGAAGCCGGTGGAGTCCAGGGCGGCCGGATCGCTGGTGACGTCGAGGAGGCCGCCGGCGACGCGGTCGCCGAAGCGGGCGAGAGGAGGGTGGAGGAGCACGTGGTCGAGTCTAGGTCGGGTGTCCGCGAGGTGGCCCCGGGATGTCCCGGAGGGGGCCCCGGCCACCGGGTCCGCCGAGTGCACCGCAGCACGCTGCGCAAACGCGTTTTTGTGCTGGCCCGGGAATCCGCTAGAGTTCAACACGTCGCCGGGACGCGGAAGCGGAACGAAACGACAAGCGGACGTAGCTCAGTTGGTAGAGCGCAACCTTGCCAAGGTTGAGGTCGCGAGTTCGAGCCTCGTCGTCCGCTCAAAGGAAGAAGGGGTCATCCCGATCCCCTACACTCCTGGTGGAGTGGCCGAGAGGCGAGGCAACGGCCTGCAAAGCCGTCTACACGGGTTCAAATCCCGTCTCCACCTCCAAGGACGATTAGCTCAGCGGGAGAGCGCTTCCCTGACACGGAAGAGGTCACTGGTTCAATCCCAGTATCGTCCACTGGATCTTCGGATCCTGGATCTTCTCGAAGGTCCCACCCGCGCGATTAGCTCAGCGGGAGAGCGCTTCCCTGACACGGAAGAGGTCACTGGTTCAATCCCAGTATCGCGCACTGTCTGTGACTCGTGAGTCACAGCCCGCGGACGATTAGCTCAGCGGGAGAGCGCTTCCCTGACACGGAAGAGGTCACTGGTTCAATCCCAGTATCGTCCACACAGCAAGAAGCCCCCGGCCGTCTCGTACGGCCGGGGGCTTCTTCGTGTGCTCAGCTGGAGAAGAGCATGTGGCCGAAGCTCTTGTGGCGGTGGTGGCCGTACTGACCGTGACCGCCGTGGTGACCGCCCTGCGGGGCGCCCCAGGCGGGGGCTGCCGGGGCCGCGGGGTAGGCCTGCGGGGCGGCGGGCGGCGGCGGGGCCGGCTGCGACCACTGGGACTCCAGGCGGGTCAGCGCCTCCAGCTCGCCGTAGTCGAGGAAGATGCCGCGGCAGCCGCTGCACTGCTCGATCTGGACGCCATTGCGGTTGTAGGTGTGCATCGGCGCATGGCACTTCGGACACTGCATGGTCGGCTCAACTCCTCGCCGGTCGGTCCTGCTTCGTGTTTCCCCAGGACAGACTCCGTCCGCCCCCCGGGCGGTTGCAGCCTAGCCCGGGATTCCGGGCGCCGGTCGAGGGGGGCCGGGGAGCTGGGACGGGACGGCCGGCATGCGCGCGCAGGCGTCGACCACGGCCTGCTCCACCTCGTCCAGCGGGCGCTCCCCCGCGAGCGCCTTGGTGATCGCCAGGGCGGCCGTCTGCGCGGTGAGCGCGCGAGCGGGGACGTCCAGGGCCGGCCAGGGGTCGCCGTCCGCGGGTACGGCCGGGCCGCCGGCCCGCCGGTAGGCGGTCAGGAAGCGGGTCCACTCGTCGGGCGGGAGGAGTCCGCAGGCGTACCAGGCGGCGGGACGGGCGAGGTCCCAGGCCGGGACGCCGGCGCCGAGGTCGTCCACGTCGATCAGCTTCCACGGCCCGTCCGGTGCCGGGTGCCGGACGAGCTGGCCGAGGTGCAGATCACCGTGGCAGAGGGACGCCGGGCCGGGCATCGGGGCCGCCGACCGGGCCCAGGAGGGCAGCGCGGCCCAGGCGGCCGTGACGGCACGGGCGGCCTCGTGGGCGTCGGCGCGGTGAGGGGCGGCGCCCAGGGCGGCGCGGAGTCGGCCGAGCGCGCGGGCGGCTTTGGCGGGGCCGCGCATCGCGGGGAGGCCGGTGGGGACGGGGCTGCGGTGCAGACGGGCCAGGAGGGTGGCGGCGGCTTCCCAGGGAGCCGCGTCCGGGTCGTCGGGGTCCACGGGGACGCCGTACGGCCACAGGGTCACCGGGCGGCCGTGCAGCGGGGTGGGGGCGCGGGCGGTGAGCGGGGGGAGGAGCAGCTCCGGGAGGCGGGCGGCCACGGCGACGCGGAGGGCCAGGGCGGCGGAGTCGGTGTCCGGGGCATGGGCCTTGGCGACGACGCCGGCGTGACGGACGACGGTGGCGTCCTGGCGGTCGGCGAGAGGGGTGCTGCCGCAGCCACAGGGGGCGGCGGGGACGCCGGGATGCGCGGCGGCCCGGGCATGGGTGGCGAGCACGGAGACGAGGACGGGAGCGCCCGCGCCCGTACGGGCGCCGGTGCCGGCGTCTGTACCGGCGTCTGTGCCGACCGCTGCGTCCGCGGAGCCGCCCGCGCCCCCGGAGCCGCTCGCGTCCGCGGCGGTGTCCGCGCGGATGCCTGCGTGGACGCCGGCGCCTGCGCCGGTGCCGGCCTCCGCGCGGGTACGCGCGTCTGTGCCGGTGCCTGTGTCTGTGTCTGTGTCTGTGTCTGTGTCTGCGGTCAAGGCTGCCTCGGGCCGGGGGCTGTTCGACCGAGAGTACCGACCGCGACACACCCGCGGACGCGCACCCGCGGACGCACGACGGCCCGCGAGCCACGGCGGGCGGCTGTCGGCTGTCGGCTGTCGGCTGTCGGCTGTCGGCTGTCGGCTGTCGGCTGTCGGCTGTCGGCTGTCGGCTGGTTCGGTGCCCGGGGACACGGGGCGCGAAACGGCCAATGCCGGCGCAGCTCCCCAGCTGCGCCGGCATTTGTGCCGTCCGCCGTACCCCCGTCCCCACGGGGTTTCATGGACCGATGTCCCCGCCCGGACCGCTCTTCCGGGCCTGGGGTCGCCGCTCAGCGCCCCAGCATCGCACCCACGGACGACGCCTGTGTGGCCACCGTCTCCCAGCCGTCGAAGACGAGCAGGAGCAGGGCCGCCAGGGGAAGGGCCATGAGCGTCGCCACCAAGGGGTGGCGACGGCCTGTCCGGCGGGGAGCGAACGCGGTGCGTCGCGGTGCCGTGTAGGCCATGGTCCCTCTCCTGAACCGTCTTGGTTGTCGTGTGCGGCGGCGGGTGCCTGACCTCGGGGGACGAGTGCTGCACCCGCCGCTTGACCTCAAATCTAGGCGCGGGGGACACGTCCGGCGTCATGCCTTCGTACCGATTGCCGGGCCTCCCGGAGGATGAGCCACGACCTGCGGAGTACTCCCCTGGGTGGAGACACGGATCCGTGTATCGGGGTCTTCCCGGAGGGGGCCGCCCGCTCTGTCCGGTCATATCCGAAGCATCCGGTGACTCGAACGGCGTGACTTCGCTCACTCCGATCGGGGTCCGGACGGGGACCGGGAGCGGACCGCACCCCGGGTCACGGCCGGGGCCGCGGGCCGCCGGCGACGGCAGGCCGACGGGAGTACCGACCGGCTTTCCGCGTTCTCGCCCACGTCCAACCTCCCTGTCCCATCGGCTGGTTGACCTCGACCATGACGCAAAGTCGCCGTACGGCGTGGCTTCTTGACCGCGTTTCACCTCCCCCGGACGGCCCACACAATCCGTCCGGCCGAGAGGGCGCGGCCTATGCGCGCAGGCGGCCGTGGAAACGTAAGCTGTGCCTCGTCACAGGGACCGGGCAGCGGGGATGAACATGGCGATGATGCGCCTGAGGCGCGAGGACCCGCGCGTCGTCGGCTCGTTCAGGCTTCACCGACGGCTCGGCGCGGGTGGGATGGGCGTGGTCTACCTCGGCTCCGACAAGAAGGGCCAACGCGTCGCACTGAAGGTGATCCGGCCCGACCTCGCGGAGGACCAGGAGTTCCGGTCGCGGTTCGCGCGCGAGGTGTCGGCGGCCCGGCGCATCCGCGGCGGCTGCACGGCCCGGCTGGTCGCCGCCGACCTGGAGGCCGAGCGGCCCTGGTTCGCCACCCAGTACGTGCCCGGCCCGTCCCTGCACGACAAGGTCGCCGACGAGGGCGCTCTCGGCGCGGCGGACACCGCGGCGGTCGGCGCGGCCCTGTCCGAGGGGCTGGTCGCCGTGCACGAGGCCGGTGTCGTCCACCGGGATCTGAAGCCCTCCAACATCCTGCTGTCCCCCAAGGGACCCCGGATCATCGACTTCGGCATCGCCTGGGCCACCGGCGCCTCCACGCTCACCCATGTGGGCACCGCGGTCGGCTCCCCCGGCTTCCTCGCCCCCGAGCAGGTGCGCGGCGCGGTGGTCACCCCCGCCACGGACGTCTTCTCCCTGGGCGCGACCCTGGCCTACGCCTCGACCGGTGACTCGCCCTTCGGACACGGCAGTTCCGAGGTGATGCTGTACCGGGTGGTGCACGAGGAACCGCAGCTGTACGGCGTACCGGACGCGCTGGCCCCTCTCATCCGGGCCTGTCTGGCGAAGGACCCCGACGAACGGCCCAGCACCCTGCAGCTGTCGCTGCGGCTCAAGGAGATCGCCGCCCGGGAGGCGCAGGGCCTGGACGGCGGACGACCGCCGGTGCCGCGTGCCGCCGAGGCCGATCGGCCCACCGGGCGGCTCGGCGACACCTATCCCGAACAACAGCGCACCCAGCGGCGTACCTCCCCCGGTACGCCGCTGCCGCGCGGTGGCACTCCGGCCCGGGGCGGTATGCCCTCCCGGGGCGAGGCCTCACGCGGCGAGACGCCGTCCCGCGGTGGGGTGGCCTCACGCGGCGGCAGCGGCCCGCGCGGTGCCGCCGCCCGGCCGGGTGCGGCGCGCCCCACTCCGGTGCCGCGCCGCGGCGGCCCCCGCTCCGGTGGCAGCCGTCCCGCTCCGCGCGGCGGTTCCGGGCGGCCGGGGCAGCGCCCGGCGGGGATCTGGCGGCGGCCGGCCAATCCGCGGCTGCTGCGCCAGCGGCTGTTCGTGTTCGTGGTGGTGACGCTGCTGGTGGCGCTCGGCATCGCGCTGGCCCAGGGCTGCCAGGGCCCGGCGCGCGGGCTCGGCGACGACGGCAGCGGCGGGCAGCAGCGGCAGACGCAGCCGGGCCACGCGCCGCCGGGCGACGGCGGGTTCACGCCGGACGCGCGCAAGTCGTCGCTGAGCCACGACGCCGGGAACTGAGCGCCACGCCCGGGCGGTGTCCGGGAAGGGCGGCGCGGCGTCCCGGAAGGACTCCGACCGCTCACGACCGGTCAGGACGCGGGACGGCCCGTCGCCACCGCGTAGAACGCCACCGCGGCCGCCGCGCCCACGTTGAGCGAGTCGACGCCGTGGGACATCGGGATGCGGACCCATTCGTCGGCGGCGACCAGCGCCTGGGTGGAGAGTCCGTCGCCCTCGGCGCCGAGCATGAGCGCCACCCGGTCCATCTGGTGCGGGGCGGCCTCGTCCAGGGTGCGGGCCTTGTCGTCCGGGGTCAGCGCGAGCAGGGTGAAGCCGGCCTCGCGGACCGAGTCCAGCCCCTTCGGCCAGGTCTCCAGACGGGCGTACGGCACCGAGAACACCGCTCCCATGCTGACCTTGACGCTGCGCCGGTACAGCGGGTCCGCGCAGTCGGGCGACAGCAGCACCGCGTCCATGCCGAGAGCCGCGGCCGACCGGAAGATCGCCCCGATGTTCGTGTGGTCGTTCACGGATTCCATGATCACGACCCGGCGGGCGGAGCGGAGCAGTTCACCGGCCGTCGGCAGCGGCTTGCGCTGCATGGAGGCGAGGGCGCCGCGGTGCACGTGGTAGCCGGTGACCCGTTCGGCGAGTTCCGGGCTGACGGCGTACACCGGGGCCGGGAGTTCGTCGATGACGTCGCGCATGACGTCGATCCACTTGGCCGAGAGCAGCATCGACCGCATCTCGTAGCCGGCCTCCTTGGCCCTGCGGATGACCTTC
The DNA here is from genome assembly GCF_055600785.1 of Streptomyces sp. NPDC038200. NCBI lineage: Bacteria > Bacillati > Actinomycetota > Actinomycetes > Kitasatosporales > Streptomycetaceae > Streptomyces > Streptomyces sp. NPDC038200. The sequence continues at coordinate 195,118 of NZ_JBVJYH010000005.1, forward strand.
TCGCCCTCGGCGATGAACAGGCCCTCGGCGGGCTCGCGTTTGCGGCGCAGCTCGACGTCGGTCAGGCCCGTGTAGTCGGAGAGGCGCGGGTCGTCGGGATCCTCGACGGTGATGAGATCGGCCACAGGGTGATACTGCCTTGTCCTGGGTGTGGTGCCAACGGCTGGGAGGGGCGGGTTACCCCGGGTTACGCGTGATCGAGCCAAGGTGGGGCCGGCACGCGGAGAGCAGGGACGGTCATGCGGGGGTCGCGGGGCCGACCCGGACGACCTCGCCGATGACGATGACCGCCGGGGGCTTCACGTCCTCGGCCACCACCGTCTCGCCCACCGTGGCCAGCGTGGCGTCCACGCGCCGCTGGGCGGCCGTGGTCCCCTCCTGGACCAGGGCGACCGGCGTCTGCGGCGACCTGCCGTGCGCGACGAGCGTCTCCGCGATCTTCCCGATCTTGTCGACGCCCATCAGGATCACCAGGGTGCCGGTGAGCCGGGCCAGCGCCGGCCAGTCGACCAGGGAACGCTCGTCGTCCGGGGCGACATGGCCGCTGACCACGGTGAACTCGTGGGCCACCCCGCGGTGCGTGACCGGGATGCCGGCGGCGCCCGGCACGGAGATGGAGCTGGAGATGCCCGGGACCACCGTGCACGCGATGCCGGCCTCGGCGAGCGCCTGGACCTCCTCCATGCCCCGGCCGAAGACGTAGGGGTCACCGCCCTTGAGCCGGACGACCGCCTTGCCCTGCCGGGCGTGCTCGACGAGCGCGTTGTTGATGGCCTCCTGGGCCATGTAGCGGCCGTACGGGATCTTGGCCGCGTCGATCACCTCGACGTGCGGCGGGAGTTCGGCGAGCAGGTCGCGCGGGCCGAGCCGGTCGGCGATGACGACGTCCGCCTCGGCGAGGAGACGCCGGCCGCGGACCGTGATCAGGTCGGGGTCGCCGGGGCCGCCGCCGACCAGGGCCACGCCGGCGGTGCGGGTGCGGTGGTGCGGGGCGACGAGGGTGCCGTCGCGCAGGCCCTCGACGACCGCGTCCCGGATGGCGGCGGTGTGGCGGGGGTCGCGGCCCCGCGCGTGCGTGGTGAGCACGGCGACGGTGACACCCTCGCTGTGGCCGGTCGCCGGCGTCCACGCCGTCGCACGGTCGGCGTCGTCGGAGCGGACGCACCAGACGCGGTGGCGCTCCGCCTCGGCCGAGGCGGCGGTGTTGGCCTCGGGGTCGCTGGTGGCGATGAGGGCGTACCAGGCCTCGGCGAGGTCGCCGTCCTCGTAGGGCCGCCTGGTCCAGGTGATCTCGCCCGCGTCCGCCATGGCCTCGACGGAGGGCGTCGCCTCCGGAGAGACCAGCACGATGTCCGCACCCGCGGCGATGAGCGCCGGCAGACGCCGCTGAGCCACCTGGCCGCCGCCGAGGACGACCACACGGCGACCGGAGAGGCGGAGACCTACGGGGTAGGCGGGGTGTTCGGCCATGAGGTACGGCTCCTCGTGCAGCTGTGAAATGGGCGCGCTGCACCTTCGGAGCGGCCCTGACGTGCGGATTTTATGCCGTGGGCACGGCAGACGGCAGGGGTGGTCCGGCAGCTGAACACCGGACCACCCCCGTGCGACGGCTACTTCTCGGTGACTCCCGCCGAATCGAACGTGGCCACCTCGTGCATCGCCCGGGCCGTGCTCTGCACCAGCGGCAGCGCCAGCAGCGCGCCCGTGCCCTCGCCGAGGCGGAGGTCGAGGTCGACCAGCGGGCGCAGGCCCAGCTTGTTGAGGGCCGCCACGTGTCCGGGCTCGGCGCTGCGGTGGCCGGCGATGCAGGCCGCGAGGACCTCGGGGGCGATCGCACGGGCGACCAGGGCCGCGGCGCCGGCGCTGACGCCGTCCAGGATCACCGGCGTACGCAGCGAGGCACCGCCGAGGAGCAGGCCGACCATGGCCGCGTGCTCGAAGCCGCCGATGGCCGCGAGGACGCCGATCGGATCGGCCGGATCCGGCTGGTGCAGCTCCAGGGCGCGGCGGACCACCTCGGTCTTGCGGGCCAGCGTCTCGTCGTTGATGCCCGTGCCGCGGCCGGTCACCTCCGCCGGGTCGGCCCCGGTGAAGACCGAGATCAGCGCGGCCGAGGAGGTGGTGTTGGCGATGCCCATCTCACCGGTGAGCAGCGCCTTGTTCCCGGCGGCCACCAGGTCGCGGGCGGTCTCGATGCCCACCTCGATGGCCGCCTTGGCCTCCTCGCGGGTCATCGCGGGGCCGGTGGTCATGTCGGACGTGCCCCCGCGGATCTTGCGCGGCAGCAGGCCCGGGGTGGCCGGCAGGTCGGCGGCCACGCCCACGTCCACGACGCACACCTCGGCGCCGACCTGGGTGGCGAAGGCGTTGCAGACGGCTCCCCCGCCGAGGAAGTTGGCCACCATCTGGGCCGTGACCTCCTGCGGCCAGGGGGTGACGCCCTGGGCGTGGACACCGTGGTCGCCGGCGAAGATCGCGACGGCGGCGGGTTCCGGGATCGGCGGCGGGCACTGCCGGGACAGCCCGGACAGCTGCGCGGAGATGATCTCCAGCATGCCGAGCGCGCCGGCCGGCTTGGTCATACGCTTCTGGCGCTCCCACGCCTCGCCGAGCGCCTTGGCGTCGAGCGGGCGGATCTGTGCGACGGTCTCGGCGAGCAGGTCGTGGGGTTCCTCTCCGGGAAGGGCGCGGCGGCCGTACGTCTCCTCGTGCACCACCCAGGACAGGGGGCGTCGCTTGGACCAGCCGGCCTGCATCAGCTCGGGCTCGTCCGGGAACTCGTCGACGTACCCGACACACAGGTAGGCGACGACCTCCAGATGCTCGGGCAGGCCGAGCGCGCGGACCATCTCCCGCTCGTCGAAGAAGCTGACCCAGCCGACGCCGAGGCCTTCGGCGCGGGCGGCGAGCCAGAGATTCTCCACCGCGAGCGCCGAGGAGTAGGGCGCCATCTGCGGCTGGGTGTGACGGCCGAGCGTGTGCCGGCCGCCGCGGGTGGGGTCGGCGGTGACGACGATGTTGACCGGGGTGTCGAGGATGGCCTCGATCTTCAGTTCCTTGAACTGCTTGGCCCGGCCCTTCGGCAGCGACTTGGCGTAGGCCTCGCGCTGACGCATCGCCAGTTCGTGCATCGTCCGCCGGGTCTCGGCGGATCTGATGACGACGAAGTCCCAGGGCTGCGAGTGGCCGACGGAGGGCGCGGTGTGCGCCGCCTCCAGGACCCTCAGCAGCACCTCGTGCGGGATGGGGTCGCCGCGGAAGCCGTTGCGGATGTCGCGACGCTCGCGCATCACCTTCAGGACGGCCTCGCGCTCGGCGTCGGCGTATCCGGGCGCGGCCGGGCCGGTGGACTGTCGTGCTTCCGCCACTGCGGCCGTGCTCTCTTCCTGGTCGGCGGCCCTGGTCTGCAGGTCCTCCGCGTGCTGGACGACGTCGGGGGTGAACTCCGCGTCCGGCGCGGCCGGTACGACGCCGGGCTCGCCCTCGCGCTGCGCGGGCACCGTGACCACGGGTTCCGTCTGCTCCTGCGGGCCCTGCGGGTCCGGTGCCGGCACGCCCTCGGCGGGCACGACGAAGGGCCGCGGCGGGGTGGGCGCCAGGTGCGGGGTGGTGGGCACCTGGCCCTCCACCTGCACGAACTCCCCGAGCGGCGGCTCAGGGCTGGGCTCCACCGGCAGGCCGGGGGGCAGCGACCCCTCCGGGTCCGGTGCCTGCGCGGCCACGGCGGTGTCCGGCGCCTGCGGCTGGAGCTGCGGCCCTGCGGGGCCGGCGACCGGTGCCGGTTCGGCGGTGTCCACCGACGACTGCGGCTGCGGCTGCGGCTGCGGTACAGCGGGCACGGCCGGGGTGTCGGCGGTGGGCGCGGCCTGCTCGGCGAGCTGCGGCCCCTGCACCTGGCGGCCGGCCGGGTCGGCCGGCACCACGGCCTCGGGGGCGCTGTCACCGGCGGGCACGGTGTCCTGCGCCGCGACGACCGCCTCGGCCTGCGGCACTTCGGCGACGACGACCGCTTCGGCCTGCGGCGCCACGGGGGCCTGGGCCTGGGCTTGGGGTGCCTGAGGCTGGGGGGCCTCGGACAGCGGGGCCTCGGTCAAGGGGGCCTCGGTCAGGGGGGCGGCCGCCGTCTGCGGTGCCTGACCGTGCGGTGCCTCCTGCGGGGCCGCCGGGGCGGGGGCACCGGGTTCCGGGGCCTGCGCGACGGCGGGCTGGTCGGCCGGTACGGCGTCGCCGGTGACGGCGGCGTCCGGGCCCGGCTGAGCCGGAACGGCGCCGTCCGTGGTCTCGGCAACGCCCTGCGGGGCGGCGGGCCCGGCAACGACATCGGCCGGTGCCTCGGCGGCGGGTGCGGCCGGTGCGGCCGGTGCCTCGGCGACGACCGGGTCGGCGGCCTGGGCCACGCCCGGGACCTCGACCGGGTCGGGAGACACGACGGCGCCCTGAGCGGCGACGCCCGGGACCTCGGCAGAAGGCTGCGACTGAGCGGGATCGGCAACCTGCGCCGGGTCGATGCCCTGAGCGGGATCGACAACCTGCGCCGGGTCGATGCCCTGAGCGGAGTCGGCAACCTGCACACCCTCCGCGGGCTGCACGCCTTCCACGGGCGGCGCGCCTTCCGCGACCGGCTCGGCAGCCGGGGTCGGCTGAGCCGCCTCCGCCACCGCGGCCTCCGCCACAGCAGTCTCCGCCACCGCCGGGCCGGCCACCGCGGGCTCGGCCAGCGCCGCATCAGCCTCGGGCGTTCCTGCGGCACCGGCGCTCTCCGCAGCCTGCGCGGTCTCCACAGCCTGCGTGGCCTCCGCAGGTTGCGCGGTCTCCACAGCCTGCACGGCCTGCGCGCTGTCCGGCGTCTGATCGCGTACGGTCTGGTCCGGAGCGGGGACGTCCGGTACGGCCTGGTCCGGCGCCGCAAGGTCCGGCACGTCCTCGTCCGGTGTGGCGAGTTCCGGCACGGCTTGGTCCGGCGTGGCGAGTTCTGGTGCGGCCTGCGCCGCAGCGCCGTCCTGCTCCACCGCGTCCGCCTCAACCTGACCGGCGGCGGCATCGGCACCCTGCGCGAGTGCCGGATCCTGGACCGCGCCCGGTACCCCGGTGGGCGGGACCGCTTCGGCCGGTGTCTGCGCCGGGTCCCCGCCCTCGGGCGGCGCAACGGCCCCTTCGGCAGCCGGAACGGCATCCTCCGCCGACGCCGACGGCACCTCGGCGGCAACGCCACCGTCGAGCACGGCACCCCCGGCAACCGTCTCGGCGCCGACCACGGCAGCCTGGGCACCCTCCGCATCCGGAGCACCCTCGGCACCCGGGATCACGGGTGCCTGGACACCCTCCGCACCCGGCACGACCGGCGTCCGCGCAGCCGCCGCCTCCGGAGTCAGCGCGGCCGGGAGGTCCTCGGCGGGCGCGTCCGTCGGCGCGGTGTACACCCCGTCGTGGCCGTGCGCCGGCTGCACGCCGTCGTGGCCGTGTACGACCTGCATCTGACCGGTGTCGCCCGCCGTGCTCTCGGCCGCGGCCTGGTGGGCGAGGCGGGCCATGGCGGCCTGGGCGGCGTCGGTCGCCTCGGCGGGCGCGGGCAGGGGCGGGCTGACCGTTTCGGCAGCCGGTGCCGGTGCGCCGGCCTGGGCCGGGGCCGCGCCCCAGGGGGCCGCGCTCTGCGGAGCCATCTGCGGCTGGGCGTCGAGGTACTCCGGGCCCGTGGCCGGCGGACCGGGCTGCCGTACCGGCGCTCCCGCCGGGCCGCGGTCGGCGAGGGAGCGGACCGGGCTCGCGGAGGCGTCGGGGATCGGCGGACCGAGGTGCAGCGGGCGGCGCGGCGGCTGCGGGGCCGCCGTCGGGTCGTGCGGCGTGGAGAGGATGGGCGACGGCGGAACCGACGCCGGACCCGGGTCGGGCAGGCGGACACCGCTGAGGTCGACCGAGCCGCTGTCACGACCGGCCGTCTCGTGCGGGCCCGGCTCGTGGACGGCTTCCACCACCGGCTCCGGAGCCGGTGGCGGCACCTCGTTGCCCCACGCGCCCTGGGCACCCGGCAGCAGCAGGTCTTCGTCCTCGGCGGGCGCCTCGGAGAGGTAGGTGTACGCGCCGTGCGCGGGGACGCCCGGCTGTTCCACCATGCCTGCGCCCTCCGGCTGTCCCTCGCCCGGGACCTGGCCGGTGTCGGTCATGCGTACCCCTCGCCCATCGGTTAGTGCTCCTACGACCAGCTCAACCGGAACGGCGCACCGACCGCCCCGCAGTGAAGAACGAGCGTCCGTGCCCAGCGGCACGAACGACCCGCCGGAAAAGGCGACAAAGCCATTCAGTGGCATTGTCCCGGCCGTTCCGCCGTCGCGACAGCATGATCCGCGACAGTCCGCTGTGGACTGCGCCACGTTGCGCGTCCTCCGGTTCCGCAGTACCGCACCCACCCCAAAACGGGCGTGCGTTCCGGACATTGGCGAACGAAGTTCGGGCCACCGGTGCGGTACAACGATCGGCCAGCCTACCGCGCGCGGTACGACAACAGGATCACGGGGCGCGATCCGGCAATACCCCGCTGAGCAGGAACGCTACGTTCCGCTCGGTCTCGGTCCAGGCCCTGGTGTCGAGTTCCACGGACTGGAGCAGGGCGCATTCGACCCGGTAGCCGTGCTCGGTCAGGTCGCGGCCGAGGCGTTCGGCGGTGTCCCGGGTCGCGGCGTGCGTGACGATGCGCTGCGGGCGCCGGTCGGCGACCGCGGAGACGACCGCCGGTCCCCCGCCGCCCACCCGCACGACGTCCGGTTCGGGCAGGTTTTCGAGGACGTGCGGGGCGCTGCCGTGGACGACCTGGAGCTGCACGCCGGACCGGCGCGCGGCCCCCTCGGTGCGGGCGCAGGCGGCGGGGTCGTGGTCGACGGCGATGACGGCCGCGCCGGCGTGTGCGGCCTCGGCGGCGAAGGCGCCGGAGCCGCAGCCGATGTCCCACACGAGGTCGCCGACCCGGGGCCCGAGGCGGGCGAGTTGGGCGGCGCGGAGCAGTCCCGTCTCGCCCTCGCCGAGGCCGCCGCCCGGTCCGGGACCGTAGCTCTCGTCGGGCTGCACCCAGCCGCGCGGGCCGGCGCCCGGGTCGCGGCCGGCGATCCAGCCGCCGCCCTCCCCCGCGCCGGCCGGTCCGCCGATGACGATGACGACGTTGGGGTCGCGCCAGGTGTGGTCGGCGGCCTTGTCGGAGGTGACGATGGAGAGCTGTTCGCGTTCGGTGCCCAGTTCCTCGCAGATGACGAAGGTGCGGTGGACGCCCTCCAGGAGCAGCCCCAGCTCGGCGGGGCCGGCACCCGGTGCGGTGAGGACGGCGACCTTGGTGTGGGCGCGGCAGACGTTCACGGCGCGGCGCAGGGTGCGCGGGTGGGCGACGACGACCTGGGCGTCGTCCCAGGGCATGCCGGCGCGGGCGAAGGCGGCGGCGACCGAGGAGACGGCGGCGACGACCTCGACCTCCAGGCCGAACTCGGGCGCGCGCAGGGTCCGTACGACGCCGAAGAAGCCGGGGTCGCCGTCGGCGAGGACGACGGCGGTGCCGCGGTGGGCGGCGATGCGGCGGGCGGCCAGGGCCACGCTGCCGAGGCGGATGCGCTCGGCCGCGGGCGGGATCTCGGGCAGCGTCAGATGGTGGGCGGCGCCGGCCACGAGCGTGGCGGCGCCGAGGGCGGCGCGTGCCGCGGCGGTCAGCGGCGAGCCGTCCCAGCCGATCACCGTGACCCGGTCGGCCATCGTCGTCAGTCTCCCGTGGTTCTGCGCAGGTCTGCTGGCGGGGGGGAAGCCCTGGGCGGGCTCCGTGAGAGTACCTGGGTTCGCGGGCCGGTCGCGCGCGGGCTCAGTTCCAGTCCGAGTACGAGGTGAAGCCACCCGTGTCGGCCAGCTGCTCGCTGACCCCGGCCAGGTCCTCCGGCAGCAGGCTCCAGACGATGACGTCCGTGCGCACCTCGGTCCAGGTCCCGTCCTCGGTCCTGGTGCGGGCTATCCAGGCGTTGCGGAGCACGCCCTCGCTGATACAGCCGATCTTCTGGGCGACCTGCTGGGAGGCGGTGTTGTCGGCGGCGGTGCGCAGTTCGAGCCGCTCGAACTTCCGGTGGTGGAACAGCCACTGGGCGGTGGCGAGGGCCGCCTCGGAGGCGTAGCCCTCGCCGCGTGCCCAGGGGGCGGTGACGTAGGCGATCTCGCTGGAGCGGACGCGCCAGTCCGTGTTCCTCAGGTGCACGACACCCACGAGCCGCTGGGTGAGGAACTCGGTGACGGCGAGGACGATGCCGCGGCCCTCGGTGCGTTCCGCCGGGGCGGTCCCGGTGATCCACCGGCGGGCGTCGGCCTCGGTGTAGGGGTGGGGCACGGTGGTCCAGGCGACGACCTGCTCGTCGTTCATCATGTCGGCCAGGGCGGGCACGTCGTCCTCGTCGAGGGGACGCAGCACCAACCGCTCCGTGCTGATGGAGATGTTGGGGAAGGTGCTCGTCATGCGCCGCTCCGTAACCTTCGGAAAATCGTCGAAAGACCGTCAGGGCCGTCAGGCCTGCTGAACTGCCCAGCATGCAGCATGAAACCACTGAACCGCACAACGGGGTCCACACCCGGTGAGGGAGTGGACCCCGTGCGTCGCGAAACGCCGTGTGCGTGCCGTCAGCCGGCGCTCACCGGCAGGACGGACCCGTGGTACTTGTCCTGGATGAACGCGCGCACCTCGGGCGAGACGAGCAGCTCGGCGAGCTTCTTCACCCGGGGGTCGTCCTCGTTGCCGCGTTTCACGGCGAGGAGGTTGGCGTAGGGGTTGTCCTTCGCCGACTCCAGGAGGATCGCGTCCTTGGCGGGGCTGAGGCCCGCGTCCTGGGCGTAGTTGTTGTTGATCACCGCGGCGTCGACGTCGTCGAGGGAGCGGGGCAGCTGGGCGGCCTCCAGCTCCTTGAACTTCAGGTGCCGCGGGTTGGCCGAGACGTCCACGGGGGACGCGTCGGCGCCGGCGCCGGCCTTCAGTTCGATGACGCCGCCGGCGGCCAGCAGCTTGAGGGCGCGGCCCTCGTTGGTGGTGTCGCCCGGCACGGCGACGGTGGCTCCGTCGGGGAGCTTGCCGACGCTTCGGACCGTGTGGGAGTAGACACCCATGGGCGGCAGGTAGGGCTTCACGACCGAGACGAGGTCGGTGCCCTTGGACTTGTTGAAGTCGTCCAGGTAGGGCTGGTTCTGGTAGAGGTTCGCGTCCAGCTCGCCCTCCTGGAGGGCGGTGTTCGGCAGGACGTAGTCCGTGAACTCCTTGATCTCCAGCTTCAGGCCGGCCTTGGCGGCGAGGTGGTCCTTGACGTAGGTGAGCACCTCGCCGGCCGGGACGGCGGTGGCGCCGACGACGAGGGTGTCGTCCTTGCCACCGCCCTTGCCGGAGTCCGTGCCGGAGCCGCAGGCGGTGAGGCCGAGGGCCAGGGCCGCCACGGCGACGACGGACTTGCGCATCGTTGCAGTCCCCCTAGAACGGCTCAGAAGGACGGGATGACCGAGCCCTGGTACTTGTCCTCGATGAACTTCTTGACCTCGGGCGAGGTGAGGAGCTTGGCGAGCTTCTCGACCCGCGGGTCCTTCTCGTCGCCCTTCTTCACGGCGAGGAAGTTGCCGTAGGGGTTGTTCTTCGGGGACTCCAGGACGAGAGCCTCCGTGGCGGGCTTCAGGCCCGCGGAGATGGCGTAGTTGCCGTTCACCACGGCCGCGTCCACGTCCTCCAGGGAGCGCGGGGTCTGGGCCGCCTCGACCTCCTTGAACTTGAGGTTCTTGGGGTTCTTGGTGATGTCCTGCGGGGTCGCCTCGTTGCCGACGCCGTCCTTGAGGGTGATGAGCCCGTTGGCGGCGAGCAGCTTCAGGGCGCGGGCCTCGTTGACGGCGTCGTTGGGGACGGCGACGGTCGCACCGCTCTTGAGGGCGTCGGCCTTCTTGACCTTGTGGGAGTACAGGCCGAGCGGCTCCAGGTGCACCGTGACGACGGGCACGATGTGGGTGCCGCGCTTCTTGTTGAAGTCGTCGAGGTACGGCTGGTTCTGGAAGTAGTTGGCGTCCACCGAGCCGTCCTCGGTCGCCGTGTTCGGCGTGATGTAGTCGGTGAACTCCTTGACCTCCAGGTCGAGGCCCGCCTTCTTCGCCAGCTTGTCCTTGACGAAGTCGAGGATCTCGGCGTGCGGGGTCGGGCTCGCGGCGACGACCAGCGGGCCGCTGCCGTCGGAGGAGCCGGAGTCCTTGTCGGAGCCGCAGGCGGTCAGCCCGAAGGTGAGGGCTCCGGCGGCGAGGACGGCGGTGGTGAGCTTGGCGGTGTTACGCACGAAAAGTGCCTTTCCTTAAGGGTGGTGCGACCCCGTGTACGGGTGAACGGGGAGAACGGAGGGGGGTGCGGGTCAGCTCTTCCTGACGGCTTCGGTGGCGACCGTGCCGGAGAAGATGCCGCGCAGCGGCCGGAACAGGAGCAGGCCGCTGGTCCGGCCGGTGCGGCGGTGCAGCGAGCGGGCCGCGAAGTCGCCGACGAACTGGAGCAGGGAGATGACGACGGCCAGGATGGCCACCGTGATCCACATCATTCCGGTCTCGAAGCGCTGGTAGCCGTAGCGGACGGCCACGTCACCGAGGCCGCCGGCGCCGACCGTGCCCGCCATGGCCGAGTAGCCGATGAGGGCGACGATCGTGGTGGTGGTGCCCGAGATGAGGGACGGGAGCGCCTCGGGCACGAGCACGCTGCGGACGACCTTCCAGGTGCTGCCGCCCATGGACTGCACCGCCTCGACGAGCCCGCCGTCCACTTCCCGGACGGACATCTCCACCAGGCGGGCGAAGAACGGGATGGCGCCGACGGCGAGCGGCACGATGGCGGCCTCACGGCCGATGGTGGTGCCGGTGATCCAGCGGGTGAAGGTCATCAGGGCGACCATGAGGATGATGAACGGCATCGAGCGGGCGACGTTCACGACCTGCCCGATGACCTTGTTCACCACGACGTTCTGCAGCAGCCCGCCCTTGTCGGTGAGGACGAGCAGGAGGCCGAGCGGGAGCCCGCCGACGACGGCTATGACGGTGGACCAGCCGACCATGTAGAGGGTGTCCCAACACGCCTGCTCCAGCAGGGGCTGCATCTCGGACCAGGTCACTTGGCACCATCCTTCACGAGCACGGGCTCCTGGCCCTCTTCGCCGACGACGTCGATCTGCAGGCCCTGTTCGCGCAGGAAGCCGACCGGCACCACGTTGTCCTCGTAACGGCCGGGCAGTTCGATGCGCATACGGCCGACCTGGAGGCCGCCGACGGTGTCGATGGCGGCGCCGAGGATCGAGATGTCGATGTTGTAGGTGCGCGAGAGCTGGGAGATGACCGGCTGGGTGGCGGCCTCGCCGTGGAAGGTGATGTCGAGGACGGTCCGGTCGGCGCCGGTGGCCTCGCCGCCCACGGGGAACAGCGCGGCGGCCAGCTCGGAGCCCGGGGTGGCCAGCAGCTCGCTGACCGTGCCGGACTCCACGATCCGGCCCTTCTCCATGAGGGCCGCGGAGTCGCAGATCGACTTCACGACGTCCATCTCGTGGGTGATGAGCAGGACGGTCAGGCCCAGCTGCCGGTTCAGGTCGCGCAGCAGCTGGAGGATGGAGCGGGTGGTCTCCGGGTCGAGGGCGCTGGTGGCCTCGTCGGAGAGCAGCACCTTGGGGTCGCCGGCGAGGGCTCGGGCGATGCCGACGCGCTGCTTCTGGCCGCCGGAGAGCTGGGCGGGGTAGGCCTTGGCCTTGTCGGCGAGGCCGACCAGGTCGAGCAGTTCGAGCGCCTTGCGGGAGCGGTCCTTGCCGGACCTGCCGAGGATCTCGAGCGGCAGCTCGATGTTGTCCTGCACGGTCCGCGAGGACAGCAGGTTGAAGTGCTGGAAGACCATGCCGATCCGGCTGCGGGCCCGGCGCAGCTCCTTGCCCGCGCGCGGGCCGCGGCCGGCCAGGGCGGTGAGGTCCTGCCCGGCGACGGTCACGGTGCCGGAGGTGGGGCGCTCCAGCAGGTTGACGCAGCGGATGAGGGAGGACTTGCCGGCGCCGGACTGGCCGATGACGCCGTAGACCTCGCCTTCACGGACGTGCAGATCGACGCCGTCGAGGGCGGTGACCTCACGGCCGCGGGAGCGGTAGACCTTGGTCAGGCCCGAGGTGGTGATCACGTGGGTTTCCGTCACTGTCGAGTGCACGGGCGTGGGTGTGCCCGGACACGGAGCGTTTCGTGCGTTCGTTCAGGGACGCGGCACGGTTCTCGGGTGGCGGTGGAACCGGGGAGAACGTCGTGTGCGCGGGGCGGCTCTCGGTCGCGTACGGCCGGGTTCGGACGCCGGACGGGCCGCGGCTCTCGCTTCGGGGCGCGAGGCTCTGGTGCTGCGGGGGCCCTCTAGAAAGCGCACATTCGACACGGACACATACAACGAGCACCGGGCGTGCGGGTCGCCTCGGTCGCAAGGGTGCGGCTGCTCGTCGTGGTCATGCGATCAGTAAACCAGACCTACGGTCCTGACCGGCCGCCGCTGTCCGCATCGTGGACAGCGGCGGACAGGGCCGGGCGGGGGGTCAGCCGCGCAGGGCGATCTCCACTCCCCCGGCGGTGGCCAGTGCCGACAAGGCCGACAGGTCCCTCACCACCAGGTCGGCGTCCAGTTCGGCCGCCGGGTGGGTTGTGGCCAACGCCACGGTGGTCATGCCGGCCGCGCGGCCCGCCCGCAGTCCGGCGGGGGCGTCCTCGAAGACGACGCAGTGGGCGGGGTCGACGCCGAGCTGCCGGGCGGCCAGCAGATAGGGCTCGGGGTCGGGCTTGCCGCGGGTGACGTCGTCGGCGGAGACCAGTGCCTTAGGAGTGATGCCGACGGCGCCCAGGCGGGCCTCGGCCAGGCGGCGGGTGGCGGAGGTGACCACGGTCCAGCGGTCGGCCGGCAGGGCGTCCAGGAACTCCCGGGTGCCGGGCAGCAGACGCACGCCGCCGTTCGGCACGTCCTCGACCTCCAGCTGCTCGACCCGGGCGACCGCCTCCGGGACCAGGCGGGCGGGCAGCAGGTCGGCGACGATCTCGACGGCCGTGCGCCCGTGCAGTTCCACGCGCCCGAACTCCTCGGCGGTGATCCCGTACTCCCGGGCCCAGCGGGTCCAGCAGCGCTCGACGGAGTCGAGGGAGGAGACGAGAGTGCCGTCGTTGTCGAACAGAAGGGCGTGCGCGTGGATCGTCATGGTCTAGACCCTACGGCGTTCGGCGGGGGCGACGGCCCCGGCCCGTTTCGGGCGTATTAAGGTCACCGCATGCTCAATGCCCTGACGCTGGTGACCGGGGTCGCCGCGCTGTTGCTCGCCGCCTGGTGCGGCTGGGCCGCCTCTCGCGACCAGCCGACGAAGGACTGGCACTTCATCGGCATGGCCGTGGTGTCGCTGCTGGCCGTGGTCCAGCTGGTGATCGGCATCGTGCAGCTGGCGCGGGGCGAGAAGCCGGAGCAGGGCACGACGATCTTCGTGGCGTATCTGCTGGGTGCGTTCGCCTGCGTTCCGGCGGCGGGCCTCATGTCGCTGGCCGAGCGGACCCGCTGGGGCTCGGTGACGGTCGCGGCGGGCGGCGTGGTGCTGGCCGTCCTGGAAGTACGGCTCTACGACATCTGGGGAGGCTGAGGTGACGGCGGTGGAGGAGAAGCCGGCCCGGTTGATCGGCGGGCCGGGCATGCTGCTCGTCTGGTTCTACGGCGTGATGGTGGTCGGGGCGGTGTCGCGTTCCGTCTACCAGATCTCGACGGAGTTCGACCGGGCGCCGCTCGCCTACTCCCTGTCCGCCCTGGCCGGCGTGGTGTACGGGTTCATCACCTACACCCTGGTCCGGGGCGGGGAGACCGCTCGCCGGGCGGCGCTGGTGTGCTGCGCCGCCGAGCTGGCGGGTGTGCTGATCGTCGGCACGTGGACGCTGGTGGAGCCCTCGGCGTTCCCGGACGCGACGGTGTGGTCGAAGTACGGCATGGGCTACGTCTTCATCCCCGTGCTGCTACCCCTGTCGGCGATGTACTGGTTGCGGAAGGCGCAGGCCCGAAGGGCCGCTTGAGGGGCGTGGGCGCGCGGTCGCGCGGTGACCGCCGGGGCGGTTCGCCGCGCCCCGGGGCCGGCCGTCAGGCCGTGGCCGCGTAGGTGCCCGCCTGCTTCTCCAGGATGATCATCTCGACTCCGTCGGCACCCTTGGCCCGGCCCACCGTCTCGTAGCCGGAGCGGCGGTACAGACGGAGGTTGCCCTCGCTGCGGTGGCCGGTGAAGAGGCGGAACCGCTCGGCGCCCCGCTGCTCGACGAGCGCCGCCTCGGCCGCGCGCAGCAGCCGCGCGCCGATGCCGTGGCCCTGCAGACGGGGGTGGACGCACAGCTTGCCGATGGCCGCCGCGTTGTCCTCGGTCACCTTGCCGCGCACCGAGCCGACCACCTCGTCGCCGAGCCGGGCGACGAAGACGCAGTCGGAGACGACCTCCTGGCGGACGGAGTCCAGGGTCTGCACGAGCGGGTCGATGCGGTAGTTGCCGTACAACGCCGCCTCGCTCTGGAAGCACAGGTACTGGAGCCTGAAGATCTGCTCCGCGTCCTGCTCGGTCGCCACCGAGATGGTCACGCTCATGCCCATGTGCGCACGCCTCCCGCTCACCTGATCACCTGTCGTCCCCCACTCCTATCCCCGCGCTTCGCACGCCGCAACCTCCGGCGCGAGCAAACGCCGCAGACATCCCAGGCATCTGGAGCGTTCCGGGCCAAGACTGCCCTGTGAGATACCCAACTCCCCCGCGATCTCCCGGTATGTCAGGTCCCTCGGCGAGAGCAGCGCCTCCATGAGACGGGGGCAGCGGCCGGGCAGGCGGCGGACCGCGTCGCGCAGCGCGCGGTACCGGGCGGCGGTCAGCACGTGCTGTTCGGGTCCGGCGCGGGTGTCGTCGGCCGGTTCACCGTCGTAGGGCCGCTCCCGGCGGGTGGTGCGGCGGCTGCGCCGGGCCTCGGCGCGGACGGCCCCGCGCAGCCAGCCGGACGGATCCGGCGGTGGCCCGTCGGCCTCCAGCCGCTCCAGCAGCCGGAGCCAGACGGCCTGCTCCAGATCGCCCGGCTCGCTTCCGGAGGCGGACGCCTCCGCGGAGGCCTCGGCGGTGAGCAGCGGGCGCAGGGCGGCTACCAGGTCGTGCGTCATACACGGAACGACGCGCCGCCCCGGCGGCGGGTTGCCGGGGCGGCGCGCAGTCACCCCGAAGGGAGTGCGGGCCGGCGCCGTGAGTTGACGTGTCAGCCCTTGAGGAAGTCGGCGCGGGCGAGCAGTCCGGTGTCGGCGTTGTCGGTGAAGACGCCGTCGATACCGGTGGCGAAGTACGTCTTGAAGGCGCCGAAGACGTCTCCGTAGGCGTCGGCCGCGCTGCCCTTGCGGTACTCGGCCGGCAGGAAGGGGTTCTCGTTGCGCATGGTGTACGGGTGCAGGAGCAGGCCGACCTTGTGCGCGTCCGACACCAGGGTGGTCGGCTCGGCCAGGGTGCCGTCCGCGTTCTTCGGGATGACCAGGTCCAGGGTCGGGCCGATGCCCTGGGCGTAGCCGGCGATCTCGCGCAGCCCCTTGGGCGTCACGAGGTCGGCGACCGTACGCGGGTCGTTCGCCTCGACGAAGTCGTACGGACGGCTGCCGGCCGAGGAGAGCAGGACGACGAGCGGGTTGTCGACCAGCTGGTTCAGCCTCTGGATGCTGCTGGGCTCGAAGGACTGCAGGACGACCGGGGAGTTCCGGCCGTCCTTGTCGTACTTGCGCAGCAGCTTCGCCACCCGCTCCTCCAGGCCGAGGCCCAGCTTGCGGAAGTAGGTGGGGTGCTTGGTCTCCGGGTAGATCCAGACCTGCCGGCCGCGCTTGCGGGTCTGCTCGTCCTGCCACGTGAGGACCTCTTCGAACGTGGGTATCTCCCAGTGCCCGTCGTAGAGGGTGTTGTGCGGGCGGTTGGCCGGGATGCGCTCGACGGCCCGCAGCGTCTTCAGCTCGGCGAGCGTGAAGTCCTCGGTGAACCAGCCGGTGGTGGGGACGCCGTCGAGGACCTTGGTGGTCCTGCGGCCGGCGAACTCCGGGTGGGAGGCGACGTCCGTGGTGCCGCCGATCTCCGGCTCGTGCCGGCAGACCAGGTGCCCGTCCTTGGTGGGCACCAGGTCGCCCGCCTCGACGATGTCGGCGCCGAGGTCGAGGGCCAGGTCGTAGGAGCCGAAGGTGTGCTCGGGGCGGTAGCCGCTGGCTCCCCGGTGGCCGATGATGGTCGGCTTCGGCAGGCTCTTCAGCCCCCGGCCCCCGTGCCCGGCCGTGCGGGTCCCGGCGGCCCGGGCCGCGCCGGGCAGCCCGAGGACCGCTCCGCCCGCGCCGAGCACCGCGGCGCCGAGCAGCGCCCGCCGTCCCGTTCCCCGCGCCCGTCCGTTCACCTGGTCGCTGTCCATGAGCGCCCTCCTGCCGCCTTCGTTCGTGAGTGCGGCCCGATCGTAGGGGCGCGCACATGACCGGGGGGAGGCTCCGGTCCGAACAGCGGGGTGATGTCGCGTGTCCTGCGGACGGCGGACGCTGACGGGCCGTCGGCGGCCGGCCCCCGGTCGGCGCGATGTCCGTCACATCGCCGCAAGGGTGTTACGCGCCGCCCTCGGCACGCCACCGCAGGTAAACCCGCGTCAACACTTCGTAAGACCTCGGTGAACCGGCCGTCCCCGATGTGCGCGCGGCCCGGGGCCGCGAGTAATGTCCTCACCTGCACAGACTCATATCGCCCACCTCGACATCGGAGGACCCGTTGTCCCGCTTCGCGCTCATCAAGGCAGTGCTCGGACCGATCATGCGCCTGATGTTCCGCCCACAGGTGGAGGGCGCGGAGCACATCCCGGGTGACGGTCCGGTCATTCTGGCCGGTAATCACCTCACGTTCATCGACTCGATCGTGCTGCCGGTGGTCACCAAGCGGCAGGTGCTCTTCATCGGCAAGGACGAGTACGTCACCGGCAAGGGCGTCAAGGGCCGGCTGATGGCCTGGTTCTTCACCGGCGTCGGCATGATCCCGGTGGACCGGGACGGGGCGAACGGCGGTGTGGCCGCGCTGATGACCGGGCGCCGGGTCCTGGAGGAGGGCAAGGTCTTCGGCATCTACCCCGAGGGCACGCGCTCGCCCGACGGCCGGCTGTACCGGGGGCGCACCGGTATCGCGCGGCTGACGCTGATGACCG
Organism: Streptomyces sp. NPDC038200; assembly: GCF_055600785.1. Lineage (NCBI taxonomy): Bacteria > Bacillati > Actinomycetota > Actinomycetes > Kitasatosporales > Streptomycetaceae > Streptomyces > Streptomyces sp. NPDC038200. The sequence continues at coordinate 212,332 of NZ_JBVJYH010000005.1, forward strand.
GCGCGCCGGTGGTGCCGTTCGCCATGATCGGCACGGACAAGCTGCAGCCGGGCGGCCGGGGCATCCCGCGGCCCGGCCGGGTCACCGTCCGGTTCGGCGAGGCCATGGAGTTCTCGCGGTACGAGGGCATGGACCGGGACCGCTATGTGCTGCGGGCCGTGACGGACTCCGTCATGGCCGAGGTCATGCGCCTGTCGGGTCAGGAGTACGTGGACATGTACGCCACCAAGGCCAAGGCCGCCTAGACCCGTCCGACGGACCGTCACGTGTCGGCGTACATCCGCCTGCCGGTGGAATCTGTCGCCGACACATCGGGCATTCGGCCGTATGAAGCGGCCATATGACCACACAACATGTCTGATTCAGACATGTACAAACCTTCTCGGCGTACTCTGCTGCGCGCCCCGATCGCCGCCGCCGGCGCGGGATTCCTGGCAGCCTGCACCAGCTCCGATTCCGAGCCCAGCTCCGGACCCGAACGCGCGAGCGGCGGGGAGAAGTTCGTCCCGGCCGGGCCCAAAGGGTACGTCAACCCGTCGGATCCGGAGGTCCTTGCCGCCGAGCGGAGACGCGGGGCCGGTCGCGTACGCAGCTTCACCTTCACCGCCGCCGAGGCCAAGCTGGACCTGGGCGGGCACGCGGTCCGCACCTGGGCGTACAACGAGGAGGTGCCCGGCCCGCTCGTCCGGCTCACCGCCGGCGACGTGCTCGACCTGACACTCGCCAACCGGCTGCCCGCCACGACCACCCTGCACTCCCACGGGGTACGGCTGCGCTGCGACATGGACGGCGTGCCGGATCTGACCCAGCACGCCATCGGCTCCGGCAACGACTTCCGCTACCACTTCGCGGTCAAGCACCCGGGAACGTACCTGCTGCACTCCCATGTCGGGATGCAGCCCGACCGTGCCCTGTACGCGCCGCTCATCGTCGAGGACCCCAAGGAGCCCCTCTCCTACGACCAGGAGTGGGTGGTGATCCTGGACGACTGGCTCGACGGCGTGGAGGGCTCCACCCCCGACGGGGTCATGAGCCAGCTGAGGCCGGGCGGCGCCATGGACATGGGGGGCATGGCCATGGGTCCCGGCCACGACGGCGCCGCCCACGGCCGGGCCGCGAGCGCGCACCCGGCACCGTCCAAGAAGTCCTCGGGCCCCAACCGGGTGCTGCACGACTCCCACAGCCGGCTGCTGCACGGCGAGGGCGGCAGCGTGGCCTACCCGTACTACCTGGTCAACGGGCGGCTGCCGAACAATCCGTCGGTGTTCCGCTGCCGTCCCGGCGACCGGGTGCGACTGCGCATCATCAACGCCGGCTCGGAGACCGCCTTCCGGGTCGGGCTGGGCGGCCACGAGATGACCGTCACGCACACCGACGGCTATCCCGTGCAGCACGAGAAGACCGACGCCCTCCTCATCGGCATGGCGGAGCGGTACGACGTGCTGATCACCGCCAAGGACGGGGTCTTTCCGCTGGTGGCGCTCCCCGAGGGCAAGAAGGGCAGGGCCCTCGCGGTCCTGCGCACCGACAAGGGGAAGAACATTCCCTCGACCGACGTCCGCCCGGACGAACTCGACGGCAAGACCGTCCCCGCGCGCCGCCTCGTGCCCCACGAGTCGGTGGCCCTGCGCAAGCGTGACCCCGACCGCGAGCTGCGCATCAGGATCACCGGCAACATGAAGAACTTCAACTGGGGGTTCGACCACAGGGCCTACTCCGTGCAGCAACGTCACCCGGTCCGCGCCGGTGAGCGGGTGCGGCTCACCCTCGTCAACGCGACGGACATGTGGCACCCCATGCACCTGCACGGGCACACCTTCGCGGTGACCGGTCTGGACTCGGTGGGGGCGCGCAAGGACACCGCGCTGGTGCTGCCGCACCGCAAGCTGGTGATCGACTTCGACGCCGACAATCCGGGGCTGTGGATGCTGCACTGCCACAACCAGTACCACTCGGAGAGCGGGATGATGACGGTGCTGGGGTACAAGCGCTGAGGGCCGGGACGGTTCGCCCGGGCGCGGGGCGCGACGGCGCGGGGACCGGTCGCCCCCGCACGGCGGGACCGCGCCCCCCAGCCGTACACCGCGGTGTACCGCCCCGCGCCCCTGAGCGCCTAGCCGGCGCTCTCCAGTTTCTGGTTCTTCAGCAGGAACCAGGCCACCGCCGAGGCCGCCAGCAGGACCACCGCTCCCGCCCCCGAGGCCAGGTGGAGGCCGTGGACGAAGGAGTCGCGCGCCGCGTCGAGCAGCGCCCCCGCCTGGTGCGGGGGCATGTTCGCCGCGGACTCCACCGCCGCGCCCAGGGACTCGTGGGCCGTGGCCGGGGTGCCGGCCGGGCCCGCGAAGCCGCGGTAGACGCCCGTCACGATGGAGCCGAGCAGGGCGATGCCCAGGGCCGCGCCGAGTTCGTACGCCGTCTCGGAGACCGCGGAGGCGGCGCCCGCCTGGTCCTTGGGGACGCTGGAAAGGATCACGTCGGCGGTCACCGTGAAGGAGAAGCCCGCACCGACGCCCACGACCAGCAGGGCGGCACCGAGGGCCGGGTAGCCCGTGGACTGGCCGAGCGTCGTCAGGGCGGCCAGGGCGACGCCGATCGCCGCCAGGCCGCCGGAGACCACCGAGCGGACCGAGAGGCGCCGGGCGGCACGGCCCGCGACCAGACCGGCCACCACCGCGCCGACGGCCGCCGGAAGCTCCGCCAGACCGGCCTCGAACGGGCGCCGTTCCTGAACGAGCTGCAGGTACTGGGAGAGGAAGAACACCAGGCCGGACATGCCGAGGACGGTCAGCAGGTCGGCGAGGACCGCCCCGCTGAAACCGCGGCGCCTGAACAGCCGCATGTCCAGCAGCGGGACCGGCATGGTGAGCTGGCGGTGGACGAAGCCGTGGAGGGCCGCGGCGCCGAGCAGGCCGGTGCCGAGGGTGGTCCAGGTGAAGCCGTGGGTGGCGGCCTCCTTGACCGCGTAGACGAGGGTGATCATGCCGATCAGCGACAGCAGCACGCTGGCCAGGTCCCACGGGCCCGGGCGGGGGTTGCGGGACTCGGGCAGGGTGCGGATGCCGACCAGCACCAGGACCGCCATCACCGGCAGGTTGATCAGGAAGACCGAGCCCCACCAGAAGTGTTCGAGCAGGAATCCGCCGACGATCGGGCCGACGGCCGTACCGGCGGAGGCGGTGGCGCCCCAGATGCCGACGGCGAGGCTGCGCTCGCGCGGGTCGTGGAAGATGTTGCGGATCAGGGCCAGGGTGGCGGGCATCAGCGTGGCGCCCGCGACGCCGAGCAGCGCCCGGGCCAGGATCATCAGTTCGGGCGTCGTCGCGTAGGCGTTGAGCACGGACACCGCGCCGAACGCCGTGGCGCCGCACAGCAGGATCCTTTTGCGGCCGATGCGGTCGCCGAGGCTGCCCATGGAGACCAGCAGACCGGCGATGACGAAGGAGTAGACGTCGCCGATCCACAGCAGCTGGGTGCCGGAGGGGTTGAGGTCTTCGCTGATGTAGGGGGTCGCCAGGCCGAGGACGGTGGCGTCGACGGCCACCAGCAGCACGGCCAGGACGAGCACGGAGAGCGCGAGCCAGCGGCCCGGGCGCTTCACCGCCTCGGTCGTCCGCGCCGGCTGCAGGGTGCTGGTCATGATTCCTCTCTTCGTCGATGCGTTCGTGTCGTCAGGCGCCGGCGCGGCGTGCGCCGCCCAGCAGCAGCTCGACGATCATGTAGGTGAAGTCCTTGCCGGCCACGCGGCCGTCGCTCACGGCCCAGGCGCCGGAGACCAGCAGGCCGTAGAGCGCTTCGGCGAGCCAGACCGGGGTGAGGTCGATGCGGAACTCGCCGCTCTCCTGGCCCCGCCGGAAGAGGCCGATCAGGCGCTCGTCGATGCGGGCCCAGCCCTGGTTCTGCTCCTCGCCCTCGAACAGCTGGTTCTCGGTGTAGAGGAAGGCGAGCAGACCGCCCGAGGGTTCGAGCGCGCGGACCAGGCGGTGGACCGCCTCGCCCGCCGGGCCTTCGTCCAGGCGGGCCGAGTCCAGCGCGGCCTCGCACTCGGCGATGCCGAGCGCCTCCAGGGCCCGCACGAGCGCGTCGCGGCCGGCGAAATGGCGGTGCAGCGTGGCCCGGCTGATTCCGGCGGCCTTGGCGACCTCGTCCATGGTCGCGGTGGATTTACGGGTCAGCAGGGCGGCTGCGCTGCGCAGCACCTGGTCACGATCGAAGGCCATGAGACGAGAATAGCCCAAGTGAGACACCAATGTCTCACACTGGGCGTAGGTGACTCATCATTGCTGGTCAGAAAGGTGATCGTCAGTGCCAGGGCAGCTGTCCGCGCCGCTCCCAGTAGACGCTCGGCTCCTCCTTGAGCGTGGCCAGGCGGGTCAGCTGGTCCACGTCGAGGTCGACGGCGGGGGCGTGCAGGTTGGAGAAGAGCTGCGGGACGGTCGCGGCGCCCGAGAGGACCACGCCGGCCCAGGGCTGGCGCAGGACCCACGCGAGCGCCACCGCGTCACAGCCCAGGGAGGTCTCCTCGGCCACGGCCTTCAGCATGTCCGGGGCGTGCGACGCGGCCAGTCGGCCGTTGGCCATGCCCTCCTTCACGATCACGGTGAGCCCGGCCTCGTGGGCCTCGGCGAGGGCGGGGCCGGCCGAGGTCTCCAGGACGTTGTACGTCGACTGGACGGTACGGAAGAGGGGCTCGCCGTCCACCGTGACGGCGAGGGCGGCGCGGATCGCGTCGGCCTGCGCGGGACCGCTGGTGGAGAAGCCGACGGTCAGACCGCCGGCGGCGGCCTCGGCCAGCCTGGCGTGGAGGTCCTTGTCGGTGAGGGCCGGGCTGTCCGGGGTGACCGAGTGGATCTGGTAGAGGTCGAGCCGGTCGCCGAGCAGGGCGTCGGTCTCGGCGCGCTGCCGCTCGTAGGTGGCGAGGCTGTGGTCCTTGACCTCGTGCGTCTCGGCGTCCGCCGACCAGCCGGCGGTGTAGGTGTAGCCCCACTTGCTGCCGACCACGATGTCTTCGGCCTCGGGGTGGGCGTTCAGCCAGTCGGCCAGGAACTCCTCGGAGCGGCCGTAGGAGCGGGCCACGTCGAAGTAGCGCACGCCCTGGGCGTAGGCGGCGTCCAGGAGTTCGAGCGTGCGCTCCCTCAGGGCCTCGACCGTCCGCTCCTCGGGGAGGTCGTCCGCACGGCCGAGGTTGATGTAGCCGGGGCGACCGACGGCGGCGAGGCCCAGCCCGATGTGGCAGGTGGGGGTTGTTGCTGTGGCCAGTCGGGCGAAGGGCATCGCGGGCTCCGTTCGGTCGGGTCCGGTACGGCTCCCGACCAACGTAACCCGTGACGACCTCCGCCTCAGGGGTTGGCCCGTGCGGTGGCCCGGCGCGTGCGGGTGCGCCGTGGCCGCGCGCGGTTCCCCGCGCCCCCTGCGGGGCGCCGCGCCTCAGCTCTTCTTCTTGGCGGCCGCCCACTCCTGCTGGGCCGCCACGTCCGCCTTCACCTCGGCCAGCTGCACGGCCACCGCGCTGGGGGCCGTACCGCCGCGGCCGTCGCGGGAGGCGAGGGCGCCCGGGACGTTGAGGACCGAGCGGACCTCGGGGGTGAGGTGGGCGGAGATCTTCGCGAACTGCTCGTCCGTGAGGCCGTCCAGCTCCTTGCCCTCGGCCTCGGCGACCTTGACGCACTCCCCCGCGACCTCGTGCGCCACGCGGAACGGCACGCCCCGCTTGACCAGCCATTCGGCGATGTCGGTGGCGAGCGAGAAGCCGGCCGGGGCCAGTTCCTCCATGCGTTCGCGGTGGACGGTGAGGGTCGCGATCATGCCGGTGAAGGCCGGGAGCAGGACCTCCAGCTGGTCGCAGGAGTCGAAGACCGGCTCCTTGTCCTCCTGGAGGTCGCGGTTGTAGGCGAGGGGCAGGGCCTTGAGGGTCGCCAGGAGGCCGGTGAGGTTGCCGATCAGGCGGCCGGACTTGCCGCGCGCCAGCTCCGCGATGTCCGGGTTCTTCTTCTGCGGCATGATCGACGAACCGGTGGAGAACGCGTCGTGCAGGGTCACGAAGGAGAACTCCTTCGTGTTCCAGATGATGATCTCCTCGGCGATCCGGGAGAGGTTCACGCCGATCATGGCGGTGATGAAGGCGAACTCGGCGACGAAGTCACGCGAGGCCGTGCCGTCGATGGAGTTGCCGACGCTGCCGTGCTCGAAGCCGAGGTCCGCGGCGACCGCCTCCGGGTCCAGGCCCAGGGAGGAGCCCGCGAGGGCGCCCGAGCCGTACGGCGACACGGCCGTGCGCTCGTCCCACTGGCGCAGCCGCTCGGCGTCCCGGGACAGGGACTGGACGTGGGCGAGGACATGGTGGGCGAAGAGCACCGGCTGGGCGTGCTGGAGATGGGTGCGGCCGGGCATCGCCACGTCCGGGTGGGCCTCGGCCAGGCCGATCAGGGCATCCTGGAGGTCGGCGATCAGAGCGCCGACGATGCGGGCGTGGTCGCGCAGGTACATCCGGAAGAGGGTGGCGACCTGGTCGTTGCGGGACCTGCCGGCCCGGAGCTTGCCGCCGAGGTCGGGGCCGAGGCGCTCCAGCAGGCCGCGCTCCAGGGCCGTGTGGACGTCCTCGTCGGCGAGGGTGCCCACGAACGAGCCGTCGGCGACGTCGGCCTCCAGCCGGTCGAGGCCCGCGATCATCCGCGTCAGCTCGTCCTCGGTGAGGAGCCCCGCCTTGTGCAGCACGCGCGCGTGGGCACGCGACCCCGCGATGTCGTAGGGCGCGAGCCGCCAGTCGAAGTGGACGGACGCGGACAGCTTCGCCAGGGCCTCGGCGGGACCGTCGGCGAAACGGCCGCCCCAGAGCCGTACGTCACCGCTGTTGCTGCTCACTTGCGTGCTCCTCGAAGACTCTTGATGTGCCATCGGCTCTCGATGTGCCACCGCCTCCCCACCGTTCCAGGCGGGGAGGCGGCTGTCAGGCCGATGCGGGTGAGGTGACCCGAAGGCCGTACGCGCTGACCGCTTACGCCAGGTCGCGCTTGGCGGCGATCTTCGACGACAGGCTGTAGATGTCGATGAAGCCCTTGGCCGCGGACTGGTCGAAGGTGTCGCCGGTGTCGTAGGTGGCGAGGTTGAAGTCGTACAGCGACTCCTGCGAGCGCCGGCCGGTGACCACCGCGCGGCCCCCGTGCAGGGTCATCCGGACGTCGCCGGTGACGTGCTGGTTGGCCTCGTCGATGAAGCCGTCCAGGGCGCGCTTGAGCGGGGAGAACCACTGGCCGTCGTAGACCAGCTCGCCCCAGCGCTGCTCGACCTGCCGCTTGTAGCGGGCCAGCTCGCGCTCGACGGTGACGTTCTCCAGCTCCTGGTGGGCGGTGATCAGGGCGATCGCGCCGGGAGCCTCGTAGACCTCGCGGGACTTGATGCCGACGAGGCGGTCCTCGACCATGTCGATCCGGCCGATGCCCTGGGCGCCGGCCCGCTCGTTGAGCTGCTGGATGGCCTGCAGGACGGTGACGGGCCTGCCGTCGATGGCGACCGGGACGCCCTCCTTGAAGGAGATGATCACCTCGTCGGCCTCCCGCGGGACGGCCGGGTTGGAGGTGTACTCGTAGATGTCCTCGATCGGGGCGTTCCAGATGTCCTCCAGGAAGCCCGTCTCGACCGCGCGCCCGAAGACGTTCTGGTCGATGGAGTACGGGGACTTCTTGGTGGTCGCGATCGGGAGCTGCTTCTCCTCGCAGAAGGCGATCGCCTTGTCCCGGGTCATCGCGTAGTCGCGGACCGGGGCGATGCACTTCAGGTCGGGGGCGAGGGCGACGATGCCGGCCTCGAAGCGGACCTGGTCGTTGCCCTTGCCGGTGCAGCCGTGGGCGACCGTGGTGGCGCCGTGCTTCTGGGCGGCGGCGACGAGGTGCTTGACGATCGTCGGCCGGGAGAGGGCGGAGACCAGCGGGTAGCGGTCCATGTACAGGGCGTTGGCCTTGATCGCCGGGAGGCAGTACTCGTCGGCGAACTCGTCCTTGGCGTCCGCGACCTCGGCCTCGACGGCGCCGCACGCGAGGGCGCGCTTGCGGATGACGTCCAGGTCCTCGCCGCCCTGGCCGACGTCGACCGCAACGGCGATGACCTCGGCGCCCGTCTCCTCGGCGATCCAGCCGATGGCGACGGAGGTGTCCAGACCGCCTGAGTAGGCGAGTACGACGCGCTCGGTCACGGGTTTTCTCCTCACAGTGCATTCGCTGACATGCATGAGTATGCAGAACTCTGCATGGTTCGTCAATCGCCGTTCCGGGTGACACGACCGCGGGGCCGCCGAGGCCGTCGGCACCGGGCCGGAGATTTCCTTAGACAGGTGAACGACCTGCCCCGATAATCGTCAGCCATGGGAAAGACCTATGAGCGCATAGACGGCAGGCTCCGCACCTTCATCGAGGAACAGCCCCTCTTCTTCACCGCGACCGCCCCGCTGTCCGGCGACGGCACGGTCAACCTCTCCCCCAAGGGCCTGCGCGGATCCTTCGCCGTGCTCGACGAACTCACCGTCGCCTACCTGGACTTCGCCGGGTCCACCGCCGAGACCATCGCCCACCTCCGGGAGAACGGGCGGATCACGCTGATGTGGTGCGCCTTCCAGGGGCCGCCGAACATCGTGCGCGTGCACGGCCGGGGCGAGCCGGTCTTCCGCGACGACCCGCGCTTCCCGGAGCTGCTCGCCCGCTTCCCGGACATCGAGCCGAGGCCGCACGGGCTGCGCGCGGTCATCGTCGTACACGCCGAACTGGTCCGGGACTCCTGCGGGTACGCCGTCCCGCACATGGCGTACGAGGAGGACCGCGACCTGCACGCGAAGCGTTTCGCGCGGGAGGACGACGCCTCGCTGAGCACGTACTTCACCAAGAAGGAGCACATCGCGACCAGCCTGGACGGACTACCCGGGCTGCCGTTGCCGCTGCCTCCGTCTAGCGTCTGAGCCATGCGCCCCGGTGTGGTCCTCGCCCTCGTCTCCGTCTCCGCTCTCGCCCTGCTCGGCGCCGCGCCGGGCCGCGACCCGGTGCCGCTGCCCGCCCGGTTGGCGGACACCGGCGGCGGCAGCCAGCTGATCCTCGCCCAGGCCCCGAGCAGCGAGGCCACGGAGGGCACGCTCGGCTGGTGGGACCTGCGGGACGGGCAGTGGGTCCAGGCCGGGTCCGCGCCGGCCCGCTTCGGGTCGGGCGGGCTGACGGAGGGCAGCACCCGGAAGCAGGGCACGAACACGACCCCGACCGGGCTGTACGACCTGCCCTTCGGCTTCGGGATCAAGGCGGCCCCGGACGGGACGACGGTCGAGTACCGGCCCGTCAGGGACAGTTCCTGGTGGTGCCAGGACAACGACTCGGCCGCGTACAACCGGTGGGTCGACCCGCTGCCGGCCGACTGCCGCGCCGCCGAGTCCGAACACCTGGTGGACTACCAGGGGCAGTACGCGTACGGCCTGGTCGTCGGCTTCAACTACGAACGGCCGGTGCGGGGCCGCGGAGCCGGGATCTTCCTGCACGTCAACGGCGAGGCGGCCACGGCCGGTTGTGTGTCGGTGCCGGAGGACGCCATGCGGCGGATCCTGCAGTGGGCGGCGCCCGGGAAGAAGCCGCACATCGCCATCGGCACGGTGAGCGGGGCCACGGCTCTCACCCGGTACTGAGGGTGCCGGGCGCCCCCTGGACGGGGAGGCGCACCGTGAAGCCGGTGGATCCCGGTCGGCTGTCCAGGGTCACGCCGCCCCCGTGCGCCTCCACCACCGCCGCCACGATCGACAGTCCCAGGCCCGCGCCGCCGCCGGGGGCATCGGACCGGCGGCGGTGTTCGGCTCGGGTGAAGCGTTCGAAGACGGTGGGCCGGATGTCCTCGGGGACTCCGGGACCGTCGTCGTGGACGGTGAGGACGGCGAAGTCGGCACCGGGTCCCAGCGAGACCGTCACCCTGGTGTCGACGGGTGTGTGCACGCGCGCGTTGGCCAGCAGGTTGGCCAGCACCTGGTGCAGGCGGTGGGCGTCCCCCGGGACCGTGACCGGCTCCTCCGGAAGGTCCAGCGCCCAGCGGTGGCCGGGGCCGGCGGCGCGCGCGTCCGTCACCGCGTCCAGGACCAGGCGGGTCAGATCGACGGGGCGGCACTCCAGGGGGCGGCCCGCGTCGAGGCGGGCGAGCAGGAGCAGGTCGTCCACCATGTCCCCCATGCGGGCGGACTCGGCGGCGATGCGCTCCAGGGCGCGGGTCACCCGCGGCGGCACCGGACCCGGATGGAGGAGCGCCAGCTCGGCGTGGCCGCGGACCGAGGCCACCGGGGTGCGCAGCTCGTGGCTGGCGTCGGCGGCGAAGCGGCGCAGCCGCTCCTCACTGGCGTGGCGTTTGGTCAGGGCGTCCTCGACGTGGCCCAGCATGCGGTTGAAGGCGCCCGCCACCCGGCCCACCTCGCTGCGCGGATCCGGTTCCGGGGCCCGCGCCGGCAGGGCCACCTCGCCGCTGGCCAGCGGGAGTTCGCTGACCCGGGTGGCGGTGGCGGCGACCCGGCTGAGCGGGCGCAGCGACCAGCGCACCCAGAAGGCGCCCGCCACGCCGGTCACCACCAGGGCCAGGCCGAAGACGGCGGCGGCCACCAGTTCCAGGCGGTGCACCGTGGCCTCGACGGGCTCCAGCGGCAGGCCGACGAGCAGGACGTCTCCGTCCCGGCCGGGCGAGGCGATCACCCGGTAGTGGTCCAGGGCGGAGAGTTCGACGGTGTGGGGCCTGCCGTCCGCCGGCACCCGGGCCAGCCGCCCGGTGTCCCGTGCGGTCAGGTCCACGCTCAGGTCGGCGGCCGGGTCACCGGAGCGGATCAGCCCCTTGTTGGTGACCGTGCCGTTCAGCAGACGGGCGCCGAAGGTGCCGGTGGCCATGCGCCGGGTGTCGCCGTGCTCGTCCCCGACGGGGGTCCCCCCGGTCGAGTCCTTTCGAGACCGGGGGAGGTCGTCCGGCAGCCGGCCGCCCCGCTCCAGGCTCTCCGGGAACCGGGTGCCGACCTGGACGAGCTGTTCGTCGAGGCGCTGGGTGAGGAAGCCGTTCAGTCCGACCACCGCGGCCAGGCCCACGGCCGCGCAGCTCACCGCCAGCAGCACCACCAGGCCGACGGTGAGCCGGGCGCGCAGGGTGCGGGGGCGGGGCAGCCGCCGAAGGTGCCTCACCCGGTCACCGGCTTCAGGACGTAGCCCGCCCCGCGCACCGTGTGGATCATGGGCCGGCGGCCCGCGTCCACCTTCTTGCGCAGGTAGGAGATGTACAGCTCGACCACGTGGGCCCGCCCGCCGAAGTCGTAGGACCAGACCCGGTCGAGGATCTGCGCCTTGCTGAGCACCCGGCGCGGATTGCGCATGAGGAAGCGGAGCAGCTCGAACTCGGTCGGCGACAGCTCGATCAGCTCGCCGGCCCGGGACACCTCACGGGCCTCCTCGTCCATCACCAGGTCACCCACGGTCAGCCGCGGCCCCTCCGCCGACTGGCGGGCCATGCCCGCGCGGCGCAGCAGCCCGCGCAGCCGGGCGACGACCTCCTCCAGGCTGAAGGGCTTGGTGACGTAGTCGTCGCCGCCCGCGGTGATCCCGGCGATACGGTCCTCGACCGCGTCCCGGGCGGTGAGGAAGAGCACGCACACGTCCGGCTTCACCTCGCGCAGCCTGCGCAGCACCGCGAAGCCGTCGGTGTCGGGGAGCATGACGTCCAGGACGACGGCGTCGGGCAGCAGCTCGCGCGCGGCGGCGACCGCCGAGGCACCCTCGCCGGCCGCGCGCACCTCCCAGCCCTCGTAGCGCAGGGCGCCGGTGAGCACCTCCGCGAGGTCGGGGTCGTCGTCGACGACGAGGACGCGCAGCGGGGTGCCGTCGGGGCGGGTGAGGGCGGGGCGGCCGGAGCGGGTGGTGTTCATCGCGCCTACCAGCATCGCGCGTGGAGACGGCGGCCGGCCGTCCGGGCACCTGTGAGTTCCCTCTGAGTCGGCTCCGGGCCCCGCCGGGCGGTGTCCGGCTCCGGGCCCCGCCGGACACCGCCCGGGACAGGGCTCCCGGGCTCGTCCCGGAGGGCCGGTCCGGCGCTCGTTCAGAGGTCCCTCAGAGCTTCGGCACGCACAGTGGCCCGGCCGACGGACGAAGGGACGAGGATCGATGACCACCGTGGACGCGGGACGGGCGGCCCCACCGGCCCCACCTCTGCCCCCGGCCGCGCGCCGCTCCCTGGCGAGCGCCGTGCCGGCCGTGCTGGGGGCGGGGGCGGCGGCCGTGGTCGCGCTGTGGTGGGCGGACACCGGCTCCGTGGTCGGCACGGCGGGCTGGCTGACGGGGGCGGGGCGGATCGCCGGGCTGCTGTGCGGCTACGCCTGCGCGGTGCTGGTCGCGCTGATGGCGCGGGTGCCGCTGCTGGAGGTGCGGATCGGCTCGGACCGGGTGGCGCGCTGGCACGCGACGGCCGGCCGGTACACGCTCTGCCTGCTGCTCGCGCACGTCGTGCTGATCCTCGCCGGGTACGCCGCCCAGGACCGGGCCTCGCTGGGGCACGAGGCGGTCACCGTCGTCCTGGACTACCCGGACATGCTGAAGGCGACCGCCGGCACGGTGATCCTCCTCGCGGTCGGCGTCACGTCGGCGCGGGCCGTGCGCCGCCGCACGAGCCACGAGTTCTGGTACCACGTCCATCTGCTGACGTACGCGGCCGTCTTCCTCGCCTTCGGGCACCAGCTGACCCTGGGCGACGAGTTCCACGGCAAGCCGGTGGCCACCGCCGCCTGGTACGCGCTGTACGGCGGAGCGGCGCTGCTGGTGCTCCGGTACCGGATCCTCGCCCCGGTCCGGCTCAACCGGCGCCACCGGCTGCGGGTGGAGTCGGTGCACAAGGAGGCGCCGGGCGTGTACTCGGTCGTCGTACGCGGCCGGCACCTGGACGAGCTGGGCGCGCGGCCGGGGCAGTTCTTCCGCTGGCGCTTCCTCGCCCCGGGCCTGGGCTGGACGTCGACGCCGTACTCGCTGTCGGCGCCGCCGCGCCCGGACCTGCTGCGGATCACCGTCAAGGCGCTCGGCGACCACAGCGCGGCCGTGCCGCTGCTCCGGCCGGGCACCCGGGTGTGGGCGGAGGGCCCGTACGGCTCGCTGACCGCCGACCGGGCGCGGGGTCACCGGTCGCTGCTGATCGCCGCCGGTGTCGGCATCACCCCGCTGCGGGCGCTGTTCGAGACGCTGCCCGGCGAGGTCACCCTGCTCTACCGGGCGCGCGGCGTCGAGGACCTGGCGCTGGGCGGCGAGCTGGAGGCGATCGCCCGCCGGCGGGGCGCACGGGTGCTGTACGCGCTGAGCGGGCCGCGGGGAGAACGCCCGGACATCACGGCGGAGTCCCTGCGCGCGACCTTCCCGGACCTCGCCGGGCACGACGTCTATCTCTGCGGCCCGCACGGCTTCGCGCGGGACGTCTACGAGGCGCTGCGGGCGGCCGGGGTGCCGGACCGCCGTATCCACCACGAGTCGTTCGAACTGTGAGGCCGTAGACATGCACGCGTTGCGCAAGAGCCGTCCCCTGCGGCGGATCGTCCTGGCGAGTGCCGCCACCGTCTCCGGGATGGTGCTGCTGCTGTCGCTGAAGCCGCACACGGCGCCCACCGTGATGACGGCGAGCACCGGCTCCCCGTCGGCGTCCGCCGGTTCGGCGGCCGGCTCGAAGGCGGCCGGCGGGACCGTCACCGGGGACAGCGTCCGGACCCGCTGGGGGCCGGTCCAGGTCCGGGTGACGATCGAGAGCGGCACGCTCACCGACGTCACGGCCGTCAGCTTTCCCCAGGACAACCCGCGCGACCAGGAGATCAACAGCTACGCCCTGCCCCAGCTGCGGCGCGAGGCGCTGGCCGCGCAGAGCGCGCAGATCGACACCGTGTCCGGAGCGACGTACACGAGCGACGGCTACCGCCAGTCGCTGCAGTCCGCTCTCGACTCGGCGGGCCTCTGAACACTCGGCGCACGCGGCACGTACCTGTGGGCCAAGGGTCAAGTCCCCACGGAGGAACCGTGACCACCACGCTCGCAGGCGGACGTGCCGCCCGCCGACAGACGATGCGCCGCATCCGCCCGCGCCGCTCCCCGGCCGTCCCGCTGCTGCTCGCCGTCTGGGCGGGCGCTGCGGCCGTGCTGTGGCTCTGGTGGCACAACACCCCCTCCATCGCCGACGACACCGGCCGGATCCTCAACGCGGGCCGGATCACCGGTCTGCTGGCCGGCTATCTGCTGGCGCTGGTGGTGCTGCAGATGGCGCGCGTCCCGGCGCTGGAGCGGCGGGTCGGCTCCGACCGGGTGGCCCGCTGGCACGCGATGAGCGGCCGGTACACGCTCTGCCTGATCGTCGCGCACGTCTTCCTCACCATGTGGGGGTACGCGCGCCAGGCCGGCAAGTCGCTCGGCGACATCGTGCAGCAGACGACCGACTCCGTCGAGCAGCTGCCGGACATGGGCAAGGCCGCGATCGGTACCGGCCTGTTCGTGGTCATCGGGCTGACGTCGATCGGCGGGATCCGCCGCCGGCTGCCGTACGACACCTGGTACCACGTGCACCTGCTGACCTACGCGGCGGTGTTCCTGACGTTCTGGCACCAGATCACCACCGGTAACGACTTCGCGGTCGAACCGACGGCGAAGACCTTCTGGTACGGGCTGTACGGCGCGGTCACCGCGCTGGTGCTCTGGTACCGGGTCCTCGTCCCGATCCGGCTGAACCTCCGGCACCGCATGCGTGTGGAGGCGGTCATCGAGGAGACGCCCGGCATCGTGTCGGTGCTGATCGGCGGGCGGAAGCTGCACCGGATGGGCGCGGAGGCGGGACAGTTCTTCCGCTGGCGGTTCCTCGCTCCCGGGATGCGCTTCAGCTCGCACCCCTACTCCCTGTCGGCCGCCCCGCGCCCCGACATGCTGCGGATCACGGTGAAGGCGATCGGCGACCACAGTGCCCGGCTCCGGGAGCTGACGCCCGGCACCCGGGTGTGGGCGGAGGGTCCGTACGGCGCGCTCACCGCGCAGCGCCGCAGCCGCGGCAAGGTGCTGCTGGTCGCGGGCGGGGTGGGCATCACGCCGATGCGCGCGCTGTTCGAGACGCTGCCCGGCGCGGCCGGGGACATCACTCTCCTGTACCGGGCCAACACCACCCAGGACCTGGCGCTGTGGGACGAGCTGGCGGCGATCGCGAAGGAGCGGGAGGCCCGGCTGATGTACGCGGTGAACAGCCCGGAGGGCGAGCGGCCGGACATCTCCGCGGAGAACCTCCAGAAGAAGATCCCGGACATCGACCGGCACGACGTCTTCATGTGCGGTCCGCCCGGGTTCGCGCAGTCGGTGTTCGAGGCCCTGCGCGGGGCGGGGGTTCCCGCCCGCCGTATCCACCACGAGTCGTTCGAGATGTGAGCGGAGCTGCGAAGCGATGAGGAAGAGCCACCCTGTTCGGCGGGTCGTGCTGGCCACCGCCGCGACCGTGTCCGCGGTCGTGCTGCTGCTGTCGCTGAAGCCGGCGTCGGACCCGGCCGCCGCGTCGGCGGCGGGCGCGGCCCCGCAGCAGCCGGCCGGGCAGGAGTCGCCGCAGGGCGGCGGCGCGGCGGGCGGCGGCCAGGCCGCCGCCGGGTCCGGCACGGTGACCGGTGAGGCGGCGCAGACGCAGTACGGGGCCGTGCAGGTACGGCTGACCGTCAGCGCCGGGAAGATCACCAAGGCGGAGGCGCTCCAGGCACCCAAGGGCGGCCTCAGCGACCAGAAGACCCAGCTCGCCGTCCCCAAGCTCAACCAGGAGGCGGTGGCGGCCGGGACCGCCGACATCGACGCGGTCTCCGGGGCGACGTACACGAGCGAGGGCTACAAGAAGTCGTTGCAGTCGGCCCTGGACAAGATGAAGGCGGCGCCTTCGGGTGCGGCGGGTTCGGGTGCGGGTTCGTCGGGCCCGGGTGCGTCCGGCTCGGCCTCCGGTTCGGCCGGCTCCGCGCAGGCGCGGACGGTCACCGGCAAGGCGGTGCAGACCCAGTACGGGCCGGTGCAGGTGCGGATCACGGTCAGCGCCGGGAAGATCACCAAGGCGGAGGCGCTCCAGGCACCCAAGGGCGGCCTCAGCGACCAGAAGACCCAGCTCGCCGTCCCCAAGCTCAACCAGGAGGCGGTGGCGGCGGGCACCGCCGACATCGACGCGGTCTCCGGCGCCACCTACACCAGCACCGGCTACCGGCAGTCGCTGCAGTCGGCCCTGGACCAGGCCGGTGGCTGACACGGTGGCCGAGCCGGCGAAGGCGCCTCCCGCGGTGCGGCACGCGGAGGAGGTCATGGGGACGGTCTTCTCCTTCGACGTCCGCGGCGGGGAACCGGACGCCGTACGGGCGGCGCTCGCGGAGGCCGTCGCCGGGCTGCACCGGGCGGACGCGGTCTTCAGCACGTACCGCGAGGACAGCGAGGTGTCCCGGCTGGCCCGGGGCGAGGCGACCGTCGCCGGGTGCGCGCCCGAGATGGCCGAGGTGCTGGAGCTGGCGTCCGAGGCGGAGCGGGTGAGCGAGGGCTGGTTCAGCACGCGCTACCAGGGCTCGCTGGACCCCACCGGCATCGTCAAGGGCTGGGCGGCCGAGCGGGCGGCGCGGGTCCTCGGCGCGGTCGAGGGTGTGCTCGGGGTCAGCGTCAACGGCGGCGGGGACGTCCAGCTGCTGGGGGTGCCGGAGCCGCTGCGGGCCTGGCGGGTGGGGGTGGCCGATCCGCTCCGGCCCGGGGGGCTGGCCGCGGTGATCTCGGCGGCGGGCACCGCGGAGCTCGCGGTGGCCACGTCCGGCACGGCGGAGCGGGGGGCGCACATCGTGGATCCGCGCACCGGTCGGCCCGCGGTGACGGACCTGGTCGCGGTGACGGTGGTGGGGCCGCACCTGACCTGGGCGGACTGCTGGGCCACGGCGGCGTTCGCGATGGGGTCGAGGGCGGGCCTGGCCTGGCTGGAGTCCCTGCCGGACGTGGAGGGCCTGCTGATCACGGCGGGCGACGAGGTGCGGTGCACCGGAGGGCTGGCGGCCCGCCTGGGCTGAGCCCGGCGCGCCCGCTTCCGCTCGGCCCGGGCCCACACGCCGACGGGCGGACCCGTACACCGACGACAACCGGTGCCGCACACCGGCGGCCGGACCCGTACACCGACGACGGCCGGTGCCGCGCACCGACGGCCGGTCCGCCCACACGCCTGGCCGGCCCGGCCCGCGGAAGATCACACGCTCGTTCTCCGAAGGCGGGCCGGGCCCCGCATGCGGCTCAGTGCCCGTTCTGCGCCAGCCGCAGCAGATGGTCCGCGAGGGCCTGTCCGCCGGTCGGGTTCCGGCTGATCAGCAGCAGCGTGTCGTCGCCGGCGATGGTGCCCAGGATGTCGTGCAGCTCCGCCTGGTCGATGGCGGAGGCCAGGAACTGCGCGGCCCCGGGCGGGGTGCGCAGGACCACGAGGTTGGCGGAAGCCTCGGCGGAGATCAGCAGCTCCTGGGAGAGCCGCCGCATCCGCTCCTCCTTCGCCGATCCCCCCAGCGGAGCGCGCGGCGTACGGAAGCCGCCCTCGCTCGGCACCGCGTAGATGAGGTCGCCGTCGGTGTTGCGGATCTTCACCGCGTTCAGCTCGTCGAGGTCCCGGCTGAGCGTCGCCTGCGTGACGTTCAGCCCGTCGTCGGCGAGCAGCTTGGCCAGCTGGCTCTGCGACCGCACCGGCTGCCGGTTGAGGATGTCCACGATCCGGCGGTGCCGTGCGGTGCGGGTCTGCGGCACGGCGGGACCCGCGCCCGCCGCCTGCTCGTGGTCCTGCGCCTCGCTCATCGTCGTCTCATTCTCCGGATCGTCCGTCCCCGTTCACCGGGTTCGCCGCGTCGAGGATGCCGGGCAGCGCCCGGAGCAGCGCACCCGCCTCGTCGTCGCGGAGATTCAGCGGTGGCATGAGCCGTACGACGTCGGGGGCGGGCGCGTTCACCAGGAAACCGGCCTCCTGGGCCGCCTGTTGCGCCTGCTGCGCGTGCGGCCCGGTGAGCACGATACCCAGGAGCAGGCCCGCCCCCCGGACATGGTCGATCAACGGGTGGTTCAGACCCGCGATTCCCTCCCGCAACCTCTCGCTCTGGCGCTTGACGTTGTCGAGCAGGCCGTCGTCGGCGATGGTGTCGAGCACGGCGAGCCCGGCGGCGCAGGCGACCGGGTTGCCGCCGAAGGTCGTCCCGTGGTGACCGGGCCCGAGCAGGTCGGCGGCCCGGCCGAAGGCCACGGTCGCGCCGAGCGGCAGCCCGCCGCCCAGCTGCTTGGCGAGGGTGACGACGTCGGGCAGCACGCCCTCGTGGGCCTGGTACTCGAACCAGGTACCGGTCCGGCCGATGCCGGTCTGCACCTCGTCCAGGACCAGCAGGGCGCCGGTGGCGGCGGTGATCGCGCGGGCGGCCTTGAGGTAGCCGGGCGGGGGCACGACCACGCCGTTCTCGCCCTGGATCGGCTCGATGACCACCAGGGCCGTCTCCTCGGTGACGGCGGCGGCCAGTGCCTGCGCGTCGCCGTAGGGGACGTGGGTGACCTCGCCGGGCAGCGGCAGGAAGGGGTCCTGCTTGGCGGGCTGGCCGGTGAGCGCGAGGGCGCCCATCGTACGGCCGTGGAAGCCGCCGTCGGTGGCGACCATGTGGGTGCGCCCGGTGAGCCGGCCGATCTTGAAGGCGGCCTCGTTCGCCTCGGCGCCGGAGTTGCAGAAGAAGACCCTGCCCTCCCGTCCGAAGAGCGTCAGGAGGCGTTCGGCGAGGGCGACGGTGGGCTCGGCCATGAAGAAGTTGGAGATGTGGCCGAGGGAGGCGATCTGCCCGCTCACGGCCGCCACGATCGCGGGGTGGGCGTGGCCGAGGGCGTTGGTGGCGATGCCGCCGACGAAGTCCAGGTACTCCCGGCCCTCGGCGTCCCACACCCTGGTGCCCTCACCCCGGACGAGGGGCAGGCGCGGGGTGCCGTAGTTGTTCATGAGCGCGCCCTGCCACCGCGCGGTCAGCTCCTGGTTGCTCATGACTCCCCCTGTTCGTCCGGCTTCTCGTCGGGCACGACCATCGTGCCGATGCCTTCGTCGGTGAAGATCTCCAGCAGGATCGAGTGCTGGACCCGGCCGTCGATGACCCGGGCGGTCGTGACGCCGCCGCGTACGGCGTGCAGGCAGCCCTCCATCTTCGGCACCATGCCGGAGCCGAGGTCCGGCAGCAGTCTCTCCAGCTGGGAAGCGGTGAGGCGGCTGATCACCTCGTCGGAGTTCGGCCAGTCCTCGTAGAGTCCCTCGACGTCGGTGAGGACCATGAGGGTTTCGGCGCCCAGTGCCGCAGCGAGTGCCGCAGCCGCCGTATCAGCATTGACGTTGTAGACATGTCCGTCGTCCTGACTGCGGGCGATGGAGGAGACGACCGGGATGCGGCCGTCGGCGAGCAGGGCCTCGATCGCACCCGTGTCGATGGCGGTGATCTCGCCGACCCGTCCGATGTCGACCGGCTCGCCGTCGATCTCGGGGGTGTGCTTGGTGGCGGTGATGGTGTGCGCGTCCTCGCCGGTGAGTCCGACGGCGAGCGGACCGTGCTGGTTGAGCAGGCCCACCAGCTCGCGCTGCACCTGCCCGGCGAGCACCATCCGCACGACGTCCATGGCGTCCTCGGTGGTGACGCGCAGGCCGGCTTTGAACTCGCTGACGATGCCGTGCCGGTCGAGGGCGGCGCTGATCTGCGGGCCGCCGCCGTGCACCACGACCGGCTTGAGGCCGGCGTGCCGCAGGAAGACGACGTCCTGGGCGAAGGCGGCCTTCAGGTCCTCGTTCACCATGGCGTTGCCGCCGAACTTGATGACGACGATCTTGCCGTGGTGCCGGGTCAGCCAGGGCAGCGCCTCGATGAGGATCTGCGCCTTGGGCAGGGCCGTGTGTTTCCGCGTCGTGCCGCTCTTGCTGGAGTCGCTCATGAGGAGTAGGCGCTGTTCTCGTGGACGTAGTCGGCGGTCAGGTCGTTGGTCCAGATGGTCGCGGTCTCGGTGCCGGCGGCGAGGTCGGCGACGATGTGGACCTCGCGGTAGCGCATGTCGACCAGGTCGCGGTCCTCGCCGACGGAGCCGTTCTTGCAGACCCAGACGCCGTTGATGGCGACGTTGAGCTGGTCCGGGTCGAAGGCGGCCCGGGTCGTGCCGATCGCGGAGAGCACGCGGCCCCAGTTGGGGTCCTCGCCGTGGATCGCGCACTTGAGGAGGTTGTTGCGGGCGATGGAGCGGCCCACCTCGACGGCGTCCTCCTCGCTCGCCGCATTGATCACCTCGACCTTGATGTCCTTGCTGGCGCCCTCGGCGTCGCCGATGAGCTGCCGGCCGAGGTCGGCGCAGACCTGCCGGACGGCCTCGGCGAACGCGTCGTGGTCCGGGGTGATGCCGGAGGAGCCGGAGGAGAGCAGCAGGACGGTGTCGTTGGTGGACATGCAGCCGTCGGAGTCGACGCGGTCGAAGGTGACCTTGGTGGCCGCGCGCAGGGCCTTGTCGAGGTCGGCGTCGCCGAGGTCGGCGTCGGTGGTGAGGACGACCAGCATGGTGGCGAGGCCGGGGGCGAGCATGCCGGCGCCCTTGGCCATGCCGCCGACGGTCCAGCCGTCCTTGGTCACGACGGCCGTCTTGTGGACGGTGTCGGTGGTCTTGATGGCGATGGCGGCCTTCTCGCCGCCGTGCTCGGAGAGCTGGGCGGCGGCCGTCTCGATGCCCGGGAGCACCTTGTCCATGGGGAGCAGGACACCGATGAGCCCGGTGGAGCAGACGGCCACCTCGACGGCGCCCCGGCCGAGCACCTCCGCCGCCTTCTCGGCGGTGGCGTGCGTGTCCTGGAAGCCCTTGGGGCCCGTACAGGCGTTGGCGCCGCCAGAGTTGAGGACGACGGCCGAGACCTGGCCGCTCTTGACGACCTGTTCGGACCACAGCACCGGCGCGGCCTTCACACGGTTGGAGGTGAACACGCCCGCGGCGGCACGGCGGGGCCCGTCGTTGACCACGAGGGCCAGGTCGGGGTTGCCGTTCTCCTTGATCCCGGCGGCGATGCCCGCCGCCGTGAATCCCTTGGCTGCCGTGACGCTCACGGTGCGACTCCGATCGTGGAAAGCCCGGTGGTCTCGGGAAGACCCAGGGCGAGGTTCATGCTCTGGACGGCACCGCCGGCGGTGCCCTTGGTCAGGTTGTCGATGGCGCTGATCGCGATGATGCGGCCCACGGCGGCGTCGTACGCGACCTGCACCTGAACGGCGTTGGAACCGTGGACGGACGCCGTGGCGGGCCAGCGGCCCTCGGGGAGCAGGTGGACGAAGGGCTCGTCGGCGTAGGCCTTCTCGTAGGCGGCGCGCAGCGAGTCCCCCGTCACTCCCCCGACGGCCTTGGCGCTGCACGTGGCCAGGATGCCGCGGGGCATGGGGGCGAGGGTCGGCGTGAAGGAGACCGCGATCCGCTCCCCGGCCACCCCGCTGAGGTTCTGGATCATCTCGGGGGTGTGCCGGTGGCCGCCGCCGACGCCGTACGGCGACATGGAGCCCATGACCTCGCTGCCGAGCAGATGCGGCTTGGGGGATTTGCCCGCGCCGGAGGTGCCGGACGCGGCGACGATCACCGCCTCGGGCTCGGCGAGTCCGGCCGCGTAGGCCGGGTACAGGGCGAGGGAGGCGGCGGTCGGGTAGCAGCCGGGCACGGCGATGCGCTTGGACCCCTCCAGCGCGACGCGGGCGCCCGGCAGTTCGGGGAGGCCGTAGGGCCAGGTGCCGGCGTGCGGGGAGCCGTAGAACGCCTCCCAGTCGGCCGGGTCCTTCAGCCGGAAGTCGGCGCCCATGTCGATCACGAGGACCTCGGGGCCGAGCTGCTCGGCGACGGCGGCGGACTGGCCGTGCGGCAGCGCGAGGAAGACCACGTCGTGCCCGGCGAGGGCCTCGGCCGTGGTCGCGGCCAGCACCCGGTCGGCCAGCGGCAGCAGATGCGGCTGGAGCGCGCCGAGCCGCTGTCCGGCGTTGGAGTTGCCGGTCAGGGCACCGATCTCGACCTCGGGGTGCGCGAGGAGCAGGCGCAGGACCTCTCCGCCCGCGTATCCGCTCGCTCCGGCCACCGCCGCACGTACTGCCATGTCCACCCTCCTCTGGATGGCATGACTATACGTATCGCTGCACGTTTATGCAATCGACTTGGGCAGCATCACCCAGCGGGACACGACGAAGGTGACCGGGATGGCCGCGGCGGAGGCGAGCAGGGGGGCGAAGCGGCTGCCGGCGTGCAGGACGTCGACGATCAGGTACACCCCGGCCGTGGTGATCACGAAGTTGGAGACGTTGGTGAGCGGGAACAGCAGGAATTTCCGCAGGGTGGGCCGCGTGCGGTAGGTGAAACGCGCGTTCAGGAAAAACGAGCCGATCATGCTGAGCACAAATGCCAGGGTGTGCGCGACCAGATAAGGGAAAGCGGTCAGAAAAACCAGGTAAAGAAGGTAGTAGGTCGCCGTGTTGACCACACCGACCGCGGCGAAGGTGAGAATCTGCCGCGACATCGCACGATTCGGCATCAGGGGATGAGATCTTTCGTCCGTTCCACATTGGTCGCCTTCACCAGGAAGTGCGGGCGCCCCTTCACCTCGTAGTAGATGCGGCCGGTGTACTCCCCGATGACTCCCAGCATGACCATCTGGACGCCCGCGAGGGCGGTGACGGCGGTGATGATGGTCACATAACCGGGTGTCTGCACCCCGTTGACCAGGGCGGCGCCCACGATCCAGGCGGTGTAGAGGCCGGCGCACAGCAGCAGGCCCACGCCGAGCCAGAGCGCGGCGCGCAGCGGCCGGTTGTTGAAGGACAGCAGGCCGTCGAGGCCGTAGTTGAGCAGGCCGCGCAGGTCCCAGGAGCTGCGGCCGGCCTCGCGCACCGCGTTCTCGTACGCGAAGGTGGTGCTCGGGAATCCCACCCAGGCGAACAGTCCCTTGGAGAAGCGGTTGTACTCGGTGAGGGCCAGCACGGCGTCCACCACCCGGCGCGACAGCAGCCGGAAGTCCCCCACCCCGTCGACGAGTTCGACGTCGACCAGGCGGTTGACGAGCCGGTAGTACAGGCGTGCGGTGAGGGTGCGGGCGAGCCGGTCGCCGGTGCGGGTGCGCTGGGCGATGACCTGGTCGTGGCCCTGTTCGCGCAGCTCGACCATGCGCTTGATCAGCTCGGGCGGGTGCTGCAGATCGGCGTCCATGACGATCACCGAGTCGCCGGAGGCGTGGCGCAGTCCGGCGAGCAGGGCCGCCTCCTTGCCGAAGTTGCGGCTGAAGGAGACGTAGCGCACCCGGGCGTCGCGGTCGGCCAGCCGCCGGAGGACGGCGAGCGTCCGGTCCCGGCTGCCGTCGTCCACGTACACGAACTCCATGTCGTGGCCGAGGGGCAGCAGTTCCTCGGCGACCTTCTGCACCTCCTCGTGGAAGCGGGCGACGACGTCTTCCTCGTTGTAGCAGGGCGCGACGATCGATATCAGCATGGCGGGTCCCCCCTGGACGCGGTCAGCGAGCGCTGGTCACGCGCTCGCGCGGTGATGTGGTCGTGGGCGCCGCCGGGGCGCGTCGGCGGCGGACGGCGGTGGCGGCGGTGAGCAGGACGAGGGTCAGCAGCGAGGCCGCGCCGACCGCCCCGCCCAGCCGCAGGCCGGGCGGGTGGAAGGTGCAGGTCAGGCTGGTCGAGGTGCCGTCGAGCGGGACGGCGATCAGGCCGTGGTAGGAGTCGGCGGGGCGCTCGGGGCCGTCGCCGGTGGCGCAGCGCCAGCCGGCGATCCGGGGTGCCGCGACGACCGCGATCCCCTTGCTGCCGGCGGGCAGCAGGGCCCGGACGGTGCCGTCGGAGACGGTGACGTCCGTGGCGCCGGCAGCCCCCAGCCGCGCGGCGGCGGTGCGCAGCCGGCCGGTGTCCAGGCAGCCGATCGCGCCGGGCGGAACGGTGCCGGGCCGGTTCGGGGTCAGCCGGATCCGCAGCAGCCCGGAGGCGGGAGCCGTACCGAGCGGTGCCGTGCCCGCGCGGTTGCGCCCGCCCCTGGAGTTGAAGAGGGCGGCGGCGTTGCCGTCGAGCCGGGCGGTGCCGGAGTAGTGCGGGGCCCACAGGTTCACCTGGGTCCCCGCCGGACAGCGGGCGGTGATCGTCGGCCGGGTCAGCGCGCCGCCGGAACCGACCCGGCGTGACGGGAGCGGCCTGCCGGAGTCGTCCCGCACGGCGAGGCGGGGCTGGGTGTAGACCCGGCTGCCGAGCAGGATCTCCTGGTTGCGGTAGGGCGACGGGCCGAAGGGACGGGTGTCCGGGGTGCGCCGGACCGTCACCAGGGGCGGGACGTCCCGCCGGGTCACGTGCGCGGGGAACTCGGCCGCCGGGGCGTGCCGGGGGTGCGGGTCGGGCGGGGAGTGCACCCGGGCGCCGACGGAGAAGATCACGTCCGTCACGGCGTTGTCCAGGCTCTGCACGCTCCGCCCGCGCGAGGTCCAGCCGTCGCCGAGCGCCGTGAGGGTGCGGCTGAGGACGTCCGAGGTCAGGCTGCTGTAGTACTGGGCGCCCTCGCCGCCCACCAGCAGCGGGTCGTTGCCCACGGTCTGCTCGCGGCCGGGTTCGGTGCGGTACCGGGGCCAGTCGTCGGCCTCGGCGATCAGCGCGGACTGCCGCTCCTGCCGCTCGCCCCAGGGCGCGTAGTCGTCCTGGTGCGCGAGGCGCAGCCGGACGGCCACGGCCGAGGTGGCGGCGCTCTCCCCGATCTGCGCGCCGAGCAGGAGCAGGACGGCCGGCCCGGCGAGCCGGCCGCGCCGCCCGGTGCGGGCCAGCAGGACCAGCCCGCCGAGGGCCCCGGCGACGGCGAGCAGCAGCACGGGCCAGGTGAAGGGCCGGATCTGGGTGCTGCGGCCGGCGAGGGCGGTGATCAGGGCGAGCAGCGCGGTCGCCGTGCCGAGGGTCCGCACGTCGGGCAGGCCGTACGACAGTGCCTGCCAGGCGGCGAGGACGAGCAGCCCGCAGACGACGAAGGTCTGCCGGTAGGGGCTGCCCTGCGGGGTGGCGAAGGCGTGCCAGACCAGGTGGGTGGGGGCCCACTGGAGGGACAGGACGGCCGTGAGCACCAGGGCCGTCCAGCCCGCGCGCACCCGCCCGGGGACCGCCCGGTGGAAGGGCAGGGCGAGGGCGAGCAGCAGCGCGGTGGTGCCGACGTAGAGGGCCGGCGAGCCCCAGCCGTACGCCGTCGGCAGCAGCCGGGCCAGCACGTCCTCGGTCGGTACCGGGCTGAAGTCGCGCGTGCGGCCGGGGTAGGCGTGCGCGGTGCCGAAGTAGACCACCGTGACCAGGGGGGCGGCGAGGCCCATGCCGAGGACGGTGGTGAGGACGGCCCGGCCGGCCGTGGCGAGGGCCTCCCGGCGCGGCGGCCGGCGGAGCGCGAGCCGGAGCAGCAGCACCAGGGCGGCGCCGAGGGTCGCCATGTAGGCGGTGTAGAAGTTGGCGGTCCAGGCGAGGGCGACGATCAGGACGCCGGGCAGCCGCCGGCGTCCGGTGAGCGCCCCTTCGCCGACCAGGCACAGCAGGGGCAGGGCGATCAGCCCGTCGAGCCACATCGGGTTGTAGTCGGCGTCCGCGAGGGTCCAGCCGCACAGGGCGTAGGAGGAGCCGAGCAGACCCGCCGCCCACCAGCGGCCGGGACGCACGGAGAGCAGCAGCCAGGCCATGGCCGCGGCGGCGGAGGCGATCTTCAGGACGGTGACCACGTAGACCGCGAGGTCGATCTCGTCGCGGGGGAAGAGGGCGACCAGCAGGGCTGCCGGGCTGCCGAGATAGGTGCCGAGGTCGGGCAGGAAGCTGGAGCCGTAGCCGGACTGCCAGTTGACCAGGAGGCCGCCCTCGGCCCTGCCGTGCAGCAGGTCCCACAGGTGGGCGTGGAAGGGGACGAACTGGTTGCCGAGGTCGTTGACGCTGCGGGTGCGGGGGCCGAAGGGATAGCAGCGGGCGAGGACGTCACCGGCGCAGTAGGCGGCGATCGTGACGACCGCGGCGAGCAGGGCGGCGGCCTGCCTCGGCCGGGACACGGCTTTCACACCCTTTTCCCGTCCGGGTGTCGCCTCGAGTTCCCGTGCGCAATGCCACGGACGCCGGCTGGAGTACTGCGGTGCATTTCGGCGGTCCTCACAGAATGTATGCCCCCATTGATTCGCCGACTTAGACGGGGCGCGTTTCCGGATGGTTGTGCGCCCACCGGAAAACGAGGCAACTTCTTGCGACCGAGGGAAACACCGAGTGAATTTCACGGCCCGCCGGAGAACTGAGGATTTCCGGCAGGTGTTTTTAAGGTGAACCGGTCTTGCGGGCCGCGTAGGCACGGGCGGCGCGGACCCGGTTGCCGCACTTGGTGGTGCACCAGCGGCGGGCGCCGTGCGAGCGCAGGAACCAGCGGGCGCAGCCCTGGGCGGCGCACTCGGTGAGCTGGTCCGCGTCGGCACCGGTGAGCAGGTCGGTGGCGTCCTCGGCGAGCAGCGAGAGCGCGGCGGCGGCCGGGTTTCCGGCGTCCGGGACGTCGGCCCGGCGGGGGCCGTCCGCGGTCCAGGCCAGCCGGGGGGTGGCGGGGGCGGCGGCGAGCGTGGCGTTGAGGGTGTCGAGGGCTTCGGCGGGCGGCTCCGTGCCGGCGGCCCGGGCCTCGAACAGGGCCCGCAGTGCCTCCCGCAGGACCCGCAGCCGGCCGGACTGCCTGCCGTTCAGGGCCACCGGGTCGGGCAGCAGCGCGTGCCGGACCAGCCACAGATGCGCCGCCTCGGCGTCCTCCAGCAGGTCGACCCGGCCGTGACTGACGGTGAACCGCGTGTTGACCAGCGCCAGCGAGGCGTACCGGTCCTCGCCGGGGACCGGGAGCTGGTGCAGGTAGACGGGGGTCTCGTGATCCACGGCCCCATGGTAGCCACCCCTCACGGCAATTCTTGCGGTTTCCCGTGAGGAAGGCTTAGCGTTCCTCACGGAGAAACATCCGAGAAAGCGTGAGAGGCGGGACCCGTGCCCTTCGATGTGGACGCGCTGCGCAAGGACTTCCCGATCCTGGAGCGGACGGTGGCGAGCGGCGCCCCGCTCGTCTACCTGGACTCCGGGGCGACCACCCAGAAACCGCTCCAGGTGCTCGACGCGGAACGGGACTTCTACCTGACCCGCAACGCGGCCGTGCACCGCGGGGCCCACCAGCTGGCGGGCGAGGCGACGGAGGCGTACGAGCACGCCCGGCACACGATCGCCCGGTTCGTCGGAGCCGCGGACGACGAGGTGGTCTTCACCAAGAACACCACCGAGGGCATCAACCTGGTCGCCTACGCGCTGGGCAACGCCGGCCGGGTCGGTCCCGGCGACCGGATCGTGGTGACGGAGATGGAGCACCACGCGAACCTGGTCCCCTGGCAGCAGCTCGCCGAGCGGACGGGCGCGACGCTGGACTGGTTCGGCCTCACCGACGAGGGCCGGCTGGATCTGTCCCGGGCGGACGCCCTCCTGGACGAGCGCACCAAGGTGCTCGCCCTCACCCACCAGTCCAACGTCCTCGGCACGCTCAACCCGGTCCGGGAGCTGGCCGACCGGGCGCACGCGGCCGGCGCGCTGGTGGTCGTGGACGGCGCCCAGTCCGTCCCGCACCGCCCGGTCGACGTGCGGGAACTGGGCGCGGACTTCCTCGCCTTCTCGGGGCACAAGATGCTGGGCCCGAACGGCATCGGGGTGCTGTGGGGCCGCACGGAGCTGCTCTCCGCGCTGCCGCCGTTCCTCACCGGCGGTTCGATGATCGAGATCGTGGAGATGGACCGCACCACGTTCCTGCCGCCGCCGCAGCGCTTCGAGGCGGGCGTGCCCATGGCCGCGCAGGCGGTGGGGCTCGCGGCGGCGGTGGAGTACCTGGAGCGGCTGGGCATGGCCGAGGTGGCGGCGTACGAGGAGACGCTCACCGCCCGCGCCCTGGAGCTGCTCGCCGAGGTGCCCGGGGTCCGGGTGATCGGCCCGGCCGGCCCGGCCGACCGCGGCTCGGCGGTCTCCTTCACGGTCGACGGCATCCACCCGCACGACGTCGGCCAGGTGCTGGACGAGCGGGGCGTCGCGGTGCGCGTCGGCCACCACTGCGCCCGGCCGATCGCGAAGCGGTACGGCATCCCGGCCACCACCCGGGCGAGTTTCCACGTGTACAACACCCTGGCGGAGATCGACGCGCTGGTGGCGGGGGTGCGGGCGGCCCAGCGGTACTTCGGCGGCTGACCGCACTTGCGTTGGAGTGCGCTCCAACTCCTACGGTTCCGGTCATGAGCAACCAGCGGAGCACCACGCGTGACGAGCGTTTCACCCACGGCCTGGAGGTCCTGAAGAGGGTCGACGGCGAGGCCGGGCAGCGGGTCGTCGACTCGCTCGCCGACATCAACCCCGAGCTGGGCCACCAGGTCGTCGCCTGGGCCTTCGGGGAGATGTACGACCGGCCCGGCCTCGCCCCGCGCGACCGCCAGCTGGTCACCCTGGGCATGCTCACCGCGCTGGGCGGCTGCGAGGCGCAGCTGGACGTGCATGTGAACGCGGCCCTGAACGTGGGCCTCACGCCGGAGCAGATCACGGAGGCGCTGCTGCACTCCGCCGTCTACTGCGGCATGCCGAAGGCGCTGAACGCCACCTTCGTCGCCAAGAAGGTCTTCACCGAACGCGGGCTGCTGCCGCTGGAGCGGCAGCAGCCCGCGCAGGAGGCCCCGGTCACCTCTGCTTGATCCTGAGGAAGGTGACGGAGTTCGCCGGGAAGGTGTACGTGAACCGGTCGGCGGCTCCGGTGAAGGTGGACGTCTCCGGGGCGACCGCCGTGGACGTCTCGGTGTTCACCGCGTCCGGCGCGGCGGCGAGCGTGGTCACCTTCGCCCTGGACGCCACCTCGGCGCCGCCCAGGTCGATCGCCGTACGGGCCGCGGCGGACTGGGCGTTGACGACCTTGACGATCAGCTCGTCGGTCCTCGCGTCCCGGGTGACGACCTGACGGAACGGCTCGGCCGGCTTGTCGTCGGTGAAGCTGCCCCACTCCTGGCCGTCCAGGGTGAGGGTGACCTGGCGGCCCCGCACCGTGACGCCGATGTCGTAGGTGCGGCCGGTCTCGACCGTCCCGGCCTTGGAGACCAGCGTGGACTTGCCGCCGTCCACGGCCTGCTCCACCGCCGACCGGGTGTTGTTCCAGCCGCCGATGTTCCACCAGTAGTAGTTCCCGGTGTCCTTGACGCCGAAGGCGACGAGGAAGCCCTCGGCGCCGGACTTCTTGGTGGCCTTCAGGTGCAGGTCGTAGTCGTGCCAGCCGACGTCACCGGCCTGGACCATGGTGTTCTCGGCGGCGGTGTCCGTCTGCACGTACTGCCCGTCCCGCACGGCCCATGACCCGCTCCCGGTGTGCGTCCATCGCGCCGCGTCACCCGAGAAGTCGTCGCTCAGCAGCGTCGTGCCGTCCGCGGCGGTGACCCGCACGTCGTCGTAGGCGGCGCTGGTCGCCCAGGTGGACAGGCCGACCGCGCCGGTGAGGGGCCCGCTGAGGCCCGGCGTGGCGGTGGCCTCGCTCGGCACCACCCGGTCGCCCACGTTGGTCATGAACAGCTTCTGGACCTCGTAGTCGGCCGAGCCCCAGGAGGAGTGGTTGTCGAACCACACCATGTCCGGGCTCCACTGGACGTAGTCCTCGTCGGCGAACAGCGGCGCGTAGGAGGCCAGCTGGACGACGTCCGCGTTGCGCTCCAGGCCGGTCATGTACGCCGCCTCGGCGAGGCCGTTCCTGAAGGCGTTGCCCTGGGAGGCGTACTCGCCGAGGAAGACCTTCGGCCCCGAGCGGTCGTAGGAGTCGTAGCGGTCGTTGTTCTGCAGGAACCACCGCGGGCTGTTGTAGTAGTGCTCGTCGACCATGTCGACCCGGGCGTCCCGGTTGAGCTTCCAGGCCGTGTCGAAGGTCGTGCCCGAGTCGTCCGGGCCGGCGTTGGAGATCACCCGCATGGACGGGTACTTCGCCTGGACGGCCGCGCGGAACCGCGTGAACCGCGCGAAGAACTCGTCCGGCAGGTTCTCCTCGTTGCCGACCTCGATGTGGGTGAGGTGGAAGGGCTCGGGGTGGCCCATCCCGGCACGCACCCTGCCCCACTTCGAGGTCGCCGGGCCGTTGGCGAACTCGATGAGGTCCAGGGTGTCCTGGATGTGCCGCCGGAGCAGTGCCTCGTCGTCCACGGCCTGGTTCTGGCCGCAGCCGGTCACCAGGGCCGGTACGACGGGCAGCGGCATGGCGCCGACGTCCTCGGCGAACCGGAAGTACTCGTAGTAGCCGAGGCCGTAGCTCTGGTTGTAGCCCCAGAAGTTGGCGTTGGTGGCGCGCTGCTCGACCGGGCCGACGGTGTCCTTCCACTGGTACGAGCGCTTGCGCTGCCAGCCGGAGGACTCGCTGTAGTCCTGCATCGAGCCGGTGTTGACCAGGCAGCCGCCGGGGAAGCGGACGAAGCCGGGGTGCAGGGCGGCGACCTTCTCGGCGAGGTCCTCGCGCAGCCCGTTGGGCTCGTGCCGGTAGGTGTCGCGCGGGAAGAGGGACACCATGTCCAGGGCCGTGGCGGCACCGGCGGCGACGGTGAGCCGGCCGGTGGTGCTGGTGCGGGTGGCGGTGAAGGCGGCCCTGTACCGCGCCCAGCCGCTCCTGTTCACGGCCACCCGCCGGGCGGTGGCGAGCGTGCCGCCGGTGTCCTGGAGGGTGACGGTGAGGGTGCTGCCGGCCTCGGCGCGGGCCCACACCGAGAAGTCGTACTTCTTGCCGTCCCGGACGGCGATGCCGGTGTCGTATCCGGCGTTGGTGACGGACGAGCCGGCCCCCAGGGCGAGGTAGGCCCGGTTGCGGTCGGCGAGTCGGCCGGAGTCGTTCAGGACCCGCGCGGTGCCGGAGACCGTCCAGGCGGTCAGCGGGGTGTAGGCCGTGTTGTCGTCGGTGGAGTACTCGAAGGACCGGTTCTGGACGAGTTCGGCGTACAGGCCGCCGTCGGCGGCGCGGTTGATGTCCTCGAAGAAGACGCCGTACATCGTCTTCCCGATCTTCGGCCCGGTGGCGGAGGGGTCGACGGTGATCGTGTAGTCGGTGACGTCCTCCGCGTGGGCGGGGGCGGGGAGTGCGGCCAGGGCGAGCAGGACGGCGCTCGCTCCCAGGCCGAGTCTCCGGCGGGCGGTGCGTGACATGGATACTCCGCGGCTCTGAGTGTTCGACGTACCCGGGTGTTCGATCTACCAGCTGTTCGAAATATCAGACATTGGTCAGCACTTCGAACGCACGATAGGGAAGGGGTATGAGCACGTCAATGGGGAGCACGTAAGCTCGGGGCATGCCTGGATGGGTGCCGCACCTCGCGGAACGCACGAGAGCGACGGTCCGCCCCGACGGCCGCGGAGCGCGCGACGACGCCCCGGCACCCGGGGAGAGCGCGACGGCGGACGGCTGGCCCGTGCCCGACGTCCTGGCCCATCTGGCCGGACGCTGGCGCGTCGAGCGGGCGGTCCGGGACCTGGCGAGCGGGGCCGAGGGGCACTTCACCGGGGTGACCGTCTTCAGCGCCCTGGACGGCGGCGGGCTGCTGCACGAGGAGGCCGGGACCTTCACCTGGCAGGGCGTGGCGCGGCCGGCCACCCGGACGCTGCGGTTCCTGCCGGGGCCCGCACCGGGCCGGGCGGACGTGCGGTTCGCGGACGGCCGGCCCTTCCACGAACTGGACCTGACCACCGGACGGTACGTCGCCGACCACCCCTGCTCGGCCGACCTCTACCGCGGCGAGTTCACCGTCCTGGACGCCGACCGCTGGCGCACGGTGTGGCGGGTCGGCGGCCCGGCGAAGGACCTCCTCCTCACCACCGGCTATGTGCGCGAGGGCTGAGCCGGCGCCCCGTCGAAGCGGAGGTTCCAGCGGCCGGCGCGCCCGGTGACCGTGGTCGTGGAGAGCGGGCGGACGTCGATGTTCCAGTAGGTCGAGGGAGGCGCCTTCAGGGCGTAGACCAGGGCCGCCCGGATCACGGCGGGCTCGGCCACCGCGACGATCCGGCCGCCGTCGTCCACCGGCCGGGTGTCCAGCCAGCCGCCGACCCGGGAGATGAACTCCAGCAAGGACTCGCCGCCGTGCGGGGTGGACCGCGGATCGGCGAGCCAGGAGTCCACCGCCTGCGGCTCGCGGGCCATGGCCTCGCCCAGCGTCAGCCCGCGCCAGCGGCCCATGTCGCAGTCCCGCAGCGCGAGCTGGACCAGCGGGGCGTACCCCAGCGCGTCGCCGGTGGCCCGGCTGCGCGGGGTCGGCGAGCAGTACCGCAGCTCGGCCGCCGCCAGCGGCAGCAGGTCCCCGGCGACGCGCTGCACCTCGTCCCAGCCGGCCTGGTCCAGCGGCCGGTCGTCCTCGAAGCGCTCCGCGAGCAGCCGGGCACCGCGCGCGGCGGCGACGAACGTCACCCTCAGTGGCATGCGGTGATGGTGAGCCGCGGCGGGGAACAGGTCAAGGGGTGTTACCTGGGAGTTACCCAGGGTATGCCCTCACGTGCCCGGCGCCTGCCCCGCCGCGCGCACGGGTGTCCCCTCACCTGCCCGGCGCCTGCCCCAAGTTGTGCACCATCCACTGGTCGGGGTGGTCCAGCGGCCGGAAGCCCAGCTTCGCGTAGACCCCGTGCGCGTCCTCCGTGGCCAGCACCAGCCGCCGCAGCCCCAGGGGCAGCAGGTGGTCGCGGATGCGGCCGACGAAGGCCGTGCCGACCCCCTTGCCACGCACGGACGGGTCGACGTACACATCGGCGAGCCAGGCGAACAGTGCCTGGTCGGTGACCACGCGCGCGTACGCCACCTGCTCCCCCGAGGCCGTCTCGTAGACGCCGAAGTTGACCGAGGAGGCCATGGCCCGCTCGTGCTTCTCGCGGGAGCGGCCGGTCGCCCAGTAGGTGTCGGTCGACAGCCAGCCGTGGACGCGGTCGACGTCGACGCGGCCGGTGTCGGCGGAGAACTCGTAACCGTCGGGAAGCGGGGGCGCATCACTCATGCCGTGATCCTCACAGGCCCCGCGGCGGGGCGGCCAGTGGTTTTCCCGGCACCTCCGCACAGGCCGCGCGAAGTCGCCGCACCCCCTCCGTGATCTCCCCCGTTCCGGCGACCGCCGCGAAGCTCAGCCGGACATGGGCGGCCGGGGGTTCGGCGCTGAAGTAGGGACGCCCGGGGGTGAGGGCGACGCCCGCGCGGAGGGCCGCCGCGGTCAGGGCGGACTCCTCGACACCGTCGGGCAGGCGCAGCCACAGGTGATAGCCGCCGGACGGGATGTACGGCAGGACGAGTTCGGGCAGGTGCCGGGCGAGCGCGCCCGTCATGGTGTCGCGGCGAATCTTCAGCTCGGCCGACAGCGCCCGCAGATGACGGGGCCAGGCCGGGGAGCCGACGAGTTCCAGGGCGGCCTCCTGCAACGGCCGGGAGACGAAGAAGGTGTCCACGACCTGGATGGCGCGCAGGCGTTCCAGCACCGGCCCGCGCGCGGCCAGCGCGCTCACCCGGAAGTTGGGCGAGGTCGCCTTGGTCAGCGAGCCGACGTGGACGACCACGCCGTCCGGGTCGTCGGCGGCCAGCGGGCGGGGCAGCGGACCGGCGTCGGCGTGCACGAGCCGGCGGACGAAGTCGTCCTCGACGACGAACGCGCCGGCCTCGCGGGCGATGCGCAGCACCTCGGCCCGCCGGGCAGGAGCCAGCACGGCACCGGTCGGGTTCTGGAACAGCGGCTGGCAGACGAAGACCCGGGCGCCGGTGGCGTGGAAGGCCTCCGCGAGCAGGTCGGGA
Organism: Streptomyces sp. NPDC038200; assembly: GCF_055600785.1. NCBI lineage: Bacteria > Bacillati > Actinomycetota > Actinomycetes > Kitasatosporales > Streptomycetaceae > Streptomyces > Streptomyces sp. NPDC038200. Next base: position 246,159 of record NZ_JBVJYH010000005.1, read on the forward strand.
CGCACCCCGTCGGGGTCCGCCGGCACCGGCACGGGCCGCAGGCCGGCCGCCCGGGCGAGCGCCAGCATGCCCGGATAGGTGGGCGACTCCACGAGCACCGGCGCGCCGGGCGGGGCGAGCGCGCGCAGGGCGGTGGCCAGCGCGGACTGGCCGCCCGCCGCGACCAGCACCTCGGCCGCCGTGACGGCCCCGCCGATCTCGCGCGCGAACCACTCCCGCAGCTCCGGCAGACCGTCCAGCGGTGGCTTGGTCCAGGCGCCGGGCCGCCGGCCGGCCCGGGCCAGGGCCGCCGCCATGGCCCGCTCGGGCTGGAGGGACGGATGCAGATAGCCGCCGTTGAACTCCAGGACGCCGGGAGCCGGCGCGGCCAGCGAGACCGTGACTCCGGAGGCGTCCACCGTGCGCGGTACGAGGTCGGCGGCGCCGTCGGCGCTCAGCGCGACCTCCTGCCAGGAGGTGTCGCCGGCGGCGGTCTGCGGGGTGCGCGGCCGGGCCCGGAAGGCTCCGGCGCCGGGCCGGGTGACCACCAAGCCCTCGGCGGCGAGCTGGGCGAGGGCCCGCGAAACGGTCACCGGGCTCACCCGGAACCGCTCGACCAGGGCCCGACTCGACGGGAGCTTTCCACCAGGAGAGTAGCGATCCAGTTCGCGCCGGAGCTGTTCTGCCAGTTCGCCTACGCTGCTACGCTGCTGCATGAGAGCACAGAGTAGCGCTACTACCGCGAGCCCGATAGCAGTCCCCGCTCCCCGCCCCCGGGAGCCCCGGGTCCTCGGCGGCACCGCCCAGGCCGGCCTCGGCGTGATCGCCTTCTCGCTGACCTTCCCCTCCACCGCCTGGGCCCTGGAGAGCTTCGGCCCCTGGTCGCTGGTGGCGGTGCGGGGGGTCCTCGCCGCGGTCGTCGCCGGCGGCTGCCTGCTCGCCCTGGGCGTACGGCCGCCGGCGCGGCGCCATCTCGCCGGGCTGGCCGTGGTCGCCGCCGGAGTGGTGCTGGGCTTCCCGATGCTGACCACGCTCGCGCTCCAGACCTCCACCACCGCCCACGCGGCCGTGGTGGTGGGGCTGCTGCCGCTGACCACCGCCGTGTTCTCCGCCCTGCGCACCGGCGCCCGGCCCTCCCGCCGGTTCTGGCTGGCGGCCGTGGCGGGCGCCGTGGCCGTGCTCGCGTTCACCGTCGGCCAGAGCGGCGGCGCGCTCACCGCGGCCGACGGCTGTCTGTTCGGGGCGCTGCTGGTGTGCGCGGCCGGGTACACCGAGGGCGGCCGGCTGGCCCGGGTCATGCCGGGCTGGCAGGTGATCGGCTGGGCTCTGGTGCTGTGCCTGCCGCTGACCGTGCCGGCCGCGGCGCTGGCGCTGTGGCGGGAGCCGGTGCACCTGACCGGTCACGGCGTCGCGGGCCTGGTCTGGGTGGCCGTCGGATCGACGTTCCTCGGGCTGCTCGTCTGGTACCGCGGCATGGCGGCCATCGGCATCCCCCGGGCCAGCCAGTTGCAGTTGGCCCAGCCCCTGCTCACACTGGTGTGGTCGGCGCTGCTGCTGGGCGAGCACTTCACGGCGGCCGCTCCCCTGACCGCTGTCGCCGTGCTCGTCTGCATCGCCGTCACGCAGCGGTCGTGATCGTGAGGAGGGACGGCACATGCGCGCAGCCAAGGGCGACAAGCTTGTCCAGCACGGCAGGGTGGTGGGCCAGCACGACCAGGTCTCCGAAGTCGTCGAAGTACTCGGGCAGGAGGGCAACCCGCCCTACCGCGTCCGCTTCGAGAACGGGCACGAGGCGATCATGTCGCCCGGACCCGACTGCCAGGTCAAGCACCAGAGCGAGCAACGACAGTAGTCACCCGTCGTCGTCTCGTCGTCACCTCGGTGGTCTCGCCGGCCCCCGGTAGTGGTCGGCGACCACCCTGGCCATCGCCCCGACCGGATCGGCCGCGACGTCGCCGGCGGCGAAGAAGGCGTGTCCGCGGACCTGCGGGTACCGCGCGGCGAGGGTCAGGTGCCGGGACAGCTCGACCGGGTCCTGCCACGCCGAGGGCTGCCCGGCGGCGCCCGCCTTGTACAGGGCCTCGCCGACGTACAGGTGCGTCCCGCTGCCCTCGGCGACCTCCGCCCACCAGGCGATCAGCCGGGCGTAGTCGGCGTCGGCGTTGCCGATGTGCCAGTACAGCTGCGGCACGATGTAGTCGATCCAGTGGCCGCGCACCCATCTGCGGGTGTCCGCGTAGAGATCGTCGTACGTCTCGATGCCCGCTCGTGTCTCGGAGCCGCGGGGGTCGGTCGTCGCGTTGCGCCACACCCCGAAGGGGCTGATCCCGAACCGGGTGCCGGGCCGGATCCGCTTGATGCCGGCGGCCATCTCGCGCACCAGCTTGTCGATGTTGTCCCGGCGCCAGGCCGCCCGGCTGGGGAAGGCCCCGCCGTGACGGTCGTAGGCCGCGTCGTCGTCGAAGGTCTGCCCCGCCACCGGATAGGGGTAGAAGTAGTCGTCGAAGTGGACGGCGTCGACCGGGTAGCGGGCGACCGCGTCGAGCATGGCCCGGCGTACGAAGGCGCGGACCGCGGGCAGGCCGGGGTCGTAGTAGAGCCGGCCGCCGTAGGGCACCACCCAGTCGGGGTGCGTGCGCGCCGGGTGCGAGGCGGCGAGCCGGGCGGGGTCGGCGTGGTGCGCGATCCGGTACGGATTGAACCAGGCGTGCAGTTCCAGCCCCCGGGCGTGGGCCTCCGCCACGGCCGTGCCCAGCGGGTCCCAGCCCGGGTTCCCGCCCTGGGTGCCGGTGAGGTACTCCGACCAGGGCTCGTACGGCGACGGCCACAGGGCGTCGGCCGTGGGCCGCACCTGGAGGATCACCGTGTTGAGCCGGTCGCGGACGGCCCGGTCGAGGTGGGCGATCAGTTCCTCGCGCTGCTCGGTGGCCGTGCGGCCGGGACGTGAGGGCCAGTCCCGGTTGAGGACGGTCGCGATCCAGACACCGCGCAGCTCCGAGGTCTCGCCCGGCCGCCCGGACGGCCCCGGGACCCCGACGCGCCCGGCCGGCGCCGCGGCCAGCGTGGACAGCGCGGCCCGCGCGAAGGCCCGCCGCGACATGCCCACCATCCGCACACCCCCCGTACGCTCCGGATCCGCTCCGTCACGGATCGTTCCGCGCTTCAGGATGCACCCACCCGGCCGATCGATCATCGATACTTGGCGGTAACGTGCACGATCGGAGCAGGCGCCCAACCCGGAGGTCCTGCCCGCGAGCCGGAGAACAGCGAAGGGGTCGATGTGACGGACTTCCCATCGGGAGACATTGCGCGCGTCGGAGTCGTGGGCTGCGGCCAGATGGGCGCGGGCATCGCCGAGGTGTGCGCCCGCGCGGGACTGGACGTGAAGGTCGCCGAGACCACCGGCGAGGCCCTGGAGATCGGCCGTACCCGGCTGTTGAACTCCCTGGCCAAGGCCGCCGAGCGCGGCAAGATCAGCGAGGAGGAGCGGGACTCCACTCAGGCGCGGCTGAGCTTCACCACCGATCTCGGCGAGTTCGCCGACCGTGACCTCGTGATCGAGGCCGTGGTGGAGAGCGAGGCGGTGAAGACCGAGATCTTCCAGGTGCTGGACCAGGTGGTGACCCGGCCGGACGCGATCCTGGCCTCCAACACCTCCTCCATCCCGCTGGTGAAGCTGGCGGTGGCCACCTCCCGCCCCGACCACGTCGTCGGCATCCACTTCTTCAACCCGGCGCCCGTGCAGAAGCTGGTCGAGCTGATCCCGGCGCTCACCACCTCCGAGGGCACGCTGGGCCGCGCCCAGCTCTTCGCCGAGAAGGTGCTCGGCAAGCACGCCATCCGCGCCCAGGACCGCTCCGGTTTCGTGGTGAACGCGCTGCTCGTGCCCTACCTGCTGTCCGCGATCCGGATGTTCGAGTCGGGCATCGCGAGCCGCGAGGACATCGACAACGGCATGGAGATGGGCTGCGCCCACCCGATGGGCCCGCTGCGGCTGTCCGACCTGATCGGCCTGGACACCATCGTCTCCATCGCCAACTCGATGTACGCCGAGTACAAGGAACCGCTGTACGCCGCTCCGCCGCTGCTCCAGCGCATGGTGGAGGCGGGCCGGCTCGGCCGGAAGACCGGCTCGGGCTTCTACGCCTACGGCTGATCACACAGAGCTACCCGGTACGGGCCCGGCACCGCATGCGGTGCCGGGCCCGTACGTTTCACACACCGTGTGCGCGCCGGGCACGCATATGCCCGTCGCACACGCTCCCCACGCGCCCACCAGGCGAGTTGACTCATCATGCGCATGCAAGGGATGCGGAACCATCCATTTCGACTACCGAAAGGAACGGACTCGTGACCGCCGAACCGGAGCATCCCGTGGTCCATGGAGAACTCGCAGAGTTACGGCGCCGCCTCGACGTGGCCTACGCCCGGGTCGAGGGAGGGCTGGCGCTGCTGCGTCACCGCACCGAGGAGACCGCCAAGGAACTGGACGAGCTGAACTCCCGGATGGCCTCGCTGGAACACGCACGCTGGCCGCTGCCCTCGCTCGCCGCGCTGACCGCGCTCGGTGCGCTCGTGGTGACGATCTGGCAGGCGCTGGCGGCCCACTAGCCCTCGGCGAGCCTGAGGTGGTGCAGCAGCAGTAACGCGGCCGCCATGTTGGCGGCCGGGACCTCCCCACGGGCGATCAGGTCGGGGACGAGTTTGAGGGAGACCCATTCCCGCCGGTCCGACTCGAAGTCGTCCACGGGGTGGCCGACGTACTCGCCCCGGTCGGACCAGTAGATGTGATGCCGGGCGTCGGTGAGGCCGTTGGACGGCTCCACGCTCATGAGGTGGTGCAGGGGTCCCGGCCGCCAGCCGGTCTCCTCCTCCAGTTCCCTGGCCGCCGCGCTCGCGATGTCCTCGCCGTCCTCCACCACGCCCGCGGCCAGCTCCCAGCCCCAGCTGTCGGTGATGAAGCGATGCCGCCACAGCAGCAGCACCTCGTTCGCCTCGTTGACGACCGTGGCGACGGCCACGGGGCGCATCCGGATCAGGAAGTGGTCCAGGTGCCGGCCGTCCGGCAGCTCGACATCTGCGAGATTGACGCTGAACCAGCGGTTTTCATAGACAGTTTGTTCGTTCTGTTTCGTCCACTGCACGGTTCTGCCACCTTCCGCCGAGTAAGTGGCAATATCGCAGCAGGGACGGTGCACCTACAGTGGGCCTACAGCGGTACGCGCAGTGCCCCGTCGATGAGTTCGGCGGCCTCGGCGGTGCCGGCCGAGCCGCAGCGCACCAGATGCTCGCGTACCGCGCGGAGTCTGTCCCGCAGTCGCTGCGACTCCATTCCGCGAGCCTGCTCCGCCATCTGCACGGCGGTGGCCACGGCGTTGTCGGCGTTGCCCTGGCGCAGTTCGATGGTGCTGAGCATGGCCAGCCGGTGCACCCGCCCCCGGTCGTGGGCGGGGTTGTCGACGGCCGCCGCCGCGTGCTCCCTCGCCGCGGCGAGTTCCCCGAGGCTGAGCAGCGCCTCGGCCACCTGCACATTGACCAGCCCCGGCTGCACGTACCCCGTCTCGTCGGGCTCGTAGCCCCGCCGGATCCGGTCGGCCGCCGTCTCCGCGCGCCGGATGCAGGACAACGCGCTCCCGCTGTCGCCTAGATGGGCGTACGCCTTGGCCTGCATCGCGTACAGGTCGGAGGCGAGCGCCGGGGTGATGTGTCTGCCGGCGGTGCGCAGGGCGGCCTCGGCGAAGGCGACGGCCTGCCGGTACTCCCGCATGAACAGCGCCTGGTTGACCAGCAGGGCGATCACGTACGCGCCGAGTCCCCGGTCGCCGCTGGCCTTCGCCAGCCGCAGCGCCTGATGGAAGTAGCGCTGGGCGAGCCCGTGGGCGTCGGAGTCGTACGCGCAGATACCCGCGATCGCCACCAGGCCGCCGGTGGCCCGGTGCAGTTGACGGCCCGTGGCGTCGGTGTAGCTGCCGCGCAGCAGGGGCGCCGCCTCGGCGTTGAGGAAGCCGACGATCCGTGTCCGGGTCGCGATCCCGCCGGCCTTCCGGTACATCTGCTCGTAGTGCGTCCGGGCGGCACGCAGCATCTCGATGTCGGCCGTGGTCACCGGCTGCCGGCCGCCCCGCGAGACGTCCACGTCCTCGGGCGGGTTCTCCCACTCCCACACCGGCATCACGGCCGGGGTGCCGGTGACGGCGGGGGCGCCCAGCACATGGGGCCGCTGCTGCTCGTCCGACCGCCACAGGGCGGTGGCCCGCTCCACGAAGCCGGACAGCGAACCGGCGTGCGGGGTGCTCGGCTCGCCGGGCACTCCCAGGCCGATGTCGTCCAGCGTGACCGGCCGGCGCAGCCGGGCGGCCAGCACCTCGCAGATCAGGTCGGGCACCTGGCCGCGGGGCCGCTGCCCCTTCAACCAGCGCGCCACGGCGGTGTGTTCGTACCGCAGCGCGAGACCGCGGGTGCGGCCCGCCTGGTTGACGTGCGCGGCGAGACCGGCGTGCGAGATCCCCGCCTCGTCCAGGATGGCGTCGAGCAGAGTGTTGGGCTGCATGGAATGCCCCCCGAGTGGCCTGGTGCGGTCAGCGTAGTGGCTGTCCGTTCACACGGGGTGTGAACGGAGTGCCCGTATCCGGACTGTGTGCGCGGTGTCGCTCAGCGTGTCGAGCCGGTTGACTGAGATGCCTCGCAAGAGGTCGGCCGGGCCGCCGGCTCCCCCTCGAGACAGCGGCGGCCCGGCTGCTCCCACGGGTGCGCGGCTAGGGCCTCTCGTTTGGATCATGCCGGGCTGATCCAAACGAAAGACCCTAGCGGCGGGTGGTCGGCTGCGCACGGGTCGGGGCCGTGCGGGTGCGCGCGGCGGAGCCGCAGGTGCCGCCGTCCCGCGGCCCCGGGTCGGTGGAGCCGGACCGTCCGCGGTCGTTGCGCAGGACCAGGAGCGCGATGTCGTCCTGCGGCGTGCCGGCCGTGTGGTGCAGGAGCGCCGTGAAGACGGTGCGCAGGACCGTCTGCGGAGGGACCGGATGCTCGCGTACGGCCTCGCGCAGTGCCGCCGGCAGCGAGAAGAACCGGCCGCGGGCGTCCCTGGCCTCCTCCGCACCGTCCGTGAACAGGACCAGGGAGTCGCCGCGAAGCAGCTGTCCGCACGGGTGGGCGTCCAGTGCCCTCGGCAGCGGGAACGGCCCCAGCGGCGGCAGCGGGTCGGTCCGCGTCAACGGCTCGGCCCGGTCGCCGCTGAGCAGATACGGCCACGGATGGCCGCAGTTGAGGGCGCGCAGCTCGCCGTCCCGGCCGATCTCCAGGAGCAGCACGGTGACGAACTCCTCGGCGACCGGGTTGTCGGGATCCGCGGCGCCGCTCGCCGGATGTTCGGCGCGGGCCCGCTCGCGCAGGTGGCGGGCGAGGGCACGGTCCAGTCTGCGGAGCACGCGGCCCAGTTCGGGTTCGTCGTGCGCGGCCTCGCGGAAGCTGCCGAGGAGGGCGGCGACGGTGCCGAGGGCGGCCAGGCCGTGCCCCCGTACGTCGCCCATCACCACCCGGACCCCGTACTCGGTGGCGATGGCCTCGTACAGATCACCGCCGACGCTCGCGCCGCGGTCCGCGGACAGCTGGGCGGCGGCGACGTTGAGCCCGTCGAGGCGCGGCGGCGGCGGACGCAGCACCACGTTCTGGGCGGCGCACGCCGCTCGCCGGGCGAGCCGCAGTTCCCGCAGGAGGGTGCGGCGGACATGGAAGATGAGGCCGGTGCCGACGGCGAAGAAGACGGCGCTGGTGACGATGCGCGCCCCGAGCCCGTTCTGCTGGGCGAGTGGACAGCCGAACTTGTAGCCGACCGCGACGGCTCCCCAGACCGTGGGCAGCACGGCTCCTCGTGCGGTGGGCGCCCGTGCCTTGATTCGGATCATGCCTCTGGTCCCCCATGTGGGCCCTGAAGAGCAGACGGACCGGCCCCGAAAGGCCGGTCCGATTCTGTCGACGGCATGACCCGGCCGGGTCGGATCGCCCTCACTTCCCACCCGAACGAGTGAGACAAGCCGAGCCGACCTGCATTTATGCGGCCGGCAGCGGGTCCGGCACGTCCCCGAGGGGCCCGGGGCCGGACGCGGCGCGTGCGCGCCCGGCCGCGGAGGACCCGGGGCCGGGCGCGCACGGAAAGCTCGCGGCGGCTATCCGCGAAGCACCGCACCCGTCCGCTCGCCCGCGAGGGCGACGGCCGCGTCCCGAGCCGCCGAGGCCTCGTCCACGGTCAGCGTCCGGTCGGCCGCCCGGAAGCGCAGCGCGTACGCCAGCGACTTCTTGCCGTCGCCCAGCTGCTCGGCGTTCTCGTAGACGTCGAACAGCCGGATGGCCTCCAGGAGTTCGCCCGCGCCCTCGCGCAGCGCGGCCTCCACCTCGGCGTGCGGCACGAACTGGTCGACCACGAGGGCGACGTCCTGCGTGGCGACGGGGAACGTGGAGATCCGCGGCGCCTGCGGGACGCCGTCGCCCACCGCCTCCAGGGCGTCCAGGTTCAGCTCCGCCGCGCTGGTGCGCTCCGGCAGGCCCAGGGCCTTCAGGACGCGCGGGTGGAGTTCTCCGGCATGGCCCACGACCTGCTCCGTGCCGTCGGCGACGACGACCAGCTCGGCGCAGCGGCCGGGGTGCCAGGGACCGTACTGCCCCTTGCGCACGACCAGCTCGGCACCGGCCTCACGGGCCACGGCACGCGCCGCCTCGACGGCGTCGGCCCAGTCCGCGGGACGGCCCTTGCCCCACCAGCCGGACTGTTCGCGGGCGCCCGCGAGGACGACGGCGACATGCCGCGGCTGCTCGGGGAGCGCGGCGTTCAGCGCGGCGATCTCCTCGTCGGTGGGACGCCGGTCGACGGGCAGGTGCGCGGCGACCCGCTGCTCCTCGCGCGGGTGGAACACCAGCCCGGTCTCGAACAGCGCCAGGTCGTGCGAGCCCCGGCCGGCATTGCGCCGCAGGGCGCCGAGCAGACCCGGCAGCAGCGTGGTGCGCAGCGCGGGCTCCTCGTCGTTGAGCGGGTTGACCAGCTTGACGACACGGCGGGCCGGGTCGTCGGCCTCCAGGCCGAGCTGGTCGAAGACCTGCTCGCCGACGAAGGGGTAGTTCGGCGCCTCGACGTAGCCCGCGCCGGCCAGCGCGCGGCCGACCCTGCGGTGCAGCCGCTGGCGGTGCGTGAGGCCGCGGCCCGAGGGGGGCTTGGGCAGCGTGGAGGGCAGGTTCTCGTAGCCCTCCAGGCGGATGACCTCCTCGGCGAGGTCGTTCGGGTCGACGAGGTCGGGCCGCCAGGACGGGACGGTGACGATCAGCTCGTCCTGCCCGTACACGTCGCAGCCGACCTCCTGGAGGCGGCGGACGACCGTCTCCCGGCCGTACTCGACGCCCGCCACCTTGTCCGGGTGGTCGGCCGGGATGCTGATGGTGTGCGGGGCCGAGGGCGCGATGACCTCGGTGACGCCGGCCTCCGCCGTACCACCGGCGAGCAGGCCCAGCAGGTCCACGGTGCGCTGGGCGGCGGCCGCGGCGGCCTGCGGGTCGACGCCGCGCTCGAAGCGCCGGGACGCCTCGGAGAGCAGCTTGTGCCGGCGGGCCGTGCGCGCGATCGAGACGGCGTCGAAGTGGGCGGCCTCGATGACCACGTCGGTCGTGCCGTTCACCCCGTTCTCGGTGACCTCGTGGTCGGCGATCTCGGTGTGGGCGCCGCCCATCACACCGGCGAGGCCGATCGGGCCGCGCTCGTCGGTGATGACCAGGTCCTCGGCGTGCAGCTTGCGCTCGACGCCGTCGAGGGTGACGAGCTTCTCGCCCTCCTCGGCCCGGCGCACGCCGATGGTGCCCTGGACCAGCTTCCGGTCGTAGGCGTGCAGGGGCTGGCCCAGCTCCATCATCACGTAGTTCGTGACGTCGACGGCGAGCGAGATCGGGCGCATGCCGACCTTCTGGATGCGGCGCTGGAGCCAGATCGGGGAGCGGGCCTCGGGACGCAGGCCGCTGACCGTGCGGGCGGTGAAGCGGTCGCAGCCGAACGGCTCGGAGACCTGGACCGGGTAGCCGTAGGCGTTCGGGGCCGGTACGTCGATCAGGGCCGGGTCGCGCAGCGGCAGGCCGTAGGCGATGGCGGTCTCGCGGGCGACGCCGCGGATGGACAGGCAGTCGCCGCGGTTGGCGGTGACGGCGATGTCCAGGACCTCGTCGACCAGTTCCAGCAGCTCGATGGCGTTCTTGCCGACCTCGGTCTCCGGCGGCAGCACGATGATGCCGTGGGTGCCGTCGTCGCCCATGCCCAGCTCGTCGCTGGAGCAGATCATGCCGTGGGACGTCTTGCCGTAGGTCTTGCGGGCGGCGATGGAGAAGCCGCCGGGCAGCGTGGCGCCCGGGAGGACCACGACGACCTTGTCGCCGACGGCGAAGTTGCGGGCGCCGCAGACGATCTCCTGGGGCTCACCGGTGCCGTTGGCCTGGCCTACGTCGACCGTGCAGAAGCGGATCGGCTTCTTGAAGCCCTCCAGCTCCTCGATGGTCAGCACCTGACCGACGACCAGCGGGCCCTTGAGGTCGGCGCCGAGCTGTTCGACGGTCTCGACCTCCAGGCCGGCCGAAATGAGCTTGGCCTGGACGTCGCGGCCGGTCTCCGTCGCCGGCAGGTCGACGTACTCCCGCAGCCAAGAAAGCGGGACCCGCATCAGATCTCCATCCCGAACGGCCGGGTGAACCGGACGTCACCCTCGACCATGTCTCGCATGTCCTCGACGTTGTGGCGGAACATCAGCATCCGCTCGATGCCGAACCCGAAGGCGAAGCCGCTGTACTTCTCGGGGTCGATGCCGCAGGCGGTGAGCACCCGCGGGTTGACCATGCCGCAGCCGCCCAGCTCGATCCAGCCCTCGCTGGAGCAGGTGCGGCAGGGCCGGTCGGGGTTGCCGACGGACTCGCCCTTGCACACGTAGCAGAGCATGTCCATCTCGGCGCTCGGCTCGGTGAAGGGGAAGAAGTTCGGCCGCAGCCGGGTCTTCATGCCCTCGCCGAACAGGGACTGGACCATGTGGTCCAGGGTGCCCTTGAGGTCGGCCATGGTCAGGCCCTCGTCGATGGCGAGCAGCTCGACCTGGCGGAACACCGGGGTGTGGGTGGCGTCCAGCTCGTCCGTGCGGTACACGACGCCGGGGCAGATCACGTAGACCGGCAGCTCGCGGTCGAGCATCGAGCGGATCTGCACGGGCGACGTGTGGGTGCGCAGCACCAGGCCGGACTCGGTGCCGCCCTCGGGGCCCTGCACGAAGAACGTGTCGGCCTCGCCGCGGGCGGGGTGGTCCGGGCCGATGTTGAGGGCGTCGAAGTTGAACCACTCCGCCTCGACCTGCGGGCCCTCGGCGACCTCGTAGCCCATGGCCACGAAGATGTCCTCGATGCGCTCCGAGAGCGTGGTCAGCGGGTGCCGGGCGCCGGCCGGGACCCGGTCGTAGGGCAGCGTGACGTCCACCGCCTCCTCGACCAGGACGCGGGCGTCACGCTCGGCCTCCAGCTCGCTCTGGCGGGCCGCGAGGCCCTTGTTCACGGCGCCGCGGGCCATGCCGACGCGCTTGCCGGCCTCGGCCTTGGCGTGCGGGGGCAGGGCGCCGATCTCGCGGTTGGCGAGGGCCAGCGGGGAGGCCGGGCCGGTGTGGGCGACCTTGGCCTCGTGGAGCGCGTCGAGGGAGTCCGCGGCGGCGAAGGCGGCGAGCGCCTCGTCCCGCATGCGCTCGATCTCTTCCGGTTTCAACGCCTCGACCTCGACAGGGTCGTACGACTTATTGGGTGCCGACATTTCTTCCCGTGCTTCCGATTGGCTGGCGGATGGTCCCCGTCACCGACTGCTGGGCCGTGTGAAGGACACAAAGGTGCCAAAGGCCGAGTCTAACGGGGTGGAGGTAGACGCATGGCCCGTGGGCCGCTAGGCGAGATACGCCGGCGCGCTCACGGGCAACGTAAATCGGAACTCTGCGCCGCCGCCGGAGGCGCGGCCGACCGTGATGGTGCCGCCGTGGACCTCCACGATGCCCTTGACGATGTACAGGCCCAGTCCCGTGCCGCCGCGCTTGCTGCCCCGCCAGAAGCGGGTGAAGACGCGGTTCATGGATTCCTCCGGGATGCCGGGCCCCTCGTCGCTCACCGTGACCGACGTGCCGGTTTCCTCGCCCTCGCGCGGGGACGCCGAGGGCGTGACGTCAATGGTGACGGTTCCCTCGCCGTGCCGCACGGCATTTTCGATGAGGTTGCTGAGGACCTGGTCGATCTTGTCGGGGTCGGCCCACAGCGCGGGCAGCGGCTGTTCGATGCGGAGCAGGAACCGGTCGGCGCGCTGGCCGGCCGCGACGTAGGCCTGGATGTGCCGGGAGACGGCGGCGCCGATGTCGACGGGCTGCCGGCGCACCTCCAGCCGCCCGGAGTCGATCCGGGAGATGTCCAGCAGCTCGGCGATGAGCCGGGTGACCCGGTCGGCGTCGGCGTCGACGGTCTCCAGCATGAGCCGCTTCTGGTCGTCGGTGAAGCGTTCCCACTTGGCGAGCAGGGTGGCGGTGAAGCCCTTCACCGAGGTCAGCGGGGAGCGCAGCTCGTGGGCGACGGTGGCGATCAGCTCGGCGTGGCTGCGCTCGGTACGGCGGCGGGCCTCGGTGTCCCGGAGGGAGACCACCACGCACCGCACCGGCCCCAGCGGCTCGGCGCGCACGTAGCGGGCGGAGACCAGCACCTCGCGGCCGCCCGGCAGCAGCAGGTTGCGCTCCGGCTGCCGTACCCGGATCGCGAGCCCGCCGTAGGGGTCGGTCAGCTGCCACCAGCGGCGGCCCTCGAGATCCTCCAGCGGCAGCGCCGTCTCCAGCGACCGCCCGAGCGCGTCGGCGGGCCGTACCGCGGTGATGCGGGCGGCGGCGGCGTTGAAGCAGGTCACGCGGCCGTTCTCGTCGGCGATGACGAGACCGTCGGGCAGCTGGTCGGGATCGACGCCGGGACGGACGTCCGCGTGCGGGGGCGCGGGTGTGCGCCGCGCGTCCCGTCCCTCCGGCGCGGTGCTCGTGCCGGCCACACTCATCCCCGTACCCCACCTCTCAGACGGCGCAGGGCCCCGAGCTGGTCACCCTACTAGCTCTCGGTGACGGAGCGGCACCCTCCGGAGGCGCGCTGTGCACGGGCCGACGCGTAGAGACATACGGCGGCGGCCGTGGCCAGGTTCAGGCTCTCGGCCTTCCCGTGGAGGGGGACGCGCACGACGGCGTCGGCGAGGGCGCGGGTGTCCTCCGGCAGCCCCCAGGCCTCGTTGCCGAACACCCAGGCGGTGGGGCCGCCCATGGTGCCCTTGTCCAGCTCCTCGTCCAGGTCGCGGTCGCCGGCGCCGTCGGCGGCGAGGACGCGCACCCCGGCCTCCCGGAGGCCGGCCACGGCCCGCTCGACGGGCACGCCGACGGCGACGGGCAGGTGGAAGTGCGAGCCGACGGAGGCCCGGACGGCCTTGGGGTTGTACAGGTCCACGGAGGCGTCGGTGAGGATCACGGCCTCGGCGCCGGCGGCGTCGGCGCAGCGCAGCACGGTGCCGGCGTTGCCGGGGTCGCGCACATGGGCGAGGACGGCGACCAGCCGGGGCCGGGCGGCGAGGATGTCCTCGAAGGGGGTGTCCAGGAACCGGCAGACGCCGACCAGGCCCTGGGGGGTGACGGTGGTGGAGATCTCGGCGATGACCTCCTCGGAGGCGAGGTGCACCCGCGCGCCCGCGTCCCGGGCCTCGCCGACGATGTCGGCGTACCGCTCGGCGGCCTCGACCGTGGCGAACAGCTCGACGAGCGTCGCCTGTCCCCCGGCCCGATGCGCGGCGGCCTCCCGCACGGCCTGCGGCCCCTCCGCGAGAAACAGCCGGTCCTTGGTCCGGAAGTTCCGCTTGGCGAGCCGTCGGGCGGCGGAGACACGCGCGGACCGGGGGGAGATCAGCTCGGGGGTGGCGGGGGGCATCCTCTGCTTCACCTTCGGGAGAGTTTCTAGGTTTGCAACACCGTTGGACCGGAGCACCCCCGAGGGGCGCGGGGACCGCGCGATCGGCCCCCGCCGGGGCGCGGCCGAACGACGACCGGGGCACCAACGACAGGACCCGCAAGCCATACAGCCTGCGGGTCCTGCAGTGAACGTCGGCTCAGAGCCGGCGCGGCGTCACGCAGCCTTGGGGGCGTTGACGTCCGACGGCAGCGCCTTCTGCGCGACCTCGACGAGCGCCGCGAAGGCGTTCGCGTCGTTCACGGCCAGCTCGGCCAGGATCTTGCGGTCGACCTCGACGTTCGCGGCCTTCAGACCCTGGATGAAGCGGTTGTAGGTGATGCCGTTGGCGCGGGCAGCGGCGTTGATGCGCTGGATCCACAGCTGACGGAAGTCGCCCTTGCGCTTCTTGCGGTCGTTGTAGTTGTAGACCAGCGAGTGGGTGACCTGCTCCTTGGCCTTGCGGTACAGGCGCGAACGCTGACCGCGGTAGCCGGAGGCCTGCTCGAGGATCGCCCGGCGCTTCTTGTGGGCGTTGACTGCCCGCTTGACGCGTGCCACTTGTTAACTCCTTGTAGCGGGGTCGTGGTGGTGCTCACACGACCCGGAAACGACTGGGTCCCGGTCCTGGCGTACGGCGCTCAGTGGATGGCGAGCGCCGGTACGTCACTTGCCGAGAAGCTTCTTGATCTTCGCGGCGTCGCCCGGGGCCATCTCGGCGTTGCCGGTGAGGCGACGCGTGACGCGGGACGACTTGTGCTCGAGCAGGTGGCGCTTGCCGGCGCGCTCACGGAGCACCTTGCCGGAGCCGGTGACCTTGAAGCGCTTGCTGGCACCGCTGTGCGACTTGTTCTTCGGCATAGCGCCGTTCTCTCCTCGTCGGTGGCGCTCCGGTGCCCGGTCGTGAAACCGGGCACGGTGGAGCGTCGCTCTTGTATCGGTTACATCCTCGGGGACATGCGTCCCCCGGGATCACGCCTCGGCAGGCTCCTCGGACGGCGCCTCAGCCTCGGCAGGGTTCTGCGACTTACCAGGGTTCGCCTTCGCTTCGGCCTTGCGGGCCTCCTGCGCCTGACGGGCCTCGGCCATCGCCTCGGTCTTCTTCTTGTGCGGACCGAGGACCATGATCATGTTTCGGCCGTCCTGCTTCGGGTTCGACTCCACGAAACCGAGGTCCTGGACGTCCTCCGCGAGGCGCTGCAGCAGTCGGTAGCCCAGCTCGGGGCGGGACTGCTCACGGCCACGGAACATGATCGTGATCTTGACCTTGTCGCCCTGCTTGAGGAACCGGACGACGTGACCCTTCTTGGTGTCATAGTCGTGCGGGTCGATCTTCGGCCGGAGCTTCATCTCCTTGATGACCGTGTGCGCCTGGTTCTTGCGCGCCTCACGGGCCTTCATGGCCGACTCGTACTTGAACTTCCCGTAGTCCATGAGCTTGCACACGGGCGGACGGGCGTTCGCCGCGACCTCGACCAGGTCCAGGTCGTACTCCTGCGCAAGCTCCAGTGCCTTAGCGAGCGGGACGATGCCCACCTGCTCGCCACTGGGACCGACAAGTCGCACCTCGGGAACGCGAATCCGGTCGTTGATGCGGGGCTCGGCGCTGATGGATCCTCCTCGGTAGCACCACGCGGCGGCCTGGCGGACAGCCGCGTAACGTCTCTGTTCGTGAGACCTAACCGCGCCGAAGCAACAAAAATGCCCCGGACGATCACGAGCGGGGCTCCAAGCACTACCGGAGCACCGCCGCGATGTCGCGGGGCGCGCTTTCGGACGACTCCATCGTCCGTACGGAACGATGGTGGCCGTCTGACCGGGTGACCCGCCGCCCGGGGGACGGTCAGGTGGGAGATCGGAGCCTCCACTTGTGGGCCGAGCACAACGGTGTCCGGCCGGTCGTCCACCAGATTAGCAGGATCGCTTGACAAGGGCTAATCGGGGCGGAGTGGGCCTGGGTAGGGCGCCCCCACGCCCTCGCCTATCGTGTGGGACATGAGTGACACCCCTCCTGAGACCCCCGACTTCGACGCGATGACCCGGGACATCGCCGAGGTCCCCGCCGTCGAGGTGATCGTGACGGTCTCCGTCAACCTGATGAGCGCCGCCGCCGTGAAACTCGGGCTGAGCGAGGAGGGCGAGAAGTACAAGGACCTGGACGAGGCCCGCAAGCTGATCTCCGCGCTCGCCGGACTGCTGGACGCGAGCGCGACCGAGGTCAGCTCCTTCCACGCGGCCCCGCTGCGCGACGGTCTGAAGTCGCTGCAGCTGGCGTTCCGCGAGGCGTCGATCGTCCCGGACGACCCGGGCCAGGGCCCCGGCGAGAAGTACACCGGTCCCGTCTACGGCTAGTCCGTTCCCCGGGGGCCGCCCCCGGACGTCATCCGCGCACGTACAAGGGCTCGCCCGGAGGCGTGGTCCCGGCCGGCAGCAGTGCCAGGTCGAGGCCGTGCACCAGGCGGGCCCGCAGCGTTTCGTCGGCGGCCAGCCGCTCGGCGACCGCGCGCGCGGCCTCGGCGGGCGGCGCGGCCGGGTCGAGGACCAGGGCGAGGGTGCCGTCGGCCCGCCCGGGGCCGAGGTGGGCGCGCAGCACGGCGGGCTCCGCCGCCACCGCCGCACGGACGGCCGCCAGGACCGCGGGGTCGGTGAGCGGGTCGGTGCTGGTGCGGCCCTCGGCCAGGGCGAGCAGCGCCGGGCCGGTCAGCTCGAACGGCACCGGCCCGGCGAGGTCGAGCACGACCGTGTCGGCCTTCTCGTGCGCGGCGGCCTGGAGCGCCTGGTGCAGGGGGACGGCGACCGGGCGGGCCTCGGGGTCCCAGCGGGCGAGGGAGTCGGTGGAGGTGAACGCGGGCAGCGCGGTGCGGTGGCCCGCCTTCAGGGTGGGAACGGCCATGTCGCTGGTCTTCTCGCGGCGCAGCCCGTTCTCGTCCTCCTCGACCTCGCCGAGCACGGCGACGACGGGGACCAGCAGACGGGCGCCCTTGAGCGCCTCCAGGACGGACCCCAGCGCGCCGCGGTCCTCGGCCCAGGCGGCGAGCGCGGCGCTCAGCCGGGGGTCGGCGGAGCCGTCGTCGTCGGAGAAGCCGGGGTCGGGAATGTTCTTGTTCGCCACGGTCACCGACCCTATAGGGGGACGGCCGCGGGGCTCGTGCGGGGCCGGAGCCGCGGGCGGCACGGCGTGCGCAGGAATCCCGGCGTTTCCTGAGGTGGATCTCAGGGGCGCCGAGGTGTCGGCGGCGGTGCTGGCGCTGGACTCCGGTGGGAGCGCCGTGTACGGCGACGGGTCCTTCGACACGGCGAGCATCGTCAAGGTCGACATCCTGGCCGCGCTGCTGCTCCGGGCCCAGGACGCGGGCCGGCGGCTGACGGCGGCCGAGAAGGCGTACGCGGCGAAGATGATCGAGAACAGCGACAACGCGTCCACGACCGTGCTGTGGCACACCATCGGGCGGGCGGCCGGGCTGGACGCGGCCAACGAGCGCTTCGGGCTGACGGGGACCTCCGGCGGCGACGGTGAGCTGTGGGGGCTGACCCAGACCACCGCGGCGGACCAACTGGTGCTGCTCCGGCAGGTGTTCGGGGCGGAGTCGAAGCTGGGCGCGGCCTCGCGCACGTATGTCCAGGGGCTGATGAAGTCCGTCGAGGCGGATCAGCGGTGGGGGGTGTCGGCCGCCGCCGAGGGCAGCTCCTGGGCGCTGAAGAACGGCTGGCTGGCACGCAGCACGACGGGGTTGTGGGACGTCAACAGCATCGGCCGGGTGACGGTGGACGGGGCCGGGTATCTGGTGGCGGTGCTGTCGAACGGCACCACCAGCCAGGCGGAGGGCATCTCCCTGGTGGAGGCGGCGGCCCGGGCGGCGGTGTCGGCCTTCGGCACCGACTGACGCGGTGCGAGGTGTCAAGTGACCTGCCCCGCGCGGGACTTGACGCGGATCAGGCCGGACGGCGGGGTCCGCGCCAGGGCACCGGCCGCCCCGGCGGCGCAAGGAGCGCGGTGCCTCCCGTCCGCCCGCCCCGCCGTCCCGGGTGGCTGCCGCGGAGGGGTTGCGCCGGGCCGGAGACCGGGTGCGGCGTGGGTCAGCGGCTCAGGCCGGCCGCCGCCGGCCCCGCCAGAGGATCACCCCGGCGGCGACGAGGACCACACCCGCGGCGCCGGCGAGCGGGGCCGCCCAACCGGAGACGCCGCCGGTGGCCTTGGGGGTGTCCGGGCCGGCGCCGAAGTACTTCCCGCCGTGGGACGCGGCGCCCGGACGTCCCTGCGGCTTCAGGCGGGCGGCCGCTTCGAGGGCCCCCACCGGGTCGATCATGCCGAAGCCGCGGGAGTCGTCCCGGCCGCCGACCGGGGCGTCCCGCGCGGTGTCCTCCAGGACCTTCTTGACCTGGGCCGGAGTCAGGCCGGGGTGGGCGGCCTTGAGCAGGGCCGCCACGCCGGAGACGAACGCGGAGGCCGCGCTGGTGCCCCAGCCCGCGTAGTACTTGTGGTCCGGGTCGGCGATGACGACGTCGACGCCGGGCGCGCTGACGGCCGCGTACCAGCGGCGGGTGGAGAAGGCGGCGCGGGTGCCGTACTTGTCCACGGCCGTGGCGGCGACGACACCGGGGTAGGCGGCCGGGTAGGAGACGTGGTCGCCCTTGTCGCCGCCGTTGCCGGCGGAGGCGACGACCACCACGCCCTTCTTCAGGGCGTACTGCACGGCCTCGTCCTCGGTCGGCTCGGGGTGCGCGGAGTCGGAGTCGTCGCCGAGGGAGAGGTTGATGACGTCGGCGCCGTGGTCGGCGGCCCAGCGGATGCCGTCGGCGAGGGCGTTGCCGCGGGTGGTGCGGGCCTTGGCGCGGGCGGAGTCGCCGTCCTCCAGGATCACGCGGACGGGCAGGATCCTCGCCTCGGGGGCGACGCCCATGACGCCGTCGGCGTCGCCGGGGCCGTGGCCGTGTCCGGCGATGATCCCGGCCATCGCGGTGCCGTGCCGGGCCCAGTTCCGGTCGCCGGGGCCGGCCCCGAAGCCGATCATGTCCTTGGCGGGCAGGACGTTGCCGGCGAGGTCCGGGTGGTCGGCCTCCACGCCGGTGTCCAGGACGGCGACGGTGACGCCCCGGCCCTTGGTGGTCCGCCAGGCCTCGTCCAGGTCGAGGGCGGACAGCGCCCACTGCTGGCCGCGGATGCCGTCGGCGTGCGCGGCGGTGGACGGCAGCAGGGCGAGGGCGCCGGCGAGCAGCAGGCTCACCGCCGCTCCGGCGGCATGCTTCATGAAGGCTTCTCCGTGGCCGTGCCGACGGTTTTGCGCAGACGCCGCTCGATGCGGTCGGCCAGCCCCTGGGCCTCGTTGCCGAGCCCGGCCTGGGCCGGTGCCGTGGTGGCGCCGGCGCGGACGGCGTCGGCGGCGGGCTGGGGCGAGTCGACGGTGCGGCCGTCGGCCCAGCCGGAGACGGCGTAGGCGACGACGGGGGCGTCGGTGAGGACGGAGAGGGTCCAGGAGGCCCGCTGCCGGTCGCCGAAGGCGGCGGCGGCCGTGCCGTCGGCGGCGTACGGCCGGGGCATCAGGTCGGCGCGTGCGGTCAGGTGTTCGTCGCGGAAGCGGGCGGCGAGCGCGGCCATGGCGGCGGGGTCGGCCTTGGTGAACAGCAGGCCGACGGTGGTGACGTGGCTCTGGGTGGCGTCGGTGTAGGTGGCGCGCAGCAGCCGCCGGCAGCCGACCGGAGCGAGGACCTTGTGCAGCAGGGGGTCGAAGGCGTGGGCGCAGCCGCTGTCCGGGGCCACGGCGATCCGGGTCCAGGTGCGGTCGGCGCCGCCGGGGCCGGCGCCCGTGCCCTGGACGGTGGGCGGGAACAGGTCGTCCACGGGCACGTTGTGCCAGAGCGTCCCGGCGGTGCTGAACGCGTTCCCCGCGCCGGTGTCCGTGCCGTCGCCGGTGAGCCAGCTCCCGGTCACGGCACCGCCGATGAGGCCGAGACCGAGCACGAGACAGGCGGCGGCAGCGGCGGTCCGCGGGCCCACCCGGAGGCGCGGGCGCTCGCCGAACGCCTCGGGCTCCGCGAACGACACGACGGGGCGGGCGGGCGAGACGGGCGGCGCGGCGCTCCAGGAGTGCGCCGGGTCCGGCGCGGCGGGGGTCGCCGGGTGCGGCGCGGCCGGGTTCGCCGGGTGCGGCGCGGCCGGGTTCGCCGGGTGCGGCGCGGCCGGGTTCGCCGGGTGCGGCGCGGCCGGGGTCGCCGGGTGCGGCGCGGCCGGGGTCGCCGGGTGCGCGGATGCCCACGGGCTCCAGGCCCGCGCCGCGGAACCTCGTCCACCGCGTCCCTCGACAGCACCACGGCCCGGGCGGACGGCGCCGGTGGCGGGGCCTGTCGCACCGGAGGAGGGGCCGGCGCCGCCGGTGGCGGAGCCCGCGGGACCGGAGGACGGGCGGACGGCGCCGCCGGTGGCGGGGCCCTCGGGACCCGTGGCGGGGGCTGCCGCACCGGAGGACGAGCCTGCGGCGCGGGGGGACGGGGGGATCGGCCGCAGTCGTGCGGTCGTCTCCACCGGCGTCTCCGCCGGGACGCCCGGCCGGCGGGGCCCACCGCCGCGCAGCCGTGCCGTCGTCTCCGACCCGATGTCACCCCGGGCACCCTTGCTCGGGGGTGCGTCGGGGAAGCGGGCCGAGGCGGGCGGCGGGGGCGGGCTCACGGGGCCGGCGGCCTCGGGTACGGCCGAGGCACGCGGCCCGTGGACACGCGCGGCCGACCCGGTCTGCGGTCGTGCTCCGCGGGGGGCGAAGACCGACGGCTCGTCGTCGAGGTCGTCGGGCGGGCGAGGGCTCGCGGAGGACATGGGCGGGCGGGGGGCCGAGGCCGGCATCGGCGGACGGTGGGCCGAGGTCGGCTGCGGCGGCTGCGGGGCCGAGGTCGGCTTGGGTGGCTGCGGGGCCGAGGCAGGCTTCGGCGGCTGGGGGGCCGAGGTCGGCTTGGGCGGCTGGGGTGGCACGGAGGGCATCGGCGGGCGGGGTGGCGCGGACGGGCCCGGCGGGCGGGACGTCGTCGGGGCCGGGACCCTGCCCGACGACGCCGGCTCGCTCCCCCTGGCGGGGGGCCGGACGGCGCCGGTGGGCCGGGCGGCGTCCGTGAGACGAGCGGAGCCGGCGGACCGGGCGGGGTCCGTGGGCCGGGCGGCGTCCGCGGACCCGGCGGCCTCCGGGAGACGCGCGGCGCCACCGGACCGGGCGGGGTCCGTGGGCCGGGTGGTGTCGGTGGGGGGAGCCGAGGGGCGGGGCGGGACGGGGGCGTGACGTGCTTCCGTGCTCATGCACCCCCCGTTTCCTCGTGCCCGGGCCGCTCTCTCGTACGCGGGCCGTCCCGCTGTTCGGCCGCGCCCGGTGCGCAAGCTTCTCCCGGGCACGCCTACCCGTACGGCCGGACGGGCATCCCGGTTCACTCGGAGCGCCGGTCGCATGCCGCCGTACGTGCGCGTCACTCTACGGGTTGTCGGGGGTCGGAACGGAACCGGTCCGCGAGCCCGGGGCATCTGCCCGGAACGTCCCCCTACCCTGCGGTAATCCTGTCTGGCAGGCTTCCGCCATGACTGCGCCTGCCGCCGACCGGGCCCGTTACGACCGGGCCACCGCCCATCTCGACGCCCCGCTCGCGATCGTGGACCTGGACGCGTTCGACGCCAACGCCGCCGATCTGGTGCGCCGCGCCGCCGGCAAGCCGGTCCGGGTCGCCAGCAAGTCGGTGCGCTGCCGGGCCCTGCTGGAACGGGTCCTGGCCCGGGACGGCTTCCAGGGCATCATGTCGTTCACCCTGGCCGAGTCGCTGTGGCTCGCGCGGTCGGGGTTCGACGACATTCTGCTGGCCTATCCGTCGGCCGACCGGCAAGGGTTCGCGGAACTGGCCGCCGACCCCAAGCCGGCCGGGGCCGTCACCGTGATGGTGGACGACCCGGCGCAGCTCGATCTGATCGACGCCGCCCGCGACGGGGGGCGTGAAACGGTGCGGGTCTGCCTGGAGTTGGACACCTCGCTGAGGTTGCTGGGCGGCCGGGTGCGGGTGGGCGCCCGCCGCTCGCCCCTGCACTCCCCCGCGCAACTCGCCGAACTCGCACGGTCGGTGGCCCGGCGGCCGGGTTTCCGGCTGGTGGGGATCATGGCGTACGAGGGGCATGTCGCCGGGGTCGGGGACGCGTTGGCCGGACGGCCTCTGCGGTCGCGGGCGATCCGGCTGATGCAGTCCGCCGCCCGGCGGGAGCTGGCGGAGCGGCGGGCCGCCGTCGTCCGGGCGGTACGCGCGGTCGTCCCCGACCTGGAGTTCGTCAACGGCGGCGGTACCGGCAGCGTGCAGCACACCGCCGCCGAGGACGCGGTGACCGAGATAGCGGCCGGCTCGGGGCTGTACGTGCCGCGCCTGTTCGACAACTACACCTCCTTCACGGGCCGCCCGGCCGCCCTCTTCGCCCAGCCGGTGGTCCGGCGGCCCGGCGTGGGTGTCGTCACCGTGCTCGGCGGCGGCTACCCGGCCTCCGGCGCGGCCGGCCCCGACCGGCTGCCGGTGCCGTACCTGCCCGAGGGGCTGGCGTACGACCCGCAGGAGGGCCCCGGCGAGGTGCAGACCCCGCTGCTCGGCTCCCCCGCCGACGACCTGCTCATCGGCGACAAGGTGTGGTTCCGGCACGCGAAGGCGGGCGAGCTGTGCGAGCGGTTCGACGCACTGCACCTGATCGAGGGGGACACGGTGACGGCGACCGTGCCGACGTACCGGGGGGAAGGGCGGACGTTCCTGTGAGCGGGCCGCGCTAGCGGTTGAAGGCGTAGATGTCGCAGTTGCCGCCGCTGGTGGTCCGGTCGCCGTAGGCGATGTAGACGGAGTGGGCGTCGACGGCGGGCTCGGCGCTGCTGTACCAGGAGGTCGGCGGATCGGCGACGACCTGACCCGTCCACCGGACGTCGCCGGTGTTCAGGTTCAGGGCGACGACGCCCCGGTTCGTGCCGGCGTAGACGGTCTCGCCGTCGTGCCCGACGCGGTTCGAGGAGTCGGCGGAGACGTCCTGCTGCCAGGTCCGCTGCCCGTCGGCGGCCCGGAAGGCGTGCAGGGTGCCGCGCAGGTCCGTGAGGAGCACACGCCCGGCGGCCAGGGTCGGCCCGGCCTGGAGCAGGGTGGTGAAGGTGTGGCTCCAGCGGACCTCTCCCTCCAGCGCGTCCAGGGCCAGCAGTTGCCCGCCGAAGGAGGACGGGTCGGTGCCGTGGCCGACCGTCAGGTAGACCCGCTCGGCGTCGACCGCCGCGCCGGCCACGAACCCCTTGGTGCGGTGGGTCCACACCGGTGTGCCCTTGGCGGGGTCGAGGGCGATGATTCCCTCGCGGTAGGTGGAGATGTAGAGCAGGTTGCCGGCGACGGCGACCTCGTTCAGCTGGCCGCCCGAGATCTTCTGGGCGTAGTCCGCCCTGCCGGTGGCGAGGTCGATCCGGTAGAGCCACCCGTCGGTCGTCACGGTGTAGATCTCGTCGTCGCGGCCCTCGGCCTGGTGCCAGGGCCAGCCGTTCGTCCTGAGGGTCCAGCGCCTGCGGCCGGTGCCGTCGACGGCGCTCAGGGTCCCTTTGTGCTCGCCGTCGCTCAGGGAGATCAGGGCCGTTCCCTTGACCAGGGAGGAGCGGGTGAGCGAGCCGCGCAGGTCCGTCTCCCACATCGGTTCCCCGTCGGTGGGCCGCAGGCCGGTCACCCGGCCGTCCTGGAGGACGGTGACGAGGGTGCGGTCACCGGCGAACACCAGGGCGGCGGCGGAGAAGTGGCGGCGCCAGCGCTGCGTTCCGGGCGGCTCGGCCGTGGGCCCGTCGTCCGTCAGCCGGTCGCGCAGGAGGAAGCCGGCACCGCCGCCGACGGCGGCCACGCCCGCGCCGATGGTCAGCAGCCGGCGGCGGGTCAACCGGGGTCGCACCGCCTGGCCGAACACCCGGCGACGGGCTGTGCCGGCGGTCTCGTGGGCCCGGTTGACGACGAAGGCGATGCTTCCGCCGTCCGCCGTGGTGAACTGGGTGGGCTTCGGCAGCCCCGCGTCGCGGAGTTGCCCGGCGAGCCGGTTGTAGACGGTGTACATGTCGAGGACGGGCCCCTTGCCGGGGATTCCGTTGTACAGGATGTCCAGGAGGGCCGCGGTGAAGCCGGTGTACGTCGCGCCGTCCGGGGACCGGGCCTGCTTCGTCGGGCCCGCGGCGCACAGCACGTAACCGGCCTCGCTCGCCCCGCCGGAGTCACCGAGCGCCTTGGCGCGGCCGGCGAAGCAGCAGTCGAGGATCACCACCTTGCGCCGGGCCCTGACGCGGGTCAGCGCCCGGTCGACCTCGTCGTAGAGGAGGCAGTGCTCCCAGTCGTCGGCGGACGACTCGGGCAGCGCCAGCAGGAGTTGGTCGGTGTACTTCGCGTCGACCAGTCCGTGCCCGGCGTAGTAGAAGATCACCGTGTCCCGGGCGGCCGCCGCGTGCTTCAGGGCGCCGATGACGGTGGCCTTGTCGGGCTCGTTGAGCAGCGTGACGCAGTTCTCCTCCGGCAGCCGCCAGGGGCCTTGGGTGAGGGCTTCACGCAGCGCTTCGAGGTTGTTCTCGACGGCCGGCAGGTCGGTCAGCCTCGTGAACCGGGAGGCGCCCACCAGGAGCACCCGGGTGTGCCCGCTGTCCGACAGCCGGGGCGCTTCCGCGTTCATGACCCGTCGCCGGTGTCCCCGGAATCCTCCTGGCCGCGCAGCAGGGCGACGATCTCCTCGGGGGACAGGTCCGAGTCCGGGTCCACGGTCACCGTCACCCCGCGTGCCTCGAACCGCAGACGCGCACGCCTCGCCCGCGCGCCCGTGCGGGCCGCGACGATCACGCCGGCCAGGCTCAGCGCGTCCGAGACGACCGCGTTGATCACCTCGAACGCGGCGCCCTGCCCGCCGGGGACGGGCTCGGCGGCGACGAGGGAGAGGTCGGCCTCGCCCGTCAGCTCGTCGTCGCTCAGCAGCCAGCGGTAGAGCCAGGCGAGCGAGGCGTCCTCGTCATCACCGTCGACACCGATGCGGACTTCCACGGGACCCCCTCCGAACCGCCACCCGGCGCTCATTGTGGCACCGGGGACCGCACCGACTCACCGGGCGTGACGAGATCGATACGGATGGCGACCCGGCGGTTCGGCGGCGCGGGGTGTCCGCCCGCGCCCCTCCTACAGGGGCGTGACGTAGGCGCCCGCGATGCCGCCGTCCACCAGGAAGTCGGTGGCGTTGACGAAGGAGGAGTCGTCGCTGGCCAGGAAGGCGACGGCGGCGGCGATCTCCTCGGCCTCGGCGAACCTGCCGACCGGGATGTGCACCAGCCGGCGGGCGGCCCGCTCCGGGTCCTTGGCGAACAGCTCCTGCAGCAGCGGGGTGTTGACCGGGCCGGGGCACAGGGCGTTGACCCGGATGCCCTCGCGGGCGAACTGCACGCCCAGTTCGCGGGACATGGCGAGGACGCCGCCCTTGGAGGCCGTGTACGAGATCTGGGAGGTGGCCGCGCCCATCCGCGCCACGAAGGACGCGGTGTTGATGATGGAGCCCTTGCCCTGGCGGCGCATGTAGGGGATGGCGGCCTTGCAGCACAGGTAGACGGAGGTGAGGTTGACCTCCTGGACGCGCTTCCACGCCTCCAGGCCGGTCTCCAGGATCGAGTCGTCGTCGGGCGGGGAGATGCCCGCGTTGTTGAAGGCGACGTCGACGCTGCCGTAGGTGTCGTACGCCGCCTTGAACAGCGCCTCGACCTGCTCGGGGTCGGTGACGTCGACCTTCACGAACAGTCCGCCGACCTCGTCGGCGGCGGCCTTGCCGCGGGCCTCGTCGACGTCCGCGCAGACGACGTGGGCCCCCTCGGAGGCGAGCCGGCGGGTGGTGGCGAGTCCGATGCCGCTGCCGGCTCCGGTCACTACGGCGGTACGGCCGACCAGGCGGCGGCAGACACTGTTGTCGGTCACTGTGCGGGGCCCTCCGTGCTGATGAAGACGTTCTTGGTTTCGGTGAAGGCGGTCAGGGCGTCGGGGCCGAGTTCCCGGCCGAGGCCGGACTGCTTGAAGCCGCCGAAGGGGGTCCAGTAGCGGACGCTGGAGTGGGAGTTGACGGACAGGTTGCCCGCGCGGACGGCCTGGGAGACGCGCAGGGCGCGGCCCACGTCCCGGGTCCAGATGGAGCCGGAGAGGCCGTAGGGGGTGCCGTTGGCGAGGCGGACGGCGTCCTCCTCGTCGGTGAAGGGGAGGAGGACGGCGACCGGGCCGAAGATCTCCTCGGTGGCCGCCCGGCCGTCCGGCCGCTCCCCGGTGAGGACGGTCGGCGGGAACCAGAAGCCGGGTCCGTCCGGTGCGCTGCCGCGCAGGGCGGGGGCAGCGTCGGGGACGTAGGACCGGACGCGGTCCCGTTGCCGGCGGCTGATCAGCGGGCCCATCTGGGTCTTCTCGTCGGCCGGGTCGCCCACGACCACGGCGGCCAGCGCGTCGGCGAGGAGTTCCCGGGCCTCGTCCAGCACGCTCTCCTGGACGAGGATGCGGGTGCGGGCGCAGCAGTCCTGGCCGGAGTTGTCGAGGAAGGAGAAGGGGTCGAGGGCGGTCTTGAGGTCGGCGTCGGCGAAGACGACGTTGGGGCTCTTGCCGCCGAGTTCCAGGGTGACGGGCTTGACCAGGTCGGCGCAGAGGGCCATGACGCGCTTCCCGACGCCGGTGGAGCCGGTGAAGACGATCTTGGCGACGCCGGGGTGCCGTACGAGCGCGTCGCCCGCGATGTCACCGCGGCCCGGCAGGACCTGGAGGAGGTGTTCGGGGAGTCCGGCCTGCAGTGCGAGTTCGGCCAGTCTCAGGGAGGTGAGCGGGGTGGTCTCGGCGGGTTTGAGGACGACGGCGTTGCCCGCCGCGAGTGCCGGTGCCGTCCCCCAGGCGGCGGTCGGCAGGGGGAAGTTCCACGGGGCGATCACGCCGACGACGCCGAGCGGTTCGAGGATCGTGACGTCCAGGCCGCCGGGTACCGGGATCTGCCGGCCGGCGAGCCGTTCCACTCCGCCGGCCGCGTAGTCCAGCAGGTCGCGGACGTTGCCCGCCTCCCAGCGGGCGTTGCCGAGGGTGTGGCCGGCCTCCCGCACCTCCAGCCGGGCCAGTTCCTCCCGGTGTTCGTCGACGACGACGGCGAAGCGGCGCAGCAGCCGGGCCCGGTCGGCGGGGGCGAGCGCGGCCCAGGTCCGCTGCGCCCGTCCGGCACGGCGGACGGCGGCGTCCACGTCCTGCTCGGTGGCGCCGGGGACGGTCGCGACCACCTCTTCCGTCGCGGGGTTGAGAACTTCGAGTGCGTACTGCTGGGACACGTCATGCCTCACAGGCGTTCGAAGGAGCGGCGCAGCTCCCAGTCGGTGACCGCGGCGTCGAAGGCCTCCAGTTCGACGCGTGCCATGTTGTGGTAGTGCGCGACGACCTCGTCGCCGAAGGCGGCGCGGGCGATCGGGCTGTCCGCCCAGAGGCCGGCGGCCTCGCGCAGGGTGGTCGGGACGTGCGCGAAGCCGGCGGTGTAGGCGTTGCCGGGGCACGGCTCGGGAAGTTCGAGCTTCCGCTCGACGCCGTACAGACCGGCCGCGACCAGGCCGGCGACGGCGAGGTAGGGGTTGACGTCGCCGCCGGGGAGGCGGTTCTCGAAGCGCAGGGAGCGGCCGTGGCCGACGACCCGCAGGGCGCAGGTGCGGTTGTCGTGGCCCCAGGCGACGGCGGTGGGCGCGAAGGAGCCCGGCTGGAACCGCTTGTAGGAGTTGATGTTGGGGGCGTACAGGAGGGAGAAGTCGCGGAGGGCGGCGAGCTGTCCGGCGAGGAAGTGCCGCATCACCTCGGACATGCCGCCTTCCAGGTCGCCCGCCATGGCGTTGGTGCCGTCGGCGTCGGCGAGCGAGAGGTGGATGTGGCAGGAGTTGCCCTCGCGCTCGTTGTACTTGGCCATGAAGGTGAGCGAGACGCCCTCCTGGGCGGCGATCTCCTTGGCACCGGTCTTGTAGAGGGCGTGCTGGTCGCAGGTGGTGAGGGCCTCGTCGTAGCGGAAGGCGATCTCGTGCTGGCCGGGGTTGCACTCGCCCTTGGCGGACTCGACGGTGAGGCCGGCGCCGGCCATGTCGTTGCGCAGCCGGCGCAGCAGGGGCTCGATGCGGCCGGTGCCGAGGATGGAGTAGTCGATGTTGTACTGGTTGGCCGGGGTCAGGCCGCGGTAGTTCGCGTCCCAGGCCCGCTCGTAGCTGTCCTTGAAGACGATGAACTCCAGCTCGGTGCCGACCTGGGCGGTGAGGCCGAGTTCGGCGAGGCGTTCCAGCTGGCGGCGCAGGATCTGGCGGGGCGCGGCGACGACCGGGGAGCCGTCGTTCCAGGCGAGGTCGGCGACGAGCAGCGCGGTACCGGGGTGCCAGGGGACGCGGCGCAGGGTGGCCGGGTCGGGGTGCATGGCGAAGTCGCCGTAGCCGCGGTCCCAGGAGGACATCGCGTAGCCGTCGACGGTGTTCATCTCGGTGTCGACGGCGAGCAGGTAGTTGCAGCCCTCGGTGCCGTGCCGGAGGACCTCGTCGAGGAAGAAGCGGGCGGCGAACCGCTTGCCCTGGAGCCGCCCTTGCATGTCGGGGAAGGCCAGGACGACAGTGTCGATCTCACCGCTCGCGACGAGGGCGTGCAGTTCCTCGACGCTGAGCGGGGGTGTGCGGTCTGCCACGGGAGAGCCTCCTTGGGCGCATCGCGCTTTTTCGGCCGGGCCGGGAGCCATAAGGTATTGCGGAGAACCATTGCTTGGGAAGGGGGTACGGCGGATGTCGCAGGAGACGGAGTGGCAGGGGGTGGGCGATCGGCTCGCCCCGGTGCTGCGGCCGGTGCGGGCCGGCAACGGCTTCGAGGAGGCGCTGGAGCAGATCCTCCAGGTCGTCCGGCTGGGTCTGGTGCCGGGCGGCGAGCGGCTGCCGGCCGAGCGGGAGCTCGCGGAGCGGCTCGGGATCAGCCGGGTGACGCTGCGCGAGGTGCTGAAGGTGCTGCAGGACCAGGGGCTGGTGGAGGCGCGGCGCGGCCGGTACGGCGGAACGTTCGTGCTGCCGCGCCCGGACGCGGGCGGCGAGGACGAGCTGCGGCGCCGGATCGCCGAGGTCGACATCGAGGACGTGCTGCGCTTCCGGGAGGTGCTGGAGGTGGGCGCGGCCGGGCTGTGCGCGGCGCACGGGCTGGACGGGGAGCGGGCGGAGCGGCTGCGCGAGGCCCTGGACCGCACCCACGGGGCTCCACTGGCGGACTACCGGCGGGCGGACACCCTGCTGCATCTGACCCTGGCCGAGCTGTGCGGTTCGCCGTCGCTGACCGCGCAGTACGCGGCGGTCCGGGCCACGGTGAACGACCTGCTGGACTGCATCCCGCTGCTGGTGCGCAACCTGGAGCACTCCCAGCGGCAGCACACGGCGCTGGTGGAGGCGGTGCTGGACGGGGACGCCGACGGCGCGCGGGAGATGATGCGCGAGCACTGCGCGGGCACGGCGGCCCTGCTGCGGGGCTTCCTGGCATGAGCCGGATCGGTAAAGGTTTTCCCGAACACCTTTGAAGCGGGCGGCTTTCCGGCGAGCATCGTGATACGGGCACCTTGCAGCGAGCACCTTTGAAGCCCAGGGAGGGCAGCATGACCGAACGGCCGCTGATCGGCGTGAGCACGTATCTGGAGTCCGGGGCGCGCTGGGGCGTGTGGGAACTGGAGGCGGTGCTGCTGCCGACCGGCTATCCACGGCTGGTGCAGCGGGCCGGCGGGCTGGCGTTTCTGCTGCCGCCGGACGCCCCGGAGCGGGCCGCCGCCGCGGTCGCCCGGCTCGACGGGCTGGTCGTCGCGGGCGGCCCGGACGTCGACCCGGCCCGGTACGGCGCCGAGCGCTCGCCGCGCACGGGGCCCGCGTCGCCGCGGCGGGACGCCTGGGAGCTGGCGCTGATCGACGCGGCGCTGGCGGCGGGCGTGCCCGTGCTGGGCATCTGCCGGGGCATGCAGCTGCTGAACGTCGCCCTCGGCGGCACGCTCGTGCAGCACGTCGACGGGCACCGGGAGGTGGTCGGGGTGTTCGGCGGCCACCCGGTCAAGCCGGTACCGGGGACGCGGTACGCCGACATCGTCCCCGAGGAGCTGGAGGTGCCGACGTATCACCATCAGGCGGTGGACCGGCTCGGCGAGGGGCTGGTGCCGTCGGCCTACGCGGAGGACGGCACCGTGGAGGCCGTCGAACTGCCGGCGGAGCGGGGCTGGCTGCTGGGCGTGCAGTGGCACCCGGAGATGGGCGAGGACCTGCGGGTGATGCGGGCCCTGGTCGCAGCCGCCTCCTGAACCGGGCCGTCCCAGCCGCCTCCTGAACCGGGCCGTCCCAGCCGCCTCCTGAACCGGGCCGTCCCAGCCGCCTCCTGGACCGGGCCGGGGCCGGTGTGCCCTGGGCCCGCCGGAGGAGGCACCCGGAGGGGGCGGGCGTCCGGAGGTCGCGCCCTCGGCCGGCGACGGGCCCCGCGTGCCGTCATCCCCGCGTCAGCGACAGCAGTTCCCTGGCCGGACCGGTCGGGCGGTGGCCCGTCGGCCAGACCGCGCGCAGGTCGCGGCGGAGGGACACGTCCGCCACGGGGATGCCGACCAGTCGCCGCATCGCCAGCTCCTCCCCCACCGCCAGTTCGCTGAGGACGGAGGGGCCCGCGCCGCTGACCGCGGAGGCCTTCACCGCCGTCGTGGAGGACAGTTCCATCAGCGGCCGGGCCAGCCCGCCGAGTGCCGCGTCCAGGACCTGACGGGTACCGGAGCCGCGCTCGCGGAGGATGAGCGGGGTCGCCGCGAGTTCCTCCGCCGTCAGGGGGCGCCGGCGGCGGGCCCAGGGGTGGCCGGGCGCGGTGACGACGATGAGCCGGTCCTGGGCGATGACCGCGGAGTCCAGCCCCGTGGGCACGGTCAGTCCCTCCACGAAGCCGAGGTCCGCCTCGCCGGCCAGCAGGAGTTCGGCCACCTTCGCCGAGTTGCCCGCGAGCAGCGAGACGGCCGTGTCGGGCCGCTCGGTGTGCAGCGCGAGAAGCCAGCCGGGCAGCAGGTACTCGGCGATGGTCATGCTCGCCGCCACCCGCAGCCGCGAGTCCCGCCGGTCCCGCAGGGCCCGCGCGCCCGCGTCGAAGGCCGCCGCCGCCTCCACCACCCGGCGGGCCCAGTCGGTCACCAGGGCGCCCGCGTCGGTGAGCCGGGAGCCGCGCGGCGAGCGGTCGACCAGGGCCACGCCCAGCTGCCGTTCCATCGAGCGGAGCCGGCTGCTGGCGGCCGGCTGGGTGATGCCGACCTCGCGCGCGGCGGCGCCGAGACTGCCCAGCCGCGCCACCGCCAGCAGCAGCTCCAGCGCCGCGAGGTCGGGCACCCGATGCGCCAGCGTCTCCGTGCGTTCCCGCTGTCCCTCCGTCTCGCTCATAAGACCAGCTTATGCCCTCATAGACATGAACTCCCTGGTCAGGGGCGAGGGCCGACAGGATCATGAATACATGGTCATCGCAGCCCAGCCCCTGTCCCTCCGTCGCCCGGACCGGCTCCGGCACCTCGGCCCGAACTGGTACGCCTCCGTCATGGGCACCGCCGTGGTCGGCTCGGCCGGCGTCGCGCTGCCCGGGCCGGTGCACGGGCCGCGCGGGGTCTTCGCGGCCGTGTGGGCGCTGTCGCTGCTGATGCTGGTGGCGCTGCTGGCCGCCCGGGCCCTGCACTGGAGCCGCCATCGCGACCAGGCCCGCGCCCATGTCCTCGACGCGGCCATGGCCCCCTTCTACGGCTGCCTGGCGATGGCCCTGCTGGCGGTGGGCGGCGGTGCCCTGACGGCCGGCCGGGACCTGCTCGGCACGCGTGCCGCCGTCGCCCTGGACGCCGTGCTCTTCAGCACCGGTACGGCGATCGGGCTCGGGGCCGCCGTGGCCGTGCCCTATCTGATGGCCGTACGGCATCGCGTCGAGCCCGCCCAGGCCACCCCGGTGTGGCTGCTGCCGCTGGTCGCGCCCATGGTGTCGGCCGCCCTCGGCCCGCTGCTGGTGCCGCACCTGCCGCCGGGGCAGCTCCGGGAGAGCCTGCTGCTGGCCTGTTTCGCGATGTTCGGGCTGAGTCTGTTCGCCACCCTGCTGATGCTGTCCCTGGTCTTCGCCCGGCTGATCACCTCCGGCCCGCTGCCGCTCGCGCTCACCCCCACCCTGTTCCTGGTCCTCGGCCCGCTCGGCCAGTCGACCACCGCCGTCGGGCTGATCGC
This sequence comes from Streptomyces sp. NPDC038200, assembly GCF_055600785.1. Lineage (NCBI taxonomy): Bacteria > Bacillati > Actinomycetota > Actinomycetes > Kitasatosporales > Streptomycetaceae > Streptomyces > Streptomyces sp. NPDC038200. Next base: position 278,372 of record NZ_JBVJYH010000005.1, read on the forward strand.
GCAGTCCGCCCCCGGGGTCGTACCGGCGCCGTACGACCGTGGCCTCGCCGTCTTCGCCGTGCTCTACGGGGTCCCGGTCATGGGCTTCGCGCTGCTCTGGCTCGGACTGGCGACCGCGCACGTGGTGCGGGCCCGGCGGCAGGGCATGGGGTTCGCGCTGACCTGGTGGGCGTTCACCTTCCCGGTGGGCACCTGCGTCACCGGCGCCGCCACCCTCGCCCGGCACACCGGTCTGGCGATGTACGGCGCGCTGTCCGTCGGCCTGTACGCCCTTCTCGTGGCGGCCTGGCTCGCGGCGGCCTGCGGCACGGTGCGCGGCCTGCTCAGCGGCGAGCTGCTCGCAGCGCCCCGGCCAGCACCCGTGGCGCTTCCGTGAGGGACGGTCCGTACCAGGTCAGATGCCGTCCGCTGACCAGGGCGCAGGGCAGGCCGGGGAAGGCCTCCGGGCCGTCCGTCGCGGTGAAGCGGTACGGCTCGTCGGGCAGGACGACCACGTCCGGTTGTGCCGCGCGCAGTGCGTCCAGCGGGACGCGGGGGTAGCGCTCGGGGTGGGCGGCGTACACCTGGTCGACGCCCAGGCGGGCCAGGACGTCGCCCGCGAAGGTGTCCCGGCCGAGCACCATCCAGGGGCGGCGCCAGATCGGTACGACCGCCGTCCTGCGCTCGGCAGGCTCGGGCAGGGACGCCCAGGCCGCCGCGGCCTCGGCCAGCCAGGCGGGCCGGCCCGGCGCGCCGCACGCGGTGAGCACCCGGTCCAGTTCGGTGAGGGCCTGCGGCACGGTCCGCACCTCGGTGACGAGGACGTCGAGACCCGCCGCGCGCAGGGCGTCCAGGTCGGCGGCGCGGTTCTCCTCCTCGTTGGCGATCACCAGGTCGGGGCCGAGGGCGAGGATCCGGGCGACGTCCGGGTTCTTCGTGCCGCCGATCCGGGCGACGTCCAGGTCCGCCGGGTGGCTGCACCAGTCGGTGGCGCCGACGAGGACCCCGGGGAGCGTCGTCGCCACCGCCTCGGTCAGCGAGGGAACGAGCGAGACGACCCGCGCCCCCGAAAGGCCCGGGGAACCGCCCGCCGGGCCAGGGGAACCGCCCGAGGAGGCCGGGGAACCGTCCGCCGGGCCAGGGCCCGGCGCCGGGTCTCGCGGTGCGCGCTCAGCGTGCGCGATCCTGCACCGCCTCGATGTGCTCGGCCACCGCCACCACGATCACCCGGGTGTCCGGCACCGTCGCCCGCCACCGGTGCCGTACCCCGCCCGTCAGGTACAGGGTGTCACCGCGCCCCAGGCGGTAGGCGCGCCCCTCGGCCTCTATCTCCACCGCGCCGTCGGCGACGTACATCAGCTCGTCGTTGCGGTGCTGGAACTCGCGGCCGGCGTCGTGGTCGCCGGTGAACTCGGAGGCGTGCAACTGGTGGTGGCCGCGCACCAGGGAGCGGGTCCGCGGGGCGAAGTCGCCCTCGGCGACGGGCTCGGCGCGGACGACGTCCACGCTGGCCGCCGGGTCGGCGGCGGCGAGGAGTTCGACGGCGGTGGTGCGCAGGGCGTCGGCCAGCTTCTCCAGGGAGGCGCGGCTCGGACGGGCCTTGTCGTTCTCGACCTGGCTGAGGAAGGGCACCGAGAGACCGCTGCGCTCGGCCACCGCGGCAAGGGTCAGTTCCAGCGCACGGCGGCGCCGCCGGACAGCCGCGCCCACCCGCACGGGCTGCTGCTCTTTGTGGTCGCCCATCGCTCCGGCTCCCTCCCTCGCTCGTCGTGCCGCTGTACGAGTGCCCGTCTCGGGGCACCCTTCTTCTGAAGACTTCTCTGCACCCTACGCATGTTCGGCAAACCGTTTCACGTGGCTGTCACATCCACGACATCCCCGTGATCCTCCACCCTCACAGTTCGCGCCAGTGTCCCGGGGCGGAGAGCCGTCCGGGACCCGGTCGCCCGGGAGGATGAACACGCCGACCAACTGGGCCGGGTGCCACCGCGTCCGCCCTCGGTCGTCACGGAGGGTGTTTGGCCTGATCCTTGCCGTAGGCGGAACGCCGCGAGGGGCGGGCGGTACCGGACGCGCGTCGGCGTCCGGCGGCGCCCGCCCCTCGGGAGGCGGTCCGGGCCGGTCAGGTCACCCGGCCGCCTGGCTCCGGGCGTCGTCCTTGGCGACGGGCGCCCACTTGTCGAGCAGGCCGGGGTGCTGCCGCAGCCAGGTGCGGACGGCGTCCTGCTCCTCGCCCTTGCCCGCCTTCTGGATCGACGCCTCCAGGCCGGTCAGCTGCTCCTCGGTCATCGAGAAGTCCTTCAGCCACTTGCCGACCTGCGGATTGTCGGCGGCGAAGCCCTTGCGGGCGAGGGTGTGCACGCCGTCGCCCTTGCCCCAGGCGCCCTCGGGATCCTTCAGCTTCTTCAGGCCGTAGTCGCTGTAGGCCCAGTGCGGCGACCACAGGGTGACGACGACCGGCTGCTTGCGGGCATAGGCGCGCTTCAGCTCGGCGAGCATGGCCGGCGTGGAGCCGTCGACCACGTCGTAGGCGTCCTGGAGGCCGTACTCCTTCAGCACCTTGCTCTTGAGCAGGCCCATCATGCCGGCGCTGGGCTCGATGCCGATGATCTTCCCGTCGAACTCGTCCGCGTGGTCCCGCAGGTCCGCCAGGGAGTTCACGTCCTTCACATACGAGGGGACGGTCAGCTCCAGGGAGGTGGGGCCGTACCACTTGCCGAGGTCGTCGAGCTGCCGGCCGTACTTCGCCCAGTACTCGGCGTGCGTGGTGGGCAGCCAGGAGTCGGTCTCGAAGTCGAGCTGGCCGGTGGCGAGGCCGGTGTAGAGCGGGCCCGCCGCGTACTGGGTGGTGGTGACCTCGAAGCCGCGCTCCTGAAGGATCTCCTTCCAGAGGAAGGTGGAGGCGATGCCCTCGTCCCAGGGGATGTAGCCGATCCGGATCTCCTTGCCCCTGCCGACGTTCGTGCCGGAGGCCTCGGAGGTGCCGGCGGAGGAGCCCAGGAGGCCGAGTCCGCCCGCGACGAGGGCGAGGACGACCACACCGGCCAGGGCGACGGCCGGGCGCGGACGGTACGACCACGCGCGCGTGCGGGTCTTCGCGGCGGCCCTGCGCCCCAGCGGGGAGAGCTGCGTGCCGAGAGCGCCGGTGACGCGGTCCAGGTAGATGGCGAGGACGACGATGCCGACGCCCGCCTCGAAGCCGTAGCCGACGTCGAGCTGGCCGATCGCCTCGTTGACGGCGCCGCCGAGGCCGCCGGTGCCGACCATGCCCGCGATGACGACCATGGACAGGCCCAGCATGATCACCTGGTTGACGCCGGCCATGATGGTCGGCAGGGCGAGCGGCAGCTGGACGCGCCACAGGATGTCGCGCGGGGTGGTGCCGAAGGCCTCCGCGGCCTCGACGAGTTCGGCGTCGACCTGGCGGATGCCCAGCTCGGTCATGCGGACACCGGGCGCGAGCGCGAAGATCAGGGTGGCGACGACGCCCGCGGCGGTGCCGAGGCCGAAGAAGAGCATGGCCGGGATCAGCAGCACCATCGAGGGCATGGTCTGGAGCAGGTCCAGGACCGGCCGTACGGCGGCGCTGACCGCCTTGGAGCGGGCGGCCCAGATGCCCAGCGGGATCGAGATCACGAGCGCGAGCACGGTGGCCACGAGGACCAGGGCGAGCGTGGACATGGCCCGTTCCCACAGGTCGAGCGAGTCCACGAGGGCGAAGCCGGCGAAGGCGAGGACTCCGGCGAGCAGGCCGCGCAGCCACCAGGCGGCGACGGCGAGGATGCCGGCCATCAGCAGCGGCTCGGGGGCGGCGAGCACGGCGTCGATGCCGTCGTACATGCCCTCCATGACCGCCTTGACCGCGTCGAACAGCCAGGACAGGTGGCCGACCAGCCAGTCGACGCCGGAGTCGACCCAGTCGCCGAGGTGGATCCTAGGCACGGCTGATCACCTTCCCGTCCGGGTTGTCGCAGGGCGCGGGACCGGCCGCCTCGTCGCCGAGGAAGCCGACCAGCCGCTGCCGCGGGACGACGCCCACGACCCGGCCCGCCTCGTCCACGACGGAGACGCGGTGCGACAGCCGGGCGCTGATCGCGCACAGTTCCACGAACGGCGTCCCGGGGTGCGCGGTCTCGCAGCGGCACAGGGGGGCGTCGCCGGTGACGGAGGTGTCCATGAGGGCGCCCGCCGTCAGCACGCGCGAACGGTCGACGTCCTGGACGAAGGAGGCCACGTAGTCGCCCGCCGGGCGCAGCAGGATGTCCTCGGCGGTGCCGGTCTGGACGATGCGCCCGTCGCGCATGACGGCGATGCGGTCGCCGAGCCGCATGGCCTCGTTGAGGTCGTGGGTGATGAAGACGATGGTCTTCTTCAGGGTCTTCTGGAGTTCCAGCAGCTGGTCCTGCATGTCCCGGCGGATCAGCGGGTCCAGGGCGCTGAAGGACTCGTCCATCAGCAGCAGGTCGGCGTCGGTGGCGAGCGCGCGGGCGAGGCCGACGCGCTGCTGCATGCCGCCGGACAGCTCGTCGGGCCAGGACTTCTCCCAGCCGGCCAGGCCGCACAGGGCGAGCGCCTCGTCGGCGCGGCGTTCGCGCTCGGCGCGGGGCACGCCCTGCACTTCCAGGCCGTAGGCGGCGTTGTCGCGGACACTGCGGTGCGGGAACAGCGCGAAGTGCTGGAAGACCATGCTGATCTTCTTCGAGCGCAGCTCGCGCAGCGCCCGGTCGGTCAGGCCGGTAAGCTCCCGGCCGTCGAACCGCACCTGGCCCGCGGTCGGCTCCAGCAGACCGTTGAGCATGCGCAGCAGGGTGGACTTCCCGGAGCCCGAGAGCCCCATGACGACGAAGATCTCGCCGGCCTCGACGCGGAAGGAGGCGTCGATCACGGCGGCGGTCGTGCCGTCGGCACGCAGCTCCGCCCGGTCGGCCCCCCGCCGCAGCCGCTCCACCGCCTCGGTCGGCCGGCTTCCGAACACCTTGAACAGATGCTCTGCCTCAAGTCTGGGTGTCACGCGCACCTCTCGTCTCCGGGGACAGGACAGAGGCCGCGCCTCCCCAGGCCGGACCAGGGCAAACTCCCAAGTGGCCGGACTCACGGCGATGCGCAGCACGCAACGCGTTCCGGGGCGGGACCGCGCTGTCGGTGCCGTACGGCATGATGCGAGCGTGACCGGACGACTGATGCTCCTCGACACCGCCTCGCTGTACTTCCGCGCCTACTTCGGCGTCCCGGACTCCGTGAAGGCACCGGACGGCACGCCCGTCAACGCGGTGCGCGGGCTGCTGGACTTCATCGACCGGCTGGTCAAGGACCACCGGCCGGAGCAGCTCGTGGCCTGCATGGACGCCGACTGGCGGCCGCAGTGGCGGGTGGACCTCATCCCCACCTACAAGGCGCACCGCGTCGCCGAGGAGCACGAGGGCGCGCCGGACGCCGAGGAGGTGCCGGACACCCTCGCCCCGCAGGTGCCGGTGATCGAGGAGGTGCTGGACGCGATCGGGATCGCGCGCGTGGGGGTCGCGGGGTACGAGGCGGACGACGTGATCGGCACGTTCACGGCGCGGGCGAAGAGCCCGGTCGACATCGTCACCGGCGACCGCGACCTGTATCAGCTGGTGGACGACGAGCGCGGGATCCGGGTGCTGTATCCGCTGAAGGGCGTGGGCACGCTGCAGCTGACGGACGAGGCGGTGCTGCGCGAGAAGTATGGGGTCGACGGGCGTGGGTACGCGGATCTGGCGCTGCTGCGCGGCGACCCGAGCGACGGCCTGCCGGGCGTGGCCGGCATCGGCGAGAAGACGGCCGCCAAGCTGCTCGCCGAGTTCGGCGACCTGGCCGGGATCATGGCGGCGGTCGACGACCCGGGGTCGAGGCTGACGCCGTCGCAGCGCAAACGGCTCAGCGAGGCCCGGCCGTACGTCGCGGTCGCGCCGAAGGTGGTGCGGGTGGCCGACGACGTGCCGCTGCCGGAGACCGGCACCGCCCTGCCGCGCGCCCCGCGCGATCCGGCGGGACTGGAGGAGCTGGCGCGCCGGTGGGGCCTCGGCGGGTCCCTGCAACGGCTGCTGACCACGCTCGCGGAGTGACCTGGAGGGGAATGTTCCGGCAAAAGCCTCTCCCCGGCGCCTCGGAGCAGGTGTCGACTCGGAACGGGATGCTAACTTAGGTAAACCTAACCGACCCTCGCAGGAGGCCGTGATGGCAGAGCGTCCGGCACGAAAGCCGCGCAAGCCCCGTACCGCCCAGGTGGTGCGCACCGAACGACTGAGCCCGCACATGCAGCGTGTGGTGCTCGGGGGCGAGGGCCTGGCCGGATTCGCCGCGGACACCTGCACCGACCACTACGTGAAGCTGCTGTTCGGCGCCGCCGGTGTCACCTACCCGGAACCCTTCGACCTGGAGCGGATCCGGGCCGAGTTCCCCCGCGAGCAGTGGCCGGTGACCCGGACGTACACCGTGCGCGCCTGGGACCCGGTGCAGCGCGAGCTGTCCCTGGACTTCGTGATCCACGGCGACGAGGGCCTGGCCGGACCGTGGGCGGTCCGGGCGCGGCCCGGCGACACCGTCCGCTTCATGGGTCCCGGCGGCGCGTACACGCCCGACCCGGAGGCCGACTGGCATCTCCTCGCCGGTGACGAGAGCGCGCTGCCCGCGATCGCCCGCGCTCTGGAGACGCTGCCCGCCGGCGCCCGGACGCACGCCTTCGTCGAGGTGTCCGGCCCCGAGGAGGAGCAGAAGATCGACAGCGAGGTGCGGGTCGTGTGGCTGCACCGCGGGGACCGGCCGGTCGGCGAGGCCCTGCTGGAGGCCGTGCGGGGGCTGGAGTTCCCGGAGGGCCGGCTGCACGCGTTCGTGCACGGCGAGGCGGGCTTCGTGAAGGAGCTGCGCCGGCTGCTGCGGGTGGAACGGCAGATCCCGCGCGAGGACCTGTCGATCTCCGGCTACTGGCGCCTCGGCCACAACGAGGACGGCTGGCAGGCCTCCAAGCGGGAGTGGAACGCCCGGATCGAGGACGAGCAGGAGGGCGGCGCCCCGGCGGCGGCCGCCTGACCCCCGCGAGCGGCGGCACCCGTGCCGACCGCGCCCTCGTACCCTTGACCTCGATGAGACGCCGTACGCCGCCCCCGCCCGCCCCGCTCCCCCAGCGCGCCGGGGTGGACCCCGTGCGGGTACGGCTGCCCGTCGACGGGGCGTGGGCCACCGTCCGGGAGCATCTGGTGGAGCGGCTCACGGGCGCCGGCCCCGGGACGGTGGAGTCGATGTTCGCCGCGGGGCTGGTGGTCGGGGCCGACGGGCTGGCCGTGGCGCCGGACGCGCCGTACCGGCCGGGGATGTTCGTCTGGTTCCATCGCGAGCTGCCCGCCGAGGTGCCGGTGCCGTTCCCGGTGGAGGTGGTCCACCGGGACGAGCACATCGTGGTGGCGGACAAGCCGCACTTCCTGGCCACGACCCCGCGGGGCTCGCATGTCGCGCAGACCGCGCTGGCCCGGCTCCGGCACGAGCTCGGCATCCCGGCGCTGACGGCGGCCCACCGGCTGGACCGGCTCACCGCCGGGCTGGTGCTGTTCACGGTGCGGCCCGAGGAACGCGGCGCCTACCAGACGCTGTTCCGGGACCGGCGGGTGCGCAAGGAGTACGAGGCGATCGCGCCGTACGACTCCTCGCTCGCCCTGCCCCGGACCGTACGCAGCAGGATCGTGAAGGAGCGCGGGGTGCCGGCCGCCCGGGAGGTGGCGGGCGAGCCGAACGCCGAGACCCGGGTGGAGCTGGCCGAGCACCGGGCCGGACTGGGCCGCTATCGGCTCGTGCCGACGACCGGGCAGACCCACCAGCTGCGGGTCCATCTGACCGCATTGGGCGTACCGATCCTCGGCGATCCGCTGTATCCCGAGGTGACCGACCCGGTACCGGCCGGCGATTTCCGGCGCCCGCTGCAACTGCTGGCCCGGCGCCTGGAGTTCACCGACCCGGTCACCGGTGCGGAACACGCGTTCGTCAGCGGGCGCCGGCTGCGGGCGTGGACGTCCCACGGCGACTGGGCCGCGGAACCGGCCGACGGCTTCCCGGGGGCCGGCTAGGGTCTTTCGTTTGGATCAGGCCGAGCCCGGCATGATCCAAACGAGAGGCACTAGCCCCCGGGAAGCCGGCCTCCCCGGCGGGAGCCGGTCCCGTGCGGGGCGGACGGCCGGCGGTCACTCGCCCCGCCACCAGCGGATCAGCCGCTGCCACAGCCCCCGGGGCCGGGCCGGTTCCGGAGCCGGCCCGGTCGGCGGGGCGGCTTGCGGGGCGGGGGCGGGGCGGAACACCGCGGGCTGCGGCTCGGCGGCCGGGGCCGGGTCGCTGCTCAGGGTGCCGACCTGCCAGCTGGAGCGCTGCGGCGGGACGGGCATGGCCCGCGGCGGCAGGTCGACGTCCTGCTGCGGTTTGGGTTCGAAGCGCACCGGCAGGGCCACCAGGTGCCGGGAGGCGATGGAGGACCGCCAGCGCAGATCCTCCTCGGCGCAGTCCAGCTGGATGTCGGAGAGCCGGGTCAGCAGCGCGTCGACACCGACGTCGGCGATGGCGCGGCCGATGTCCTGGCCGGGGCACTCGTGCGGGCCGCCGCCGAAGGCGAGGTGCGAGCGGTTGCCCTGCATGCTCGCGGACAGGTCGGGCCGCACCCGCGGGTCCACGTTGCCCGGGGCGGGCGCGAAGAGCAGCCCGTCGCCCCGGGCGATGCGCCGGCCGCCCAGCTCGGTGTCCTGCTTGGCGTAGTAGCCGAAGACCGTGCTGAACGGCGGCTCGTCCCACAGGGACTGCTCGATCGCCTCGGGCACGGTCATCTGGCCGCCGTTGAGCTGGGCGCGGAAGCCCGGCTCGGTGAGCACCATGCGCAGCGCGTTGGCGAGGAGGTTGGCGGTGGCCTCGTAGGCCGCGAAGAGGACGACCCGCAGGTGTTCGCGGACCTCGTCGTCGGTGAGCCCGGCCGGGTGGGTGATGAGGTGACTGGTGAAGTCGTCCTCGGGCTGGGCGCGCCGCCGGGTGGTGAGCCGGCTGAGCGCGTCCATGACGTGGGCGTGGCTCTGGATGGCGGTCTCGGTGCCCTTCAGGGCGTCCCGCGCGGCCTGCACCATCCGGTCGTTGTACTCCTCGGGCATGCCGAGGATCTCGCACATCACGGCCATCGGCAGATGCTCGGCGAACTGGGAGACCAGTTCGGCCCGGCCCCGCTCGCAGAAGCCGTTGACCAGCCCCTGGGTGTGGCGGCCGATGTGGCGGCGGACGCTGCGGTGGTCGATGGTGGCCATGGCAGCGGTGACCGCGTCGCGCAGCCGCTCGTGCTCGTCGCCCTCGGCGTGGGAGCAGATGGGCTGCCAGGCGATGTGCGGCATCAGCGGGTGGTCGGGCTTGACCGTGCCCTCCCGCAGCGGGGTCCAGATCCGGCTGTCCCGGGTGTACTGGGAGGGGCTGCGGACCAGTTGCAGGTTCTCGGCGTGGCCGAGCACCACCCACATCGGTACGTCGTCGTGGAGCAGCACCGGGGCCACGGGGCCGTGCTGCTCGCGCAGACGCTCGTAGAGGCCGGCGAGGTCCTCGGCGTCGGGGCCGTAGAGCCGGTGCGCTCCTCCGGCGCCGAGACCGTGGGCCGGGCAGCCCGGCGGCGGTCCGTAGGTGGGGTCGGTGCCGGTGAGGGAGGGGGATTCAGACGTCACGGTGTCGCTCCGGAACGGATGGTGAGGGGGCGTCGGGGGTCAGGTGAGGGCGCCGGAGAGGGCGAGGGAGTGCAGGAAGCGCACGAGGGTCGTCAGCACCTCCTTGCTGGAGGCGCGGCGGCGCACGTCGCACTCCATGATCGGGATCTCGGGGCCCAGGTCGAGGGCGGTGCGCAGTTCCTCGATCGGGTGGCGGGGCGCGTCGGGGAAGGAGTTGACGGCGACGACGAAGGGCACGCCGCGCTCCTCCAGCCGGCCCATGACGTCGAAGCTGACTTCCAGGCGCCGGGTGTCGACCAGCACGACCGCGCCGAGCGCGCCTTCGAACAGGCCGTTCCACAGGAACCAGAAGCGCTCCTGGCCGGGGGTGCCGAAGAGGTAGAGCACCAGCTTGTCGGTGATGCCGATGCGGCCGAAGTCCATGGCCACGGTGGTGGCCGTCTTCGAGTCGGAGCCGTAGTCGTCGTCCACGCCGATGCCGGCCTGGGTCATGGTCTCCTCGGTGGTCAGCGGCCTGATCTCGCTGACGGAGCCGACCATGGTGGTCTTGCCGACACCGAAGCCGCCCACGATCACGATCTTCACCGCGGCCTCGGCCGTGTGCGGCAGGTGGTCCTCGGTGCGGGGGCCGGGGATCGTGTCAGAGCCGTTGAAGTCCATGCATCACCGCTTCGAGGAGTGAACGGTCGGGAACCGCCTGGCGGACGATCGGGGCGCGGGCCTGTACCAGTTCGGCCGTGATCAGCTCGGTGATCAGTACGGTCATCGCGCTGAACGGCAGCTGCAGATAGGCCGAGAGTTCGGCCAGGGACAGCGGGGCGATACAGAGCCGGAGCACCGCCGCCACCTCCGGCGAGGCGGTCGGCGGTGGCGCGGAGCGCGCCACGATCAGGGTCACCAGGTCGAGTTCGGCGCGGGCGCCGTCGGCTCCCGCGATGGTGTACAGCCGTTCGGGGTTACCGGGTTTCGCCTTGCCTTCCGTGCGCGCGGCGGCCGGCGGGGGCGGGGGGGCCGGTTGCTGCGGCCGGCGCCGCTTGCGTCGTGGAGGTGTCATACGGTCTGCCCGTTCCGCCGGGGCGGACTGGTGAGATGGGCGCCGATCCGGACGACGAGGTCGCGCATCATGCCGCTCATTCGTCCCGGTTCGCAGGTGACGTCGGCGAGGACGGCGAGGTAGGCGTTGGCGCCGGCGTTCATGAGGTAGAAGTAGCCGCCCTCGATCTCGAAGACCACGAGCTTCATGTCGCCCGCGCCGGGCAGCTCCTGGATGATGGCGCCGGCCAGGCTCTGCACGCCCGCGCAGGCGGCGGCGACCCGGTCGGCGGCGTCGGGGTCGCCGCCGTAGCGGGCGATGCGCAGTCCGTCGGCGGAGAGGACCACGATCATCTCGATGCCCGGCACACCGTCGTTCAGCTGCTTGAGCATCCAGTCCAGGTTCGCGCGCTGCTGGATCACTTGAGGTCCCCCTCGTCGTCGGCCGCGATGGCGCCCTCGACGGGCTCGGCCGGATCTTTGAGCAGATGCAGGTACTTGGTGGGGTGGAGCGTGAAGTCGGTGAGTTCGGCGGCGGTCGCGTCGGGGGGCATGCCCTCCCGCAGGCCCTTCCAGAAGGCCTCGATGCCCGCACCCGGGGGCTGGTCCATCAGCTTCTTGCGCTCGGGGTCGATCTCGGGCTCGGGTTCCGGTTCGGACCTGGTCTGGGACCAGATGGTGGGCCTGCCCTCGCGCTCGGCGCGTTCGATGGCGGCCTGTTCCGCGATCCGCTGGCTGAGCGGGGTCTTCACCCGGCTGCGGCGCTGCGGCAGCCCGCCCGCGGTCCACTCGGTGACCTCCGGGACGTCGTCCTCCATGGAGATTCCGGCGGGGATCTTGGGGCTGGTGGGGCGGCGCTTCTTCGGCGGGCGCTTGGGGCCCTCGACGGCGCCGAGTTCGGGCTTGGGGATACCGGTGGCGCCGATGCCGTGCGCGGCGCCCACGCCGGGCTCGGTGGTCGTCATCACCCGCGGCACGACGAGGATCGCGCGGACGCCGCCGTAGGCGGAGGACCGCAGCGAGACCTCCATGTCGAACTGCTTGCAGAGCCGGCCCACGACGGCGAGGCCGAGGCGGGGGTTCTCGCCGAGGTTGTCCGCGTCGTCGAGGTTCTTGGCGTCCTCGATCGCCTGCTCGATACGGCGGCGGGACTCCTCGCTGAGGCTGACGCCCGCGTCCTCGATCTCGATGGCGATGCCGGCCTGTACCTCGGAGGCGGTGACGTGCACCTTGGTCGTCGGCGGCGAGTAGCGGGTGGCGTTGTCGAGGAGTTCGGCGGCGGCATGGATGATCGGCTCGACCGCGGTGCCCTTGATGTTGATGTTGACGATGGAGGCGAGGTTGATGCGGCGGTACTCCAGGATCCGGGACATGGCGCCGCGCAGCACGCTGTAGAGGGAGACGGGCAGGGGCCACTGACGGCCGGGCCGGCCGCCGCCGAGGACGGAGATGGTGTCGGCGAGCCGGCCGATCAGCGAGGTGCCGTGGTCGAGCCGCAACAGGTCGTCGAAGACCTCGGGGTTGCGGCCGTGGTCCTCCTCCATCTCGCGGAGTTCCTTGGCCTGCTGGTGGACGATGGCCTGGACGCGGCGGGCGATGCTCACGAAGGAGCGCTCGGTGGCGTCCCGCATGGAGATCTCGTGGTCGGCGCCGCGCAGCGCGATCCGCACCAGCTCGCGGTAGCCGTCGGGCAGGCCGCGCAGTCCGGGATCCACGTCGAAGACGTTGCGTACGACGTCCCGGAGCACCTCGCCGCGGCGCAGCCGGATGAAGCCCGTGGGCAGGACGTCGCCCGCGAAGATGTCCATCAGGTCGCTGTGCGCGGCGATCCGCTGTTCCAGGTGCGCGACGTGACGGGCGTGTTCGGCCTGTGCCTCGCGGAGCTTGCGGCCGCGCCGGGCGGCCTCCGCGGCCGTGCCGAGGACCAGCAGCACGGCCACCGCCCCGCACACGCCGACGGCGAGCCGGGCCGTGGGCGGTACCAGGGCGACGGCGGCCCCCGCCGCTGCGGCCATCACTATGGCCGGCGGCAGCAGCACGCGCGCATAGGGACGTTCACGGCCGCGGGGTGGCTTTTGAACACTCACCATGGATGCCTTCTGAGACGAATCGGCTGGGTGTCGGGGGAGCTTGCGGGGGGAAGGTTCACAGAACTATCGGGATGTGTCTCGCATAGGGGAACATACGCACGAATTGCCTCAACTCGGTGCGCCGCGGGCGAGCTTAGTCCGACCGGATCATCGCCGTGTCATATTCGGCAAGCACCTGAAATGGCCCCGACGGCAGGAGTACGCTCAGCTTCTTTTACACACTGAGCTTTCGGTCGAACACATGCGGTAACGGCGTACAGACATGCGAAAGCCCCTCACCGCAGAGAGTGAAAAGGGCGCCGAGGCCGCACCTCGACGCCTGCAACTGCCGTTCCCCCGACAGCAGTTCGCCCCGGACCGCCGCACGAGGACGGTCCGGGGCCTTACGGCACGGCTGACGACAGCCGGCCTCGGGCGCGGGGGCTGCGCGACCAGCCGCAGGGCACCCGCGCCCGCCGAACGGGGGGTCAGCCCACCGACGAGTAGGCCACCACACCCCGCAGCAGCTGCTCGACGGCCTTGCGCGCGGACTTGGCCACGGTCGAGCCCTCCGGGGGAGCCGCCGCGGAGATCTGCCCGAGCACATCGATGACCTGCTTGCACCACCGCACGAAGTCACCGGCCGGCATCTCCGCCTCGCGCAGCACCTCGTCGAGGCCCTTGCCGGACGCCCACATGTACGCGGCCCAGGCGAACCCGAGGTCCGGCTCCCGCTGGCCGACGCCCTCGGTCTGGTTGATCCGGAAGTCCTCCTCCAGCCCGTCGAGCCGGCCCCAGATCCGGACCATCTCGCCGAGCGCGGCCTTGGCCTTGCCGGAGGGCAGCTTCGGCGCCATCGCGTCGTCGCCGACCCGCGCCTCGTACACCAACGCCGATACGCAGGCGGCGAGTTCGGCGGGGGCGAGACCCTCCCAGACCCCCTCGCGCAGGCACTCGCTGGCCAGCAGGTCCAGTTCGCCGTACAGCCGCGCGAGCCGCTTGCCGTGCTCGGTGACCTCGTCGCCGCGCAGGTAGTCCAGCTCCGTCAGCAGGGCCACGATCCGGTCGAAGGTCCGCGCGATGGTGTTCGTACGGCCCTCGATGCGCCGCTCCAGCTGCGAGGTGTCACGCATCAGCCGGTGGTAGCGCTCGGCCCAGCGGGCGTGGTCCTCGCGGTCGTCGCAGCCGTGGCAGGGGTGTGCCCGGATCGCCGTGCGCAGCCGGGCGATCTCGCGGTCGTCGGCGGCCTGGGACCGCTTCTTGCGCGCCCGCTCCGGCGGGATGTGCCCGGCCTTGGTCCGCAGCGCCGAGGCCAGGTCCCGGCGGGACTGCGGCGAGCGCGGGTTGAAGGACTTGGGGATCCGCATCCGGTCCAGCGGCTCGACGGGCACCGGGAAGTCCATCGACGCCAGCCGCTTGACCTGCCGTTCGGCGGTCAGCACCAGCGGGCGCGGCCCGTCGTGGTGGTCGAAGCCGCGGTGGCCGTTGGAACGGCCCGCGGGCAGGCCCGGGTCCAGGACCAGCGCGAGGCCCGCGTACTTGCCCGTGGGCACCTGGATGACGTCACCCGGCTTGAGCTTCTCCAGCGCCACGGCCGCCTCGGCCCGCCGCTGGTTCGCACCCTGCCGGGCCAGCTCGGTCTCCCGGTCCTTCAGCTCGCGGCGCAGCCGCGCGTACTCCTCGAAGTCGCCGAGGTGGCAGGTCATCGAGGCCTTGTAGCCCGACAGCCCCTCCTCGTTGCGCTGCACCTGCCGGGAGATCCCGACGACCGACTTGTCGGCCTGGAACTGCGCGAAGGAGGTCTCCAGCAGCTCGCGCGAGCGGTGCCGGCCGAACTGCTCGACCAGGTTGACCGCCATGTTGTACGACGGCTTGAAGCTGGAGCGCAGCGGGTAGGTGCGCGTGCCCGCCAGACCGGCGAGGTGCTCGGGGCTCATGCCGCGCTGCCACAGCACGACCGCGTGCCCCTCGACGTCGATGCCCCGGCGGCCGGCCCGGCCGGTCAGCTGGGTGTACTCGCCGGGCGTGATGTCGGCGTGCTGCTCGCCGTTCCACTTGACGAGCTTCTCCAGCACCACCGAGCGGGCGGGCATGTTGATGCCGAGCGCGAGGGTCTCGGTGGCGAACACGGCCTTGACCAGCCCGCGCACGAAGAGTTCCTCGACGACCTCCTTGAAGGTCGGCAGCATGCCGGCGTGGTGGGCGGCGATGCCGCGCTCCAGGCCCTCCAGCCATTCGTAGTAGCCGAGGACGTGCAGGTCCTCCGGCGGGATGGAGGCCGTGCGCTCCTCGACCAGGGCGCGGACCTGTTCCCGCGCCTCCTCGTCGTTGAGCCTGAGGCCCGCGTACAGGCACTGCTGGACCGCGGCCTCGCAGGCGGCGCGGCTGAAGATGAAGGTGATGGCCGGGAGCAGACCCTCGGCGTCCAGACGCTCGATGACCTCGGGGCGGCCCGGGGTCCACACGCGCGAGCGCTGTCTGCGCTCGCGCTCCCGGTCGGCCTCGCGCATCGCCCGGCCGCGCCTGCGGTCCTGGTACGACGGCCGGGTGGCCTCCATGCGGGCCAGGCGGGCCAGGTCGGGGTTGACGGCCTTCTTGTGGCCCTCGCCTTCCTCGAACAGGTCGTACATCCGGCGCCCGGCGAGGACGTGCTGGAACAGCGGCACGGGCCGGTGCTCGGAGACGATCACCTCGGTGTCGCCGCGGACGGTGTCCAGCCAGTCGCCGAACTCCTCCGCGTTGGACACGGTGGCGGAGAGCGAGACCAGGGTCACCGACTCGGGCAGGTGGATGATCACCTCCTCCCAGACGGCGCCGCGGAAGCGGTCGGAGAGGTAGTGCACCTCGTCCATGACCACGTAGCCGAGGCCGAGCAGGGTCTGGGAGCCGGCGTAGAGCATGTTCCGCAGCACCTCGGTGGTCATCACGACCACCGGGGCACCGGAGTTCACGCTGTTGTCGCCGGTGAGCAGGCCGACTTTCTCCGCTCCGTAGCGGCGGCACAGGTCGGCGTACTTCTGGTTCGACAGCGCCTTGATGGGTGTCGTGTAGAAGCACTTCTTGCCCTGCCGCAGGGCGAGGTGGACGGCGAACTCGCCCACGATCGTCTTGCCCGAGCCGGTGGGGGCGGCCACCAGCACGCCCTTCCCCGCTTCGAGCGCCTGGCAGGCCTCGATCTGGAAGGGGTCGAGGCCGAAGTCGTACATCTCGCGGAAGGAGGCGAGCGCCGTGGCCTGCTCGGCTGCCCGCCTGCGGGCTGCCGCGTACCGCTCGGCCGGTGAGAGGTCCTCTGTCATCGTACTTTCGAGCGTACCGGGCCCCACTGACAACAGGACGATCATTATCGGGGATCGTCGGCCGGACGGCAGTGGCCGGACCGGCGAAGGACGACGCGGAACCGGCCCGGGAGCGACGCGGGCCCCGGCGAAGGAGCGGTCGGCGGGCAGACGAACGCCCCCGCCCCGAGCGGGGGCGGGGGCGGGGGCGGGGGCGTCACGCGGTGGCGCGGTGAGGGCTCAGGTCACGTCGTCGTAGCCGTTGACCCGGTCGGCGCTCGTCCGCTCGGGCAGCGCGCGGGTGGCCGGGACGGGCTCGACGTCGCCGATGTCCTCCGGCGTGAGATCCAGCTCGGAGGCCTCGTCGTCGTCGGGACCGGCGGCCTCGCGGCGGCGCTTGCGCGCGTCGTTGGCCAGCGAGAAGGCGACCGCGCCGAAGTACAGCACCCAGATCGGCCCGGCGAGGGCCAGCATGGACAGCGGGTCGGTGCTCGGCGTGGCCACGGCCGCGAAGACCGTGATGCCGAGGATCATGGCCCGCCACCAGCCCATCATGCGCCTGCCGGTCAGCACCCCGGTGAGGTTGAGCATGATCAGCAGCAGCGGCAGCTCGAAGGAGAGGCCGAAGACGAGCACCATGCGGGTGACCAGCTGGAGCAGGTCGTCGAGCGGCAGCAGGTTCTTGATGTTGCCGTTCGGCGTGAAGTCGATCAGCACCTTGGCGGTGGTCGGCAGCACCTTGTACGCGAAGAAGGCACCTCCGAAGAACAGCGGGGCGCCGGTGAAGACGAAGGCGTAGGCGTACTTCTTCTCGTGCCGGTGCAGACCCGGCGCGACGAAGGCCCACAGCTGGTACAGCCAGATCGGCGAGGCGGCGACGACGCCGGCCATCAGCGAGACCTGGAGGGCCAGCGTGAAGGGGGCGAGGAGACCGTTGATCGTGATCTCCGCGCACTGGTGCTTGCCCGAGGACTTCGCCAGCTGCTCGAAGGTCTCCTGGCAACCGACCGAGTCCAGGATCGGCTTGGTCAGGAAGTTGATGATGTCGTTGTAGAAGAAGGCGGCGACCACCGTCACGACGACGATGGCCAGCATGGCCTTCGCGAGCCGGTTGCGGAGCTCACGAAGATGATCCGCGAGGGGCATCCGCCCCTCCGGATCCTTCTCCTTCTTGCGGGCAGGCTTGGGCAACCCACGTCCTCATCTCGTGCGGCAGGCCGGGGGTTTCCGGCCCTGCGTCAGCGCTGGGTGGTGTCCGTCGGCTCGTTGACCGGCCGCGAGCTGGTCACGTCGCCGGGGGCCGCCTGGATGGTGCGCTGGGCCGGAGGCTGCTCGTTGGAGCTGGGCGCCTGGGCGGAGGCGCTGCCCTCTTCCTTCATCGCCTTGGCCTCGCTCTTGAGGATGCGCGCGGACTTGCCGAGCGAGCGGGCCATGTCCGGAAGCTTCTTCGCGCCGAACAGCAGGATGATGACGACGAGGATGAGAATGATCTCGGGAGCGCCGAGCCTTCCGAACATAAGTCTTTACCTTCTCACCGAGGCGGCTGGGTGGGGTGCTGTCGGACCAGTCGGACATGTGACCGAAGGTCGTGCTGGCAGCGATCGTAACGCTCAGGGGTAAACGTCAGGCAATCCCCGTGCGTACTCCCGGTCCGCGGTACGGGCCTCGTTCTCCGCGCCGCGACCAGCAGCGTACCTTTCCCGCAGGGCAGCATGACAGGGCGAAGTGACGCAAACCGCTTGCACCGCAGGACGCACGGGCACCGTCCGGCACCCTTCACAGCGTGTCCACGGCGCGGGCCGCGCTCGCGGCCGCCCGCTCCAGGTCCTCCGCGGCCCGGTTGATGCGGCGCGCGGAGTCCGTCACCTGCTGCCCCAGGCGCCGGGCCTCCAGGAACACCCGGACGGCGAGCACCCCCAGGACGGCGAGACCCAGGAAACCCACGGCTACCGCGAACATCGGCCAGAACATGACGTCGAGACTAGACCGTCCGCCGGAGCGGGCAGCAGCCGGATACACCGTGCCGCACACCCGGGGCGCGCGACCGGCTACAGCGTGGAGTGCAGCCGCAGAGTCCTGACACCGCCCCCGGTGAGCAGCTCCACGATGCGCTCCCCGGCGGGCTTGCGGACCGAGACACCGCAGTCGGGGCAGGTGAAGGAGTAGAACGTCGTCCGGCTGCTGCCGCCGATGGCGAGACGCAGCGCGCTCGCGGCGAGTTCGAAGCGGCCCCGGCAGTCCGGGCAGCCGGCCCGGAACATCACGGGGACCACTCTTCTCATCCCCGCGAAGGCGGTCGCCACCGTCATCTCACCCGCACCCGGCTCCGGAGACTCGCTCACAGCTCTCGCTCCTCTTCCTCTGGTCGCAGCTGGTCGTTCGCCTTCGGAGCGCCGCGGTCCAGGCTCACGCAGACCGCTGGCCGGGGCCGGCGGCGGCGCCCGGCGCCGTGTCCGGCGGGGTGTCGTACGCCGCCAGGGCCTCGCGGGCCGCACGGCGGGCGCTCTCGGCCAGCTCCGGCGGCGAGACGATCCGGCCGTCACGGCCGAGCCGCAGCGCGAGCCGGCGCAGGGAGGCCGGATCGGGGGTGCGCAGAGTGATACGCAGGCCGCCGTCGGGAAGCTCATCGGCACTGTCGTGCGGGTAGTACTCGGCGACCCAGCGACCGCCCGGGCCGACCTCGACGACCACCTCCGGATCCTCGGCGGCCGGCTGCACCAGCCCCTCGGAGAGGTCGCGCAGCTCTATCTCGGGCGGGGCCGAGGGCGCGTCGAGGATCCTGATCTCCGCGACCCGGTCGAGCCGGAAGGTGCGCCGGGCCTCCGAGCGGCGGCACCAGGCCTCCACATAGGTGTGGCCGACGCTGACCAGCCGGATGGGGTCGATCTCGCGCTCGGTGACCTCGTCGCGCGCCGGGGAGTAGTAGCGGATCCACAGCCGGCGGCGCTCGGAGATGGCCCGGTCGACGTCGGCGAAGACGCCGCCCTCGGACTCGAAGGTCACCGACAGACGGGAGCTGGCGCCCGCGGCCTCGCCGGCCGCCGTCTCCACCTTGGCGGTGGCCCGCAGCAGCGCCTGACGGTCCCCCTCCCGCAGACCGGGCAGCGTCGACACCGCGCGGGCGGCGACCAGCAGCGCGGTGGCCTCGTCGGCGGCGAGCCGCAGCGGCTCGGCCGCCTCCTCGCCCAGCGCGGCCGGATTGTGCCACCAGATGCGCTCGCCGTCGGTGTCGATGTCCAGCAGATCACCGCCGCGGAAGCTGGTGCCGCACATCGGCAGCAGATCGAGGTCGGCGACCAGCTCGTCCTCGGTGATGCCGAAGGCCCGCGCGACATCGGCGATCCGGGCGCCGGGGCGCTCCCTCAGATACGTCACCAGGGAGAGCATCCGCCGGGTCTGGTCGATGGCGTTAACGGTCCTCGCCGGTTTGCCTGCCACAGTCCCGCTCCCCCTCAGCCCTTGGCCACGGCACGCAGCCGGTCCACCACGTCGGCCCGCAGCTCGGCCGGCTCCAGGACCACCACGTCGGGCCCGAACTCCACCAGCCAGGCGTCCAGTCCGTGCCCGTACGGAATCTCCAACTCGTCCCAGCCGTCCCCGAGTTCCCGGACCTCGGTGGCCTTCGCCCGGAGGGGGTAGCCGGCGCCGGAACGCAGCCGGATCAGCGCCGAGCGGTCGGCTATCTCACCGGCCCAGCTCGCCACGGTCTCGCGCACGGTGACCACGTCCGGCACGGGCGCGGTGAAGCCCGTACCGCGGGAGCGGACCCTGCCGGTGATCCGAGAGAGCCGGAAGACGCGCTCGGCGCCCCGGCCACGGTCGAACCCGGCCAGGTACCAGTGGCCGCGCCAGCACTCCAGCGCCCACGGCTCGACATGCCGGGGCTCGGGGCGGGCGGCGGAGGCCTTGCGGTAGTCGAAGAGGACCGGGCGACGGTCCCGGCAGGCCAGCATCAGGGGCTCGAAGGCGGCCTCGTGCACCGGGATGCGCGGCTCCAGGGCGCCGTGCGCCTCGTAGGGGTCGACGTCCTCCGGCAGACCGGCGGCGCGCAGCTTCTGCAGCGCTCCGCTGGCCGCCCCGGCCAGCCGGGCCTGCTGCCACACCTTGGCGGCGAGACCCAGCGCGGCGGCCTCCTCGGCGTCCAGGGTGATGGGGGGCAGGCGGTTGCTGTCGCGGCGGGCGAGATAGCCGACCTCGCCGTCGAGGTTCTCGACGGTCTCGATGACCAGGCCCAGCTCGCGCAGATCGTCCTTGTCCCGCTCGAACATGCGGTTGAAGGAATCGTCGCTGCCCGCCACGCCCTGCTCCGGCCGGGCGGCCTCGACGTATGCCTCAATGGAATCGCGCAGCTCCCGCTTGCTGAGCGGCCGGCGTGCGCCGAGCAGACACAGCGCGAGATTCATCAGCCGCTCGGCCTTGGCAATGGCCATCGACGCCCTTCGCCTTCCCTATGATGCTTCCGACCGATGACCGTACCGCTCCGCGGCGCGGTGGCAAAAGCCGAGGGCCCACGCCCGAGCAGGCATGGGCCCCAAGTGATCCGATCCGATCGGACTCCGGCCGTGAATCAGACGCCGAGGAGGTCCACCACGAAGATGAGGGTCTCACCGGGCTTGATCGCCGGGGTCGGGCTCTGGTCGCCGTAGGCGAGGTGGGACGGGATGGTCAGCTGGCGACGGCCACCCACCTTCATGCCCTGCACGCCCTGGTCCCAGCCCGCGATGACACGGCCGCCACCCAGCGGGAAGCGGAACGGAGTGCCACGGTTCCAGCTGGCGTCGAACTCCTCACCGGTGCTGAAGGACACGCCCACGTAGTGCACGGTGACGGTCTGGCCCGCCTGCGCGACCGGCCCGTCACCCTCCCAGATGTCCTTGATCTCAAGGTCGGCCGGCGGCGCGCCCTCGGGGAAGTCGATCTCGGGCTTCTCGATGCTCACGTCAAAAGCTCCTGCTTGTGTACGACACGAAACGCGGACAGTCTTTCATCTCCGCAGCCCTCTCGCCCTCCGCGGCCGCCCCGGGCTACATCGCGGCGAGGATGTCCACCGTGAACACCAGGGTGGACCCCTTCTTGACGACGCTGCCGCTCGGCGGGTTGTCGCCGTAACCCAGCTCCGGCGGGATGACCACCAGCACCCTGCTGCCCACCTTCTTGCCGGTCAGCCCCTGAGCGAGACCCTTGACCGCCTGCTGCATCTGCTCCAGGGAGAACTGGCTGAGCCGGCCGGAGCCGTACGTCCGCTGGAACGTCTTGCCGCCGTCCCAGACCAGACCCTGGAACTGGCACAGGACCGTCTGGTCGGCCTTCACCTCGGGACCGTCGCCCTCCAGGACGTACGCCGACACGAGCTTCTTCGGCGGGTCCGTCTTCGGGATCGTGACCTTGGGCACCTGGCCGTCGGTGTTGGTGCCCACCTTCGGCAGGGACGCGTCCGTCGGCGGCACCACCGTGCCCTTGGCGGAACTCTTGGAGTTGAAGGACTCGATCAGGTCGATGGCGAACACCAGCGTGTCGGTGCCCTTGATACCCGCCTGCGCGTTGCCCTCCCTGCCGTACCCCAAGGCGGGCGGGACGGCGATCAGGACACGGCTGCCGGTCTTCTTGCCCTGCAGGGCGTACCGCCAGCCGTCGATGAGGCTGCCCTGGGCGAGCTGCATGACCAGCGGGCGCTTGCGGTCGTAGGAGTTGTCGAAGACCTTGGCCGTGTCCCAGATCTGGCCCAGGTAGTCGGCCCGGATGAAGTCGTTCTCCGCGATCGTCCGGCCGCTGCCCGCGATCACCGTCTTGACCGCGAGATCCTTCGACGGCTCGCCCGTCCCCTTGGCGATCGTCGGCTTCTCGCCGAACTTGGTGCCCGCCGTGATCGCCGGCAACGGCCCGTCCACGATCTTCGGCGGCGGCGAGGAGGAGGCCGAGGGCGACGGCGAGGCGGTCTTGCTCGATCCGGACTTGTCGTCACCGCAACCGGCGAGCGTGACCAGTCCTGCGGGAACGGCGGCGAGGAGAAGTGAGCGTCGGCGCACGGAAGAGCCTCGTAATCGGTCGATCTTGCGGATGGCGTGCGCGCAACTCTACGACCAGAGAAGGGCGCCGTACGGGAAACGTACGGCGCCCGTGTGGCGTTCCGGCATTGCGGTGCCGGAACGCTTGACTCATCCCTTTTCCGCTACATTCCGGCGATCAGCTTCTCCACCCGGTCGTCCACCGACCGGAACGGGTCCTTGCACAGCACGGTGCGCTGCGCCTGGTCGTTGAGCTTGAGGTGCACCCAGTCGACCGTGAAGTCCCGGCGCTGTTCCTGCGCCCGCCGGATGAAGTCGCCGCGCAGCCGCGCCCGAGTGGTCTGCGGCGGAACCGACTTGCCCTCGAAGATCTTCAAGTCGTTGCAGACCCGAGCCGCTTGGCCCTTCTTCTCCAGCAGGTAGTACAGACCACGACGGCGGTGGATGTCGTGGTAGGCGAGGTCTATCTGGGCGACCCTCGGGTGCGACATCGTCATGTTGTGCTTGGCCCGGTACCGCTCGATGAGCTTGTACTTCATGACCCAGTCGATCTCGGTCTCGATGCGGTCCAGTTCCTCGTTCTCGATCGCCTCGAGCGTGCGGCCCCACAGCTCCAGGACCTGCGCGACCGTGCCCGTGCGGATGCCCCGGCGGTCGCAGAAGTCCACGGCCTTGTCGAAGTACTCGCGCTGCACCTCCAGCGCGGACGCCTCCCGGCCGCTGGCCAGGCGCACCTTGCGCCGGCCGGTGATGTCGTGGCTGACCTCGCGGATCGCCCGGATCGGGTTCTCCAGGGTCAGATCGCGCATCACGGTGCCCGCCTCGATCATGCGCAGCACCAGATCCGTGGCGCCGACCTTGAGCAGCATCGTCGTCTCGGACATGTTCGAGTCACCGACGATGACGTGCAGCCGGCGGTAACGCTCCGCGTCCGCGTGCGGTTCGTCGCGGGTGTTGATGATGGGCCGGGAACGCGTCGTCGCCGAGGAGACGCCCTCCCAGATGTGCTCCGCGCGCTGGCTGACGCAGTAGACGGCCCCGCGGGGAGTCTGCAGCACCTTGCCGGCGCCGCACAGCAGCTGCCGGGTGACCAGGAACGGAATGAGAATGTCCGCGAGCCGGGAGAACTCCCCGTGCCGGGCCACCAGGTAGTTCTCGTGGCAGCCGTAGGAGTTGCCCGCCGAGTCGGTGTTGTTCTTGAACAGGTAGACGTCGCCCGCGATTCCCTCCTCGTGCAGGCGTCGTTCCGCGTCCACCAGGAGTCCTTCGAGAATGCGCTCGCCGGCCTTGTCGTGGGTGACCAGTTCGGTCACGTTGTCACACTCGGGTGTCGCGTATTCCGGATGTGAGCCCACGTCGAGATAGAGCCGGGCGCCGTTTCGCAGAAAGACATTGCTGCTGCGGCCCCATGACACGACACGGCGGAAGAGGTACCGCGCCACCTCGTCAGGAGACAGGCGGCGCTGTCCCCTGAACGTGCACGTGACGCCGTACTCGTTCTCCAGCCCGAAAATGCGGCGGTCCATGAGGGAACATTACGCCCGATCCCCCGAGCTGAAACGGGGTTCGACAGCACGATTTGGATCATTTTCCGATGAAGCCGCAACGACCTCGCCCCGTGCGGGAGCTGCGAGGACCCCTCCGGTGGCCAGCAGGACCAGCAACGACACCGCCCCGGCCGCCCCCGGCAGGGCGAAGCCCCACAGGGTGCCACCCGCCTGGACCACCGGGCCCGCCAGGCCCGTTCCGACCGAGGCGCCCACGGTGAACGTCGTCACGAGCCAGGAGAACGCCTCGGTGACGGTCCCCCTCGGCGCATGCCGGTCGACGATGATGAAGGCGCACGCGATGCAGGGCGCCAGGAACACCCCCGAGACCACGCTGAGCAACACCATGGCCACGACTCCGGGTGTCAGCATCAACGGCAGGTAACACACCGCCAGAAGGGCCACCAGCACCCGCAGTCGCCGCTCCGGCGCCCCCGCCCACCGACGGGCGCCGTACACACTGCCACCGGCCAGCGCCCCGAGCCCCAGCCCGGCCATCAGCCAGCCGTAGACCGCGTCACCACCGTGCCCGTCGGCGTACGACACCGCGGCCACCGTGATGGAGCCCAGCGCGATGCCGACGAACAGAAACGCGGCGAGCAGGGCGAGCAGACCGGGCGAACGCAGAGCACCCAGCCAGTGCGCCTCACGCGGCGCCGAACGCCACGCACGCGACGGCGGCGACATCACCACCGACAGAGCGCCCAGCACGCCCAGGACGTTCAGCACGAGCAGGGCGGCACGCTCGTCCCACAGGGACACGCACACGGTCACCAGCAGCGGCCCGACCGTGAACATGACCTCCTGCGCGATCGCGTCCATCGCGTACGCCGTGTGCACCTGCTCCTCACGGCGCAGCACCGACGGCCACAGCGCCCGCAGGCCGCCCTCCAGAGGCGGGGTGAACAGCCCCGCCGCCGCGACCGCCCCGTAGGCGAGCGGCAGCGGGTCGGTCCCGGCCGAGGCGAAGACGGTCATGGCGGCGGCCGCGAGGACGGCCGCGGGCAACTGGACGCGCGGCTGGCCGTACAGATCCACGAGCCGGCCCAGCACCGGCTGGCCGATCGCGTTGGCGACGCCGTACACGGCCGCGAGGGCGCCCGCCAGACTGTAGGTGCCGCCCTCCGCCCGGACGAAGAGCACCAGGGCGATCGCGGCGGTGGCGTTGGGCAGCCGGCCCACCAGCGTGCCCGTGAGCAGCCGGAGCGCATGCCTCGCCTTCAGGATCTCCAGATATCCCGTGGCCATGTCCTGCCCTTCCGTGGCTCGCCCGGGACGCCTCGACGGCCCGAAGTGTTACGTATAACGTCCCTCTCCATACGTACCATGTGCGCTGTTCGCACGTCCAGACGAAGGAGCGCCCCCACGGTGGCACGCAGCAGCACGCGCCCGACCAGCCGGGACGTCGCCCTCGCGGCCGGCGTCTCCCAGGCCGCCGTCTCCCTCGTGCTCGGCGACAAATGGCGCGGCCGGGTCTCCGAGACCACCGCCGAACGCGTCCGCAACGCCGCACGCGACCTCGGCTACCGCCCCAACCTCGCCGCCCGCCACCTCCGCCTCGGCCGCACCCGCACCGTCCTCCTCGTCGTCCCCGCCCTCACCACGGAGTTCTTCGCCGGCGTCTACACCGGCGCCGCACGCGTCGCCGCCGAACACGGCTTCGGCGTCGTCCTCTACCCCTCACCCGAAGGCATCGGGCCCGCCCGCGACCCCTTCGCCTCCGCCCAGGCCGCCCTCGACGGCGTCATCGCCTCCTCCATGGCCGCCGACGCCCTCACCGCCATCCGCGGCGACCAGCTCCCCCTCGTCATGCTCGACAGCGACCCCACCGGCAGCCTCGGCGCCGCGACCGTCAACCTCGACATCGCCGACGGCGTCCGCCAGGTCGCCACGCACCTGCTCGGCCTCGGCCACCGCCGGATACTCCACCTCGCCGCCGACGTCCCCTCCTGGACCTTCGAGGTACGCGCGAAGGAACTCGCCGCGCACATGGCCGCCGTCCCCGGCACCGAGATCCGCACGGCCCGCGCCCCCATCTCCATCGACGGAGCCCTCACCGCCGCCGAGACCGCCCTCACCGCACCCGGCCCCCGGCCCACCGCGATCGTCTGCGACGACGACAAACTCGCCGCCGGCGCCTACAAGGCACTGCGCCGCCTCGGCCTGCGCATCCCCGACGACATCTCCGTCACCGGCCTGGACGACCTCGCCCTCGCCACCGCCCTCGACCCCGAACTGACCACCGTCCGACTCGACGCCGAGCTGTTCGGCGAACGCGGCATGCAGGCCCTGCTGGCCGTCCTGGACGGCCGACGGCCGGACGGCGGCGACATCCCGGTCGAACTGGTCGTCCGGGGCTCCACGGCCCCGCCACGAGCCCCCTAGAACGACCGGTGCCCCGGCCGGAGAACCGACCGGGGCACCGCGGGGCGAGAAGGGATCACTCCTCCTCGGAGCTCTCCGCCTCCGTGCTCGCACCGTCCGCCTCCAGCAGCCGGCCGAGCTGCCGGCCCACGATGCGCTTGAACTTGCGCTTCTGCGGGCGCGTACGGTCCAGAACCGCCACCTCCAGCCGCTCGGCCGGGATCTCCCGCTCACTGCCGTTGGTGTCCCGCGACAGCGCCTGCACCGCCAGCTTCAGCGCCTCGGCGAGGCTCATGCCGTCCTGGTGACGCTGATCCAGGAAGCTGCTGATCTGCTCCGCATTGCCGCCCACCGCGACCGACCCGTGCTCGTCGACGATGGAACCGTCGTGCGGCAGCCGGTAGATCTGGTCGCCCTCGGGGGTCTCCCCCACCTCGGCCACCACCAGCTCCACCTCGTACGGCTTCTCCGCCGCCGAGGAGAAGATCGTGCCCAGTGTCTGCGCGTACACGTTCGCCAGACCACGAGCGGTGACATCGTCACGGTCGTACGTGTAGCCCCGCAGGTCGGCGTAGCGGACGCCACCGATGCGCAGATTCTCGTACTCGTTGTACTTGCCGGCCGCCGCGAAGCCGATCCGGTCATAGATCTCGCTGAACTTGTGCAGCGCACGGGACGGGTTCTCGCCGACGAACACGATGCCGTCGGCATACTGCAGCACGACCAGGCTGCGGCCACGGGCGATGCCCTTGCGGGCGTACTCCGCCCGGTCGGCCATGGCCTGCTGAGGTGAGACATAGAACGGCGTCGACACCGGTTATCCGTCCCTTTCTGTCATGGTCACTGGATCACCTTGATAAGAACCGGGCCCGCGCTCAGAGCAGGGCGGCCTTGGGACCGTCCGGCTCCTCCAGCCGCTTCTGCAGCACCGCGCGCGCGATCTCCGACGACTCCTCATCGGTGAGCCGACGGAAACCGTCCTCGGTGATCACGGTGACGATCGGGTAGATCCGGCGGGCGACATCGGGACCACCGGTCGCCGAGTCGTCGTCAGCCGCGTCATACAGAGCCTGCACCACCAGCGTGGTGGCCTGCTGCTCGGACAGGTCGTCACGGAACAGCTTCTTCATCGCACCCCGCGCGAAGACCGAGCCCGAACCCGTCGCCGCGAAGTTGTGCTCCTCGGAACGGCCACCCGTCACGTCGTACGAGAAGATCCGTCCCCTCTCCCGGTCGACGTCGTACCCCGCGAACAGCGGCACGACCGCCAGTCCCTGCATCGCCATGCCGAGATTCGCCCGGATCATCGTCGACAGCCGGTTCGCCTTGCCCTCCAGCGACAGCTGGGCGCCCTCGACCTTCTCGAAGTGCTCCAGCTCCAGCTGGAAGAGCTTGACCATCTCCACGGCCAGACCGGCCGTGCCGGCGATACCCACCGCCGAGTACTCGTCGGCCGGGAACACCTTCTCGATGTCCCGCTGGGCGATGACATTGCCCATGGTGGCCCGGCGGTCACCGGCGAGCACCACGCCCCCCGGGAACGTCACGGCCACGATGGTCGTCCCGTGCGGCGCCTCGATCACACCCTGCGTGGGCGGCAGCTGGCGCTTCCCTGGCAGCAGCTCGGGCTGGTGCTCGGAGAGGAAGTCCACGAAGGACGAGGACCCTGGCGTCAGGAAGGCAGCTGGTAGACGCCCGGTGCTACGAGTGTTGGCTTCCACGCGTTTCCTTCCACGTATGCAGCAGCCCGCCTTATGGCTTCGGGCTGATCCTTGAACTGCCCCAGCGCGGCATTGCGGCTGAAGCACAGTACGCCTCGGACCCTACCCGTCTCATGGCAGTGATCCACATGTGCGGGCACGGCGGCCGGGTACGAACGACGGACGCCCCCTGGGAGGCGGTCTGGCGCGGCACGCTCGGCCTCGGTGAGGCCGTACGCGGCCTGGCGCCGCCGGGAGTGCGCGGCGCTGTACTCCGCCACGCGCTCCCGGCAGTGCACCCGCGGGCCGTCACGCCGATTCCGGTCCTCGGCGAAGGGGGCGGGGGGCAGATCGCGCCCGCGCTTCCCGCATGCCTTCGCGTTCGGCTCCTCAACCACCCGACTCCCCCGCCACCTTCACTTCGAAGGCAAGGCGACCAAGTCGGCTTTACTCTCCACCCTTTTGCACAAATGAGCGCACGAAATCCTCTGCGTTCTCCTCGAGGACGTCATCGATTTCGTCCAGCACGGAGTCCACGTCGTCGGACAGCTTCTCGTGCCGTTCCTTCAGGTCGTCCTGGGCCTGCGCGTCCTGCGCCTGCTCCTCGACCTCTTCGGTGGAACGCGTGGCCTTCTGCTGGCCGCCGCCGGTGTCCTTCGTTGCCATGTCCCTCACCCCGCTCAGTTCGCCTGCCGATCGGTGATGATCAGACCCTATAGGCCGGGTCCGACATCGGCCCCGCAGTTTCCACAACGTGCGGGGGCCACCTCGATGATTCCCGGGCGGGGGGATTTCCACCCTGCCCGCCCGGGGCGGTACGAGTACCCGCTGATCGTGCTCAGCCGCCCGACAGGACCCTGACCAGGTCTTCCGCCGTGCGGCAGCGGTCCAGCAGCTCCTTGACGTGATTTCGCGTTCCGCGTAGCGGTTCCAGGGTTGGAACGCGCTGGAGGGAGTCCCGGCCGGGAAGATCGAAGATGACCGAGTCCCAGCTGGCCGCGGCGACGTCGTCGGCGTACTGCTCCAGACAGCGTCCGCGGAAGTAGGCGCGGGTGTCCTCCGGTGGCTTCGTGCGGGCCGTGTCGACCTCGGCCTCGTCCAGGAGCCGCTTGATGCGCCCGCGG
The DNA here is from genome assembly GCF_055600785.1 of Streptomyces sp. NPDC038200. Lineage (NCBI taxonomy): Bacteria > Bacillati > Actinomycetota > Actinomycetes > Kitasatosporales > Streptomycetaceae > Streptomyces > Streptomyces sp. NPDC038200. The sequence continues at coordinate 307,159 of NZ_JBVJYH010000005.1, forward strand.
GCCGCGAGGCGGTTGTAGAGCCCCTTCTCGGCGCGTACGTCGGCGTACTGGAGGTCGACCAGGTGGAGCCGGGCGGCGTCCCAGTCGAGGTCGTCGCGGCGGCGGTAGCCCTCCATGAGTTCGCGCTTGGCGACCCAGTCGAGTTCGCCGGCGAGGCTCATGGGGTCGTTCTCCAGCCGGGTGAGGGTGTCCTCCCAGCGGCTGAGGACGTCCTTGGTCTGGTCGTCGGCGTCGGCCCCGAAGCGTTCCTCGACGTACTTGCGGGCCAGTTCGAAGTACTCCATCTGGAGCTGGACCGCGGTGAGCGTGCGTCCGCTGCGGAGGGTGACCAGACGCTTCAGGGACGGGTCGTGGGAGACCTGGTGCAGGGTGCGGACCGGCTGGTCGACGGCGAGGTCGACGGCGATGAAGCCGTCTTCGATCATGGACAGGACCAGGGCGGTCGTGCCGAGCTTGAGGTAGGTGGAGATCTCCGACAGGTTCGCGTCACCGATGATCACGTGGAGGCGGCGGTACTTCTCGGCGTCGGCGTGCGGCTCGTCGCGCGTGTTGATGATCGGGCGCTTGAGCGTGGTCTCCAGGCCGACCTCGACCTCGAAGTAGTCGGCGCGCTGGCTGAGCTGGAAGCCGTGCTCGTGGCCGTCCTGGCCGATGCCGACGCGGCCCGCTCCGGCGAAGACCTGGCGGGAGACGAAGAAGGGCGTGAGGTGGCGCACGATGTCCGAGAAGGGGGTCTCCCGCTTCATCAGGTAGTTCTCGTGCGTGCCGTAGGAGGCGCCCTTGTTGTCGGTGTTGTTCTTGTAGAGGTGGATCGGCTGGGCGCCGGGGAGCTGTGCGGCCCGTTCGGCGGCCTCGGCCATGATGCGTTCGCCGGCCTTGTCCCAGAGGACGGCGTCGCGGGGGTTGGTGACCTCGGGGGCGCTGTATTCGGGGTGGGCGTGGTCGACGTAGAGACGTGCGCCGTTGGTCAGGATCACGTTGGCGAGGCCGATGTCCTCGTCGGTGAGCTGGCTGGCGTCGGCGGCCTCCCGGGCGAGGTCGAAGCCTCGCGCGTCCCGCAGCGGATTCTCCTCCTCGAAGTCCCAGCGGGCCCGGCGGGCCCGGTGCATCGCCGCCGCGTAGGCGTTGACGATCTGGGACGAGGTGAGCATGGCATTGGCGTTGGGGTGGCCGGGGACGGAGATCCCGTACTCCGTCTCGATGCCCATTACTCGCCGTACGGTCATGCGGCCCTCCTTGCCCGGCGGCACCCTCGGTCGTGGGCGCCGCTCAAGTACCGCTGGCGCTCCGGTGCGTGTGCGGTGCCCGTCCCCGCACTGCGCGACTCGGCGGTAGGAACGAGCCTAGAACGCCTTTGCGCTGGTGGGGAGATCATTTGCGTCATTCGCTGCTCCGGTCGTGGCCTGGAAAGCAGTCGGCTGCGGGTACCCGTCGAGGGCACCCGCAGCCGCCCTGCTGTTACAGGTACTGACCGGTGTTCGCCACCGTGTCGATGGAGCGTCCGGTGTCCGCGCCCTGCTTTCCGGTGATGAGGGTACGGATGTAGACGATCCGTTCGCCCTTCTTTCCGGAGATGCGGGCCCAGTCGTCGGGGTTGGTCGTGTTGGGGAGGTCCTCGTTCTCCTTGAATTCGTCCACGCACGCCTGGAGGAGGTGGGAGACGCGCAGACCCTTCTGAGTTTTTTCCAGGAAGTCCTTGATCGCCATCTTTTTGGCGCGGCCGACGATGTTTTCGATCATGGCGCCGGAGTTGAAGTCCTTGAAGTACAGGACTTCCTTGTCACCGTTGGCGTAGGTGACCTCCAGGAAGCGGTTCTCCTCGGATTCGGCGTACATCTGCTCGACCGCCGTCTGGATCATGCTCTGGACGGTGGTGGCCTTGTCCCCGCCGTGTTCGCCGAGGTCGTCGGCGTGGAGCGGGAGGCGTTCGGTGAGGTACTTGCCGAAGATGTCCTTCGCCGCTTCCGCGTCGGGGCGCTCGATCTTGATCTTCACATCGAGCCGGCCGGGGCGCAGGATGGCGGGGTCGATCATGTCCTCGCGGTTGGAGGCGCCGATCACGACCACGTTCTGGAGACCTTCCACGCCGTCGATCTCGGCGAGCAGCTGGGGGACGATGGTGTTCTCCACGTCCGAGCTGACACCGGATCCGCGGGTGCGGAAGAGGGATTCCATTTCGTCGAAGAAGACGATCACGGGGGTGCCTTCGCTGGCCTTTTCCCGTGCGCGCTGGAAGACGAGGCGGATCTGTCGTTCGGTTTCACCGACGTACTTGTTGAGGAGCTCCGGACCCTTGATGTTCAGGAAGAAGCTCTTCCCGGCGGCCTGACCGGTGACCTCGGCGACCTTCTTGGCCAGCGAGTTCGCGACGGCTTTGGCGATGAGTGTCTTGCCGCAGCCGGGGGGGCCGTAGAGCAGGACGCCCTTGGGCGGGCGCAGCTCGTGCTCCTTGAAGAGGTCGGGGTAGAGATAGGGCAGCTCGACCGCGTCGCGGATGGCCTCGATCTGGTTGCCGAGGCCGCCGATCTGCTCGTAGCCGATGTCGGGGACCTCTTCGAGGACGAGTTCCTCGACCTCGCTCTTGGGGACGACCTCGTAGACGTAGCCGGAGCGGGGTTCGAGCAGGAGGGCGTCGCCGGGGCGGATGGTGACGTCCAGCAGCGGCTCGGCGAGCCGCACCACCCGTTCCTCGTCGGTGTGCCCCAGTACGAGGGCGCGCTCGCCGTCCTCGAGGATCTCCTTGAGGGTGACGATGTCGCCGACGCGCTCGAATTCCATGGCCTCGACCACGTTGAGCGCTTCGTTGAGCATGATTTCCTGGCCGCGCCGCAGGTCGTCGAGTTCGACGCTGGGGCTGACGTTGACCCGGAGTTTCCGGCCGCCGGTGAAGATGTCTGCGGTGCCGTCCTCGTTGGCTTGCAGGAAGACACCGAAGCCTGCCGGTGGCTGGGCGAGCCGGTCGACCTCCTCCTTGAGGGCCACGATCTGGTCGCGGGCCTCGCGGAGAGTGTTGGCCAGTCGCTCGTTCTGGGCGGACACGCCGGCCAGGTTGGTCTGCAGCTCGACGATCCGCTCTTCGAGAATCCTCGTGTGTCGCGGAGAGTCGGCGAGCTTGCGGCGCAGGACGGCGATCTCCTGCTCAAGGTAGGCGATCTGCCCGGCCGGGTCGTCGGACCCGCGTCCCGGGCGGATGCCGCGGTTCATGTCGTCGTCGTGGGCTGCCACGGTCCTCACCTCCTCCAAGGGGAGCTGGACGCTTCCAGACCCTACCTGGGTGGGTGTCGATTGAAACCCCTAGATCACAATGACTGTCAAGGTGTGTCGTCGGTCACCCGCTGCTCACTCCCTCGCACGGAGGGGATACCCACTGAACGTGAGGGGAAAGCAGCTTGTTCCATGCATTGCGTGGTCAATACCCGCCAGGACTGGCCGGAGTTGTCCGCTCACGGGCTGGTCGGCTGGTGTGCGGGCAGCACGCAGGGCGCTCGTACGATCATCACGCAGAGCGACGGATCGGGCGGTTGATGTCACTGTGGGGGGCGGCCTGAAGTGATCGACCCGGCCGCCGGGGCACCCCTCTCCCGGTCCGGCGCTGGTACCCGAGGGGGCGGGGCGGGAAACCCGAAGCGGTCGAACCCGGACGCGATGCGGGCGGAGGTAGGGTCGAGGGTGTTCAACAGCCGCTGGAGCGGACCTGGCTGGCCCTTGGGTGGCCGGGCCGTCCGGCGAACCGACGGCAGGAGAGATGACCGTGCAGCAGGAGGGCCGGGGCGGCGAGGCGCTGGAGGTCTGGATCGACCAGGACCTGTGTACCGGCGACGGGATCTGTGCCCAGTACGCCCCCGAGGTGTTCGAGCTGGACATCGACGGGCTGGCCTATGTGAAGGGCGCGGACGACGAGCTGCTGCAGGCTCCGGGGGCGACCGTGCCGGTGCCGTTGCCCTTGTTGACGGACGTGGTGGACTCGGCGAAGGAGTGTCCCGGCGAGTGCATTCACGTGCGCCGGGTTTCGGACAAGGTCGAGGTGTACGGGCCCGACACGGAGTGAGTCCGGTTCAGACGCTGTGGGCCCCGGCCGGCGTGGAGCGGAGGAAGGCGTCGCCGTTCCACCGCCATGCGGCCGGGGTCTTCGTGTCGGGGCAGCAACTGGGCACGGAGTCCGAGGAGTAGCCGAGCAGTGTGGCGGAGACGGCACGCGCGCGGACGGTGAAGTCGGTGACGGTGAGCCGTTCCTCGGGCCGCACGAGGGTGGCGACCACGCGGGGGGTGCCGCCGTCCGCGGAGCGGGTGAGGACGTAGACGCCGTCGGGCGGGGTGCCCATGGGGGCGTCGCAGTGCACCACGGCGACGGTTTCCGGCCTGCCGTCGCCGTCCAGGTCTCCGGTGGCCTTCTTGGCCACGACGGCTTTGACGGGGCCGCAGTCCAGGGGGAAGTGCACACCGGTGGTGCCGGGTGGTGCGGCGGCCGCGGGGGCGGGCCCGGCCGCTGTGCCGGGGGCGGTCTGGGCGGCGGTGGCCGATCCGGGCTGGACGACGGAGGAGAGCGCCACGACGCCGGCGACGGCCGTGGCGGTGGCGACCCAGTGGATGGGCCGGGTGTGGGTGTGGGCGAGCTCCGGAACGGCGGATTGCTGCACGAGGAGTGTCTCCTGTGAGGGCTGTGCCGGTGGGATGGCCTGCATGGTGCCACACGTCACAGTGCGGGGGAACGGCGGGGTCGGGGATCGCCGACCGGGGGCACGCCCTGTGTGCGGGGCGGCGGTGCCGGTGCCGGTGTGGACGCCGGATCAACGGATGGGCGCCGTGGCGGAGTTCCCGTCGGTGGGTGGGAACTCGGCCACGGCGCCCTTGCGTTGCCTGCGCGCGCGTGGTGGGTCAGCGGCCGGCGCCGGCGTCGGCGTTGGGGCCGGCGTAGTCCTCGCCGTAGGCGCCCTTGGCGGGGCGGCGGCGGCGCATGGGCGGCTCGACGCCGTCGGCGAGGCGGCGGGCGGTGAGCAGGAAGCCGGTGTGACCGATCATGCGGTGGTCGGGACGGACGGCCAGGCCCTCGATGTGCCAGTTGCGGATCATGGTCTCCCAGGCGGTCGGCTCGTTGAAGCAGCCGATCTCGCGGATGGACTCCACGGTCCGGGCGAGCTGGGTGGTGGTGGCCACGTAGCAGCACAGGATGCCGCCGGGGACGAGTGCCTTGGAGACGGCCTCCAGGCATTCCCAGGGGGCGAGCATGTCGAGGATGACGCGGTCGACGTCGGTGTCGGACAGGTTGTCCTGGAGGTCGCCGACGGTGAGCTGCCAGGCGGGGTGCGGGCCGCCGAAGTAGCGCTCGACGTTCTGCCGGGCGATCTCGGCGAAGTCCTCGCGGCGCTCGTAGGAGTGCAGCATGCCCTGGTCGCCGATGGCCCGCAGCAGGAAGCTGCTGAGCGAGCCGGAGCCCACGCCGGCCTCCACGACGCGGGCGCCGGGGAAGATGTCGGCGAAGGCGAGGATCTGCCCCGCGTCCTTCGGGTAGACGACGGCTGCCCCGCGGGGCATGGACAGGACGTAGTCGGGGAGCAGGGGGCGCAGCGCGAGGTAGGCGACGTTGCCGGTGGTGCGGACAACGCTGCCCTCGGGAGCGCCGATCAGTTCGTCGTGCGGGAAGGAGCCCTTGTGGGTGTGGAAGTTCTTCCCGGCTTCGAGCGTGAACGTGTAGTGGCGACCCTTGGGGTCGGTCAGCTGTACCTGGTCCCCGACCTTGAAGGGCCCGCGCCTGCGGGCGGCACCGGTCGGTTCGGACATGTGAACAGACTACCGGCCTTTGCGGGGGTCGCGGACCACTACGGGGTGGGCCTGGCCATGGCCTTCACGAAGGCGCGCTCGACGTCGGCCGCCGACAGGACGCCGTAGATCTCGCCGGTCTCCTCGACCACGAGGTACTCGGTGGCCGGGGCGGCGCGGAGGGCGTCCAGCAGGTCTTCTCCCGCCAGCTCGGCGGAGACGCGCATGCCGTCGGTCAGGTCCTGGGCGAGGCCGCTGACGGCCACCCAGGGGCGGCGGTGTTCGGGGACGCCGACGATGGCGGCCTCGCGGACGAGGGAGAGCGGGTTGCCGTCGGCGTCCACCACGACGAGGGCGCGTGCTCCGGCGGCGTTGGCGCGGCGCAGCGCCTCGGAGAGCGGGGTGTCGTTCTCGACGGGTACGGCCCGGCGGGTCAGGGTGCGGGCGCGGAGTTCGGGGAGGTGCTCGCGCAGGCGGGCCATGCGGAGGCTGTTGCCGGCGCCGGTCCAGATGATCGCCGCGAGGATGGCGGCGAGCAGGGCGTCGGTGACGGTGTCCATGCCGCCGACGTCCTCGTTGCCGCCGCCGAGGGCGCCGGAGGAGTTGAGCAGGGGCAGGCCGATCAGGACGGAGACGGCGAGGGCGCGGCCGACCCAGGCGGCGGCGATGGTGCCGCTCATCGGTTTGCCCGTGAGTTTCCAGATGACGGCGCGGAGCATGCGGCCGCCGTCGAGGGGCAGGCCGGGGAGGAGGTTGAAGATCGCCACGATGAGGTTGGAGATCATGAGGCCGGCGAGGAGCACCCCGGGGACGGTGCCGGGTTCGACCGGTTTCATGGCGAGGTAGAACAGGCCGGCCAGCACGAGGGAGAGCAGGGGCCCGACGAAGGCCAGGACGAATTCGCGGCCCGGGGTCTCGGCTTCCTTCTCGATCTCCGAGACACCGCCGAAGAACTGGAGCTGGATACGGCGCACGGGGAGCTTGAAGCGGATCGCGGCGACCGTGTGGGCCAGCTCGTGGACCAGGACGGAGGCGTAGAAGGCGACGGCGAAGAAGAGGGAGACGAGGTAGCGGGCGGCGCCCAGCTCGGGCAGGACGCGGTCGAGCTGTCCGCCGAAGACCCAGGTGATCAGGGCGGCGACGAGGAACCAGCTGGGTGCGACGTAGACGGGGACGCCGAAGGGGCGCCCCATGAGGATGCCCCCGCCGGGTTCCTTGCGCCGCGGCTCGGGCGGCTGCCCCTTGGCGATGCCGGAGTGGGCGAGGGAACGGTGGTCGGGGGCGGCGTCGTGGCCCTGGTGGTCCGGCTCGGCCGGGCCCTGCGGGCGGGCCGGGCCGTCGGCGCCGGCGGGCCGGGGCGCGGCCGGCGGACGGGCCGGGCCTGGTGCGGCGGCCTGGCCGGGGTGCTGGGGCGCGCTGTCCGGGGTGGGCTCGGGGGCCGGGCCGGATGTGCCGGGTGCGCCGTCCGCGGGGGGCTCGTCGGGTGTGGCGGGGTCTCGCTCTTCCGCCGTCGGGCCGGGGGGCTCGGTGCTGCTCGCCTCGGTCCCGGCGGGGGGCGGGGCGGGGTGGCGGGGTGCCGGGGGCTGGGGTTCGGGGCCGGGGTGGTCGGTGGGTCCGGCCGCCGGGGCCGTAGCGTCCGTCGAGTGCCCGGCCGGCTCGTCGTTGCCGGACCGCGGCTGCCCGCTCCCGCCGCTCACGTCCACGGTTTCCCCTCGTTCGAAGCGTCTTCCGCACCTGCCGGGCGGAAGGGTCTCTGGTCGATGGTATGCGGCCTTGGTGGCACGTTTCGCCCCGGCACCCCTTGTGTTTGCCCCGGGCTCGGGTGGCTGACGCCGGCCGGGGACTGGGTCACTGTCAGTGGTGGGCCGTATGGTCTGTGGACATGGACAGCAGCATCGACGAGGCAGCGCCCCTGCCCGGGGGCGGGATCGGCGCGGACGGAGCGGCGGCCGATCCGGCGGGCGGCGCCCTCGGGAGCGGTGCCGGGGAGAGCGGTGCCGGGGGCACGGGCGGCCCGGCGTCGGGCGACGACAGCGACGGTGGCGGCGACGCAGCGCGCCCCGGGGACGCGGCGCCGGGACGAGCGGTGGCCGGGGAAACCGTGCCCGGGCAGGCGGTGGGGGGCGTGGCCGAGCCCGGGGAAGCCGTGGCCGGGAAGCGGGGTGCCGTCGCGCCGACCTCGTTGTCGCCGTCCCGAGCGAGTGACTTCATGCAGTGTCCGTTGCTGTACCGGTTCCGGGTGATCGACCGGTTGCCGGAGAAGCCGAGCGCGGCGGCGACGCGGGGCACGCTGGTGCACGCCGTGTTGGAGCGGCTGTTCGACGCGCCCGCCGGCGAGCGGACCGCGCCGCGGGCCAAGGCGCTGATCCCGGGACAGTGGGACCGGCTGCGGGAGAGCCGCCCGGAGGTGACCGAGCTGTTCGCCGACGACCCGGACGGAGAGCGGCTCGCCGGGTGGCTGGCCGAGGCCGAGCGGCTCGTGGAGCGCTGGTTCACGCTGGAGGACCCGACGCGGCTGGAGCCGGCCGAGCGGGAGCTGTTCGTGGAGGCCGAGCTGGACTCGGGGCTGCGGTTGCGCGGAATCATCGACCGGGTGGACGTGGCGCCCTCGGGCGAGGTGCGGATCGTCGACTACAAGACGGGCAAGGCCCCGCGCCCGGAGTACGCCGAGGGCGCGCTGTTCCAGATGAAGTTCTACGCCCTGGTCGTCTGGCGGCTGAAGCGGGTCGTGCCGCGCCGGCTGCAGCTGGTCTATCTCGGCAGCGGGGACGTGCTGACGTACGACCCGGTCCTCGCCGACCTGGAGCGGGTGGAGCGCAAGCTGCACGCGTTGTGGGAGGCCATCAGGCAGGCGACGGAGACGGGGCACTGGCGGCCGCGGCCGACCAAGCTGTGCGGCTGGTGCGACCATCAGGCGCACTGCCCGGAGTTCGGCGGCACTCCCCCGCCCTACCCGCTGCCGGTGGGCGGGGCGGAGTCCGGGACGGTGTGAACCGGCGGACCGGCGCAGGGCAGAATGGGGCCGGACTAGCGAAGGAGTGTCCCGTGGCCATCCGCGTCCTACTGGTCGACGACCAGCCCCTGCTGCGTACCGGTTTCCGGATGATCCTGGAGGCGGAGCAGGATCTCGCGGTCGTGGGTGAGGCCGGTGACGGTCTGCAGGCCCTCGACCAGGTACGAGCCCTGCAACCGGATGTCGTGCTGATGGACATCCGGATGCCGCGGATGGACGGCGTCGAAGCCACCCGGCAGATCACCGGGCCCGGCCGGGACGGCCCGGCGAAGGTGCTGGTGCTGACCACGTTCGACCTGGACGAGTACGTGGTGGAGGCGCTGCGCGCCGGGGCCAGCGGGTTTCTGCTCAAGGACGCGCCGGCCGACGAGCTGGTGCAGGCGATCCGGGTGGTGGCGGCCGGTGAGGCCATGCTGGCGCCGAGCATCACGCGGCGGCTGCTGGACAAGTACGCCACGCATCTGCCGTCCGGTGAGGAGCCGGTGCCGGACACCCTGCACACCCTCACCGACCGTGAGGTGGAGGTGCTGAAGCTGGTGGCGCGTGGGCTGTCGAACGCCGAGATCGCGGCGGATCTGTTCGTCAGCGAGACGACGGTGAAGACGCATGTGGGGCATGTCCTCACCAAGCTGGGGCTCCGGGACCGGGTGCAGGCGGCGGTGTACGCGTACGAGAGCGGTCTGGTGCGTCCCGGCGCGCAGTAGCCGGCCGGGTGGCAGCGGTCGCAGGACGAGGGGCGCCCCTCCCGTGTGCGGGAGGGGCGCCCCGTGCCGTGTCCGGCGTCGTCAGCCGCTCCCGTGCCGTGGCCGGCGGTCAGCTGCTCCAGGTCGCGCGTCTTCACTTGGGGGGTCCTGCCGTCACTGCGCGGGCCCGGGCCAGGCGTCGCTGGTCCCGGGCCCCGGGGCCGGGTCGTGCTCGGCCCCGGGTGCGGGGAGACGTCAGTCGCTCACGCCGCGGCTGAGCTCCCACAGCTGAAGCGTGGAGGAGGAGTTGAGGGCGTAGGCCACGCCCGTGATGTCGTCGCGGGCGGCGACGTACTGCTTGCCCTGCCACAGCGGCAGGAGCGGGACGTCCTCGGCGACGGTGTCCTGGATCTCCGTCAGGCTCTTGGACGCGCCGAGCCGGTCGGCCTCGCGGCGCGACTGCGGGATCAGCGACCGCTGGATGGTGTTGTTGGAGTACGGCAGGCCGAGGAAGTTGTCCTTGTCGAGGAACGGCGCCAGGAAGTTGTCGGCGTCCGGGAAGTCGGGGAACCAACCCATGCCGTAGACGTCGTACTCGCCCTTCCGCTCGGCGGGGCGGAAGGTGGACCAGTTGTGGCCCTCGATGGAGGCGTCGAACAGGCCGCTGCCGTTGAGCTGCTTCTGCAGCACCTCGAACTCCTGCTTGGTGGCCGAGCCGTAGTGGTCGGTGGTGTAGTGCAGGGTCAGCTTCACCGGGGTGGTGATGCCGGCCTTGGTCAGCAGGGACTTGGCCTTGTCGACGCTGGGGTTGCCGTACTTGTTGAAGAACGAGTTGGAGTGGCCGGTGACGGTGGCCGGGACCAGCGAGTACAGCGGCTCGGCCTGGGTGCCGTAGACCTTGGAGACCAGCTCGCCGCGGTTGATGAGCTGGGCCATGGCCTGGCGTACGGCCTTGGACTTGACCGTGGACGCGGTGGTGTTGAAGGCCAGGTAGCGGATCTCCAGGCCCGGCATGTCGACCAGGTCGACGTTGTCGTCGCTGCCGGCGTCCAGCTTCTGGATCTGCGCGGGCGACATGGTGCGGGTCATCACGTCGATGTCGCCCTTGTCGATCGCCTCGCCCATGGCGTCGGCGTCGGTGAAGGCGCGCAGTTCGACCTTGCCGTTGTTCACCTGCACGCTGCCCTTGTAGGAAGGGTTCTTGGTGAAGGTGGCGCTGGCGATCGCGTCGTCCTTGACGTCGGCCTTGAAGGTGTACGGGCCGGAGCCGTCGATCTCGAAGCCGTCCCGGAGCTTGTCCTTCGCGTAGTCCGCGGGGTTGACGATGCCCGCGACCGGGGTGGACAGCTTGTACGGGAAGGTGGCGTCGGCCGTCTTCAGGTGGAAGACGATCTCGCGGTCACCCTGCGTCTCGATGGTGTCGATGGTGTTCAGCAGGGCGGAGGGACCGCCCTCGGCGTTGATGCGCAGGACACGCTCGATGGAGTACTTGACGTCCTTGGCGGTCACCGGGTCGCCGCTCGCGAACTGCAGGCCCTCGCGCAGCTTGCAGGCGTAGCGTTCGCTGCCGCTGTCGGTGAAGGAGCAGCTCTCGGCGGCGTCCGGCACGGGTTCGCCCTCGCCCTTGGGCTGCGCCATCAGGGTCTGCACGGACTGGCGCAGGATGTTCCAGGTGCCGACGTCGTAGGCGTAGGCCGGGTCGAGGGGTGCCGGGGCGTCCTTGGTGGCCGTGAACTGGTCCGTGGTACCGACGACGATGGCGTCACCGCTCTTGCTCCCGCTGTCGGATCCGCCGCACGCGGCGAGAACCGGGGTGAGCAGGCCGGCCACCGCCGGCAGCACCAAAGTCTTGCGGTTCATGCGGGAGTTTCTCCAGAGCTGTTCGGGTCCGTGTATCCGGCATGCAGGGGTGGTGCGGCGGATCACGGGGGTACTAGGCGATGTTCTCGCGACGAGATTAGTCCGCGCTCGCAGGGGGGTTCACAGCCGCGTGAGTTGACCCCTCATCACGCAGTGGAACCGGTCGCGGACGCACCGAAAACCCGACAGCGGCAGGATTAGTGCAGCTTCCCATCAATCGGGACACAAGGTCACGCCGAAAGTGGGGGATCGGGGCCGGTCAGCACACTTGGCCAACGTTGTCGAGCCCCCTTGGCGTGGGGAACGTCACACCGCCAACTGTGTGGCCGGTCAGTGGAATTCGGCCGCGCGGATCGCGCCGAATTCCACTCGGGTGTACTTCCCCGGATATATGTCCAGCGCGGCCATTGGGCTTTGCGCTCCCCCGGTCTCACCGGGCCCGGGGATACCGCCCGTGAACGGCTAGTGCATTTCCGTCATCAGACCCCGCAGAAATGCCAGGTCGACCTCTTCCAGGGAGGAGACCACCGTGCGTCCCGCGGCCGGACCGATGGGGGCGACGGAGGGTACGGCGACCACGCGGCAGCCCGCGGCCTCGGCGGCGGCGACCCCGGTCGCGGTGTCCTCGACCACGGCGCACCTGGCCGGTTCCGCGCCGAGTCCCGCGGCGGCGAGGAGGTACGGGTCCGGGAAGGGCTTGGTGCGCGAGACCTCGTCCCCGGCGATGGAGAGGGCGAAGTGGTGCGGGCCCAGCACGGACAGCACGCGGTCGATGATGCGCCGGTGGGAGGCGGAGACCAGGGCGGTCGGGGTCTCGGACTCGTACAGCTCGGCGAGCAGCCGGGCGGCGCCCGGCATCAGCGGCAGGGCGCGGCCGATGCGGTCCTCGAACCCCTCGTTGAGCAGGACCGTGAGCTGGGCGAGGGTGATGTCGGCGCCGGTGGCCTCGATCAGGAAGCCCGCGCTGCGGGTCATGGGGCCGCCGACCACGACATGGCGCCAGGTCTCGTCCAGGGGGTGTCCGAGGGAGGCGAAGACCTCCACCTCGACGTCCCACCAGAAGCCCTCGGTGTCCACCAGGGTGCCGTCCATGTCGAGGAGTACCGCCTGCAGAGCAGAGCCTTCGGCCGTACGGGTTCCGAGCGCGGGGACCGTGCTGGTCATCCGGGCGCACCTCCTTGGGGACGACCAGGCCGGCTCCCGGACAGGGAACCGGCCTGCGGTGGACCGATAAGTGTACGACTTATCCGATCAGTGTGCGGGGGTGCGACACACGTCACCGTGCGTTGAAGTACTTCGCCTCCGGGTGGTGGATCACGATCGCGTCCGTGGACTGCTCGGGGTGCAGCTGGAACTCCTCGGACAGGTGGACGCCGATCCGCTCGGGCCGCAGCAGGTCGGCGATCTTGGCGCGGTCCTCCAGGTCGGGGCAGGCGCCGTAGCCGAGGGAGAAGCGGGCACCCCGGTACTTCAGGGCGAACATGTCCTCCATGTCGGCCGGGTCCTCGCCGCCGAAGCCGAGTTCGGCCCGGACGCGGGCGTGCCAGTACTCGGCGAGCGCCTCGGCCAACTGGACGGACAGGCCGTGCAGTTCGAGGTAGTCGCGGTAGGAGTTGGACGCGAAGAGCTTGGCGGTCTCCTCGCCGATGCGCGAGCCGACGGTGACGACCTGGAGGCCGACCACGTCCGTCTCGCCCGACTCCTCCGGGCGGAAGAAGTCGGCCAGGCACAGGCGCCGCCCGCGGCGCTGGCGCGGGAAGGTGAAGCGGGTGCGCTCGTTGCCCTGCTCGTCCAGGATGATCAGGTCGTCGTCCTTGGACACGCAGGGGAAGTAGCCGTGGACGACGGCCGCTTCGAGGAGGTTGTCGGTCTGGAGCCGGTCGAGCAGGCCGCGCAGCCGGGGCCGGCCCTCGGTCTCGACCAGTTCCTCGTAGGTCGGCCCCTCGCCGGTGCGGGCCTGCTTCAGCCCCCACTGGCCCTTGAACAGCGCGCCCTCGTCCAGCCAGCTCGCGTACTCCTTGAGCTGGATGCCCTTGACGACCCGGGTGTCCCAGAACGGCGGGGTGGGCACGGGGTTGTCGACGGCGACGTCGGAGCGGACGTGCCCCGCCTCGGGCAGCTCCTCGACCTGGACGGCGGCCGTGGCCCGAACCCGGCGCTGCTTCAGCTCGGGCAGCTTCGCCCCGGGCAGGCCGCGCTTGACGCCGATCAGGGCGTCCATCAGGCGCAGGCCCTCGAAGGCGTCGCGGGCGTAGCGGACCTCGCCCTGGTAGATCTCGTGGAGGTCCTGCTCGACGTAGGCCCGGGTGAGGGCGGCGCCGCCGAGGATGACCGGGAAGCGGGCGGCGAGGCCGCGCTGGTTCAGCTCCTCCAGGTTCTCCTTCATGATCACCGTGGACTTGACCAGGAGCCCGGACATGCCGATGACGTCGGCCCGGTGCTCCTCGGCCGCCTCCAGGATCGCGGAGACCGGCTGCTTGATGCCGAGGTTGACGACGTTGTAGCCGTTGTTGGACAGGATGATGTCGACGAGGTTCTTGCCGATGTCGTGCACGTCCCCGCGGACGGTCGCCAGCACGATGGTGCCCTTGCCCTCGGCGTCCGACTTCTCCATGTGCGGTTCGAGGTGGGCGACGGCGGCCTTCATGACCTCGGCGGACTGCAGGACGAACGGCAGCTGCATCTGTCCGGAGCCGAACAGCTCGCCGACGACCTTCATGCCGTCCAGCAGGGTCTCGTTGACGATGTCGAGCGCCGGACGGTCCTGGAGGGCCTCGTCCAGGTCCCGCTCCAGGCCGTTGCGCTCGCCGTCGATGATCCGGCGCTTGAGCCGCTCCTCCAGGGGCAGCGCGGCCAGCTCCTCGGCCTTGCCGGCCTTCAGGGACTTCGCCGTGGCGCCCTCGAAGAGCTGCATGAGCTTCTGGAGGGGGTCGTAGCCCTCGGCACGGCGGTCGTAGACCAGGTCCAGGGCGGTGGTGACCTGCTCCTCGTCGAAGCGGGCGATCGGCAGGATCTTGCTCGCGTGGACGATCGCCGAGTCCAGGCCCGCCTTGACGCACTCGTCCAGGAAGACGGAGTTCAGCAGGATGCGGGCGGCCGGGTTGAGGCCGAAGGAGATGTTCGACAGGCCGAGTGTGGTCTGGACGGCCGGGTGCCGCCTCTTCAGCTCGCGGATCGCCTCGATGGTGGCGATGCCGTCCTTGCGGGACTCCTCCTGACCGGTGCAGATGGTGAAGGTCAGGGTGTCGATGAGGATGTCCTCCTCGTGGATGCCCCAGTTCCCGGTCAGGTCCGCGATCAGCCGTTCGGCGATCTCGACCTTCTTCTCCGGGGTGCGGGCCTGGCCCTCCTCGTCGATGGTGAGCGCGATCAGGGCGGCGCCGTGCTCGCGCGCCAGCTTGGTGACCTTGGCGAACCGGGAGTCGGGGCCGTCGCCGTCCTCGTAGTTCACGGAGTTGATCACCGCGCGGCCGCCGAGCTTCTCCAGGCCCGCCTGGATCACGTCGACCTCGGTGGAGTCCAGCACGATCGGCAGGGTGGAGGCGGTGGCGAAGCGGCCGGCCAGCTCCTCCATGTCGGCGACGCCGTCCCGGCCGACGTAGTCGACGCACAGGTCGAGCATGTGCGCGCCCTCGCGGATCTGCTCCCGGGCCATCTCCACGCAGTCGTCCCAGCGGGCCTCCAGCATGGCCTCGCGGAACTTCTTGGAGCCGTTGGCGTTGGTGCGCTCACCGATGGCCAGGTAGGAGGTGTCCTGGCGGAACGGGACGGTCTGGTAGAGAGAGGCGGCGCCGGGCTCGGGGCGCGGCCGGCGCTCGGGCGGGGTGACGCCCCGGACCCGGTCGACGACCTGGCGCAGGTGCTCGGGCGTGGTGCCGCAGCAGCCGCCGATGAGGGAGAGACCGTAGTCGCGTACGAAGTTCTCCTGGGCCTCGGCCAGGCCCTCGGGGCCGAGGGGGAAGTGGGCGCCGTCCTTGGTCAGGACCGGCAGACCGGCGTTCGGCATGCACAGCAGCGGGATGCGGGAGTGCCGGGTGAGGTAGCGCAGGTGCTCGCTCATCTCGGCGGGGCCGGTGGAACAGTTCAGGCCGATCATGTCGATGCCGAGCGGCTCCAGCGCGGTGAGCGCGGCGCCGATCTCGGAACCGAGGAGCATGGTGCCGGTGGTCTCGAAGGCCATGGAGACGAGGAGGGGGACCTCGACGCCGAGGGCGTCCATGGCACGGCGGGCGCCGAGGACGGAGGCCTTGGTCTGGAGGAGGTCCTGGGTGGTCTCCACGATCAGGGCGTCGGCGCCGCCGCCGAGGAGGCCCTCGGCGTTGCTCTGGAAACCGTCCCGGAGGGTCACGAAGGGCACGTGGCCGAGGGTGGGCAGCTTGGTGCCGGGGCCGATGGAGCCCAGGACCCAGCGCTGCCGGCCGTCGCCGGCGGTGTACGCGTCGGCCGCCTCGCGGGCGATGCGGGCACCGGCCTCGGACAGTTCGTGGACGCGGTCGGCGATCTCGTACTCCGCCATGGCCGCGTGGTTGGCCCCGAAGGTGTTGGTCTCGACGCAGTCGACGCCCACGGCGAAGTACGCCTCGTGGACGGAGCGGACGATGTCGGGGCGGGTGAGGTTGAGGATTTCGTTGCAGCCCTCGAGGTTCTGGAAGTCCTCGAGGGTCGGCTCCTGGGCCTGGAGCATCGTGCCCATGGCTCCGTCGGCGACCACCACACGGGTGGCGAGCGCCTCACGGAGCGCGGACACACGGGTCCGGCTGTCGGCGGAAGGGGTCGTTGGCGACGAGGCCATGTAGGGGCTCCCTGAGATGCGACGGCTGTCGGCTATGCGGCTGCCCCCGCCAGCGGGGGTGCCGCACGGCGCCAGCGTAACCGGGAGTCGGCTTGGATGGGCACCGGCGTCCACGAGACGGACACGGGTGGCCCGGATGCCGCGTCCACGTGGCGGACGCGCGTGGCCCGGATGCCACGCTCGGGTCACGTGTGATGTAACAGGTGTCGTCCGACCATTAGCGGTCGGTCGGCATGGACCGGTAGTGTTCGACATTGCCGAACGGTGACTTCGCCGTGTGGGCAGTCGAGGGGACGGAGGCAGGACGGCGATGGCACGGAACATCCAGTCGCTCGAACGGGCGGCGGCGATGCTGCGGCTGCTCGCGGGCGGCGAGCGACGGCTCGGCCTCTCGGACATCGCCTCGTCACTGGGCCTCGCCAAGGGCACCGCCCACGGCATCCTGCGCACCCTCCAGCAGGAGGGGTTCGTGGAGCAGGACGACGCCTCCGGCCGCTACCAGCTGGGCGCGGAGCTGCTGCGCCTCGGCACCACGTACCTGGACGTGCACGAGCTGCGGGCGCGCGCCCTGGTGTGGACCGACGATCTGGCCCGGTCCAGCGGCGAGAGCGTCTACCTGGGGGTCCTGCACCAGCAGGGGGTCCTGATCGTGCACCACGTCTTCCGGCCCGACGACAGCCGGCAGGTGCTGGAGATCGGGGCCATGCAGCCGTTGCACTCCACGGCGCTGGGCAAGGTGCTCTCGGCGTACGACCCGGTGGCGCACAGCGAGGCGCTGGAGGCCGACCGCAAGCCCTTCACCGACCGCACGGTGTGCGACCCCGGCGACTTCGAGCGGCTCCTCGACGTCACGCGCGCGCGTGGCTACGCGGCCGACGTGGAGGAGACCTGGGAGGGCGTGGCGTCGGTCGCCGCCCCCATCCACGACCGGCGCCGCATGCCCGTGGGCGCGGTCGGCATCACCGGCGCCGTGGAGCGGCTGGGCCGGGACGGCGAGCTGCGCCCGGAGCTGATCGCGGCGGTGCGGGACTGCGCCCGCGCGGTCTCCCGGGACCTGGGCGCCGGGCGGTTCTGAACGGCGGCGGCCGAGCCGCCGCACAGCGCCGGGACCCTCGAGAAACGCGGCGAGCGCCGTGCGCCTCCGGAGCGCCCTCGCCTGGAACGCCGCCGTGCGCGCCTGGAGCGCCATGCGCGCCGTGCGCACCGCGAGCGCCGACAACCGCAGTCGCCCTGAGATCCCCGGGCGTCCTGAGATCCCCGGGCGCCCTGGGGGCCCCTGGCTTCCGCGGCCCCGAGAATCCCGGGCATCCGCAGGTGTGCCGAGCACGTCCGACGGCGGAGAGCGCCCGGCGCGGCCACCACTGCCGGTACGAGCGGAACGCCGGGACGCCAGGCGGCGCCCCGGCTGTCGATCTACCCTTAAATGGACAAATGGGCTAGATCGTACGTCGGCGCACGAAGGTCGATAACCCGCAGCGATCAATAACGATCCTGTTTTCGATAACAGAACTCTTGACGCACGCGTAACGCCGAAGCAAGACTCCCGTCCATCGGTCGGCATTGTCGAACACCTACCGGCAATACGCGCTAGAGTGTGACAACGCCAAGGGCCGGCATCGCTCTCACCCCCGAGGGCGCCAGAACCACCGGAGGGACCCGGGGTTCGGGCTTACCCCTGGACGAAGGACAAAGGAGTCGCGGGTGTCCAGCTCCGACATCTTCATCGGCGAGACCATCGGTACCGCCATACTCATCCTGCTCGGCGGCGGCGTCTGCGCCGCTGTCACGCTGAAGGCCTCCAAGGCCCGTAACGCCGGTTGGCTCGCCATCGCCTTCGGGTGGGGCTTCGCCGTCATGACGGCCGTGTACATCTCCGGACCGCTGTCCGGTGCCCACCTGAACCCGGCCGTCACCGTCGCCCTGGCCATCAAGGACAGCGACTGGAGCAACGTTCCGACCTACTTCGCCGGCCAGCTGCTCGGCGCGATGATCGGCGCGGCCCTGGTGTGGGTCACCTACTACGGCCAGTTCCAGGCGCACCTGACCGACAAGGAGATCGTCGGCGGTCCGGGCGCGCAGGCCACCACCGCCAAGGCGGTCGAAGCCCAGGAGAAGGGCGCCGGCCCGGTCCTCGGCATCTTCTCCACCGGTCCGGAGATCCGGAACGCGGTGCAGAACCTCGCCACGGAGATCATCGGCACCGTGGTGCTGATCCTCGCGGTCCTCACCCAGGGCCTGAACGACAAGGGCAACGGCCTCGGCATCCTCGGCGGTCTGATCACCGCGCTCGTGGTGGTGTCGATCGGTCTCTCGCTCGGCGGCCCGACGGGCTACGCGATCAACCCGGCCCGTGACCTGGGTCCGCGCATCGTGCACGCCCTGCTGCCGCTGCCCAACAAGGGTGGTTCCGACTGGAGCTACGCCTGGATCCCGGTGGTCGGTCCGCTGATCGGCGGCGCGATCGCTGCAGGCATCTACAACGTCGCCTTCGCTTAAAGAAGTCTCGCCGAAGCACCGAGTCTTCCAGCACGCGCCGTACTACAGCCTCATCACCACGGATCTTTCAGGAGCACACAGTGACCGACGCCCACACCGCAGGCCCCTTCATCGCGGCGATCGACCAGGGCACGACCTCCTCGCGCTGCATCGTCTTCGACAAGGACGGCCGCATCGTCTCCGTCGACCAGAAGGAGCACGAGCAGATCTTCCCGAAGCCGGGCTGGGTCGAGCACAACGCCAACGAGATCTGGACCAACGTCCAGGAAGTCGTCGCCGGAGCCATCCAGAAGGCCGGCATCACCCGCGACGACATCAAGGCCATCGGCATCACCAACCAGCGCGAGACCACCGTGCTGTGGGACAAGAACACCGGTGAGCCCGTCCACAACGCCATCGTCTGGCAGGACACCCGCACCGACGGCCTCTGCCGCGAGCTGGGCCGCAACGTCGGCCAGGACCGCTTCCGCCGCGAGACCGGCCTCCCGCTGGCCTCGTACTTCTCCGGCCCCAAGGCCCGCTGGCTGCTCGACCACGTCGACGGTCTGCGCGAGCGCGCCGAGGCGGGCGACATCCTCTTCGGCACCATGGACACCTGGGTCATCTGGAACCTGACCGGTGGTGTCGACGGCGGCAAGCACGTCACCGACGTGACCAACGCCTCCCGCACCCTGCTCATGAACCTGCACACCACGGAGTGGGACGAGAAGATCGCCGAGTCCATCGGCGTCCCGCTGGCGATCCTGCCGGAGATCCGCTCCTCCGCCGAGGTCTACGGCGAGATCACCGGCGGCCGGCTCGGCGACCTGCTCGGCGGCATCCCGGTCGCCTCCGCGCTCGGCGACCAGCAGGCGGCCCTGTTCGGCCAGTGCTGCTTCGCCGAGGGCGAGACCAAGTCGACCTACGGCACCGGCACCTTCATGGTGATGAACACCGGCGACAAGATCATCAACTCCTACGCCGGTCTGCTGACCACCGTCGGCTACAAGATCGGCGAGCACCCCACGGTCTACGCCCTGGAGGGCTCGATCGCCGTCACGGGCTCCCTGGTGCAGTGGATGCGCGACCAGATGGGCCTGATCTCCACCGCCGCCGAGATCGAGACGCTCGCGCTCTCGGTCGAGGACAACGGCGGCGCCTACTTCGTGCCGGCCTTCTCCGGCCTGTTCGCCCCGCACTGGCGCTCCGACGCCCGCGGTGTGATCGCCGGTCTGACCCGGTACGTGACGAAGGCGCACCTCGCGCGCGCCGTCCTGGAGGCCACCGCCTGGCAGACGCGGGAGATCGCCGACGCCATGGTCAAGGACTCCGGCGACGAGCTGGTGGCGCTCAAGGTCGACGGCGGCATGACCGCCAACAACCTGCTGATGCAGACGCTCGCCGACGTCCTCGACGCGCCGGTGGTGCGTCCGATGGTCGCAGAGACCACCTGCCTCGGCGCCGCCTACGCCGCCGGCCTCGCCGTCGGCTTCTGGTCCAGCACCGACGAACTGCGCGCCAACTGGCGCCGGGCCGCCGAGTGGACCCCCCGCATGGACGCGGAGACCCGCGACCGTGAGTACAAGAACTGGCTCAAGGCCGTCGACCGGACCATGGGCTGGATCGAGGACGAGAGCTGAGCGCCCCTAGACGGCTCAGACATCTCTGACGAGGAGTAAGTACCCGACATGACCAGTCAGTCCACCCTGCAGTCCGTGCCTGCCCTGGGAACGCACCCGGCCTCCGGCTCCAACCCGAGCCGTGCCGAGACCAGGGAGCAGCTCGCCAAGGCGTCGTACGACCTTCTTGTGATCGGCGGCGGCATCCTGGGCATCTCCACCGCCTGGCACGCCGCGCAGTCCGGGCTCAGGGTGGCGCTGGTCGACGCCGGCGACTTCGCCGGTGCCACCTCCTCCGCCTCCTCCAAGCTGCTCCACGGCGGTCTGCGCTACCTGCAGACCGGCGCGGTGAAGCTGGTGGCGGAGAACCACTTCGAGCGCCGTGCGGTCTCCCGCCAGGTGGCCCCCCACCTGGCGAACCCGCTCACCTTCTACCTCCCCGTGTACAAGGGCGGGCCGCACGGCGCGGCGAAGCTCGGCGCGGGCGTCTTCGCCTACTCCGCGCTCTCCGCGTTCGGCGACGGCGTCGGACACCTGCTCTCCCCCGCCAAGGCGGCGCAGGACGTGCCCGAGCTGCGCACCGAGAACCTCAAGGCCGTGGCCGTGTACGGCGACGACCAGATGAACGACGCGCGCATGGCGCTGATGACGGTCCGCGCGGCCGTCGAGTCGGGCGCGGTCGTCCTCAACCACGCCGAGGTCACCGGCCTGCGCTTCACCAAGGGCCGGGTCACCGGCGCCGACCTCAAGGACCGGACCTCCGGTGACGAGTTCGGTGTGAACGCCCGTCTGGTGCTGAACGCGACCGGTCCCTGGGTCGACCACCTGCGCCGGATGGAGGACCCGGACGCGGCGCCGTCCATCCGCCTGTCCAAGGGCGCGCACCTGGTGCTGAAGCGCACGTCCCCGTGGAAGGCGGCGCTGGCGACCCCGATCGACAAGTACCGCATCACCTTCGCCCTCCCCTGGGAGGACATGCTGCTGCTCGGCACCACCGACGAGGAGTTCGAGGGCGACCCGGCGGATGTGTCCGTCACCGAGAAGGACATAGCCCAGATCCTGGACGAGGCCGCGTTCTCCGTCCGGGACCAGCAGCTCCAGCGGGACCTCATCACCTACGCGTTCGCGGGTCTGCGGGTGCTGCCGGGCGGCCCCGGCGACACCGCCAAGGCCAAGCGGGAGACCGTGGTGACCGAGGGCAAGGCCGGCATGCTCTCCGTCGCCGGCGGCAAGTGGACGACGTTCCGCCACATCGGCCGCACCATCATGAAGAAGCTGGAGGCGCTGCCGGGTCATCCGCTCGGCGACGACTTCGAGCCGATCTCCTCGCTGCCGAAGAAGCTGCCGCTGCCGGGTGTCGCCAACCCGCGCGCGGTCGCCCACCGACTGCTGGTGGACTACCCGGCGCCGGGCCCGCGCATGGCCGCCGACACCGCCAAGCACCTGGCCACCCACTACGGCTCCCTGGCGTTCGACATCGCCCGCCTGGCCAACGACAACCCGGAGCTGGGCGAGCGCGTCCACCCGGACGCCCCCGAGATCTGGGCGCAGGTCGTCTGGGCCCGTGACCACGAGTGGGCCGAGACGCCGGACGACGTGCTGCGCCGCCGCACCACGCTGACCATCCGGGGCCTGGCCACGGACGAGGTCCGCGCGAAGGTCCAGGACCTGCTCGACAAGAAGTAGGCCCCGGCCGCTGCCGGCCCCTCCCCCCGACCGGGGCCGGCAGCGCCGGAAGACACACTCGGCCCCACCGGTGCGGAACCGGTGGGGCCGGGTGCCGTTCGGGGTGCCGAGCGGTCAGGCGGTCGGCAGCTTGCCCTTCTTGGTGTGGACCTCGCCCATGAAGTCGGAGTCATGGGAGTTGAGCCGATACACATTGATGCGGACCCGGTGGCCCTCGGGTATCGCGAACGGGCAGGACGTGAAGCCGGACGTCTGGCAGTGGCCCTTCATCTTCCGCGCCGTGACGTCGTACACCTCCGTCCAGATGTAGTGGCCGTCCCTGCTCAGGTCCTGGACGTCCACACGCTCGTCGTCCTTCGCCGAGTCGCGCGGCTCGAAGACGACCATCGCCCTCTTCTTGCCGCCCGAGGAGAAGTAGTCGACCGTGTTCGGCTTGCCCGCGGCGTGGGCCGTGACGGCCCCGGCGGTGAGGGCGAGGCCCAGGGCGGCTGCCATCGTGAAGCCCGCACGGGCCAGCGGCTTCCTCAGCGACTGTGACACGGGGACGATTCCTGTTCTTTCGACGGTGTTTCCGGCACTCCTGTGCCAAGACACCGCATCGGAGCGAGTGGTTCCGGCCCGCGCCGCATAATGTGCGCTGAGACATCGGATGTGCGAGGCGGGCTGCGGGGGACGGGAGGCCGGTCGTGGCAGTCACCGACGAGGCGATCGAGAAGATCAAGGGCATGATCGTCGCCGGTGCGCTGCGCCCCGGCGACCGGCTGCCCAAGGAGAGCGAACTGGCCGCCGAACTGGGCCTGTCCCGCAACTCCCTGCGGGAGGCCGTACGGGCGCTGTCGCTGATCCGGATCCTCGACGTACGGCAGGGCGACGGCACCTACGTCACCAGCCTCGATCCTCAGCTGCTGCTGGAGGCGATGAGCTTCGTCGTGGACTTCCACCGCGACGACACGGTGCTGGAGTTCCTGGCGGTGCGCCGGATCCTGGAGCCGGCCGCGACCGCGCTGGCCGCCTCGCGGATCGGCGCGGAGCAACTGGACGCGCTGGAATCCCGGTTGGACGCGCTGGGCGCGGACCCCTCGGTGGAGCAGCTGGTCGCCGCCGACCTGGAGTTCCACCGGAGCATCGTGCGGAGCGCCGGCAACTCGGTGCTGTGCTCGCTGCTGGACGGGCTGTCCGGGCCCACCACCCGGGCCCGGATCTGGCGGGGGCTGACCCAGGAGGACGCGGTCGGTCGCACCCTGCGCGAGCACCGGGCGATCCTCGCCGCGCTGCGCGACGGGGACGCGGAGGCGGCGCGGTCCTGGGCGACCGTGCACATCGCGAGCGTGGAGCAGTGGCTGCGGTCCACGCCGTGAGTCCGGCCGGGGGCGCCGCCCGGGGGGGCGGGCCGCCCTCGGGGGGCGGCCCGCTCGAACGGGAGCGCCGGGGTGTTCCCCGGCGGTGAACGGGGCAGTGATCCGTTCACTCCCCCGGGCAAGGGGGCTGCGGACGCCCCCGCCCGACGCCGTAAGGTTGGTGAGTCAGGCGAGGGCACGTCGGAAGGAGGCACTGGGTGATCGAGCTGGAGGGGGTTCCCGAGCTGATCGACCCAGTCATGGTGGCCGCGTTCGAGGGCTGGAACGATGCCGGCGACGCCGCCTCCACGGCGGTCGCGCATCTGGAACGCGAGTGGAAGGGCGAGGTGTTCGCGGCGCTGGACGCCGAGGACTACTACGACTTCCAGGTGAACCGCCCCACGGTGTTCATGGACGGCGGTGTGCGCAAGATCACCTGGCCGACGACCCGGTTGTCGGTCGTCCGGGTCGGCGGCGAGAAGCCGCGCGATCTGGTGCTGGTCCGCGGCATCGAACCGTCCATGCGCTGGCGCTCGTTCTGCAACGAGCTGCTCGGCTTCGCGCACGAGCTGGGCGTGGAACTGGTGGTCATCCTGGGCGCCCTGCTCGGTGACACCCCGCACACGCGCCCGGTGCCGGTCAGCGGGGTCACGTCCGACCCGGACCTGGCCCGCCGGATGGACCTGGAGGAGACCAAGTACGAGGGTCCGACGGGCATCGTCGGCGTGCTGCAGGAGGCGTGCACGCACGCCGGCGTCCCCGCGGTCTCGCTGTGGGCGGCCGTCCCGCACTACGTCTCCCAGCCGCCCAACCCCAAGGCGACGCTGGCGCTCCTCAACCGCCTGGAGGACCTGCTGGACCTGCGCGTCCCGCAGGGCGAGCTGCCCGAGGACGCGCGTGCCTGGCAGGTGGGCGTGGACCAGCTGGCCGCGGAGGACAGCGAGGTCGCCGAGTACGTCCAGACGCTGGAGGAGGCCCGGGACACCGCCGAGCTGCCCGAGGCGTCCGGTGAGGCGATCGCCCGCGAGTTCGAGCGGTATCTGCGGCGCCGGGACGTGGGCCCTCCGGGCGGGAAGCCGCGGCCGCCCGCCGCCGGCGGCGGGCCGCGGGAAGAGGACGACGACGGTCCGGAGGACTGAGGTACGGCGAAGGGGCGGTTCCCGTCGGGGAAGCGCCCCTTCTTCGTGCTGCCGGACGCGCCGCGGCTTCGTGCCGCCGGACGCGCCGCGGCGTGCCGCTGCGGGCTCTCGCGCGCCGACGGCTTCGGCGGGTTCGGCGGGGCTCGTCGCGCCCCGCCGGCGCGGACCCCCGCGCCCCTGCGGGCGCGGGGATCCGTGCGGCGTCTAGAGCGCCACGCCCAGCAGCGCGTCCACGGCGCGGGTGACCACGCCGGGCGCGCCGGTGTCGGTGCCGCCCTCCTGCTCCTGGCGGGCCGCCCAGCGGTCGACCGCGGCGAGTGCGGCCGGGGCGTCCAGGTCGGTGGCGAGCGCCTCGCGGATCTCCTCGACGAGTGCGTCGGCGGACGGGCCGTCGGGCCGGGAGACGGCCGCGCGCCAGCGGCCGAGGCGGGCGAGGGCCTCCTGGAGGACGTCGTCGGTCCACTCCCAGTCGGCGCGGTAGTGGTGGGCGAGCAGGGCGAGCCGGATGGCGGCGGGGTCGACGCCGTCGAGGCGCAGCCGGGAGACGAAGACGAGGTTGCCCTTGGACTTGGACATCTTCTCGCCGTTCAGGGCGACCATGCCGGCGTGCACGTACGCCTTGGCCATGGGGAACTCGCCGGTGAGCACCTGGGCGTGCGAGGCGCCCATCTCGTGGTGCGGGAAGGCGAGGTCGGAGCCGCCGCCCTGGACGTCGAAGCCCATGCCGAGGTGGTCCAGGGCGATGGCCACGCACTCGATGTGCCAGCCGGGGCGGCCCCGGCCGAGGGAGCCGCCGTCCCAGCTGGGCTCGCCCTCGCGGGCCGCCATCCACAGCATCGGGTCGACCGGGTTCTTCTTGCCCGGGCGGTCCGGGTCGCCGCCGCGCTCGGCGGACAGCAACCGCATGGCGGCGGCGTCCAGGTTCGACACCTTGCCGAAGTTCGGGTCGGACCCGACGGAGAAGTAGATGTCGCCTTCCAGCTCGTAGGCCGCGCCGAGGTCGCGCAGCCGCTCCACGAGCGGGACGATGCCGGGTATCGCCTCGACGGCGCCTATGTAGTGCTTCGGGGGGAGCATCCGCAGGGCGGTCATGTCCTCGCGGAAGAGGGCCGTCTCCTTCTCGGCGAGGGCGACCCAGTCGACGCCGTCCCGCTCCGCGCGCTCCAGCAGCGGGTCGTCGACGTCGGTGACGTTCTGGACGTAGTGGACCTGCCGCTTGGTGTCGAGCCACACGCGCTGAACCAGGTCGAACGCGTTGTAGGTCGCCGCATGACCCATGTGGGTCGCGTCGTACGGCGTGATGCCGCAGACGTAGATGCGGGCGACGGGACCGGGGTCGAGGGTGACCAGACCGCCGGTCGCGGTGTCGTGGATCCTCAGGTCGCGGCCCTGACCAGGCAGGGCGGGGACCTCGGAAGCGGGCCAGGCATGCATGTACATGAGCCTAACCGGCACCGTGCCGCGTATACGAACGGGATCGGACCGGATGGCCGGTTAGGCGTTCTTGTACCTCGGCGCCGGATGTGCTTATACCGGCGGCCAGGGGATGGCGGGCCAGTCCCCGCCCGGCTCCGGATGGGTTCCGGAGGTGAGCAGCGCCTCGACGCGCGCGCGTGTGGCGTCGATCTCGGCCGCCGTGATCAGCGCCGCCAGCCGCTCCCCCAGCTCCGCGTCCAGGGCGGCCCGCAGCCCCCGGAGGACGTCGACGGCCTCCGGGGTGAGGGGTTCCCCGGCCCAGCCCCACAGCAGGGTGCGCAGCTTGTCCTCGGCGTTGAAGGTGACGCCGTGGTCGATGCCGTAGAGCCGGCCGTCGGCGGTGGGCAGCAGATGGCCGCCCTTGCGGTCGGCGTTGTTGATCACCGCGTCCAGGACGGCCAGCCGGCGCAGCCGCTCGTCGTCGGCGTGCACCAGCAGCGCGGTGCGGCCCTCGCCGACCTCGGCGAACCCGATCGCCTTCCAGCCCGGCTCGGGTTCCTCGCCGTCGACCAGGGCGAGCAGTTCCGCCTCGGCGTGGACGTCGATCCACAGCTGGCACATGCCCTCGCCGTACGGCCCGTCGCGCAGCACGGTGGGCGGCACGAGCCCCCAGCCGGTGGCCTCGGAGACCGCGTAGGCGGCCACCTCGCGGCCCGCGAGGGTGCCGTCGGGGAAGTCCCACAGGGGGCGCTCGCCGGCCACCGGCTTGTAGACGCAGGAGGCCGTGCGGCCGTCGAGGGCGACCGAGCAGAACAGCGCCGCGTTGGACGCCTCGCGGATCCGGCCGCGTACGGTCAGCTCACCCCGGGCGAGCAGCTCGGCGGGGTGCGGGTCGGCGCCGGTCCCGGCGGGCGTCAGGCTCCGCGGCGGTATCCGTTCTGGCGCGGACATACGTGTCCTTCCGGATCGAGCGGGAGGCTGCACAGCGGGCACGGTGGCCGCCCGGCGTTGACGACGTCGAGGGCGCGCTTGGCGAAGGCCCTGGCCTGCGCGCCGGTCAGCCGGACCCGCAGCATCGGGGGTCCGTTCTCCTCGTCCTGGAGCAACCGCTCCTCGGCCTCGGCGAGGTCCTCCTCGGTGTCGGCGTCCAGCTCGACCAGCGCCTGCGCCTCCACGATCATGCGCTGGTCCTCGCCGTCCCAGGCGAGGGCCATGGTGCCGACCCGGAACTCCTCCTCGACGGGGGTGTGGAGGGGGGCGGTGTCGCTGATCTCGGTGGGCGCCACGGCAGGGACGGCGGCGCTGCCGCCACTACGCCGTACGACCTCGTCCAGCAGTTCGTCCATGCGCTCGGCGAGCGCGGCGACCTGGGTCTTCTCCAGGACCACGCTGGTCACCCGGGGGCCTGCGGTGGCCTGGAGGAAGAACGTACGGCGCCCGGGCAGTCCGACCGTGCCGGCCACGAAGCGGTCCGGCTGGTCGTAGAGGAACACCTGACGGGACACGTCCTGTCTCCATTGCGTTCGTGATTTCGAGAATTGCGGCGGGCCGGGCCCTGCGGATGAGCGACCGGGTGGATCGCTTCACCCTACTGCGGCCGACGATCACGGTGCGCCCGCACCACCTCCGACCGGTGCGTCGCTCTCACTGGGTTCCTCGCGCGGGGCGAGCGAAGCGAAATCTCCGGTGTCGCCGAGGCGCACGAGGAACGGCCTGAGCCGGGTGTAGCGGATCGCGGTGATGGAACACGGTTCCACGGAGATCCGCTGGAAGAGGTCGAGATGGAGTCCGAGGGCGTCGGCGACGAGGGCCTTGATGATGTCGCCGTGCGAGCACATCAGGTAGACGGCGTCGGCGCCGTGCTGGTCCTCCACGCGCGCGTTCCACTCGCGTACGGCCTCGGCGGCACGGGTGTGCATGGCCCGCATGGACTCGCCGCCCGGGAAGGCGGCGGCGGACGGATGGGCCTGCACGACCTCCATCAGCGGCTCGTCCTTCAGCTCGGCGAGCTTGCGGCCCGACCAGTCGCCGTAGTCGCACTCCTCGATCCGCTCCTCGGTGTGGGAGCGCAGACCGGGGCGGGCCTCCAGCAGCGGCCGTACGGTCTCCTGGCAGCGCTGGAGGGGGCTGGTGACGACCTCCGAGATCGGCAGGGCGGCGAGCCTGCCGGGCAGCGCGGCGGCCTGCGCGGCGCCGCGCTCGTCCAGGGCGACGCCGGGTGTCCGTCCGGCGAGCACGCCCGAGGTGTTGGCGGTGGAACGTCCGTGCCTTACGAGGATCAACGTGGGCATGCGGCAAGGGTAGGCGTACATCACTGTGCGACGGCGGGCAGGCGAGGGGAGAATGCGCAAGGTGATCGTGGACTGCGCCATCTACCGGCACGGGCACCGCTCCGAGGGGCCGGAGGACATGTCCGACGCGCTCGCCGAGGCGCGGGCCGCGGGCGGCTTCGTGTGGATCGGCCTGTACGAGCCGTCCGAGCGGGAGTTCGACCTGGTCACGCAGGAGTTCGGGCTGCATCCGCTGGCCGTGGAGGACGCGCTCAAGGCGCATCAGCGGCCCAAGCTGGAGGTGTACGACGACTCGCTGTTCGTGGTGCTGAAGCCGGTCGTGTACGAGCCCGAGAGCGATGCCGTCTCCGCCGGCGAGGTGATGGTCTTCGTCGGCGACGGTTTCGTCGTGACCGTCCGCCACGGCGAGGGCTCGCCGCTGGCGGCCGTGCGGCACCGGCTGGAGAACGAGCCGGAGATGCTCGACAAGGGCCCCACGGCCGTGCTGTACGCGATCGCCGACGCGGTCGTCGACCACTACCTGGAGGTGGCGACGGAGTTGCAGACCGACCTGGACGAGCTGGAGGCGGAGGTGTTCCGGCCGGAGGTCGGCGGTTCCCGCAACACCGCGTCCCGGATCTACACCTTCAAGCGGCAGGTCCTGGAGTTCCGCCGGGCCACCGGGCCGCTGGCGCTGCCGCTGACCCGGCTGGCCGGGACCGGCCCGGGTGTCACGGTGCCGTTCGTCCACGAGAAGGCGCGGCCGTTCTTCCGGGACGTGGGCGACCACCTCACACGCGTGAACGAGTCCGTGGAGGCCCTGGACCGGCTGGTGTCGGACATCCTGTCGGCGCATCTGGCGCAGATGAGCGTGCGGCAGAACGACGACATGCGGAAGATCTCCTCGTGGGCGGCGATGGCCGCGGTGCCCACGATGATCGCGGGGATCTACGGCATGAACTTCGACCACATGCCCGAGCTGCACTGGCTGTGGTCGTATCCGGCGGTGATCCTGCTGATGGCCGCCTTGGAGATGCTGCTGTACCGGCTGTTCAAGGGGCGCGGCTGGCTCTGACCGCGGCTCAGGCGAACTCCCGGGCGGGCGCCGCCGGTCCGCCGAGGGCGTCGCGGCGCTCGGGCATGCGGAGGCCGACCATGCGATGCCAGCCGGCGAGGCGCTCGTAGCCGTACACGGCGTGGATGCCGGCGGCGAGCACCGCCGACTTGGCCGCCGGCCAGCGGAGGATGCGGCCCATCCGGGCCATGACGGCCAGGCTGACGTCCCGGTAGACGCGGATCTCGGCCAGCGCGCACGTGCGCAGGGTGGACTGGATCAGCCGGCCGTGCCCGGCGGCGGCGAGGCGCAGCAGTTCCTCGTGGGTGTAGGCGAGGTGGTCGTCCTCGTCGGCGGAGATCATGCGGACGGCCCTGCCGACCTCGGGGTGGTCGCCGAAGCACGTGCGCAGCAGCACCATCTGCTCGGCGGCGCGCTGTTCGGTGACCCGGCTGTGCGCGAGGTAGACGATGACGTCCCGCACGGTGAGCGGCTCGTCCCGGCGGAGCCGGTCGTGGGCGAGACCGATGCCGCGCCGTTCCAGGAGCGTCGTGTAGTCGGTCTCGGGCGGCACGGGGACGGGTGTGAGCCCGCGCTTCCTCAGCAGGGCGTGGAAGATGCGCCCGTGCTTGTCCTCGTCGGCGCCGTGCCGGGCGATCTTCGGGGCGAGCGCGCGCTCGCTCTCCGGCACCAGCGCGGCGATCCGGCCGTTCTCCCAGCCGCCCTGGGACTCACCGCCGGCGGCGATGGAGCAGAAGAGCCGGAAGGACTCGTCGTCGTCGAGGATCTCCTGGAACAGACTCCTGGCCGAAAGCATGGCCGCCACCTCTCCCCGGCCCCGGAGGACTGCGCAGGTTTCGCGCATTCCGACAAGTTCGCGCATTCCGACAAGAAAGAGTCGGATAACGAGTCAAATGCGAATGTCGGAGCACCGCAACAGGGGGTGCGGGCCGGCTCGGCCGAACGAAGGACCGCCGGGGCCGGAAAAGAAGCGGTACGGGGGTCGTAACCGCGCGGCGCCGGGCGCGTTGTTCTCCGTGACGGCCGTGGCGGGGAAGACCCCCGAGCCCCCACCACGGCCGCTGAAAGCCCCTTACGCGAGCCCGGCGCGCTCCAGAGCCTCGGTGCCGGCCCGCAGGGAGGCGAGCCGCTCCTCCAGCGTGAAGCCGGCCGGGGCCAGGCTGAGGGTGGTGACCCCGGCGGCGGCGTAGGCCTTCATCCGGTCGGCGATCCGGTCGACGGAGCCCAGCAGCGTGGTCCGGTCGATGAGGTCCTGCGGGATCGCGGCGGCGGCCCCCTGCTTGTCCCCGGACAGGTACTTCTGCTGGATCTCGGCGGCCTCCTTCCCGTATCCCATGCGCTGGGCGAGCTGGTTGTAGAAGTTCTGCTTGGCGCTGCCCATGCCGCCGACGTACAGCGCGGTGTACGGGCGGAAGGTGTCGGCGAGCCGGGCGACGTCCTTGTCGTCGCCGACGGCGAGCGGCAGGGTCGGACAGATGTCGAAGCCGTCGAGGGTCTTGCCCGCCTTCTCCCGGCCGGCGCGCAGGTGCTTGACGGTGGTCTCCTCCAGGTGCTCGGCGGACGGGAAGATCACCAGTGCGCCGTCGGCGATCTCGCCGGTCTGCTCCAGGTTCTTCGGGCCGATCGCGGCGATGTACAGCGGGATGTGCTCGCGCTGCGGGTGCACGGTCAGCTTGATCGGCTTGCCGGGGCCGCCGGGCAGCGGCAGCGTCCAGTGCGCGCCCTCGTACGTCAGCCGCTCCCGGGTCATCGCCTTGCGGACGATCTCCACGTACTCGCGGGTGCGGGCCAGCGGCTTGTCGAACTTGACGCCGTACCAGCCCTCGGAGACCTGCGGGCCCGAGACGCCGAGACCGAGCCGGAACCGGCCGCCGGAGAGCGAGTCGAGGGTGGCCGCGGTCATCGCGGTCATCGCCGGCTGCCGGGCCGGGATCTGGAAGATGGCCGAGCCGACGTCGATGCGCTCGGTCTGCGCGGCGACCCAGCTGAGCACGGTGGCCGCGTCGGAGCCGTAGGCCTCGGCGGCCCAGCACACCGCGTAGCCCAGCCGGTCGGCCTCCTGCGCCACGGCCAGGTTGTCGCCGTCCATTCCGGCACCCCAGTAGCCGAGGTTGATCCCGAGCTGCATGTGCGCATCCCCTTACCGATCAGTAACGTCCCTGTGCGGCAGACCTTAGCGCGGGTGTGGCCGGGGGCGGCAGTGCGTCGCGGGGGTTCGTGCGGCCGGCCGGCCGCGGGCGGCCGGTGGCCGGTCACTCGGTCGCCCGCGCCCCTTCCGGGCCCCGAGCCCCCCCGTCGTGGCCGCGGGCGGTCGCGGCGGCGGGAGCGGCGCGTACGGGCACGTCGGCACCCCGCCGGCAGGGGGGAACGGCACCCGTTCCCGGCCGGCCGTGACTCGGCGAACCGGGTTGTCCACAGGCAACCCACCGCACCGGTTCTGGCCAGTAATCTCGCCCGCATGGAGCAGAGGCATCTCGGCCGTACCGGCCTGCGCGTGTCCCGGATCGGGCTCGGCACCCTCACCTGGGGCCGGGACACCGACCAGCACGACGCCGCGGACATGCTGAAGGCGTTCTGGGAGGCCGGCGGCACCCTCGTCGACACCGCGGACGTGTACGGCGACGGGGAGGCGGAGTATCTGCTCGGGCAGCTCATGGACGGCCTGGTGCCTCGCCGGGACCTGGTCGTCTCCACCAAGGCGGGCAGCGTGCCCGACCCCGACCGCCGTTTCGACGGCTCCCGCGGCCATCTGCTCGCCGCTCTCGACGCCTCCCTCGCCCGGCTCGGCACCGACTACGTCGACCTGTGGCACGTCCACGCCTACGACCCCGCCACCCCGCTGGAGGAGACGCTCCAGGCTCTCGACATCGCGGTGAGCAGCGGCCGGGCCCGGTACGCCGGCGTCTCCAACTTCTGCGGCTGGCAGCTGGCCAAGGCCGCGACCTG
This sequence comes from Streptomyces sp. NPDC038200, assembly GCF_055600785.1. Classification (NCBI taxonomy): domain Bacteria; kingdom Bacillati; phylum Actinomycetota; class Actinomycetes; order Kitasatosporales; family Streptomycetaceae; genus Streptomyces; species Streptomyces sp. NPDC038200. Next base: position 339,227 of record NZ_JBVJYH010000005.1, read on the forward strand.
GCAGCTCGCCGCGCCGGGCACCCGCACCCGGCTGGCCGGCACGCAGCTGGAGTACTCGCTGCTGCAACGGGGCGCGGAGCGCGAGGTGCTGCCGGCCGCGCTCGACCTCGGCGTGGGTCTGCTGCCCTCCTCCCCGCTCGGCCGGGGCGTGCTGACCGGGAAGTACCGGCACGCCACTCCACCGGACTCGCGCGGCGCCTCCGAGCACCTGGCGCCGTTCGTCGAGCCGTATCTGGACGACACGGCGACCCGCATCGTGGACGCGGTGACGACCGCCGCCGACGGGCTCGCGGTCACCCCGCTCCAGGTGGCCCTCGCCTGGGTCCGGGACCGGCCCGGGGTGGCCGCGCCGATCGTCGGCTCGCGCAACGCGCAGCAGCTCACGGCGGCATTGTCAGTGGAGGCCCTTAGTCTTCCTGACGAGATCTGCAGGGCGCTGGACGATGTGTCGGCGCCCGTGCACCGCTATCCCGATCACGACTGGAGCACGCTGTGAGCACGGAGCCGGAGACCACGGAGGAAGCCGGGCCGGGTACGCCGGACACCCGTGAGGCCCCGGACCAGGGCACCGCCGAGGGCACCGCTGCCCGGGGCACGGAACGGGCGAGCGGCGCGGAGGAGCCGGGCGGCCCGGATATCCGTGGCGACGCGGAGAGCCCGAGCGACGCGGAGGACCCGAGCGACGCGGAGGACCCGAGCGACGCGGAGAGCCCGGGCCTCGCGGAGGAACTGGGCGGCGCGGAGGATTCCGCTGCCGGGGACGGCGCCGGCGGGGACGCCTCCGGGGACGCCGCTTCCTCGGCCGCCGCCGAGGACGGTGCCGCCGCCGGCGAGTTGTCCGCGGCGGAGGCCGAGCTGGCCGCGCAGCGGATCGAGCGCGAGCGGATCGAGCGGCGCAAGGCCGAGAAGAGGGGCCCGATCGTCGGCGGCGCCGGGCTCAGCGGCAAGGCGGCCGACCTGCTCGCCGCGGTCCGGGCCGTGGAGAGCGGTGAGAAGCCGGTGGCCACGGTGTTCGCGGAGCCCGCGCCGGCGCCGCGCCGCCCCGCCCCCGAGCCGGTGCGCAGGCCCCAGCCCGCGCCGGCCGCACCGGTCGCGCCCAGCGCCCCCGCGCCGGCGGCCGTCGACGCCGTGCGCCGTGTGCTGACCGAGGGCGGCGCGCCCGACAGCCTGGCCCCGCAGGTGGCCTCGGCTCTCGGCGAGGGCGCCGACACCGTGCTCCGGGACGACCCCTGGCAGCTGCTCCGGGTCGGCGGGGTCCGGCCGGAGCAGGCCGACGGCTTCGCGCGGGCGCTGATCGGCGCCGCCTGCGGCCCGGACGACGAGCGTCGGGGCCGCGCGATGACGGTGTGGTTGCTGGAGCAGGCTGCCGTGGCCGGGCACACCGCCCTGGAGCTGGCCACGCTGACCGCCGCGCTGGACCGGCAGGGCGTGCCGGACCCGGACGCGGCGGTGCAGGGTGCGCTCGCCGAGGGTGACGCACTGGTGTTCCAGGACGCGCTGGAGGAGCCCGGCGCCCCCGCGCCCGAGGACACCGACGAGGAGCAGGAGCGGCCGGTCCGGGTCCTGGTCGGCCTGGAGCGGTACGCGCTGGCCGAGGAGAGCCTCGCCGACGGCCTGGCCCGGCTGGTGGGCTCACCGGCCGTGGAGGCGGAACAGGCGTGGGAGGCGGCCGCCGCCGCGCTGTCCGGGGGTGCGGCCGAGCTGGCCCGCGCGGTCGCCGGGCACGGCCTGGTGCTGCACACCGGCGGGGAGGCGGCCCGCGCCGAACCGGCCGCGCTGCTCACCGCCGCCCGCGCCGCGGGCCTGCGGGCCTTCGCCGCCTGCCACACCCCGGACGGGTGCCGGCGGCTGGCGGCACGGCCGGACGGGGATCCCGCGGAGCAGGGAGTGGTCACGGTCGCCGGTCTGCTGTCCGGCGCGGAGGGCCCGGGCCGCGACGCGGACGGCGCCCTGGAGCTCGACCTGCTGATCGTGCCGGACGCGCCCCAGCTCGACGTGGAGAACGCCGCGATGCTGGTCGAGTCGCTGCCCGACGGGGCCCGGCTGGTGCTCAGCGGCGACCCGGGGGTGCTGTGGTCGGCCGGTCCGGGCCGGGTCTTCGCCGACCTGCTCGCGGCCCGGGTCTGCCCGGCGACCGCCTCCCGCGTCCCGGACGGCGGCCCCCTCGGCGAGCTGGTCTCCGGCATCGGCATCGGCGAGCTGAACCAGGTCGCCGCTCCCGGCAAGGAGATCGTCATCGTGCCCGTGCGGGACGCCGGCGAGGCCGTGCACCGTACGGTGCAGCTGGTCGCCGACTCGGTGCCGCGGGCGATCGGTGTCCCGGCCGACCAGACGGTGGTGATCACCCCGGGCCACGGCGGCGCCGCGGGCACCCGTGCCCTCAACTCCGCGCTCAAGGAGCGCCTCAACCCCGGCCCCGGCCGCTTCGGCGGCTTCGACCCCGGTGACCGGATCGCCTACTCCCCCGCGCCGGGGCGCACGGTGCCGGGCGTGGTGGTGAAGGCCGATGCCGACGGACTGCATCTGTCCTGCGCCGGCGTCCCCGTGGTCGTCCCGCGGGAGCGGGTGGAGGGCGGTGTCCGGCACGGCTGGGCGCTGACCGCGCACCAGGCGGCGGGCACCCGCTGGCCGGCGGTGGTCGTGGTCCTGCCCGGTGACGCCGCGCCGGCTCTCAGCCGCCCCTGGGTGTACACGGCGTTCGGCCGGGCGGAGCGGCACCTGTCGGTGGTCCACGGGGTGGAGCAGGCGCTGCCGAAGGCGGTCGCGGAGATCCCGGCCAAGCCCCGCACGACCCGTCTGCGGACGTTGCTGCGGCCGCAGGAGGACTGAGTCCTTCCCGGCGGCGGCGACGGGCCGTGCCGACGGGAACCGGCGGTGCCGTACCGGGGGCTCACGGCGCCGCCGTGGGCCTCGGGGGCTCACGGCGGTGCCGGGCCCGTCTCACTTCTCGGCGTCGAGCCGCTCCAGTTCCTCGTCGTCCTCGTCGACGAAGTCCAGCTCGTCGTCGTCCTCGCCGTCGGAGACCTCGTCCTCGTCGGAGATCTCGTCGTCGAACACCGCGCTCACGTCGAACCGGCACACCACCTGCTGCGGATCGACCTGCTCGAAGGGGCTCTCCAGCCATTCCCCGGCCTCGGGCGGCTCCTCGGCCGCGGTGACCCAGAGCGTGGAGTCGCCCTCCTCCAGACCGAACTCCTTGTGCCGGGAGGCGATCTCGTCCGGTTCGAACTCGCCGAAGAGGATGCCCAGCGCCCCGGGCACGGTCCGGGCGGCATCGTCGTCGTCCACGCCGTCGTCGTACTCCGCCGCCTCGACCCGCTGGGCCTGCGACAGCAGCCGCTGGGGTTCCGCCACGGTGTAGTCGCGGCGGATCAGCACACTGATCGCGTTCGGTTCCTCGGGGCCCGCGTACGGCGGCAGCGTGTCCTCCGCGCCGGGGATCTCGAAGGGGGTGACCTCGTCATAGCGGTCGTAGAGCAGCTCGTCGTACGCCTCCGCGGCAGCGGCCAGCTGGTTGAACGCCTCGGAGACAGCAGGGTCGTCCTCCCCTGACCTGCGTTCGATCGCAGCCAGATGACGGTCGAGCGCGGTCTTGACCGCGTCGGCGGCGGCGCGTACCTCGGCAGCGGTGGGCTGCGCAGCATCAGACATAGTGCAGACGCTATCCGTACCGGGCACCAGCCCGCACAATAGATGCGATGCCGGAATACGAATTTGTCGACGTGTACGTTCCTCGCGGGGTCTCCCGCAAGGAGGCTACGCGCCTGCTGACGGACCATGCCGAGTACGGACACTGGGAGTTGGACCGCCTGAGCCTGCTGCGCGACGGCAGCCGCAAGGTGCGGTTGCGCCGGCGGATCATCCGCCAGGTGCGCGCGACATGGTGAGTGCGGACAGATGACGGAGCGGGCCCCGCCGGACGGCGGGGCCCGCTCCGTTTCCGGGGCGTACGGCCTGGTTCACGCGGCGTGCGGAGCTGTTCGGGGCGGCACCGCCGTCGCGCTTCGCGCCGGGCCCGGTCCTACACCCCGGCCCGGGCCTTGCGGTAGAGCACCGCGCCCGCGAGCAACGCGCCCGCGCCGACCGGCAGCGTGATGCCCAGCGGCACCTCACTGCCCGTGTGCGCGAGCTGGGCCGCGGTCACGGGCCGGGTGGAGTGACCCGTCTCCGTCTCGACCTGGGACGCACCGTGCCCCGTGGAGCCGCCCTGGGTGCCCGTTCCGGAGTGGCCCGGCCCACCCGGCCGGTCCGGGGTGCCGGGGTTGCCCGGGTGACCAGGGGTGCCCGGGTGCCCCGGCGTCCCCGGGTGCCCCGGCGTCCCGGGGTGAGCGGGCTCACCCGGCTTCCCGGGGTGCCCCGGCTCCCCCGGCGTGCCCGGATGCCCCGGCTCCCCCGGGTGTCCCGGCTTCCCGGGCGGGTTGCCGTACCCGCCGTCGTTCGCGCAGTCGTTGCCCGTGGTGGCGTTGCCGACCCCGATGACGTCGACGCTGTTGCCGCACACATTCACCGGGACGTCGATCGGCACCTGCACGGTGTTGCCGGACCCCACGCCCGGCGAGCCGCCGGTGTGGCCGCCCGCCTGCGAGCCGCCGGAGCCGTTGTGGTGGCCCCCCGAAGTGCCGTCGTGGTGGGCGCATGTGTTGCCCACCGACGGGTTGAGGAGTCCGACGACGTCCACGGTGTTGCCGCAGATGTTCACCGGCGCGTGCACCGGCACCTGCACCGTGTTGCCGGACAGTACGCCGGGTGAGCCCCCGGCGGCGCCCGCCGCGCCCGAGTCGGCGTGTGCGTAGCCGCTCGCGGCGGCGATCACGCCGGTCGCGGCGGCCATGGTCATCAGGCCCTTGCGCGTGCCCTGTCGCATGCTGAGATCCCCCCTGCCTTCCATGCCTTCGTTCTCGGAAGAGCGGTCGGCCCCGGAGCGCATGGCGCGCACTCCGGGGCCGACGACTCGTAAAAGGACGCCCCTCAGGGAGCCGGCGTCACTTGTTGAAGCAGGTGTTGCCGAAGGCGGGGTTCAGGAGCCCGATCACGTTGATCGTGTTGCCGCACACGTTCACCGGGACGTGCACGGGAACCTGGATGACGTTGCCGGACACGACGCCCGGGGAGTGCACGGCGGCACCCTGGGCACCGGAGTCGGCGACGGCGAGGCCCGCACCCGCGAGAACGAGACCACCGGTGGCAGCCGCAGCGGCGACGACCTTCTTGATCATTATTCCTCCTAGTTGGCAATGCGACCCCAAGGTTCGGGATCACATCAACTGCAACGAGGAGGAACTAATGAAGCTACGAACTTATCGTCGCATTCACCCTTCTCAGTCGATCTCGTACGCGCGCCCGATTACTCCCGGGCGGAGCGTCACGACGCGTCGATGAACCGGTCGAGCACCCGGACGCCGAACTGCAGTCCGTCCACCGGGACACGCTCGTCCACGCCGTGGAACATGCCGGCGAAGTCCAGCTCCGGGGGCAGCTTCAGCGGGGCGAAGCCGAAGCCGCGGATGCCGAGGTCGTCGAAGGACTTGGCGTCGGTGCCGCCGGAGAGCATGTACGGGATCGCCTTGGCGGTCGGGTCCTCGGCGAGCAGCGCGGACTGCATGGCCTCCACCAGGGCGCCGTCGAAGCTGGTCTCCAGCGCCTTGTCGGAGTGGACGTCCTCGCGCCGGACCTTCGGGCCGAGGAGCCGGTCGAGGTCGGCGAGGAACTCCTCCTCGTGTCCGGGCAGGAACCGGCCGTCGATGTGGGCGGTGGCCTCGCCCGGAATGACGTTGACCTTGTAGCCGGCGGTCAGCTGGGTGGGGTTGGCGGTGTTGCTCAGGGTCGCGCCGATCAGCTTGGCGATGCCGCCGAGCTTGGCGAGGGTGGACTCCATGTCCTCCGGGTCCAGCTCGGTGCCGAGCGCGTCGCCCAGTTCGTCGAGGAAGGCCCGGGTGGTCTTGGTGACCCGCACCGGGAACGTGTGCCGACCGACCCGGGCGACGGCCTCGGACAGCTCGGTGATCGCGTTGTCGCGGTGGATCATCGACCCGTGTCCGGCGGTCCCGGCCACGGTGAGCTTCATCCAGTGCATGCCCTTCTCGGCCGTCTGGATCAGGTAGAGCCGCCGCTTCTCGTTCACGGTGAAGGAGAAGCCGCCGACCTCGCTGATCGCCTCGGTGACGCCCTCGAACAGCTCGGGGTGGTGGTCGACCAGGTGACGGGCACCGTACGTGCCGCCCGCCTCCTCGTCGGCGAGGAAGGCGACCACGATGTCGCGGGGGGGCCGGCGCCCGCTGCGCAGCCGGTCGCGGACGACCGCGAGGGTCATCGCGTCCATGTCCTTCATGTCGACGGCCCCGCGCCCCCACACGCATCCGTCGGCGATCTCGCCGGAGAAGGGGTCGTGGGTCCAGTCGACGGCGTTGGCCGGTACGACGTCCAGGTGGCCGTGGATGAGCAGCGCGGGCCGGGACGGGTCCTCGCCCTCGATGCGGGCCACCGTGGAGGCGCGGCCGGGGTGCGACTCGTAGATCTTCGGTTCCAGGCCGACCTCGGCGAGCTTCTCGGCGACCCACTCGGCGGCCTTGCGCTCGCCCGGGCCGGAATGGTCGCCGTAGTTGCTGGTGTCGAACCGGATCAGCTCGCGGCAGAGGTCCACGACCTCGTCCTCACCGGTGACGCTCCTGGCCGTGTCCGTCTCGCTCACGCTGCTTCCTCCCGCTGTCACTGCTGGTGGTCCCCCTCATCCTCTCTCCGGCCCCGCCCCGGGCCCAAGACCGGTCCCGGCCCGACACACCGTGTTCATCTGCGGCCCGCGCGGGACCGGGGGGTGATCAGCCACCCCCGAAAGCCTGGTAATGTTTCCTTCGTCGCCGCGAGGGAAACCCCGCCGAAAGGGAGAACTCGCACGACAGACACCTTGTCCGGGTGGCGGAATGGCAGACGCGCTAGCTTGAGGTGCTAGTGCCCTTTATCGGGCGTGGGGGTTCAAGTCCCCCCTCGGACACAGATCGAGCAGCCCCTCTCTTCGAGGGGCTGTTCGTCGTTTCCCAGCCGCGGATGTCGTGACCCCGTCGCGGATGTCGTCTCACTCGTGGCGGCTGTCGTTGCACTCGTCGCGGGTGTCGCCGCCCGCCCCCCTACGTGGTTCGCCCCCGACGGAAGCAGTCCGAACCGTCCGACGGCGTCGGTCCGGGGGGAATGTGGGCGAGGTCTCGCGGCGGCGGACGAAGCCCAGGTCGTGACGGCCGGTCCGGTGGCTGCGCGTCACCTCGCGGTTGCCGCCGGTTGGCCGACAGGACGGGCCGAAGTCGGCCGAGCAGTAGAGTATGGGGCTTGTTCGCGCCAGAACGGAACAACCCCAGGCAGACCTGCGGGCCCGCCGGCGCCCCGGAGGCTTCCGGGTTCGAGAGGTGAGGACCTGATGGCGGCCACACAGGAGGGCGGCGATCTCGGCCTGCTCGACGAAGAGTTGAGCGCCGGGATCGAGCGGTTCGGCGACAGGGCGCGTTTCTCCGCGGGGCCGGCCGCCTCGCCGCGCACGCTGGTCGACGTCTTCGACGCGTCCGTACGGTCGTACCCGGACGAACTCGCCCTGGACGACGGCACCCAGCGCCTCACCTACCGTGCGCTGGCCGTGGAGGTGGAACGGCTGCGGCTGCGGCTCGCCGAGGCGGGGGTGGGGCTCGGGGACCGGGTCGGGGTGCGGGTTCCCTCGGGGACCAACGAGCTGTACGTCGCCGTCCTCGCGGTCCTCGCCGCCGGTGCCGCCTACGTCCCCGTCGACGCCGAGGACCCGGACGAGCGGGCCGAGCTGGTGTTCGGCGAGGCGGAGGTGCGGGCCGTCGTCGGGGAGGGGCGGCGGATCACCGTCGGCGGTGCCGCCGGAGCCCCGGCCGCCCGCCCCGGCACCGGCCACGACGCCTGGGTCATCTTCACCTCCGGGTCCACCGGGAAGCCCAAGGGCGTCGCCGTCACGCACCGCAGCGCCGCCGCCTTCGTGGACGCCGAGGCCGCGCTGTTCCTCACCGAGGAGCCGATCGGGCCCGGGGACCGGGTCATGGCGGGGCTCTCCGTCGCCTTCGACGCGTCCTGCGAGGAGATGTGGCTGGCCTGGCGGTACGGCGCCTGTCTGGTACCCGTGCCGCGGTCGCAGGTCAGGAGCGGTGCCGATCTCGGGCCCTGGCTGGTCGAGCAGGAGATCACCGTGGTCTCGACCGTGCCCACGCTGGCCGCGCTCTGGGATCCCGAGACCCTCAACGACGTCCGTTTGCTGATCTTCGGCGGCGAGGCCTGCCCGCCCGAGCTGGCGCAGCGGCTGGTCACCGAGGGGCGCGAGGTGTGGAACACCTACGGGCCGACCGAGGCGACCGTCGTGGCCTGTGCGGCGCTGCTGACGGGCGAGGAGCCCGTCAGGATCGGACTGCCGCTCCACGGCTGGGAACTCGCCGTCGTCGACGAGGCCGGGGAGCCCGTGGCCCTGGGCGACAGCGGGCAGCTGGTGATCGGCGGGGTCGGTCTCGCGCGCTATCTGGACCCAGAGAAGGACGCGGAGAAGTACGCGCCGCTGCCCTCGCTGGGCTGGGAACGGGCGTACCGGAGCGGTGACCTGGTCAGGGCCGAGCCCGAGGGCCTGATCTTCCTGGGGCGGGCCGACGAGCAGATCAAGCTCGGCGGGCGGCGGATCGAGCTGGGCGAGGTGGACGCCGCGCTGCAGGCGCTGCCCGGCGTCGCCGGGGCCGCCGCCGCCGTGCGCACCGCCCGCAGTGGCAATCAGCTCCTCGTCGGCTATGTGGTGACCCAGGACGGCTGGGACCGGGCCGCCGCCGTCGAGAAGCTGCGCGCCGCGCTGCCCGCCGCTCTCGTGCCGCTGCTCGCGCCCGTCGCCGAGCTGCCGACGCGGACCTCCGGGAAGGTGGACCGGGGCGCCCTGCCGTGGCCGCTGGAGGGGGTGGAGACGCCCCGGGCCGACCTGTACGGCACCGAGGCCTGGCTCGCCGAGCAGTGGGCGGAGGTGCTGGGCATCCCGGTGACCGGCGCCTCCGACGACTTCTTCGCGATCGGCGGCGGCAGCCTGGCCGCCGCCCAGCTCACCACCCGGCTGCGCGCCCGCTACCCGAGCGCCGCCGTCCTCGACGTCTACCAGCAGCCCGTCCTGCGCAAGCTGGCCCGGCGGCTGGAGGCCTCGGCGCAGGACGACGGCGCCCGGCGCGCCGTCGCCCCGGTGCCGGTGCGCGCCCAGGTCGTCCAGCTGCTCCTGCTGCTCCCGCTGGTCACGCTGCTCGGGCTGCGCTGGACGCTGGTCCTGGCCACGGCCGGGAACCTGCTGCCCGGCTACCCCTGGCTGCCCACGGCCCCCTGGTGGCTGCTCGTCGCCGGTGTGCTGCTGTTCTTCACCCCGCCGGGGCGGATCGCGCTGGCGGCGGGCGGGGCGCGGCTGCTGCTGCGGGGTGTGACACCCGGGCGGTACCCGCGCGGCGGGAGCGTGCACCTGCGGCTGTGGGCGGCCGAGCGGCTGGCCGAGTTCAGCGGGGCGACCGAGCTGACCGGATCCTGGCTGGAGCGGTATGCGCGGGCGCTGGGCGCCAAGGTCGGACCCGAGGTGGACCTGCACTCGCTGCCGCCGGTCACCGGGATGCTCAGGCTGGGCCGGGGCGCGGCCGTCGAGTCCGAGGTCGACCTGTCCGGGTACTGGCTGGACGGCGACCGTCTGGAGGTCGGCCCGGTCAGGGTCGGCGCGCACGCCGTCGTGGGGACGCGCAGCATGCTGTTCCCGGGGGCGCGGGTCGGCAAGCGGGCGGAGGTGGCGCCGGGGTCGGCGGTGACCGGGCAGGTGCCCACCGGTCAGCGGTGGGCGGGCGCGCCCGCGGTCAAGCTCGGCAAGGCCAAGCGCAACTGGCCGAAGGAACGCCCGCGGCGGAGCAGGCGGTGGCAGGTGGTGTACGGCGTGACGGGCGTCGCGCTGAGCGCCATGCCGGTGTCGGCGGTGGTGGCCGCGCTGATGGTCGCCCGTGTCTTCGTGGCGCCCGGGACCGGACTCGCGGAGGCCCTGGGGGGAGTCGCGTTCGCGCTCGTCCCGGCCACGCTGGTCTTCGGGCTGGTGTACGCGCTGAAGATCCTGGTCCCCGTCCGGCTGCTCGGCCTGGGGCTGCGCGAGGGCACGTATCCGACGCACGGCCGGGTCGGCTGGCAGGCATGGACCGTGACACAGCTGATGGACCGGTCCCGTCAGGTGCTGTTCCCGCTGTACGCCGGTCTGGTCACGCCGGTGTGGCTGCGGCTGCTGGGGATGCGGATCGGGCGCCGTGCCGAGGTGTCGACGGTGCTGGCGCTGCCGAGCCTGACGACTGTCGGCGACGGTGCCTTCCTGGCGGACGACACGCTGACGGCGCCGTACGAGCTGGGCGGCGGCTGGGTCCGGATCGGGCGTGCGGAGATCGGGCGGCGGGCGTTCCTCGGGAACTCCGGGATGACCGCGCCGGGGCGGAGCGTGCCGGACGGCGGCCTGGTGGGCGTGCTCTCGGCGACGCCGAAGAAGGCCAAGAAGGGCACGTCGTACCTGGGGCTGCCGCCGGTGCGGCTGCCGCGCAGTGCCGCCGGCGGGGATCAGAGCCGTACGTACGACCCGCCGGCCCGGCTGCTGTGGGCGCGCGCGCTGGTGGAGCTGTGCCGGTTCGTGCCGGTGCTGTGCTCGGCGGCGCTGGCCGCGGCGACGGTGGTGGCGCTGTGCGCGCTGGGGACGTGGGCGTGGGCCCTGTCGGGGCTGGTGCTGCTGGCGGCGGGCGGCGCGGCGGCGGTCGTCTCGGTCGCGGCGAAGTGGCTGCTGGTGGGGCGGCACCGGGCCGGGGAGCATCCGCTGTGGAGTTCCTTCGTGTGGCGGGGCGAGCTGGCGGACACGTTCGTCGAGGTGCTGGCGGTGCCGTGGCTGGCCGGGGCGGTGCCGGGGACGCCGGTGATGACGGCGTGGCTGCGCGGGCTCGGCGCGCGCATCGGCCGGGGCGTCTGGGTGGAGAGCTACTGGCTGCCGGAGGCGGACCTGGTGACCCTGGGGGACGCGGCCACCGTGAACCGCGGCTGCGTGCTGCAGACTCACCTCTTCCACGACCGGATCTTGCGGACGGATACTGTGGTCCTCCGTGAGGGCGCCACCCTGGGCCCTGGCGGGATCGTGCTGCCCGGCAGCACGGTCGGGGCTCGTACGACCCTGGGTCCCGCGTCGCTCGTCATGGCCGCGGAGTCCGTCCCGGACGACACCCGCTGGCTCGGCAATCCGATCGAGGCATGGCGTCCGTGAGCACGGGCCACTCGGGTCCGGTGGGCGGGGCACCGCAGGGGTGGCACAGCGCAGGGAGCGGACACAGCAGTGGCAGTTCAGCAGACGGCCGGCCGGGACCCGTACTTCCCGGACAACGGTGACGCCCGCTACCGGGTGCACCGCTACGAACTCGCGCTGGACTACCGCCCGGACCCGAACCGGCTGGCCGGCACCGCCCGGATCAACGCCATCGCGGGACGGGCGGCGCTCACCGAGTTCCAGCTGAACCTGGCCGACTTCAGGATCGGCCGGATCCGGGTGGACGGCCGGCAGCCGCACTACACGCACCGCGGCGGCAGGCTGCGCGTCCGCCCGGCCAAGCCCGTCCGGGCCGGGGCCGCGTTCACGGTCGAGGTGCACTGGTCCGGCAACCCCCAGCCGGTGGCCAGCCCCTGGGGCGGGCTCGGCTGGGAGGAGCTGGCGGACGGGGCGCTGGTGGCGAGCCAGCCGATCGGGGCGCCGTCCTGGTATCCGTGCAACGACCGGCCCGCGGACAAGGCGTCGTACCAGCTCTCGGTCACCACGCCGTCCGCGTACGCGGTGGTCGCGGGCGGGCGCCTGCTGACCCGTACGACGAAGGCCTCGACGACGACCTGGGTGTACGAGCAGTCCGCGCCCACGTCCAGCTATCTCGTCGGGCTGGCGATCGGCAAGCTCCAGACGGTGCTGCTGGGCGATCCGGGACCGGGCGGTGTCCCGCAGCACGGGCACATCCCGGCGCAGCTGCTCCCGGAGTTCTCCCGGGACTTCGCGCGGCAGCCCGCGATGATGGAGCTGTTCCAGGAGCTGTTCGGGCCGTACCCGTTCGACAGTTACGCGGTCGCGGTGACCGAGGAGGAACTCGATGTGCCCGTCGAGGCGCAGGGGTTGTCGCTGTTCGGCTCCAACCACGTGGACGGCGCCCGGGGTTCGGAACGGCTGGTGGCGCACGAGCTGGCGCACCAGTGGTTCGGCAACTGTGTGTCCATCGCCGACTGGCGGCACATCTGGCTGAACGAGGGGTTCGCCAAGTACGCCGAATGGCTGTGGTCCGAGCGCTCGGGCGGTCGCAGCGCGCAGCAACTGGCCGCCGCCGCACACCGGTTGCTGGCTTCGCTGCCGCAGGATCTGGAGCTGGCCGACCCGGGCCGCAAGGCGATGTTCGACGACCGGGTCTACGAGCGGGGCGGGCTGGCCCTGCACGCGGTGCGCTGCGCGCTGGGCGACGAGGCGTTCTTCCGCATGGTGCGCGGCTGGGTGCGGACGCACCGGAACGGGTCGGTGACGACGCCGGTGTTCACCGCGCACGTGGCCCGTTTCACGGACGAGCCGCTGGACGGCCTGTTCGACGCCTGGGTGTACGGGACGGCGCTGCCGCCGCTGCCGACGCCCGGCACCCGGGCGGCCGGCTAGCCCGTCGGGCGCTACCCGTCCGGGACGTCGCGCGGGGACGCGGACACGCTCGTACGGTGGAAGGAGGACGCCCTCGCTGTCCGTGGGGGCGTGTGCTCCCCGGAGGTTCGACCCATGACGACCGCCGCAGACATCATGCACGCCGGTGCCCAGTGGATACCGGCGACCGAGACCCTCGACCGTGCCGCTCAGCTGATGGCCCGGCTGGACGTGGGCGCGCTGCCCGTCAGCGGCCCCGACGAGCGGATGGCCGGCATCATCACGGACCGCGACATCGTCGTGAAGTGCGTGGCCAAGGGCCACGATCCGGCAAGGGTGACGTGCGGCGATCTGGTGCAGGGCACCCCGCGCTGGATCGACGCGGACGCGAGCGTGGACCAGGTGCTGGAGGAGATGGAGAGCCACCAGATACGCCGGCTGCCGGTCATCCGGAACAAGCGGCTCGTCGGCATGATCAGTGAGGCCGATCTGGCCGCGCATGTGACGGAGCGGCAGTTGGCCGGCTTCGTGGAGAGGGTCTACGCGAAGGCCTGAACCGGTCTTCCGTGGCCCGGCCCAACGACGAGGTCGAGGCGCTCCTGCGGGAGTACGCCGATCTCGTCGCGATCACCGGAGGCGACGCCTTCAAGGCGCGCGCCTACGAGAAGGCGGCGCGGGCGATCGGCGGACATCCGGCCGACATCTCCACGCTGGACGCCGACGGACTGCGGGAGATCCCGAACGTGGGGCGGTCGATCGCCGAGAAGGTGATCGAGTACCTGCGCACGGGCACGATGGCGGTGGTCGAGGAGCGCCGGGCGCGGATCCCCGCCGGGGTGCGCGAGCTGATCACGATCCCGACCCTGGGTCCGAAGAAGGCGCTGCGGCTCTACGAGGACCTGCACATCTCGTCGGTGAGCGAGCTGGCCGCGGCCATCGAGGCGGACGCGCTGGCCGATCTGAGGGGCTTCGGCGAGAAGACGCAGGACAACATCCGGCACGGCATCGAGCTGCTCCGGCGAGCGGGCGGGCGGGTGCCGCTGGCGGCGGCGCTGGACACCGCCGAGGAGATCGTGGGCGCGCTGTCCGGGGTGCCGGGCTGCGAGCGGTGTGCGTACGCCGGCTCGCTGCGCCGGATGCGGGAGACCGTCGGCGACCTGGACGTGCTGGTCGCGGCCGGCAGGTCGGCGCCGTTCATGGACGCGCTGTGCGAACTGCCGGTCACCGCCGAGGTCGTCGCGCGGGGCACGAAGAAGACGTCGGTGCGCACCGCCCGGGGGCTCCAGGTCGATCTGCGGGTGGTGCCGGCGGAGTCGTGGGGTGCCGCGATGCAGTACTTCACCGGGTCCAGGGCGCACAACATCCGCACCCGGACGCTCGCCGTGCACCTGGGGCTGAAGCTCTCCGAGTACGGCCTGTTCGACACCGGCAGCGGTGTCGCGGTGGCGTCCCGCACCGAGGAGGAGGTGTACGCGCGGCTCGGCCTGCCCTGGATCCCGCCGACGCTGCGCGAGGACCGCGGGGAGATCGAGGCGGCGCTGCACGGCGAGCTGCCCGAGGTGGTGACCGAGCGGGACATCCGCGGCGATCTGCACACGCACACCGATCTCACGGACGGCCTGGCCTCGCTGGAGGCGATGGTGGAGGCCGCCGCCGCGTGCGGTCACGCGTACTACGCGGTCACCGACCACGCGCCCGACCTGTACATGCAGCGCATGACGGAGGAGAAGATCCTCGCGCAGCGGGAACGGGTGCGGGAGCTGGACGGCACCCGGCGCCGGATGCGGCTGCTGCACGGCATCGAGCTGAACATCGGCCCGGACGGCGAGGTGGACTGGCCGGAGGCGTTCCTGGCCGGCTTCGATCTGTGCGTGGCCTCGCTGCACTCGCACTTCGACCTGGACCGCGGGGCGATGACCCGCCGGCTGGTGCGGGCCTGCGAGAACCCGTACGTCCACATCATCGGGCATCCCACGACCCGGCTGATCGGCAGACGGGCGGGCGTCGACGCGGACTGGGACGAGGTGTTCGCGGCGTGCGCGCGCACGGGTACCGCGCTGGAGGTCAACGCCCAGCCGGACCGGTTGGACCTGCGCGACGAGGACATCCTGCGGGCCCGGGAGCACGGGGTGAGGTTCGCCGTGAACAGCGACGCGCACTCCGTCCCGCACCTGGGGCAGCTGCGCTACGGCGTCGGCACCGCGCAGCGCGGCTGGCTGACGCCGGACGACGTGATCAACACATGGCCGCTGACCCGGCTGCGCCGGTTCCTGCACGCGGGCGGGCGGCGCTGAACAGCGGCCTCGGCGCGGCGCGTCCGGGGGCCGTGTCGCCGGAGTGCCGCCCTGCGCCGCCCTCCCCTCAGCGCGGTGCGTCCGTGCGCAGGGACCGTATCGTCAGGGTGCCGTCGTCCGCGGGCTCGACCCGGGTGCCGTGACCGCGGCCGTATCCGTCGAGGACGGTGCGCAGCCACGCGGTGTCGTCGGCCGAGGCGTGCTCCAGGCGCAGCCGGCGGGCCCGGAGCGGCACCATCCGCAGCCCGGTCAGCCGGCCGGTGCCGGGTGCGACCGAGGTCAGGTACAGCAGCCGCAGGTCGTCGCGGTAGCGCTCGTGGCCGCCGATGCCCTCGTAGTCGTCGACGAGGTCGCCGCAGCCGTACAGGACGAGCCGGTCGCGGTACACCTCCAGGGGACGCGGATGGTGGGAGGAGTGCCCGTGGACGACGTCGGCGCCGGCGTCGATCAGCGCGTGGGCGAAGCGGACCTCGTTGCGGGGGACGGTGTAGCCCCAGTTGGGGCCCCAGTGGACGGAGGCGACGACGATGTCGCCCGGCCGCGCGACCCGGCGCAGACGGTCGGCGAAGTCGGCCGCGGCGGTCGCGGTCGGCGCGGCGACGAAGGCCACGCCGGGGCGTTCGGCGGTGGCGGCCCAGCTGTGCGGGATCCCGCTGGACGGCATGCCGAAGGAGAAGACCAGGACGCGTCCGCCGGTCCGCAGCGGGACGGCCGCCGGCCGCCATGCCGCGGCCCGGTCCCGGCCCGCTCCGGCGGTGCGCACCCCGGCCGCGGCGAGACGGTCCAGCGTCTCCCCCAGGCCGGAGGGCCCGAAGTCGAGCACGTGGTTGTTGGCGA
Organism: Streptomyces sp. NPDC038200; assembly: GCF_055600785.1. NCBI lineage: Bacteria > Bacillati > Actinomycetota > Actinomycetes > Kitasatosporales > Streptomycetaceae > Streptomyces > Streptomyces sp. NPDC038200. The sequence goes on from NZ_JBVJYH010000005.1 coordinate 355,025, forward strand.
GGACGCAGACGTCGGGGCGGGCCGCCGCGAGGCAGGGGAGGTTGGCGGGGTGCATGCGGTAGTGGACGCCCTTGCCCGGGGCGAACTCGCCGTCCCCGGTGACGGCGGTCTCCAGGTTGATCACCCGGACGTCCGGCGCGGCCCGCTCCAGCACGGGCAGGGCGTCGCCCCAGGGCCAGGCGGGGTCCACGGGCCGGGGTACGGGTCCGTTGGCGGCCTCCGCCAGGGCGACGTACTCGCGGGCGTCGTGCACGTAGTCCTCGTGCAGGACGGGATCGCCGGGGTGCGGGAGGATCTGGTCGACGCCCCGGCCGAGCATGACGTCCCCGGCGAGGAACAGGGTGACGAGCCCGTCGGGCATGATCCCCGCCTACACGTGCGCGGGCGCCATGTGGTCCGTGAACCAGTCGCGTGCCGCCTCCGTCACCCGCTCCAGCGTGCCGGGTTCCTCGAAGAGGTGGGTGGCGCCGGGGACCACCACCAGCCGGTTCTCGCAGTGGAGCCGGGCCTGTGCCTCCCGGTTGAGTCCGAGGACCGGTTCGTCGGCGCCGCCGACGATGAGCAGGGTGGGTGCGCTCACCGCGGCGAGCCGTTCTCCGGCGAGATCGGGCCGGCCGCCGCGGGAGACGACCGCGGCGGGCCGTGCGGCGGGATCGGCGGCGGCCCACAGGGCGGCGGCCGCGCCGGTGCTGGCGCCGAACCAGCCGATGGCGAGCCCCTCGACGTCGGGTTCCTCGCGCAGCCAGCCGGTGGCGTCCAGCAGCCGGCCGGCCAGCAGCCGGATGTCGAACACATTGCCCCGGTCGGCCTCCTCGGCGTCGGTGAGCAGGTCGAACAGCAGGGTGCCGAGCCCGGCCCGGTGCAGCCCCTCGGCCACGAACCGGTTGCGCGGGCTGTGCCGGCTGCTGCCGCTGCCGTGGGCGAAGACGACGACGCCGGTGGCGTCGTCGGGCAGGGTGAGCCGTCCGCCGAGGCGTACGGCACCGGCCGTCACCGTCACCTCCCGGTCGGTGGACGCGGCGCCCGCGGTGTGCCGGTGGCGGTCCGCGGCCTGCCGCAGCCAGGCGGTGACCTCCTCGTCGTCGACCTGGGTGAAGTCGGCGTAGAACTGGCCGACCGCGGCGAAGTCCCACGGGGTGTGCAGGCAGACCAGTTCGTCCGCGTCGCCGCCCAGCCGCCGGGCGACGTCCCGCGGGGCCACGGGGGCCGCCAGCACGATCCGGGCCGCGCCCCGGGCCCGGGCGATCCGGCAGGCGACGCGCGCGGTGGAGCCGGTGGCGACTCCGTCGTCGACCACCACGGCGGTCCGGCCGGCGACGGAGACGGGCGGCGCCGCGCCCCGGTAGCGCGCGGCGCGCTCCTCCAGGACCCGGCGCTCGTCCTCCTCGACCCGGGCGAGGTCCGCCGCCGAGACCCCGGTCCCGCGCAGCACCTCGTCGTTGATCACGCGTACGCCGTCCTCGCCGATCGCCCCCATGCCCAGCTCGGGCTGGTACGGCACGCCCAGCTTCCGCACCAGGCAGACGTCCAGGGGTGCGTCGAGCGCCTCGGCGACCGCCGCGGCGACCGGTACTCCGCCCCTGGGCAGGCCGAGCACCACCACGTCCTGGCCGCGCAGGTATTCCAGGCGGGGGCCCAGCCGCCGTCCCGCGTCCAGACGGTTCCTGAAGTGCACGGTCGGGCTCCTTCACTCCCGGGGCAGCCAGAGCGGTGCCGGGCCGTCCGTGTCGGCCGCTCCCGTCGCCTTCATGTCGCCGTCGGCGGCGCGCAGCAGGATGCGGCCCATGGCGATGAGCGCGCGGCCGGCGGCGAGTTCGTCGCCTATCTCCGGGATCGCCTGGTCGTAGGGGTTGCGGCGGGCCTCGGCATGGCTCTCCAGGACGTTGTCTCCGGTGTCCAGGACGATCCGGGCCGTGGTGTCCGGATCGTGCTCGGACAGGTACAGGTTCAGCCGCCACTCCTTGACGGCCGGAGGACGGCTGCTCACGGGTCGGGTCATCGTCCCTCTCGCCTCCCTCTGCTGCGGCCCGGGTCGGTACACCGGCCGGCTCTTCCACTGTGCACCCCGCCGCAGGCGGACGCCTCCCCTGTCGGGGGGCAGAATGTGGTCCATGACCTCGCGCGCCTGCCCCTGCGGACTCCCCCGGCCCTACGACGCCTGCTGCGGTCGTTTCCACGCGGGGCCGGCGAGCGCGCCGACCGCCGAGCTGCTGATGCGCTCGCGGTACAGCGCGTTCGTCGCGGGGGACGCGGGGTATCTGCTGCGCACCTGGCATCCCCGGACCCGGCCGGGACGGCTGGACCTCGATCCGCGGATGACGTGGACGGGGCTGGAGATCCTGGACACCACCGACGGGTCCGCGTTCCACACCACGGGAACGGTGACCTTCCGCGCCTCCTACCGGGGCGGCTCGCTGCACGAGCGGAGCCGGTTCGAGCGGGTGGACGGGGCGTGGGTGTACGTGGACGGGGACTTCCCGGACGAGTGACCGGGAGCTTCCCGGACGACTGACCGGGGACTTCCCCGCACGGCGAGCGGCCGGGGGCCCGGGCGGCGAGCGGCCGGGCTCAGGGGGCCAGGATGTCCAGCTCCTCCAGGGCGCCCACGGTGATCTGCCGGGTCAGTTCCTCGGCGCGGGCCGCGTCGCGCGCGCGGACCGCCTCGGCCACCCGCACGTGCAGGGTGACGGCCGCCGGGTCGGGGTCCTCGAACATGACCTCGTGCTGGGTGCGGCCGGTCAGCACCTCCGCGACGACGTCCCCGAGGCGGGCGAACATCTCGTTGCCCGAGGCCGTGAGGACGACCCGGTGGAAGGCGACGTCGTGGACGAGGTACTTCTCCAGCCTGCGGCCGCGTGAGTTGGCCACCATGCCGAGCGCGCACTCGGTGAGTTCGGCGCACTGCTCGGCCGTGGCGTGCTGCGCGGCGAGGCCGGCCGCGACGGGTTCGATCGCGGAGCGCAGCACGGTGAGCGAGCGCAGCTGGTGCGGCCGGTCGGCGCCGGCCAGGCGCCAGCGGATGACCTGCGGGTCGTAGACGTTCCACTCGGCCTTGGGGCGGACCGTGACGCCCACGCGGCGGCGGGACTCGACCAGGTGCATGGATTCGAGCACGCGGACCGCCTCGCGCATCACGGAGCGCGAGACCTCGAAGTGCTGTGCCAGTTCGTCGGTGCGCAGGACGCTGCCCGGCGGGTACTCGCCCGCTGTGATCGCCGGACCGAGGGTGTCCAGTACATGGCCGTGCAGCCCCCGGCCCCGTGTGCTCATGCACTCAGCGTACGACCTGTGTCACAGCCGCAAAAAGTCAGACTTATAAGTCACAGACTCTTGAATTTGTCGTACCTAATGGGTTTCAGTGTGGCGACGCCGCAGTGGCGTCGGATGTCGAGGAAGACAGCGAGGCAGTGATGCGAACCCCCCAGGTCGTCGTCGTGATGGGCGTCGCGGGGACGGGCAAGACCACGATCGGTCCCTTGCTCGCCGCGCGGCTGGGCGTGCCGTACGCCGAGGGCGACGACTTCCACCCGCAGGCCAACATCGACAAGATGTCGGCCGGGATCCCGCTCGACGACGCGGACCGGTGGCCCTGGCTGGAGGCCATCGGGCACTGGGCGCACGGCCGGGCCGGACTGGGCGGAGTGGTCAGCAGTTCGGCGCTGAAGCGGGCGTACCGCGACCGGCTCCGGGCCGTGGCCCCCGGGATCGTGTTCCTGCACCTCACGGGCGACCGCCAGGTGATCGAGGAGCGGATGTCGCAGCGGCAGGGGCACTTCATGCCGACCGCGCTGCTGGACTCCCAGTTCGCCACGCTCCAGCCGCTCCAGCCGGACGAGGCCGGAGTGGCCGTGGACGTCAGCGGCGGTCCTCAGGAGATCACCGAGCGGGCCGTGCGGGCCCTCGTGGCACTTCCCGACACCGCGGGCAGCTCCCGGTAGCGCCCGTCAGAAGAGTCCCGTAACCACAAGGAAACCCCCGTGACCAGACTCAGCGTCGAGATGCTGGCAGCGGACGCCCCTGCGCCGATCACCTCCGCCGGGCACGCCCAGCTGGGCATCGCCGTCCTGGTGGGCATCGCCGTCATCGTCCTGCTCATCACCAAGTTCAAGCTCCACGCCTTCCTGGCACTGACCATCGGGTCGCTGGTGCTCGGGGCGGCCGCGGGAGCGCCGCTCGACAAGGCCATCGCCAGCTTCACCACCGGGCTCGGCTCCACGGTGGCCGGCGTGGGCGTCCTGATCGCGCTCGGGGCGATCCTGGGCAAGCTCCTCGCCGACTCCGGCGGCGCCGACCAGATCGTCGACACGATCCTCGCCAAGGCCGGCGGGCGCGCCATGCCGTGGGCGATGGTGCTGATCGCCTCCGTGATCGGTCTGCCGCTGTTCTTCGAGGTCGGCATCGTGCTGCTGATCCCGGTCGTGCTGATGGTCGCCAAGCGCGGCAACTACTCCCTCATGCGCATCGGGATACCGGCGCTGGCCGGTCTGTCCGTGATGCACGGCCTGATCCCGCCGCACCCCGGCCCGCTGGTCGCCATCGACGCGGTCAAGGCCAACCTGGGCGTGACCCTGGCGCTCGGCATCCTGGTCGCCGTCCCGACGGTGATCGTCGCCGGTCCGCTGTTCTCGAAGGTCGCGGCCCGCTGGGTGGACGTGCCGGCGCCCGACCGGATGCTGCCGCAGCGCACCTCGGAGGAACTGGAGCGCCGTCCGGGCTTCGGCGCGACGCTCGGCACGGTGCTGCTGCCGGTGGTGCTGATGCTGGCCAAGGCACTGGTGGACATCGTCGTCGACGACCCCGCCGACCGGACCCAGCGTGTCTTCGACGTCGTCGGCTCCCCGCTGATCGCCCTGCTCGCCGCCGTGCTCGTCGGCTTCTTCACGCTCGGCCGGGCCGCCGGATTCACCAAGGACCGGCTCCAGCAGACCGTCGAGAAGGGCCTGATGCCCATCGCCGGCATCCTGCTGATCGTGGGCGCGGGCGGTGGCTTCAAGCAGACACTGATCGACTCCGGCGTGGGCCAGATGATCCTGGACGTCTCCCAGGACTGGTCGATCCCGGCGTTGCTGCTGGCCTGGCTGATCGCGGTCGCGATCCGGCTGGCGACCGGCTCGGCGACGGTGGCGACGGTCTCGGCGGCCGGGCTGGTCGCGCCGCTCGCGGCCGACATGTCGACCACGCACGCCTCCCTGCTCGTCCTCGCCATCGGCGCGGGCTCGCTCTTCTTCAGCCAGGTCAACGACGCCGGTTTCTGGCTGGTGAAGGAGTACTTCGGGCTGACCGTGGGGCAGACCGTCAAGACCTGGTCCGTGATGGAGACGATCATCTCGGTCGTCGCGGGCGGCCTGGTCCTGCTGCTGTCCCTCGTGATCTAGCCGAGCGAGGGCGCGACGGCGATGACGGCTCGCCCCCCTCTGTGACATCGGCGGCCGTACGGCGCCGGTCACCGGGTCCGGCCGGGGCATGGGCCTCGGCCTGGCCCCGGCCGAGTCCGCCTTCGCCCTGGCCGCCGACCGGGCACGGTCGTGCAAGGTGCTGCTGGAGTTCTGGGGGGCGAGGCGAGCCGAGGCGGCGGTGGCAGCGGACGTGGGCGAGCGTCACGGGCGCCACAGGGGATGTTCCCGGCGGGCCCATTCCTCGGTCACCGTTCCTGTGCGCAGACCCCGTCTCGCCTCCGGGTCCCCCAGGGCCATGCCGATGTGGCCCGCCAGGACCACGCCGATCGTCAGGGCCAGCCAGTCGTGGACGAAGGTCGCCGAGGTGCGCCACATCAGCGGGGTGAGACGGGTGAACCACATCATCAGGCCGGTGCCGAGCATGACCAGGGTGGCGCCCGCGATCCAGGAGGCGTAGACCTTCTGCCCGGCGTTGAACTTGCCGGCGGGACGCGCGGCGCGGCGTTTGTCGCGGCGCAGGGCGGCGCGCAGCCAGACCCTGTCGTGCGGGCCGAAGCGGTTCAGGAAACGCAGGTCGGCGCGGAAGGCGCGGGAGGCCAGGCCCAGCAGGACGGGCACCGGCAGGGCGAGGCCCGCGCACTCGTGGATCCGGACGACCAGTTCCCGTCGGCCCACCATGACCGCCAGCTGCGGGACGTAGAGGAAGGCCGCGGTCACCACGCACGCGCCCATCAGCGCGGCCGTGGCCCGGTGCACCAGGCGCTCGGCCCGGGTGAAGCGGTGGACGCGGGCGCTCGGCGGGGCCGGGGTCTCAGCTCGTAGGCTCATCGGTGCGTCCGTTCGAGCGGCCGACCCAGGCGTCGACGTCGTAGCCGAGGTGCTCCCAGTAGCCGGGCTTCACCCGGTCGGTGACCGTGATGCCGGAGAGCCACTTGGCCGACTTGTAGAAGTACATGGGGGCGACGTAGAGGCGGGCGGGGCCGCCGTGGTCGTGGCTGATGTCCTTGTCCTGCATGCGCAGGGCGACCAGGACGTCCGGGCGGCGGGCCTGTTCGAGGGTGAGGCTCTCGGTGTAGGTGCCGTCGAAGCAGGTGAAGCGGACGGCCTTGGCGGAGGGGCGGACGCCGGCCGCGTCCAGCAGGTGGGAGAGGCGTACGCCCTGGAACGGGGTGCCGGGGACCCGCCAGCCGGTGACGCACTGGACGTCCCTGACCAGGCGGGTCTGCGGCAGGGCGCGCAGATCGGCGAGGGTGTGGCTGCGCGGGTGGTCGACCAGACCGTCGATGGTGAGGCGGTAGTCCGCGCCGGTCCGGTGCGGGACGGAGGCGGCGACGGAGTAGTAGCGGAAGCCGCCGCCGTTGGGCAGCAGGCCGGTCAGGCCGGTGGGGTCCTTGCCGGCGACGCTGCCGAGGAAGCCTTCGAGACCGCGTTGCAGCACCGGCGCGGTGAGGACGCCGAGCGCGCCCAGGCCGAGGGTGCCGAGAAAGACGCGGCGGCCGACGGGCCGGCCGTCCCGCTGCTCCTCTGGTTGTTCGGAGTTCACCTGTTCATTCGAGCACTCGGGGCCCAGGGGGGCCAGGGAATCGGGCCGCCGGTCAGACTTCCGTAATCTCTTGCGGCCATCGTCTCGTCCCGCCACCGTCTCTTCCCGCCTCGTCGCTTCCCGCGGTCGTCTCGTCCCGCGGTCGTCTCGTCCCGCGGTCGTCTCTTCTCGGGTACGCGCCGGGGGCCCCTTCTTCTCATCGCCCGAGCGCGTTTCCTCACTGCCCGAGCGCGCGGGTGCGGGCGGCGTGGAAGGCCGCCCGGGGGTCGCGGTGCGTGTACGCCCAGGGCGCCGGGGTGGCGTGCTCGCCGATGCGCTGGAACAGGGCCGCCGCCTCGGCCGGGCGGCCGGCGCAGGTCAGGGCGAACGCGAGGTGGTTGAGATCGATGTGGCGGCGCGGGTGCTCGTCGTGCTCCCACTCCAGCCACCAGTCGAAGGAGGCCCGCAGGATGCGGCGGGCCCGCGGCCCGGACCAGTGCCGGGAGGCGGCCGGGTCGGCCGGGGCCAGGCCGGTGGCGGCGAGGACGCGGTAGCGCTCGGCGTAGGCCACGACCGGCAGCACGGCCAGCGGGGAGTCGGCGGGGGCCTCCGCGGCGGCCAGCTCGGCGAGGTCGTACACCTCGTGGGACTCGGCCCGGCCGCCGGCGGGCCGTTCGGCCAGGCGCGCGATCAGCAGGTGGTGGGCGTGGTGGTGCTCGGGGTGGCGGCGGCGCAGCTCGGTGAAGGCACCGAGCAGCTCGCGCTCCGGGCCCAGGGCGCGGGCCAGCAGCATCCGGCCGAGCCAGGGGGTGGGGTCGGCGGGGGCCAGCGCGGCGGCCGTGTCGCAGGCCTCGCGCGCCCGGCTGGGTTCCTCCTTGCCGCGCAAGGCGCGGTGGACCCGGGCCAGGGCGAGCAGGGCGGTGGCGTCGGCGGAGCCGGGCTCGGTGGTCAGCCAGTCGTTCGCCCAGGCGGCGGCGTAGGGATCCTGGGCGAGGACGGTGAGGCGGTGACCGCGGCGGTCCCAGTCGTCGCCGGTGTGCACCAGCAGCGAGCGGGCGGCCTGCCGCCGGCCCTGGGCCATCGCTGCCCGGGCGGTGTGGAGTTCCGCGTCGTCGAGGGCGGCGTCGAAGGCACCGGAGTCGTCCTGGGCGGTCTCGCCGGACGGGTCCGTGGGGGCCCGGCGAGCGCCGAGCAGAGGCGGGAGAGGGGGCACCGCGGGGCTTCCTGTTTCTCGGGCTGCCATCGACCGATCACGCACAGCAAACCCCCAGCCATGGATCACGTCAAGCGGAACGGCGCTGTTGCCGCGTTCAACTTCCGGGTCGAGAACGACACTTGATCGCTTCGGCGCAGGTCGGTGGGGCGCCCGCGCGCGGCCGCGAGCCATGCCTCTGTGGTGGAGGCCATGGCTTTCCGGACCGCATACCCCGGGTTTCTGTGGCGTACGCCATGGCGCCCCGCGCCGCGGTTGCGGAGCATGGCGAGTCAACCGCCCGGTTACGGGTACTTCCGGGGCATTCCCGTCCCCGGAGCGCTACAGTCGGCCACTACCCGCCCGTGGTCCGGCCGGATGATGAGGTACACAGCGTGTCCGTTCTGGTTCTCCTTCTCGCCGTGAGCGCGGCCTGCTGCCTGGGCTTCGGATTCGTTCTCCAGCAGAACGCGGCACAGAAGGCACCGCTCGGCGACTTCCTCTCCTTCCGGCTGCTGCTCGACCTGATGCGGGTGCCGCGCTGGCTGGGCGGCCTGGGGCTGATGATCGCCGGCATGGTGCTCGGCGCGATCGCTCTCGGCAAGGGCGAGATCTCCCTGGTCGAGCCGCTGCTCGCGACCAATCTCCTGTTCGCCCTCGCCCTCTCCCGGCACCAGACCAAGCAGCCCCTGGGCCGTCAGGGCTGGGCCGGGCTGCTGCTGCTCGCGGGCGGGGTGAGCGCGTTCATCGTGGCCGGCCAGCCGCGCGGCGGCACGGCCGTCGCCGATCCACTGCGGCACTGGCTGATCATCGGGGCCGTGGTGGGCGCGGCCCTGCTCCTCACGACGTACGCCAAACGCTCCCGGCTGAGCTGGGGCCCGGTGCTGCTGGCCCTGGCGGCCGGGCTGCTGTACGGCGTCCAGGACGCGCTGACCCGGGTGAGCGGCACCCTGTTCGCCGACGGGGGCTTCGGCGAGCTGTTCACCGGCTGGCAGCCGTACGGCGTGGTGGCCTGCGGGGTGACCGGGCTGGTGCTGGTGCAGAGCGCGTTCGAGACCGCCCCGCTGCGGATGTCGCTGCCCGCCCTCACCGCGGCCGAGCCGCTCGCCGGGATCCTGTGCGGGGTGGGTTTCCTCGGCGACCGGCTGCACACCGACACCGGGGCGCTGGCCTGGCAGGCGGCCGGGCTGGCGGCCGTGGTGGCGGGCATCGTGCTGCTCGGGCTGCATCCGGCGATGCCGTGCGGCGGCTCCGAGGAGCAGCCCTCGGCCCGGGACCTCCAGCGGCGCTGAGCCCACCGCGGCGGCTTTGCTTGGATGGGGGCATGAACCCTGCTCACGTGAACCCCGCCGACGAGATCCTCGACATCGTCGACGAGCACGACCGGGTCGTCGCCCGGTACCCGCGCGGCGAGGCCTACGCCCGCGGACTGCGCCACCGCTGTGTGTTCATCCAGGCCCGGGACGCGGCCGGCCGGCTCTTCGTGCACCGGCGGACGGCGACCAAGCTGGTCTTCCCCTCCCTGTACGACATGTTCGTGGGCGGGGTCGTCGGCGCGGGCGAGTCCTACGACGAGGCGGCGCTGCGGGAGGCCGAGGAGGAACTGGGCGTGACCGGGCTGCCCCGGCCGGCCTTCCTCTTCAAGTTCCTGTACGACGACGGCGCCGGCAACAGCTGGTGGTCGGCCGTGTACGAGGTGCGCTGCGAGCTGCCGGTGCGGCCCCAGGCGGAGGAGGTCCAGTGGCACGCCTTCCTCACCGAGGAGGAGGTCGGGCGGCGGCTCGACGCGTGGGAGTGGGTACCGGACGGGCTGGCCGCGTACGAGCGGCTGCGGGCGTTCCGGGCAGGCCGCTGAACGCCCGGTAGGGTCGGCCGGGTGAGCGAATTCGTACGGAACATCCGGCTGTGGTTCGCGCCGGAACGGGTGCGGGAGGAGGGCGGCACGCCCGACTACCGGTTCTCCCTGGCCAACGAGCGGACCTTCCTCGCCTGGCTGCGCACGGCCCTCGCGCTGATCGGCGGCGGATTCGCGGTGGACCAGTTCCTGCCGGACCTGCGCTGGGCGGCGCGCGTCGGTCTCGCCCTCGCGCTGCTCGCGGCCGGTGTGCTGTGCTCCCTGCGCGCCGTGAACCACTGGGTGCGCTGCGAGCGGGCGATCCGGCGCGGCGAGGACCTGCCCGCGTCCCGCTTCCCGGCGGTGCTGAGCCTGGTGGTGGCGGTGGTGGCCGTCGCGATGGTCGTGGTGGTGCTGGTCGGGTGGGAGGGATGACGGCGGGGCCCGGCCCGGCGGGCCGGGATCCCGGACTCCAGCCGGAGCGCACCCGGCTGGCCTGGCGGCGTACGACGCTGTCGGCGGCGGTGGTCGCCGTGCTGGCCGTGAAGACGGCACTGCACGGCGGTGCGTCGGGCACCGGGATCGTCCTGTGCGCGGTGTGCTGCGGACTGTGGCTGGGCTTCCTCCGGGTGGCCCACCACCGCATCCGCACACTGTCCGCCGGGAGCCCCCCGCCCGCGCTCGCCCCCCGGCACGCGACGGCCGCGGTGCTGTGCGCGGTGGCGACGGCGGCGTGCGCGGCCGTACTCGTGGTCTAGGAACCGGTCCCCACGAGCCGGCGGCGGACCTCGCGGCTCGTGGTTCCTCGCGGCGAGGCCGCACCCGCACAAGTCCGTGATTCCCCAAGGAAGTTGACCAGTCCGCCGACTCCGTGTCCCCGACTGCGCGGGGGGCTCACCCGCTCGGATGCGCTCGGCGAGCAACTGATCGCGAGGGTGTGCATGGTGAGTTCATGAACACTACACCTCAGCTCAGCAAGGCCGTTTTCCGTATTCCGCGAGCATGCGCGGTGAGTGCCGTCGTGGGCATCGCCTGTGCGGCGGGGCTGGCGACCGCCGGTTCCGCCGCGGCCGCGACGCCCGTCACGCACGTCGCCGCGAAGGCCGCCCCCGCCTACGGCCACGGCGGCGGCGGGGACGGGGAGCACTTCCAGTGCGGCAACGGCCTCCTCCCCATCCTCAACTTCTGCAACTGACCGGTGCCGACGGTCGACTGACCGGCAACTGACCGGAAACCGAAGGAATTTCACCCGCAAGGCGCACAACGCCGCAACCCCACACCCCCCAGGGAAGAACTCCACCCGAATACCCCAGGGCGGTCGGGACAGGGCATCGACCCCTGTTCCCGACCGCCCTGCCGACCATCGAGGAACGCCCGTACCCCCGGGCCCGGTTGTGCTCCCCGGCAGCAGCGGCCCGTGCGCGGTCCCCTCGCCACCGCCGCTGCCACCAGCACCAGCACCAGCACCAGCACCAGCACCAGCACCAGCACCAGCACCAGCACCGAGAACGTCCGCCGGGCTAGAAGGTGCCCTCCTGGCTCGTCGTGTAGAGGGATTCCTCTTCGTTCGCGGCCCAGACGGTGCCCTCCTCCTCGGCGGTCTCCCAGTCCACGGTGACCACGATCTTCCCGCGGGTATGGCCCTCCTCGTTCAGCCGGTGGGCGTCCGCCGTCCGCTCCAGCGGGAACGTCTGCTGGACGTGGACGGACACGACGCCACGCTCCGCGAGCCGCGCCAAGGACTCGAGGTCCTCGGCGTCCGGGCGGACGAAGACGTACCGGCCGCCGTAGGCCAGCACCTCCGGGTCGGCGATCGACGCCAGCCGGCCCTCCGGGGCGAGCAGGTTGGCCGAGTCCTTCAGCGCGTCGCCGCCGACGGTGTCGAAGACCGCGTCCACGCCCTCGGGGGCGAGCCCGCGCACCCGCCCCACCAGGCCCTCGCCGTACGTCACCGGCTCGCCGCCCAGCCCGCGGACGTAGTCGTGGTGGGACTCGCTCGCGGTGCCGATGACCCGGGCGCCGAGGTGGGCGGCGATCTGGACGGCGAACGAGCCCACCCCGCCGGCCGCCGCGTGCACCAGGACGGTCTCGCCCGCGTTGACCTCCAGCACCTTGACCAGCACCTGATAGGCGGTGAGCCCGGCCAGTGGGAGCCCGGCGGCCTCCTCGAAGGTCAGGTTGCGCGGCTTGCGGGCCAGGGTGCGCACGGGCGCGGCGACGTACTCGGCGCAGGTGCCCCGGGACAGGAAATCCTCGCGGACGTAGCCCATGACCTCGTCACCGACGGCGAACTCGGTGACCGCGACACCGGGCTGCACGACCACTCCGCTGACGTCCCAGCCGGGGATCACCGGGAAGACGGCGTCCAGGACCGCGTCCAGATGGCCTTCGCGGCACTTCCAGTCGACGGGGTTGACGGCCGCCGCGCGCACCTTGACCAGGACCTGGTCGGGGCCGAGCTTGGGGTCGCGCAGCTCGCCGTACTCCAGCACGTCGGGTCCGCCGTAGCGGCTGTAGCTGATGCCCTTCATCCTTCGACCCTCCGGGGTACTCGTGCGCCACGCAAACCGGGATGCCCGGATATGCGGCTTTCGCGTGGCAGCCTGTCCGTCGTCAACCCCCCGTACCGCCGAAGGTGAGCACCATGACCACCCTCCATCAGGAACACACCGAGCACGGGACGCACCGCCACGGACCGGACTGCGGGCACAACGCCGTGCCGCACGGCGACCACCTGGACTACGCCCACGACGGGCACCTGCACCGGGAGCACGACGGGCACTGGGACGAGTGCGAGCCGGCCGGGCACGCCGTGCACGCGGGCCATGAGCACGTGCACCACGACGAGTGCGGGCATGCGCGGGTGCGGCACGGCGATCACGTCGACTATCTGCACGACGGACACCGGCACGCCGAGCACGGGGACCACTGGGACGACCACTGAGCTGCCGGACGGCAGCGGTCGACGGCTCCCGGGCGGCACGCCCGGGAGCCGTCGGCCCGTCGTGGCTCCGGTCACGTTCGGCCTGATCTTCGCCCCCTGCACTGGACGGCATACCGACCGGTCGGCATCATGAGTCGCATCCTGTTGTTCACCCGTCCGTAGGAGTGAAGAATGAGCGCCGACCACCCGCCCGGACTCGACCTGGACCGGCTGCGCGCCCTGCTCGACCGCGAGCGCCCCGGCCTGGTGAACGGTTCCCTGACCGGACGGCTGATCGAGGGCGGACGGTCGAACCTCACCTACGCGCTCTCCGACGCCACCTCGAAGTGGGTGGTACGCCGGCCCCCGCTCGGCCACGTGCTGGCCACCGCGCACGACATGAAGCGCGAGCACCGCGTGATCAGCGCGCTCCACCCGACGGACGTGCCGGTGCCGCGGCCCGTACTGCTGTGCGAGGACGAGGAGGTCCTCGGGGCGCCCTTCTACGTCATGGAGTTCGTCGAGGGCACGCCCTACCGCACCGCCGACCAGCTCGCACCGCTCGGCCCGGCGCGCACCCGCGACGCGGTGCTGTCCCTCGTCGACACCCTCGTCGAGCTGCACGCCGTGGACCCCGACGCGGTGGGCCTCGCCGACTTCGGCCGCCCGGAGGGCTTCCTGGACCGGCAGCTGCGCCGCTGGGGCAAGCAGCTCGACGCCTCCCGCAACCGCGAGCTGGCGGGCATCGACGAACTGCACTCGGCACTGGGCCGCCGGCTGCCCACCTCGCCGGCGGCCACCGTCGTGCACGGTGACTACCGCCTGGACAACGTCCTCATCGGCGACGACGACAAGATCAAGGCGATCCTCGACTGGGAGATGTCCACGCTCGGCGACCCGCTGACCGATCTCGGGCTGCTCGTGATGTACAGCCGGCCGCTCGGCACGCCCGACTCGCCCGTCTCCACCACCGCCGAGGCCCCGGGCCACCCCGACCCGCGGGAGCTGATCGAGCGGTACGCCGCCCGCTCCGGCCGGGACGTCTCGGCCGTCTCCTGGTACACGGCGTTCGCCTGGTTCAAGCTCGCCGTGATCCTGGAGGGCATCCACTACCGGTACACGCTCGGCCAGACGGTCGGCCACGGTTTCGACCGCATCGGCGACCTCGTGCCCGTCTTCATCGACCACGGACTGACCACTCTTCAGGAAGGCTGACCCGCATGGACTTCGCGTTCGACGCGCGCACCGAGGAACTGCGCGGCAGGCTGCTCGCCTTCATGGACGAGTACGTGTATCCGGCGGAGGCGGTGGCGGAGGAGCAGCGCGCCGCGCTCGCCTCGCCGTGGGACACCCCGGCCGTGGTCGGGGAACTGAAGGCGGAGGCGCGCAGGCAGGGCCTGTGGAACCTCTTCCTGCCCGATGCCGAGCACGGCGCCGGGCTGACCAACCTCCAGTACGCCCCGCTCGCCGAGATCACCGGCCGCTCCCCCCATCTCGCACCCACCGCGACCAACTGTGCCGCGCCCGACACCGGCAACATGGAGGTGCTGGCGCAGTTCGGCAACGAGCAGCAGAAGAAGCAGTGGCTGGAGCCGCTGCTGGCCGGGGAGATCCGCTCGGCGTTCGCGATGACCGAGCCGGAGGTGGCCTCCTCGGACGCCACCAACATCACCACGCGCATCGAGCGGGACGGCGACGACTACGTCATCACCGGCCGCAAGTGGTACATCTCCGGCGCGATGAACCCGGACTGCAAGATCTTCATCTTGATGGGCAAGACGGACCCGGACGGAGCGGACATCCGCCGTCAGCAGTCCATGATCCTGGTCCCCCGCGACACTCCCGGCGTCACCGTCGAGCGGGCGATGCAGGTGTTCGGCTACGAGGACCACTCGCACGGCGGCCATGCCGAGGTCGTCTTCGACCACGCGCGCGTGCCGGTGGCGAACCTCGTCGGCGAGGAGGGCGGCGGCTTCGCCATCGCGCAGGCCCGGCTCGGTCCCGGCCGCATCCACCACTGCATGCGGCTGATCGGCATGGCCGAGCGGGCGATCGAGCTGATGTGCCGGCGGGCCGTCTCACGGACCGCGTTCGGCAAGGCACTGGCCCAGCAGGGCGTCGTCCAGAACTGGATCGCGGACGCCCGGGTCACCGTCGAGCAGCTGCGGCTGCTGGTGCTGAAGACGGCCTGGCTGATGGACACCGTCGGCAACAAGGGCGCCCACACGGAGATCCAGGCCATCAAGATCGCCACTCCGCGTGCGGTGGTCGGCATCCTGGACCGGGCGATCCAGCTGCACGGCGCGGGCGGGGTGAGCCAGGACTTCCCGCTGGCCGAGCTGTACGCGAGCGCCCGCACGCTGATGCTCGCCGACGGCCCGGACGAGGTGCACCAGCGGTCGCTGGCGCGCCGGGAGCTGAAGAAGTACCTGTAGAACGCGAACGGAGGGGCGGCCCGCGGTGCGGGCCGCCCCTCCGTCGCGCGCCGTTACGGCCGCAGCGCCCGCAGCAGCAGGTCGGCGAGGTGGTCGGCGACCTGCTGGGGGGTGAGGGGGCCGTTGGGCCGGTACCACGTCGACAGGTGGTGCACGGAGCCGAAGTGGTAGTCCACGACCAGGTCGGCCGGGGTCGCCGTGGAGAAGACCCCCTCCTTCTGGCCCTCCTCGACGAGCGCGCGGAAGCGTTCGTGGTAGCGGCGGCGTTCGGCGCGGACCTGCTTGTTCTTCTCCGGGCTCAAGTGGTGCATGGAGCGGAAGAAGATCATCGCGTCGTCGAGGTTCTCGATCGTCGTGACGACGACGTCCGCCGCCGCGCCCCTGAGCCGCTTCTCCACGGGCTCGTCGGCGTTCGCGAACGTGTCCAGCCGCTCCTGCTGGAGGCGCAGCACACGCGCGTACACCTCGTGCAGCAGGTCGTCCTTGGAGCCGAAGTAGTGGTACAGGGCCCCCTTGGTGACGCCGGCCGCCTCCACGATCTCCTGCACGGAGGTGCGGTCGTAGCCCTGCTCGGCGAAGAGCCGGGTGGCGGCGGCCAGCAGCCGCTGCGGGACGGGCGTCCCGTCCCCGTCCGTCGTCCTGGGCACTGCCGCCACCTGCCTTTCCGGTCTGCTAATCGTGTTCGGTGCGGGAACGCAGTTCCCGCCGGAGGATCTTCCCACTCGCCGTCTTGGGCAAGTCGGCCAGGATCTCCACCTGGCGCGGGTACTTGTAGGCGGCCAGTCTCTCCTTGCAGTACACCGCGAGTTCGTCCGGGTCCGTCTCGGCCCCCGGACGCAGGCTGATATAGGCCTTGACGGTCTCGCCACGGTACCCGTCGGGGACGCCCACGACGGCCGCCTCGCGCACCGCAGGATGCGTGTAGAGGACGTCCTCGACCTCGCGCGGCCACACCTTGAACCCGGACGCGTTGATCATGTCCTTCTTGCGGTCCACGACGTACAGCCAGCCCTGCTCGTCCATGAACCCGATGTCGCCGGTGCGCAGCTCGCCGTCCGGGAAGGTCTCGGCGGTGGCGTCCGGGCGCCGCCAGTACCCCGGCACCACCTGGGGTCCGCGGACGACGATCTCGCCCTGCTCCCCGAAGGGCACCTCCGCGCCCTGGTCGTCCAGGATGCGCACGACCGTGTCGGCACCGGGCAGGCCCACGGACAGCGTCCCGGAGACGGGATCCACGGGCGCCTCCAGGCCGGGCGGGACGGAGGCGCAGGGGGCGGTGCACTCGGTCAGGCCGTAGCCCACACGGATGTACGGCCCGAAGCGCTCCCGGAACTTCTCCACCAGGGCCGGCGGCACGGGCGCGCCGCCCGACGACATGTTCACGAAGGAGGCGAAGTGCTCGCGGGTGACGTCCGGGTGGGCGGCGAGCGCCATGTAGGCGGTGGAGGGGCCGACGGTGTAGTGCGGGCGGTGCTCGGCGAAGGCGTCCAGGACGACGCCGGGCTCGAAGCGGTAGGTGAGCACGAGGGTGCCCACGCTGTTCAGGCAGGCACCGAACTGGCAGACCATGCCGGTGATGTGGAACAGGGGTGCGAGCGCGTAGTAGACGGGCGCCTCGGGCAGGCCGAGCCCGGTGGCCTGCCGCTCGGCGTTGTGCATGATGTTGGCGTGCGTGTTGGTGGCGCCCTTGGGCGTGCCGCTGGTGCCGGAGGTGTAGCTGATCAGCGCGATGTCGTCCGGGCGCGGCAGGCGGTCCTCGGGGGGCCGGCCGCCCCGCCGGGCCACGGCCACCAGGTCGTCGGCGTCCGGGGCCTGGGGCAGCCGCTCGAAGGTCAGCACGCGGGCGTCGTCGCGCGTCTGGAAGTCCAGCTCGCACGCGGTGAGCACGATCCGCACCGGCGAGCCGGCGGCCGTCTCGCGCAGATACGTCTCCCAGGCCCGGTCGGAACAGATCAGCGCGGCCACCTCGCCGTCCCGCAGGACGTGCGCCACCTCGGCCGACTTGTACATGGGGTTGACGGGGACGACGATCGCGCCCGCCTTCCAGGCGCCGAGCACGGCCAGCGCGAAGTGCGGGGTGTTCTGGAGCAGGACGGCCACCCGGTCGCCGCGCTCCAGGCCGCGCGCGACGAGGTGGGCGGCGACGGCGTCGCTCAGCTCGTCCGCCTCGCGGTAGCTCAGGCGGGCGTCGAAGTAGGCGAGGAAGGTGCGGTCGGGGGCTTCGGCGACGGCGTCGCGCAGGGCGTGCGCGAGGGAGTCGGCGGGGTCCACCGGGGCGCGCTGGGCCTCGTCGAGCAGGGCGAGCCAGGGCCGGCCGGCGGAGGGGGCGGCGGTCACCGGCCGGCCTCCCACTTCTGCTGGATGTGGTTCATGGTGGCGAGCCAGCGGTCGGGCTCGGCGGCCCGGTGCTGGTAGAAGCCGGCGACCTCGGGGTGCGGCAGGATCTGGAAGCGGTCCTCCTCGATGCCCTTGAGCAGGGCGTCGGCCACGGCCTCCGGCTCGATCGCGGTCGGCTGGAGCACCAGGTCGCCCGCGCTGCCGGTGGCGGCCAGCATGTCGGTGCGGACGCCCTGCGGGCAGATGGCGTGGACCTTGACCCCCCGGTGACGGTAGGTCAGCGACAGCCACTCGGCGAAGGCGTAGGCGCCGTGCTTGGTCACGCTGTAGGAGGGCGCGCCGATCATCGTCAGGAGTCCGGCGGCGGAGACGGTGGAGACGAAACGTCCGGCGCCCCGCTCCAGCCAGTCGGGCAGCAGCGCGTGGGCCGCGCGGACGTGGGCCATCAGGTTGACGTCCCAGGAGGTCGCCCAGGTCCGCTCGTCCAGGGCCGTGTCGAGGCCGCCGTCCTCGAAGGCGACGCCCGCGTTGGCGCAGTAGACGTCGACCGTGCCGCCGAGCGCGTCACGGGCCTCGTCGATGATCGCGGAGGCGTCGCCGGGCACGGCGGTCCCGCCGATCTCGTCGGCCACCGCCCGGGCCTTGCCGGCGTCCAGGTCGTTCACCACGACCCGGGCCCCCTCGGCGGCGAACCGCCGGGCCAGGGCGGCCCCGATCCCCCCGCCCGCCCCCGTGACGATCACTCCCGCATCCTGCACGGCTTCCACCATCGGTCTCCTTCGACACGACGCGACTCGGCTCAGCGAGCGTCAGACTAACCGGTCGGTATGTGTAAAGGAAAGGGTGACTGCGTCAACCTCAAGGGGCACGGGGCGGTACCGCCATGCGGCTCCGCCGCGCCTGCGGGAGCAACGACCGACGGCCCGCACGCGACCACCCACAGGAGGACCCATGCACCTGTCCCGAAGAAACCTGCTCGCCTCGGCCGCGCTGTCGGCGGCTCCGGCGGCCCGCCGGCACGGCGAGCACCGCGAGCACCTGCGCACCGGCTTCGAAAGGCTCGCCGCCGACGGCTACTCCCTGCTCTCCGGCCGGAAGGTCGGAGTCGTCACCAACCCCACCGGCGTCACCCGGGACGCCCGCCACATCGTCGACGTCATGCACGCCGACCCCCGCGTCGGGCTGACGGCGGTCTTCGGCCCCGAGCACGGCTTCCGCGGCACCGCCCAGGCGGGCGGCTCCGAGGGCCGCTACGACGACCCGGCGACCGGCCTCCCCGTCTACGACACCTATCTGAAGAGCGGCCGGCCGCTCGCCGACGTCTTCACCGCCTCCGGCGTCGACACGGTCGTCTTCGACATCCAGGACGTCGGCGCCCGCTTCTACACCTACATCTGGACGCTCTACGACTGTATGGAGGCGGCCCGGCTCGCCGGCAAGAGCTTCGTCGTCCTGGACCGCCCCAACCCGGTGACCGGCCGCGCGGCCCAGGGCCCGGTGCTGCACAAGGAGTTCGCCACCTTCGTCGGGCGGCAGCCGATCGCACAGGCGCACGGCATGACCGTCGCGGAGCTGGCCCGGCTGTTCAACGGCGAGTTCCTGACCACGCCCGTACCGCTGGAGACGGTGCGGATGTCGGGCTGGAGGCGCGACGGGTTCTACGAGGACTCCGGCCTGCCCTGGGTGCCGCCGAGCCCCAACATGCCGACCGTGGACACGGCGTTGGTGTACTCCGGCACCTGCATGTTCGAGGGGACGAACCTCTCCGAGGGGCGCGGCACGACCCGGCCCTTCGAACTCCTCGGCGCCGAGGGCGTCGACGGCCGCTGGGCCGCCGCCGTGAACGGACTCGGGCTGCCCGGCGTGCGGTTCCGGGAGGCGTACTTCACGCCCACGTTCTCCAAGTTCCAGGGCAAGACCGTCGGCGGGGTGCAGATCCACGTGACCGACCGGGCCGGCTACGACCCCGTGCGCACCGGGATCGCGCTGCTGGTGACCGCCCGGAAGGTGTGGAGCGGCTTCGCCTGGCGGTCCGACGACTGGATCGACAAGCTCACCGGTTCCGCCCGGGTCCGCACGATGATCGACGCGGGTGCGGGCACCGACGAGGTGACGGACGCCTGGCAGGAGGAGCTGTCCGCGTTCCGGCGGATTCGAAAGGAATATCTCCTCTACAAGTAGCCCGCGGCGTATGGCCAACCCTGCCCCCCGGCAGGACGATACGTGCCGAGTGCACCGTTTCGGGGGGACGAGGGAGCCTGGCATGGCGGATCCTGGGATGAGCGTGACTCCCTACTGGGAGCTGACCTTCGACGCGGACGGGGACGTGGACGGCCCCGAACGCGACCGGCTGCTGACGCAGGTCACGGACCACGGCGTCCGTGACCTGATCGTCTTCTCGCACGGCTGGAACAACGACCGTTCGGGCGCGACCGCGCTGTACCGGCGCTTCTTCGCCCCGATCCCGAAGCTGGCGCCGAACGCCCGGCTCGGGTACGTCGGCGTGATCTGGCCGTCGATGCGGTTCAGCGACGAGCCGATCCCGGACTTCCCCAGGTCCGCGGCGGCCGCGGAGGCGCAGGCGGCGCCGCGTCCGGCGCTGGACAAGGACACCCGGCGCGCGCTGCTGGAGACCTTCCCGGGCCGGACGACCGTGCTGGACCGGCTGGCCCGCATGCTGGACGAGAGACCGGACGGCGCCGCGGGGCTGGCCGAGTTCGGGCGGCTGGTGCGGCTGCTGCCGGACGGGGACCGGCAGGGGGTGGCCGACACGGACGAACCCGGTGAACCCGCCGTGTTCGACGGCGATCCGGTGACCGCGTGCGAACGGTTCGCCGAGGCCCTGGCCGCGCTCGGCCCGGCGGGCGACGCCGCCCGGTTCCGCCTGCCCGATCCGTGGGACGGCGCGAAGGAGCTGCTGCGGCAGGCGACGTACCACCAGATGAAACGGCGGGCCGGGACGGTGGGCGAGCACGGGCTCGGGCCGCTGCTCGGGCGGCTGGCCGGGGCGGCGCCCGGGGTGCGGGTGCACCTGGTGGGGCACAGCTTCGGCGGCCGGCTGGTGGCGTTCGCGCTGCGCGGGCTGCCCGGGAAGGTGCGCCCGGTGAAGTCGCTGACCCTCCTCCAGGGGGCCTTCTCCCACTACGCGTTCGCGGCCCGGCTGCCGCACGCGCCGGACCGTTCGGGGGCGCTCAAGGACCGGCACAAGCGGATCGACGGCCCGCTGGTGTGCTGCTACTCCCACTTCGACGCGGCCCTCGGCACGTTCTACCCGCTGGCCTCCCGGCTCGCCGGGGACGACCGCGCCTGCGCGGGCAACGAGATCGCGGCGGTGCTGGGGCCGCGGTGGGGCGCCATGGGGCACGACGGGGCGCAGGCGGTGCCGGACACGGCCCGGCTGGACCTGGCGGCGGCACTGAGCGGCGCGCTGCCCGCGTCGGGCTGCGTGAACGTGGACGCGGCGGCCGTGGTGCGGCGCGGGGGCGCGCCGTCCGGGGCACACAGCGACATCGTGCACCCCGAACTGGCGCGGGTGGTACTGGCGGCGGGCCGCATCGGCTGACCCGCCGCCACCGGGCGCCGGCCTACGGGCGCCGGCTTACGGGCGTTGACCGACAACCGTCTGCCCACGCCCGTTCGACGGCACCCGTTCGCCCGGGCCCGCTGTGCCCGCGCCCATCCCGTCGGCGCAGGCTCACCGGTGTGACGTGTACTCCACGACCTGCTGGAACGTCGGCCGGTTCTGCCAGCTGATCTTGCCGTGCTTGATGCCGCCCAGGGTGCGCTGGACGATCGAGTCGGCGCACCACTGGTCGCCCGCCGAGCACTGGTCGTCGCCCGGATAGACCTGGGCGGCGGTCATGCCGGCCGCCTGCTTCAGGGTGCCGATCAGGATGTCCCGGCAGGCGGTGAGGCTGCCGCCGCCGCAGTACTTCTGCGCGAGACCGCCCCGTACGGGCTCGCCGAGCACCGCCCGGATGTCCTTGTCGACGTAGGACCACCAGCCGTACTGGAAGGAGCTTCCGGCGTGCGAGCCGGTCGGGCCGTGTCCGGCGGACGGTGCCTCGTCGGTCGGCAGGTTGTCGGTGATCGCGGTGTACAGATCGTTGCCGAGCCCCGGCTGGAACTCCGCCTTGACCAGCAGCGGCCACCAGGCGTCCAGGATGCGGATCGCGTCGGCGTCGGCGTACGTCTTGGAACCGGCCGACGTCTCCGTGCGCCTGGCGCCCGCGGTCACCCACGCCTGGAGCTTGCTCACCGCCGCGGCGGCCGTGGGGTCGGTCACCGCCGAGGAGTTGACCACCTTCAGCAGCTTGGGCAGCACGTCCTCGGCACGCAGATCGGCGAGAGCGGCGTCCGCCATGGCCTGCACCAGCTTGGTACGGGTCACCCCACCCGCCGCGACCAGCTTCTTCACCCGGTCGTCCAGCAGGTTGCCGCGGTGCACGGACCCCTCGCCCCAGGGCGCGGCCGCGTAGTCCTCGGCCTGCTTGTTGTTCCAGGAGATGTAGTAGTCCTGGTCGATCGAGTTCGGGTGCGCGGCGGCCGGGGTGTAGTCGGACGTGTTGGTGGCCGGGTCCCAGTTCCGCCACTCGTACGCCGGCTGTGCCCAGACCGGGAACTCGGTGTCGACACCGCCGGCCCGGACGGGGTTGTCCCCGCTGTTGTAGTAGGCGGTGTGCCGGGAGTCGGCGTAGAACCAGTTGAAGGTGTAGTTGATGTGCTGCGCCGCGTTCTCGAAGTCGCCGGGCCCCTTGACGAAGTCGGGGTCGTTGAGCATCTGGAAGCCGATGATCGAGTCGGCCTCGTGCAGGTAGGAGGAGCGAAGGGTGGTGTAGGCGACCTTCTTGCCGCCGACCGTCGCCCGGTACGCCACCGGACCGTACGTGGTGCGCCACGCCCGCATGGTGTACGACCCCTCGGCCGTGCCGTCGGCGGTGGTGGGCTTCCAGGCGTTCTTCTGCTCGATCTTCTCCATGGCGGTGCAGGTGCCGTGGTACAGGTAGTGGTAGTCGTCCTGGCACAGCTCGACCGCGTAGGTGTCGATGATGTCCTGGCCCGAGGTGGTGGCGCTCCAGGAGTAGTCCTGGCCGCGGCCGAGTTCCACGTACATGCTCAGGCCCGCGAAGGAGGCGCCGCGGGCGCTGATGCCGGGGCCCTGGATCTCCTGGAGCAGGAGCAGCTGCGGCGCGAAGTAGCCGGTCTGCGGCCCGAAGACGGCGACCGGATGGCCGCTGGCGGTGTGCTCGCCGCTCACCACGAGGGCGTTGGACATGCCGCGCTTGGCGGACCCGAGGGTCGTGGCGGCGGCGGTGGCCGAGGTGCTCCGGGCGGTCGCCGTGGCCCCGGTGCCGGTGCGGTCGTGAACGAGCGGTTCCTGGGTGACCGTGCCCGCGTCGGGCAGGGCCCGGCCCTTGGCGTCGGCGGGCTTGGTGCCGTACGGGAAGCTCTCGCCGTCGTGGACGGTGAGGACGGCCTCGGGGTCGTTGCGTTCGCGGAAGGACTCCCAGACCCTGGTGCCCTCCTCGACGCCGTACTTGGCCTGGGCGGCCATCAGTGACACGGCGTTGCCGACCTCGCCGCCACCGCCGGAGCCGAACAGCGAGCCGACCACGGAGGCCAGCGCCACGAGGTCGGTGACCTTGAAGTGGTCTATGGTCCCGGCGTTGGTGATCGCGTCCTTGTGGCCGGTCAGCACGTACTCGCCGGGGAAGTAACGGCCGCTGTCGGAGGCGTCGATGTAGGCGTTGATGCCGTCGAGGTAGGCCTTGACGTCGGCGAGGGCCTGCTGGCCGCGGGCCCCGCTCTTGGCCACGGCGCTGTCGATCTGCGCCTGGAGGTCGGCCTCGGTGTAGGGCGCGCTGCGGTAGAACTGCTGCTCCAGGCCCTGGTTGGCGGGGGCGCCGCCCGCGAAGGAGGTCAGCTGGCCGCGGCCCACGTGCCGGAAGACGTCCATCAGCCACAGCCGGTCCTCGGCCGCCGCGTATCCGGCGCCGAACTCGGTGCCGTACCGGGTGGTCCCTGTGATGTGCGGCACACCGGCCTTCTTGTCGCGGACGATCGTCACGTCACCGCGGCCGGCCGGTTTCTCGGTGGAGGCGACCTGGTCGGAAGGGACACCGAACGAGGCGTCGTTGAAGAAGGTGTTGATCTTCGCTTCGGTCAGGCCCGCGTAGCCGGTGGCCAGGCCCGCGTAGGGGCCGAGCTGGTCCTCGGCGTGCGCGGGCTGGGTGCCGAAGGCCTGGTTGAGCAGGATCTGCGCGAGGGTCGCGTTGCCGTTCTCACCGGGCGGCAGGATGTCCGAACACCGGCCGCCGCAGTAGTCGTTGGAGGCGGTGGCACCGACTGCCGCCACCGCCGTCCGAGTGAAGGGGGAGAGAAGACCGGCGATCAGGACGCATACGGACGCGGTCTTCAGGAACCCGGGAAGTGGACGGGACGTTCTCAGTCTGTCGAGGACGGTACGTGGGGTTCGCCGTGGCATGGCAGCTCCAAGCGACTGGGGTGGCCGAACGTTACCGCCGGTATCCCCCGGTTCAAAGATGAACATGCGTCACTTTCTGGAGTCAGCAAGCAGAACCGCGCGAAGAGATGGAGCCGAATCGCCTGTCGATACGTCTATTCGACGACGTCCGTGCGACGACGCCGAAGTGACCGAGGAACAGGTGCAGGTGTGACGGAGGTGCAGGACGATGGCCGGTTTCCGGAGTCTGGCGAGACAGGTACGCGATCCGAGGTGTGATCTGGCACTGCGGCGGTATTCGCTGCGCAAGTGCCTGGAGAAGTTCGCTCCTTACGGGCATCGGGCGACCTGGGACCATCTGTGCTCCCGGGCGGGTTTCGGCCCGGAGGACCGCTCCCCCGATCCGGCGCGGCTCGTGGCCGCGCTGGAGGAGCTGGAGGAGGCCCGTGACGTCTGGCTCGCCTACGAGACGGACTTCACCGAGCGGCGGAAGAAGGAGAAGCACGACGGGCTGCGCCGGCCGGGCAGTGTGGACGACTGGCACCGGCTGACCTGGGGCGGGTTCGGGGTCGCCTGGTGCGACGACCCGCGGGTCCACCCGGAGGAGCCGCTGGCGGAGGTGCTGCGCCGGCTGATCGCCGCGCTGGAGCGGGAGCCGGGTTCGTCGTGCCCGGTCTGCGGCGGTGAGCGGCTGGTCTGGAAGTACGGCCTGGACCACGAGCCGTCGGCCGGCCCGGTCTGCGCGGACTGCGGGATCCTGGTGCCGCGGCCCGTTCTCAGCCCGCGGGCCCTTCAGTACGCCAGGCGGGGACGCCTGTTGATGTCGGCCTGAGCGGCCGGGGTGTCACCGGGTGCGGCCCGAGCGGCGGGCCGGCCGGTGCGGGGGTGCGCAGGGGATGCCGCACCCCGTCCTCAGTCGGCGGCGGCGACACCGGCCCAGTAGGGATGCGCCCAGCGCTCCTCCTCGGGCAGGGCGAGGAGTTCGCAGCGGATGGCGAGGTCGTGCTCGCCCAGCGCGCGCAGTCGGGCCGCGCCGGGGCCGGACAGCCAGGTGCGCAGCTCGTCGACGCCCGTCTCCTCGCCGTCCCCGCTCCACCAGGTGAAGGGAGAGCGGTCGCCCAGGAGGTCATAGAGCCAGGAGTCGGTGAGGGACACGAGGTGGGCGTCGCCGGCTGCGCCGGGGGCCCACGCGTCCAGGAAGGGGAGCACGGTCCGGGCGGTCGTGACGCAGGTCTCGAAGACGTCGTCGGCGGCGTACGGCGGGTCGGCCGTCGTGAGGACGTCCTGCCACCAGGCGCGCAGGAAGGCGTCGAGGGCCGCGGCCTGCTCGGCGGGCCAGGACCGCCAGTCCACCCGGGCCAGTCCCATCCCCAGGTAGTTGATGGTGCTCAGGGTGCCCTCGGCCAGAGCCCGGGCGGCCGGGGGCAGCAGGCGGCGCATCGCGGCGGCGTGGTCGTCGAAGTGGTCGGGCACCTCGTAGAGGTAGAACCGCACCACGTCCAAGGGGACGGGCACGTCGGGGGTGCGCAGGTACGCGGTCTCTTCTTCCACGTGGCACTGGGGGCAGGGGGTCTCGTGCGGGCTCGCGAAGCCGGCGAAGACGGTGTCGATGCCGGCCAGGGCGGCGTCGAGAGCGGTGGAGGACAAGGATGTCGGTCCCGTCGTGACTCCGTGCGCGGCGTCACCGCCGGCCGAAGATCGCGACGTTAGCAGACCCTAATCCCCTCGCTCCACCCCTTTCGCGTCCGGACAGTGGGAGGCGATGAAACCGAACGACTGAACGGGGAACTCCCATGTCCACGCTGCGTGTCACCGCCGAAGTGCTGACCGTCCACGACCATCCGAACGCCGATGCCCTGGAGCTGGCCCAGGTGGGCCTGTACCGGGCCGTCGTCGCCAAGGGCGCGTACCGCACCGGTGAGGCGGCCGTGTACATCCCCGAGCAGGCCGTCCTCCCGGCCGCGCTGATCGAGGAGCTGGGGCTGACCGGGCGGCTGGCGGGCGGCGAGGCCAACCGGGTCAAGGCGGTGCGGCTGCGGGGTGAGCTGTCGCAGGGCATCGTGTGCCGGCCGGAGGCGCTGGCGGACGTCGACCTGGCGCGGGCGGCGGCCGAGGGCACCGACTTCGCGGAACGGCTGGGCGTCACCAAGTGGGTGCCGCCGATCCCGCCCACCATGAACGGCGACGTGGAGGCGGCACCGGACCTGCTCCCGTGGGTCGACATCGAGAACGTCCAGCGCTATCCGGACATCTTCACGCCGGGCGAGCCGGTCGTCCTGACGGAGAAGCTGCACGGTTCGGCATGCCTGCTGACGTATGTCGCCGAGGAGGGGCGGGTGCACGTGTCCTCCAAGGGCTTCGGCGCCAAGTCCCTGGCGCTGCGGGAGGACCCGCGGAACCTGTACTGGCGGGCGGTGCGCGGGCACGGGGTGGCGGAGGCGGCGGCGAGGCTCTGCGAACGGCTGGGCGCCACCCGGGTCGGCGTCTTCGGAGAGGTGTACGGCGCGGGGGTGCAGGACCTGGCCTACGGCGCCGACGGGCGGCGGGAGTCGCTGGGTTACGCGGTGTTCGACGTCTCGGCCGAGGTGGACGGCACTGTGCGCTGGCTCGACCCGGCCGAGGTGCTGGAGGGCGAACTGCCGCTGGTGCCAAGGCTGTTCGCCGGGCCGTACGACATCGAGCGGGTGCTGGAGTTCGCGAGCGGACGGGAGACGGTGTCCGGGCGGGAGCTGCATCTGCGGGAGGGCGTGGTGATACGGCCGGCGACGGAGCGGTACAGCGCGGTGACCGGGGGCCGGGCCATCGCCAAGGCGGTCAGCCCGGCGTACCTGACGCGCAAGGGCGGCACCGAGTTCGAGTAGGCCGGCGGGTTCCGCGGCGCCCCGGAGGAGCGCCGCGGAACCTCGCGCGGAGCCATGACGGCGCCGCATCCGGCGGGCGACCGGCGCCCTCCGCCCGGGCGCCGGACTCAGCGCCGCTCCGCCATGAGACGCGACCCCGTCAGGCGCTGTCCGAACACATCGTCCGGGTTGGACAGGACGCACGTCTCCAGCGAAAGGCACCCGCACCCGATGCAGTCGGCGAGATGGTCGCGCAGACGGTTCAGCTGCTGGATCCGCTCCTCCAGCTCCGAGCGCCACTTCTCCGACAGCCGGGCCCAGTCCTCCCTGGTCGGCGTCCGTTCCTCCGGCAGCTCGGCCAGGGCCTCGCGAATCGTGGCCAGGGGGATGCCGACCCGCTGGGCCGCGCGGACGAAGGCGACCCGGCGCAGGGTGTCCCGGCTGTACCGGCGCTGGTTTCCGGGGGTGCGCCGGCTGGCGATCAGTCCCTTGGACTCGTAGAAGTGCAGGGCGGACACCGCGGCTCCGCTGCGCGCGGACAACTGGCCGACGGTCAGCTCGTGGATCTTCTCGGGAATCTGGGGCACTCCTCAAAGATTACTCACGGGCCGATCCGGGTGTCCGTTGACATCGACCCGCCACCCGAGCATGCTAAGCAGTTGCTTAGAGACGCGAGCGAGAGGCCGGGAACATGGCAGAACCGAGGACCTTCACCTCCCCCGACGAGCTGAAGGCGGCCGTGGGCGAGCAGCTGGGCCCCACCGACTGGGTCGAGATCGACCAGAAGCGGATCGATCTGTTCGCCGAGGCGACCGGGGACCACCAGTGGATCCACGTGGACCCGGAGAAGGCCGCCGCCGGACCGTTCAGGACGACCATCGCCCACGGATACCTCACCCTGTCGCTGCTCCCGCTGTTCGGACCGCAGCTCATCCGCGTCGAGGGCGTCAAGATGGGCGTCAACTACGGGACGAACAAGGTGCGCTTCCCCTCCCCCGTCCCCGTCGGCTCCCGGCTGCGCGCCACCGGGAAGATCACCGGGGTCGAGGACGTCACCGGCGGTGTCCAGGTGACGGTCGCGTTCACCGTGGAGCGCGAGGGCGGCGACAAGCCGGTGTGCGTCGCGGAGTCGGTGTCCCGGTACTACCTGTAGACCCGGCGGGCCCGGCCGGCCCGGCGGGCCGAGCCGGGCCTACTCCGCCCCGACCATGCGCAGCACCAGGTCGGCGTAGAGCGCGCCGACCTCCTCGGGCGTGCGCGGGCCGTCGACGCTGAACCAGCGGGCCACGTCGATGCACAGCGACAGCACGGCGAGCGTGGTGCCCTGGACGTCCAGCACGTCGAACTCGCCCGCGGCGACGCCGTCCTCGATGATCCCGCGCACCTCGGCGTCCACCTGGCGGCGCAGCGCGAGGATCTCCGCGCGGGCGTCGGGGCCGAGGGCGTCCAGCTCGTACTGCACGACGCGCGCGGTGGTGCGCCGTCCCGCGTGCCAGCGGACGAAGGAGCTGACCGCGTCGGCCAGCCGCTCGGCGGCGCTGCCCTCGCGGCGGGCCGCCGTGCGCAGGATGTCGAGGGCCTTGTCGTGGCCGATCCGGCTGATCCGGTGGAGCAGCTCTTCCTTGGTCTTGTAGTGGATGTAGAGCGCGGCCGGGCTCATGCCGGCGCGGCCCGCGATGTCGCGGGTCGTCGTGGCGTGGTAGCCGCGCTCGGCGAAGGCCTCCACGGCGGCGACCAGCAGCCGCCGGGCCGCGTCAGGGGTGACCTCTTCCCACGGCTCCACTTCGCCGCCGGTCGTCTCCTCCGCCGTACTCATCGCTCGCTCGCCCCTCTCGGTGACAGGAGCACCACCATACCGCCGACGGTGAGCGAGCGCTTAGTGCAGCGGCTCAGAGCTTTTCGAAGGGGTCGTGGTCGGCGAGCAGTTTCTCCAGGCGGGCCTGGTCGACACGGCTGACGATCTGCCCCGCCTCCTGCCGGTCCCGGATCACCTTGGCGAGGGTGAAGGCGGAGGTGACGAGGTAGAGGACGGCGATGGCCAGGAAGCCGCGGACCCAGGCGTTCGCGTCCAGCCGGAAGATGCCGATGGCGGTGGCCGCCATGGCGACCGCGAAGGAGGCGACGGCCTGGCCGTAGAAGGCGGCCGTGCTCTCGTGCTTGACCGGTGTGTCACTCATGCCCCCAGCATCGGCGGACGTGGTCCGCGCCACATCCGCCGGAATACTCAGGAGCGTACTCAGAACGCCGAGACCCCGGTCAGGGAACGCCCGATGAGCAGTTTCTGGATCTGGCTGGTGCCCTCGTACAGGGTCATCACGCGGGCGTCGCGCAGGAGTTTGCCGGCCGGGTACTCGTCGATGTAGCCGTAGCCGCCGAAGACCTGGAGGGCGTTGTTCGCGGCGCGTACCGCGGCCTCGGAGGCGAACAGTTTGGCCTTGGACGACTCGACGGCGAACGGCTCGCCGCGGTCGATCAGGTCGGCGACCCGCCAGGTGAGCAGGCGGGCCGCGTCCACGTCGACGGCGATGTCGCTGATCAGCTCCTGCACCAGCTGGTGGTGGGCGATGGACCTGCCGAACTGTTCGCGCTCCCCGGCGTACCGCACGGCCGCGTCCAGCGCGGCCTGGGCTATCCCGACGCAGCCCGCGGCCACCGACATCCGCCCCTTGGCGAGCGCGGACATGGCGACGGAGAAGCCCTTGCCCTCCTCGCCGAGCATCGCCGAGGCGGGCACACGCACGTCCTCCAGGACCAGCTCGGCGGTGGCCTGGCCGCGCAGGCCGAGCTTGCCGTGGAGGGCGCGGCGGGTCAGGCCGGGGGTGTCGGTGGGGACCAGGAAGGCGGAGACGCCCTTGTGGCCGGGGGCGTCGGTGGAGCGGGCGAAGAGCAGGACGACGTCCGCCCACGTCCCGTTGGTGATGAACATCTTCGTGCCGTTGACGACGTAGTCGTCGCCGTCGCGCACCGCCCGGGTGGTGAGGTTGCCGGCGTCGGAGCCGGTGCCGGGTTCGGTGAGGCCGAAGCAGCCGACGTACTCGCCCGCGGTGAGCCCCGGCAACCAGCGCCGCTTCTGCTCCTCGCTCCCCCAGGCGGCGATCGTCTTGGCGACGAGCCCGAGGGAGACGGAGACGATCCCGCGGACCGAGGAGTCCCCGCGCCCCAGTTCCTCGGTGACCAGGCAATAGGCGAGGTGATCACCGCCGGAGCCGCCGTACTCCTCGTCCACGGTCAGCCCCAGGAAGCCGACCTCGCCGAGCTTCTCGACGAGGGCCCGGTCGACCTCCTCGGCCCGGTCCCAGGCGACCACGTGCGGGGCGATCTCGCGCTCCACGAAGTCCCGGGCGAGCCGCCGTACGGCCGCCTGCTCCTCGCTGAGCCCCAGGTTCACCACGAGATCACCCCACACCACACGGATACGCCGACAGATCTTGAAAGCCGTACATTTAAATTAGCACTGCTAGTTTCCGGCCGCAGCCCTACTATGTGCGCCATGGCCCGACCGCGCAAGCCCCTCCTCAGCACCGACCGGATCGTCGAGACGGCCCGGGACCTCGTGGACCGGGAGGGCCTGGCGGCCGTCTCCACTCGCCGCCTCGCCGCCGAGCTGGGGGTCAGCGGGCCCTCGCTCTACAACCACTTCCGCACCAAGGACGAGATCCTGGAGGTGGTCGCGGACTCGGTGAGCGCGCTGGTCGACCTGTCGATGTTCGAGGACGGCCGGGACTGGCGGACCGCGCTGCACGACTGGGCCGTCTCCTACCGGGCCGCGCTGCGCGACCACCCGAACATCGTCCCGGTCCTCGCGCGCGGCCCCGGCCGCCGCCCCGCCGCGCTGCGCCTGGCCGACGCGGTCTACGGCGCGATGGTCGACGCCGGCTGGCCGCCGGCGCAGGCCACCTCCATCGGCGCCCTGATGCGGTACTTCATCATGGGCTCGGCGCTCGGTTCGTTCGCGGGCGGCTTCGTGGACGACGCGAGCGCGTACGACCCCGCCGACTATCCCCACCTCGGCCAGGCCCATCTGCTCGCCGAGCAGCAGGAGAAGATCGACGAGCGGGCCTTCGAGGCGGGGCTCAGCGCGCTGCTGGACGGGCTGGCGCAGCAGTACGAACAGGTCCGGGTGTGAGAACGCTTCGGCCGGCGCCGAAGTGAGGGTGCCGCATGCTGGGGGCATGAGCATCAAGGACCCCCAGGCGGCGGGCCTCGCCGCGCTGGCCGGGCTGATCGCCGACCGGACGCGGGCCGCGTGCCTGCTGGCATTGCTGGACGGGCGGGCGTGGACGGCCGGTGAACTGGCCCGGCACGCCGGAGTCGCGGCCTCCACGCTGAGCGAGCACCTGGGCAAGCTGGTGGCCGGCGGGCTGCTCGCGGAGGAACGGCAGGGGCGGCACCGGTACGTCCGGCTGGCCGACGCGCGCGTGGCCCAGCTCGTCGAGGATCTCGCGGCGCAGGTGCGGGTGCCCGCGCCGGCCGAACGGCCGCGTTCGCTGCGGGAGTCGAGCGCCGGGTCCGCGATGGCGCGGGGCCGTACCTGTTACGACCATCTCGCCGGGCGGCTGGGGATCGCGGTCACGGACGCGCTGACCCGCCGGGGGCTGCTGCGGCAGGACACGGGGTTCGCGCTCACGGACGCGGGGGTGGAGTGGTTCGGCGCGGCGGGCATTCCGCTGGACCTTTCGAGCCGGCGCCCACTCGCCCGCGCATGCCTCGACTGGACCGAGCGCCGACCGCACCTCGCGGGGGCTGCGGGGGCCGCGCTGTGCCGGCATGCGCTGGACGCGGGGTGGTGTGTGCGGATCGGGACGGGGCGGGCCGTGAAAGTGACTCCGTCCGGCGAACGCGTGCTGGACTCCCTGCTCGGCATCCCGTCCGGTGCGCTGCGCTGACGCGGCCCGGCCCCCGGGAGCGCCGTCCTGCCGCACACCGGGCACGGCTCCGCCGTGACCACTCGCGCGATTCCCCGCGCCCCTGCCGGCCACTCCGAACGTCCGGCGCGCGGGGCCGAGGCAAGCGGGTCGCGGCCCGGGAGCCGCGACCCGAGAAGGCCGGCTGACCCTCAGAACACCACCAGCGCCCGGCCGCCCTTGCCCGCCAGCATGTTCTCGAAAGCCGCCGGGATCCCCTCCAGGCCGATCCGCTCGGTGACCAGTCCCGGCAGGTCCAGGCGGCCCTGCCGCACATGCTCGGCGAGCACGGGCACGTCACGGGCCGGATCGCTGTTGCCGTAGACACAGCCCGACAGGGTGCGGCCCCAGTGGAAGATCTCCAGCGCGTTGAAGGTCACCTGCTGGTCCTTGCCGCCGATGCCGACGACCGTCGTACGGCCGCCCCGGCGGGTGGACTCCCAGGCCGCGCGGATGGAGACCGCGCGGCCCACGCACTCCACGGAGACGTCGACGCCCTGCTTGCCGGTCAGGGCGCGGATCTCGCGGGCGGTGGTGTCGGAGGCCAGGACGTAGTCGGTGGCGCCGGCCGCGCGGGCCAGCTCCTCCTTCTCGGGGGAGACGTCGACCGCGACGATCCGCGACGCGCCCGCGATACGGGCCGACTGGAGGGTGGCCAGGCCGACCCCGCCGACACCGAACACGGCGACCGTCTCGCCCTCCCGGACCTTCGCCGAATGATGGACGGCGCCGTAGCCGGTGAGCACGGCGCAGCCCAGGAGGGCGGCGTCCACCAGGGGTACCCCGTCCGGCAGCGGCAGCACGCAGGCCGCGGGGACGACCGTCTCCTCGGCGAACGCGGCCACGTTCAGGCCGGGGTGCAGTGCGGTGCCGTCGGCGGTGCGGGCGTGGACGCCGGCGGAGCCTGCCAGGGCGTTGGCGCACAGCCAGACCTCGCCGAGCGCGCAGGCGTGGCAGGCGCCGCAGGCGGGCGCCCAGTTGAGCACCACGGGGGCGCCGGGCGAGACATGGGTGACGCCCTCGCCGACGGCGACGACCGTGCCGGCGCCCTCGTGGCCGAGGACGGCCGGGACCGGTACCCGCATGGTGCCGTCGGACAGGGACAGGTCGGAGTGGCAGACGCCGGCGGCGGCGAGGCGGACCCGGACCTGTCCGGGTCCGGGCTCGGGCAGCTCGATCCCGGTGATCTCCAGCGGGGCGCCGATGGCGGGCAGGACGGCGGCTCGTACGGCCATGGGTCTCGGACTTCCTTAGAACTGGAGGGACTTGGTCTGGAGGTACTCGGCGAGGCCGTGCGTGCCGAGTTCCCGGCCGACGCCGGACTGCTTGTAACCGCCGAAGGGCGCGAGGGGGTTGAACCGGCCGCCGTTGATGTCGACCTGGCCGGTGTCCATGCGGCGGGCGAAGGCCACCGCCTCGGCCTCGTCGGCGGCCCACACGGCGCCCGCGAGGCCGTACACCGTGCCGTTGGCGATGCGCAGGGCGTCGTCCTCGTCGTCGTACCGCAGGATCGACAGGACGGGGCCGAAGATCTCCTCCTGGGCGATCGTCATCTCCGGGGTGACGTCGGCGAAGACGGTGGGGCTGACGAAGTAGCCCTTCTCGCGCGGGGATTCGGGGCCGCCCGCGACCAGCCGGGCGCCCTCGGCGATGCCCTTCTCGATGTAGCCGCGCACCCGGGCCTGCTGCTTGGCGCTGACCACCGGGCCGATGCGGTCGCCGTACTTGGCGGCGGCGGCACGGGCCAGCTCGACGGCCTCGTCGTACCGGTCGCGGTGGACCAGCATGCGGGTCCAGGCACTGCACGTCTGGCCGGAGTTGGACATCACGTTGGCGACGCCGACGTTGACGGCCTTGGCGAGGTCGGCGCTCGGCAGGATCACGTTGGCGGACTTGCCGCCCAGTTCCAGGGCGACCTTCTTCACGGCCGCGCCGGCCACCGCGCCGATCCGCCTGCCGACCGCCGTGGAGCCGGTGAAGGAGACCAGGTCCACGCCCGGGTGTTCGGCGAGGGCCTGTCCGGCGACCGGGCCGAGGCCGGTGACCAGGTTGAACACGCCCGCGGGCAGACCGGCCTCGTGCACCGCCTCGGCGAACAGCTGGGCGGTGAGCGGGGTGTCCTCGGCGGGCTTGAGGACGATCGTGCAGCCCGCGGCGAGGGCCGGGGCGACCTTGGCGACGATCTGGTGGAGGGGGTAGTTCCAGGGGGTGATCGCGCCGACCACGCCGATCGGCTCGTGCAGGACGGTGGAGTTGCCGACCTTCTCCTCGAAGGGGTGGGTCGCGGCCAGCCCGGCGTAGGAGCCCGCGACCGCGATCGGTACGCCGGCGTGCACGGCCTGGGAGAACTGCAGGGGGGAGCCCAGTTCGGCGGTGACCGTCTCGGCGATCTCGTCCTTGCGGGCCACGAGGGCGTCCCGGAGGGCGGTCAGGCGGGCGGCGCGCTCGGCCGGGGGTGTGGCGGCCCAGCCGGGCAGGGCGGCGCGCGCGGCCCGTACGGCGGTGTCGACGTCCAGCGCCCCGCCCGCCGGGACCCGGCCGATGACCTGCTCGCCGACGGGGTCGACGACCTCGATCACGTCCCTGCTCTCGGCGGGGCGCCAGGCGCCGTCGATGTACAGGCCGTCGTGTGCCTTCATGCTGTTCCTCCCGGCGGGTCCGCGTCGTCCGGCACACAAACTAGCGATGATAGTTTTCGTGCGCCAGACATTCCTGGGTCGCAGCCGTACCAGGACATCATGACGAGCGGGCCGGCCGGTGCGGGCGGGGAGCCCCTCCGGCCGGCCCGTGGGTCATCTCGTCGCGGTGAGATGGGCGAAGACCACCACATTGCTGGTGTAACCGGTCCGCCGGCTGAACAGGCCACCACAGGTGATCACCCGCAGCTCCGGGCGCCCGGCCGAGCCGTACACCTCCTTGTCGGGGAAACCGGTCTTGTCGAAGACCTTGACCCGGTCCACGGAGTAGACGGCGGTACGCCCGTCCGCTCGCGCGACCTCGATGTGCTTGCCGGGCTGGATCTGGGCGAGCCCTGCGAACACGGCGGATCCGGTCGTGGTGTCGCGGTGTCCGACGGCGACCGCGGTGCCGTTCTCCCCCGGTGTGGGGCCGCCCTGGTACCAGCCGACCAGCCGGGGCCTGTCGACGGGCGGTGTCTCCAACTGCCGGTTCCGGTCGAGCCGGAGCGGGATGATCGGGGCGTCGACCCCCAGGAAGGGCACGCGGAAGGACGTCGGCCGGGAACGGGGCAGCGGGCGGGGCGGCGGCGTCGGAGGGGCGGAGCCCGGGGAACCGGACCCCTGCCCGCCCGCGCGGCCGGCCGCGGCCGGCCCGCCCGTCGGCCCGCAGTGCGACACCACCGTCACCAGGACGACCGCCAGTACGGCCGTCCTGGCGAGCCGGTAGGCACGGGTCCGGTACCAGGGCCTGCGTCGGTGCCTACGCGGCACCATGGGGCCGCCGGCGGATCAGCCGGAAGTACACGACACCGCTGACGGCCACCAGACCCACGGCCGCCGCGGCGGCCACCGGGGAGTACGCGGCGGCCGTGTCGATGAGACCACCGCCGCCCGCGTGCACACCGCCCTTCGGACCGTCGTGGTCGCCGCCGCCCTGACCGCCCTGGCCGCCCTGGCCCCAGCCCCCGTCGTCCTGCTGCTGGTCGGCGATCTGCCCGTTCGGGCCGTGCTCCCCCTCCACCCGGCCGTCGTGGCAGTTGACGCGGAAGACCTTCTCCTTCAGCGCCGGGGGTGTCCCCACGGTCCAGCTGATCTTGTACTGCCCGTCCGCCAGCCCCAGCGGGTCGGTGTGCCCCGCACCGGCGGCGAGCTGGATGACACCGGTCACGGTGGCCGCCGTGGGCAGCGGGGGCTGGGGCGTGATGGTGTAGGCGATGCTGGGGAGCGAGTCGAAGTTGACGGCCTCGAGGAAGAACTTGCAGACCACCGGATCGTCCTTCGCCGATCCGATGAACGACGGCGGGTTGGTCGAGCGGGCGTTGTGGATCCTGATGTCACCGTTCTCCCCCTGGGCGACCGCGCTCGGCGCCGCCACCCATGATGCGCCGGCCGCTGCGAGGGCGGTGAGGACGACAGTGGCGCCCGCGCGAGGGCCGACGGCGCGTGGGAGTGTCAGGGTCGGCATGCGCAATCCTCCGAGTTCAGACGATTTTCATACAAATCGCTCTTTCGCCTGGACTCTCCGTCATGGGCCGCGCGACCCCCGGCAGCGACGCCCGGCGCGCCGTCAGATATCGCTCGTGCGGCGCAATCCCGCACGCCTCGGTCCCTCGGGCACCGCCCCGTCGGGCACCTCGCGGGGACTGGCCGGCGACCGCAGCGCGACCCCCGACGACACCAGCAGCAGGGCACCCAGCATCACGAACGGCGCCGCCACCCCCGCCAGCCCGGCCACCAGACCCGCGGCGGCCGGCGCGGCGACCTGGCCGAGCCGGTTGCCGGTCAGCCGCAGGGCGAGCGCGGTGGAGCGGGCCTCCGCGGGGGCGGCCTGCACCACCGTCGTCATCGACAGCGGCTGGCCCACCCCCAGACAGAAGCCCAGGACCGTGAGCATCACGCCGAGCGCCCACACCGGCACCGGCAGCGCGACCCCCGCGCACAGCAGGCCCCCCAGCAGGCAGGTCACGGTGAGCAGCGCGGGCCGGCCGAGCAGCCGGAGCAGCGGGGTGAGGACGAGCCGGCAGGCGATGGTGGCGCCGGCCCGGAGGCCGAGCAGGACGCCGATCACCGAGGGGGCGATGCCCCGGTGCTCGCCGACCACCGGGAGGTAGGCGGTGAGGACGTCCGTCGCGGACAGCACCGACAGGCTGATCAGCATGCCCGCGGGCACGCCCCGGGCGCGCAGGATGCCGGCGACCGGCACGCGTGCGCCCTGCCGCGGGCCGGTGCCGACGGCCGTACGGTCCTCGATGCGCCACAGCGAGGTGAACGCGACCGCCGCGCCCGCGCCCGCGGTGCCCAGCGCGAGGGCGCTGCCGTGTGCCATGTCGGGGCCGCCGATGAGGGCGCCCGCGGCCACGGGTCCGACGAGCTGGCCCAGCGAGGCGCCGATGGTGAAGTGGCCGAAGTTGCGGTCCTGCTCGTGGGGCGCGGACTGGCGGGCCACCAGCGACTGGGCGCCGATCACGAAGCAGAGGTGGCCGAGCCCCATCACCCCGCTCCACAGGGCCATCGCCCACAGGGAGTCCACGACCGCGCTCAGGACACAGCCGCCGGCGATGAGGACCACGCCCGCCGGGAGCAGGGGCGCGCAGCGGCCGTGGTCGGTGCGCCGGCCGAGCGGTACGGCGGCGAACAGCGGCAGCAGGGCGTACACGCCGGCGATGACGCCCACCGCCCGTTCGTCGGCACCCAGCGCGAGGGCCCGGTAGGAGACGGCGGGCCGGGCCATCGACACCGCCCCCTGCGCGCAGCCGAAGGCGATGACGAGGCGGAGCAGCCAGCCGCGGTTCCCACCGGGCGCCATGACGCGAGTCCTTTCCGAAGGGTGCTCAGATGATGCCGAACAGGAGCCCCGCGCCGAGGACCACCAGGGAGGTGAGCGCGGCCCACTTGACCACGAACCGGGTGTGGTCGCCGAACTCGACCCCGGCCATGCCGACCAGGACGTAGACGGCGGGGACGAGCGGGCTGGACATGTGCAGGGGCTGGCCGATGATCGAGGCGCGGGCGATCTCCAGCGAGGAGACGCCGTGCGCCTGGCCCGCCTCGGCGAGCACCGGCAGGACGCCGAAGTAGAAGCCGTCGTTGGACATGAAGTAGGTGAGCGGGATGCTCAGCACGCCGGTGACCAAGGCCATGTGGGGGCCCATGCCGTCGGGGATGTTGTCCACCAGCCAGGTGGCCATGTGGTCGACCATGCCGGTGCCCTGCAGGACGCCGGTGAAGACGGCGGCGGCGAACACCATGCCGGAGACGTTGAGGACGTTCTCCGCGTGGGCGGCGATGCGGGCCTTCTGGTCCGGCATGTGCGGGAAGTTGACGGTGAGGGCGAGGGCCGCGCCGAGCAGGAAGAGCACCGGGATCGGGAGCCACTCCATGATCATGGCGGTGAGCAGGACGACCGTGAGCAGCGCGTTGAACCAGTACAGCTTCGGGCGCAGGGTGGGCCGGTCCGGGTCCAGGCCCTGGAAGCCCTCCTCCTCGGCCGCCTCGGGCTCGTCGGAGGCGGCGTCCGCACCGGAACCGGACCCGCCGGTGCCGGTCGCGCCCTCGCCGGAGCCGGCGCCGCCGGCCTTCGCGGCCTCCGTGCCGGGACCGGAGCCGACGAGCACCGTCTCGGTCTCCTCCACCAGCACCTCGTCCAGGGTGAGCACGCCGAGCCGCTTGCGCTCGCGGCGGCCGAGGACGTAGGCGAGGGCGAGGACGAACAGCAGGCCCATGGCGAGGGCCGGGATCATCGGTACGAAGATGTCGCTCGCGTCCAGCTTCAGGGCGGTGGCGGCCCGGGCGGTGGGGCCGCCCCAGGGCAGCGTGTTCATCACGCCGTTGGCCATGGCGGCGACGCCGGTCATGACGACCAGGGACATCTTCAGGCGCTTGTACAGCGGGTACATCGCCGAGACGGTGATCATGAAGGTGGTGGAGCCGTCGCCGTCCAGGGAGACGATCGCGGCGAGCACCGCCGTACCGAGCACGATGCGCAGCGGGTCGGCCTTGCAGAACCTCAGGATGCCCCGCACGATCGGGTCGAAGAGGCCGACGTCGATCATCACACCGAAGTAGACGATCGCGAACATGAGCATCGCCGCGGTGGGGGCGAGGCCGGTGACGCCGTCGATGACGTAGTCGCCGAGCTTGGCGCCCTTGCCCACGAACACGCAGAAGAGCGCGGGGATGAGCACGAGCGCCGCGATCGGCGACATCTTCTTCAGCATGATCAGGACCAGGAAGGTCGCGATCATGGCGAAGCCGAGGATGGTCAGCATGAATGGTTACCTAACGTTCGCCCTTGAACATCCCACCTGGGGGTCGGCGGTGCGATGACGTTAGGTCCGTTCAAATGGCGTTAACAAGATGTTGACGCGCGAGCAATAAGCGCAAAAGTCCTGGTCACGGCTGTGCGAGGGGTACGACCAGCTCGACGGGGACGCCATTGAGCACCGCGTTGCCCGAGAGCGGGTCGAGCAGGCTGCCGTCGAGCAGCTGGTTCACGTTGACACCGGGATCCGTGGCGGCGTGGCTCAGCCGGGTGCCGGGGCGGTCGTGGCCCCAGCCGTGCGGCAGGCTCACCACGCCGGGCCGGACCCCGTCGGTGATCTCGGCGGGGGCGACCACCTCTCCCCCGGCGCCCTTGACGCGTACGTCGGCGCCGTCCACGACCCCGAGGCGGACGGCGTCCTCGGGATGGATGTGCACGGTGCAGCGGTTGCTGCCGCCGGTGAGGGCGGGCACGTTGTGCATCCAGCTGTTGTTGGAGCGCAGATGGCGGCGGCCGACGAGGACGAGACCCGCGGGCCGTTCGCGCAGGGCCGCGCGGAGCCGGGGCAGGTCGCCGGCGATCGGCCCGGGCAGCAGCTCGACCTTGCCGCTGCGGGTGCGGAGCGGCTGCGGCAGGCGCGGGCGCAGCGGGCCGAGGTCGATGCCGTGCGGGTGGGCGAGCAGCTTCTCCAGGGTGAGCCCGTCGGGGCGGGCGCCGAAGCCGTCGCCGTACGGGCCGAGGCGCAGCATCATGTCGAGCCGCCGTTCGGGGCCGTTGTCGCCGGAGAGCTGGGCGGCGAGGGCCTGCGGGTCCCGGCCGTGCACCGGCGAGTGCGCGTCCTGGACGGCCTTGCCGAGGGTCTGGTCGACGACCAGGGCGTCGACGGCGGCCGGATCGGTGCCGTGCATCCCCGTGGCCGCGAGGACCAGTCGGGCGAGGATCTCGCTCTCCGCCATCCGGCCGGGCTCCAGCGGGACCGCGGGGCGGGTGTAGCGGACCTGGTTGCGGACGGCGAGGGTGTTGAAGGCGAAGTCGTGGTGCGGGCTCTGGGCGGGCGGGGGCGGGGGCAGGACGACGTGGGCGTGGCGCGAGGTCTCGTTCAGGTACGGGTCGACGCTGACCATGAAGTCCAGGGAGTCCAGGGCCTTGTCGAGCCGGTCGCCGTCGGGCGCGGAGAGCACGGGGTTGGCGGCGACGGCGATCAGCGCGCGGACCGGGGTGCCCTCGTCGGTCGCGGTGTCGATCTCCTCGGCGAGCGCGGCGAGCGGCAACTCCCCCTTCGCCTCGGGGTGCCCGCTGACCCGGGAGTGCCAGCGGCCGAGCGCGAAGCCGCGGCCGGGGCCCGCCGGGCGGGGCGTCCTGTCGGTGGCGGCCTGCGGGAACAGGGCACCGCCGGGCCGGTCCAGGTTTCCGGTGAGGATGTTGAGGACGTCGACCAGCCAGCTGGCCAGGGTGCCGTGCGGGACGGTGCAGCTGCCGATGCGGGCGTAGACGGCGGCCGCGGGGGCGGCGGCGAGTTCGCGGGCGAGGGTGCGGATCTCGTCGGCGTCCAGGTCGCAGGCCGGGGCCACGGCCTCGGGGGTGAAGTCGTCCATCGCGTGCCGGAGTTCGTCGATGCCCTGGACGTGCGGGGCCAGGTCCTTGAGGTCGACCAGGTCCTCCGCGAAGAGGGTGTGCGCCATGGCCGCGAGCAGCAGGGCGTCGGTGCCGGGGCGGATCGCCAGGTGCCGGTCGGCGAGCCGGGCGGTGCGGGTGCGGCGCGGGTCCACGACGGTGAGCCGGCCGCCGCGGGCCTTGAGGGCCTTGAGCCTGCCGGGGAAGTCGGGCGCGGTGCACAGACTGCCGTTGGACTCCAGGGGGTTGGCGCCGATGAGCAGCAGATGGCCGGTGTGGTCGAGGTCCGGCACCGGGATGGCGTTCGCGTCGCCGAACAGCAGCCCGCTGGAGACGTGCTTGGGCATCTGGTCGACCGTGGACGCGGTGAACAGGCTGCGGGTGCGCAGGGCACCGAGCAGGACCTGCGGGTAGAGGGCGCCCGCCATGGTGTGCACGTTGGGGTTGCCGAGGACCACGCCGACGGCGTCCGGGCCGTACCGCTCCACGACCGGGCGCAGGCCGGCGGCGACCGCGTCGAAGGCCTCGTCCCAGGTGGCCTCGCGCAGCGCGCCGTCCGTGCGGACGAGCGGGGTGCGCAGCCGGTCGGGGTCGCCGTCGACGGCGCCGAAGGAGGCGCCCTTGGGGCAGATGAACCCCTTGCTGAAGACGTCCTCCCGGTCACCGCGGGCGCCGGTGACGCGCGTGCCCTCGATGGTGAGGGTGAGCCCGCAGGTGGCCTCGCACAGGGGGCAGATTCGCAGGGCGGTGCGGGACACGGGTCCTCCCGGAGGGTCGGCGGCGGGGTCGCCCGTGACCGCGAAGGCGCGGCGGAGGTCTCCGCGGCACGGACCGACTCGGGCGAGCATACCGACCGGTATGCACGCTGGGGAGCCCTTCGCCCGGGACCGTTTTCCGCGGGCCCGGGTGAGCCCGTCCGGGGACTACGGACGGGATCGTTCAGGCGGCCCGCGGACGCGACCCTGCAGAGGCCCCCGGACGGGACCCACGGAATCCGCGACGGGACCGTTCACCGGGCCCCGCGGACGCCTCAGTCGAGCACGCGCCCCAGATAGGCCCGCAGCAGTTCCCGGGTCTCGGCGATGATCGCCTCGTCCCCCTGGGGATCCAGGCGGAAGGCCAGCTGGACGAGGGTGTCGGCGCTCTCCACGGCGACCAGGAAGGCCCGCCGCAGGTCCCCGTCCGGGGTGCGGGTGAGATAGCCGGCGAGCAGCTCGGTGAGCCGGTCCGCGACCCGGGTGTTGGGCTCGGAGTGGCGGGAGCCGACGGGGATCTGGTTGCCGAAGTCGACCAGGGAGAAGCCGGGCGCGGTGCGCTTCATGGCGAGGTACTCGTCCAGGACGGCGTCCATGGCGGCCCGCCAGTCCCCCTTGCCGGCCCCCTTCAGCCGCTCGGTGACGCGCTCGACGTACCACTCCAGGTTGCGCTGGGCGAGGGCGTCGGCCATCTCCCGCTTGTTGCCGAAGAACCGGTAGACCGAGCCGATGGGGACGCCGGCGCGCTGGGCGACCGCGCGGGTGCTCAGGGCGTCGTAGCCGACCTCGTCGAGGAGTTCGGCGCAGGCGTCCAGGATCCTGGTCAGCCGTTCTGCGCTGCGTCGCTGGACGGGCGCGCGGCGGAGCGATGTCGCGTGGGGCACGGGCTTCATGATGCCTTTCCGCCGGGGTCCGGTGAACCTCGTCCCCCAGTACGGTGACGGATGCCCCTTGCACTCATGTTCCGGCCGCGGTCATGCACCGGTGGCGGGGGACCCGGTTCCGGCCGTCGGCCGCGCCGCGTCCGCCCCGGCGCCGGACACCGTCGCATCGGAGGCCGGCGCGCCGGACACCGTGGCGTCGGACACCGTGATGTCGGCGGTGCTCTCGACCGGTCTGCCCTGCACGGCCCACACCGTGCCGTCGTCGGCGTACAGCCGGGCGGTGACCCGGTGGGTGCCGTGCGGGACGAGGCCGGCGGCCAGGTGGAACACGGGGGTGCGCAGCCGGGCGACCCGGTGGCCGTCGACGAAGAGGTGGGCCAGACCACGGCCGAGGACGGCGGCCGGCCGGGTACCGGACGGGGAGCAGCGGAAGTGGCGGAAGGCCAGCCGGACGTCCCAGCCCCCGGCGGAGTCCGGGACGACCTCGACGGCGACCTCGGGGGCGTCCTTCCGGGGCACCTCGCGCAGGTTGCGGCCGGTCTCGTCGGTGTCGTCCAGCACCTTTCCCACGGGTGAGGGCGCGACCGTGTCCCCGTGCGCCTCGCCGGTCGCGCAGGCCGACGCCCCGAACGGCAGCAGGACGCACACCGCGAGCGCGGCGAGAGTCCCACGCGTCCACTTCGTCCACGACATGACGGGGAGCGTATGCCGACGGACCGGCATCCCGGATCCCCCTGAAGTCTGGTTCCCGCCCTCCCCCGGCGGGAGGACGCCGGGACCCCCTTGCGCGGGACCCCACTCATTCCTACGGTGTTGCATAGGAATCGGAAGCGCAAGGAGCGATCATGAGCGGGGACGCACGGAAGACCGCCGAGGGGCTGTCGTATCTGACCGGGTTCGGCAACGAGCACGCCTCGGAGGCGGTGCCGGGCGCCCTGCCCGAGGGCCGCAACTCACCGCAGCGGGCACCGCTCGGCCTGTACGCCGAGCAGCTGAGCGGTACGGCGTTCACCGAACCGCGGGCGCACAACCGGCGTTCCTGGCTCTACCGCATCCGCCCCTCGGCCGCGCATCCGGCGTTCACCCGCGCCGACAACGGCGCGCTGCGCACGGCTCCCTTCACCGAGACGGCGGCCGACCCCAACCGGCTGCGCTGGAATCCGCTGCCGGAGCCGCCGGCCGGCACCGACTTCCTCGGCGGCCTGTGGACGCTGGGCGGCAACGGTGACGCGACCCAGCGCACCGGCATGGCGGTGCACCTCTACCACGCCAACGCCTCGATGGAGCGGGTCTTCTCCGACGCCGACGGAGAACTGCTGATCGTGCCCGAGCGCGGCGGACTGCTGCTGCACACCGAGTTCGGCCGGCTCCCTGTGGA
The DNA here is from genome assembly GCF_055600785.1 of Streptomyces sp. NPDC038200. Taxonomy (NCBI): domain Bacteria; kingdom Bacillati; phylum Actinomycetota; class Actinomycetes; order Kitasatosporales; family Streptomycetaceae; genus Streptomyces; species Streptomyces sp. NPDC038200. The sequence goes on from NZ_JBVJYH010000005.1 coordinate 398,441, forward strand.
GCCCGCGCAGGTGGCGTTGATCCCGCGGGGGGTGCGCTTCCGTGTGGAGCTGCTCGACACCGCGCCGGAGGACGGCCGGAGCCCGACCGCGCGCGGCTACGTGTGCGAGAACTACGGGGCGCCGTTCCGGCTGCCCGACCTCGGGCCGATCGGCGCCAACGGGCTCGCGAACGCCCGGGACTTCCGGGCGCCGGTCGCCGCGTACGAGGACACCGAGGGCCCGGTGGAGGTGGTGAACAAGTTCTGCGGCAACCTCTGGACGGCGACCTACGACCACAGCCCCCTGGACGTGGTCGCCTGGCACGGCAACTATGTGCCGTACGTCTACGACCTGCGCCGTTTCAATGTGATCGGCACCATCTCGTACGACCACCCGGACCCCTCCATCTTCACCGTCCTGACCTCTCCGTCGGACACCCCGGGCCTGGCCGGCGTGGACTTCGTGGTCTTCGCGCCGCGTTGGCTGGTGGGCGAGGACACCTTCCGGCCGCCGTACTTCCACCGGAACGTGATGAGCGAGTACATGGGCCTGATCGAGGGCGCGTACGACGCCAAGGCGGAGGGCTTCGTGCCCGGCGGCGGCTCGCTGCACAACATGATGTCGGCGCACGGCCCGGACCGGGAGACCTTCGACCGGGCGAGCGCGGCCGAGCTGAAGCCGCAGAAGATCGACGACGGGCTGGCCTTCATGTTCGAGACCCGCTGGCCGGTGACCCTCACCGAGCACGCGGCCCGCGCGGACCACCTCCAGCAGCGCTACGACGACGTGTGGCAGGGGCTGGAGCGCCACTTCCGGGGGTGACCGCCGCCGTTGCGCCGAACGTTCTTCGCCAGGTACGGATAGCCGCGTGACCTCCTTCGCTCCGGATTCGATCGTCCTGAACCGCAAGCTGCCGCTGTGGTACCAGGTGTCGCAGTCGCTGCGCGCCTCGATACTCGGCCGCTCCCCGGCGGACCCGCTGCGTCTGCCCACCGAGGAGCAGTTGGCGGAGCACTACGGCGTGAGCGTGCTGACCATGCGGCAGGCACTGAAGGAGCTGGAGGACGAGGGGCTCATCAGCCGGCACCGGCGGCGCGGCACGTTCATCGAGCCCGGGGTCCGGCGCGGGGCGCCGGTGCGGCTGCTGGGCTCGGTGGACGCGATCGTCGCCCAGCAGTCCGGGATGACGACCGAACTGCTGGACCACGGCCGGGCGCCGGTGCCGGCCGGGCTCGCCGAGTACTTCCCGGACCTCACGGAGGTGGCGGCGTACCACCGCCTGCGCAGCGACGAGAAGACCGGCGAGCCGACCAACCACGCCGTCAACCACGTCCGTCCCGAACTGGCGGACCGCATCGACCCGGACGACCTGCTGCGATGGCCGATGACGAAGGTGCTGCGGGACGTGGTGCGGGCGGACATCAGCCGGATCACGGACACCGTGGAGGCGCGGCTCGCCGACCCCGAGACGGCACGTCTGCTCCAGGTCCCGCTGCTCAGCCCGATCCTGCACTACACGGGCGTCACCTACGACACGGCGGGCCGGGTGCTGGACGTGGCGGTCATCCACTACCGGGGCGACCGCTTCTCGTTCACCGTCACGCTGGACGCGTAGCCGCTCCCCCGCGGCGGGCCGAGGGGCCGCCGGTCGCCCGCGAGTGCCCGGGTGCCCGGGGGCCGCCGGTCGCCCGCGCGTGCCCGGGGGACGCCGGTCCGCGGGGCCGGGGGCCGCCGGTCATCCGCGGGACCGTGGGGGCCGGTCGCGTCCGCGCGGCGGGGCCGCATGCCGTGCACGCGACCTCGCGCCACTTCGGGGCCCTCGCCGCAAGGCGCTGTCGTACCATGCCGAGCGTGACGCACGACGACGCTCCGCCGCTGGCGGACCTCATGCCGTGGTCCGTCGCACCTCTGCGGCCGGGCCGCGCCTGGCCTACGGCACCCGATCCGGTCACGCTGAAGGCCCGCTGGGACGCCCTGCTGAAGGCCGAGGGGGCGGACCGGGAGGTCCTGTTCGAGCCGACCCGGGCGCGTACGCTCCGGTCGGCGGTGGGTCAGCTGCCCGGCCGGTCCACCGGCACGCGGCGGCTCGCGCGCGCCGAGGGCCCCTGCGCGGAGCCGGTGCGGGTGCTGACCGCCCCGTTCGACGAGCAGTGGCTGATCCCGGACCACCGGCTGATCGACGCGGCCCGCCCGGAGCTGTGGCGGGTGGCGGACGCCCACCAGGTCTTCACGGTCGAGACGGGTGACGCGGACGCTCCGCTGCTGGCGACCGCGCTCCTGCCCACGCTGCGCACCGGCCGGGTCCGCCCGCTCTACCGCCGCCCCGACGGCACGGAACCGAACCTGGCCCCCGGCCTGCTGGACCATCTGGCGGCCCGTCTGGGCGCCCGCCCCACGGCCCTCGACACGCTGGCCTGGATCCTGGCGGCGGCCCGCCCGGACCTCACCGTGCCGCTCACCGACGACCCCGGGCTGTGGGCGTCCGGCGTGGACCTGGGCCGCCGGACGCTGCGGCTGATGCGCCGCGGCGGGGAACGCCCCAAGCTGCCGGGCGGTCGCCGCCCCTACGTCCGCGCTCCGCTGCCCGCCCGTCCGCTCGCGCTGCGCTACGACCGCGACGAGGAAACCCTGTACCTGGACGAGGGCCGCATCTCCCCCGTGCCGCCCGCGGCCTGGGACCACGAGGTGGCCGGGGCCCGGGTCCTGGAGACGTGGTTCGCGGCCCGGACCGCGCCGGCCGAGCCGGGCACGCTCGCCGCGATCCGCCCGGCGACCTGGCCGCAGACCTGGACGTCGGAACTGCTGGAGCTGATCACGGTCCTGGCCCTGCTGGCGGAACTGCGGCCGCTGCGCGCCGACCTGCGGGTGACGTCACCGGTGGCGGCGGCCGACCTGCGGCGGGCGGGCGTCCTGCCGGTGCCGGGGGCGTCCCGCCGCCCCGCGTCCGTCCTGGACCACCACGAGGAGGGCCCGGAGGGGCAGTTCGCGCTGCTCTAGCCCGCCCGCCGGCGCGGCCCGGCCGGCCGGGGCGCACCGGGCCGGGGCCCGCCCGCGGCGGTCACCCGGTCAGCGCGGCGCGAACGCGTCGACGACCCGTGCCACCGCCCGCTCGAACACCGCCTCCAGATCGATCGGCCCGGCGTCCTCCATGAACGCCGCCGCCATGCGCGGGTACGCGCCGGTGCCGATCCGGCTGCCCAGGTAGGCCATCCGGACCTCGTTCTCCTCGGCCTCCGACCACGGCAGGGCACGGACCCGCTCGGCGGTGTCGAGTTCGTTGCGGACGTAGGTGGTGACCATGCCGTTCAGCATCGCGATGAGTTCCAGCTTGGTGCCGTACGGCGCGTCCAGCGGGTCCAGGCAGGCCAGGCAGTGCTCCAGATAGCGCAGGGCGTGCGGACTGAAGCCGTAGACGGGGGACATCAGGCGCGGCATCCAGGGGTGGCGGCGCATCAGCGCGCGGGTCTGGTGCGCGACCCGGCGCAGATCGGCCCGCCAGTCGCCGCCGGGTTCCCACAGCTCGTGCTCCGCGCTGACCGCGTCCACCATCAGCTCGTACAGGTCCTCCTTGCGGGGGACGTAGTTGTACAGCGACATGGTGCCGCAGCCCAGCTCGGTCGCGACGTGCCGCATCGACACCGCGTCGAGCCCCTGCGCGTCGGCGATCCGGACGGCCGCGGCGGCGACGTCGTCGCGCGTGTACGCCGGCTTCGGGCCCCGGCCCGTGCGCTCGGGCCGGGCCCAGATCACCTCGGGGACGGCCCCTCGGACTGCCATCGGTCATCACCTCGGCCACCATCCTAGTTACGTACACCGTACGTAGTGCGATATGGTCCCCGCATGACTACTACGTACGCCGTACTTAGTGAGGGTCTGGAGAAGCGCTTCGGCGCCGTGCACGCCCTGCGGGGGCTGGAGCTGGCGGTCCCCGAGGGCACGGTCTGCGGGCTGCTGGGGCCGAACGGGGCGGGGAAGACGACGGCGGTGCGGCTGCTGAGCACGCTGCTGCGCCCCGACGCGGGTTCGGCACGGGTGGCCGGGTGCGATCTCGTCCGCGAGGCGGCGGCCGTCCGGCGCCGGATCGGGGTCACCGGACAGTACGCCTCGGTCGACGGGGACCTCACCGGCCGGGAGAACCTCCGGCTGTTCGCCCGGCTGCACCGGGTGCGCGGACCGGCCGCCCGCGCGGACGAGCTGCTGGAACGCTTCGGCCTGACCGAGGCCGCGGACCGCAGGGCGTCGGCCTACTCGGGCGGCATGCGGCGCCGGCTCGACCTCGCCGCTAGCCTGATCCGCCGCCCCGACGTGCTCTTCCTGGACGAGCCGACCACGGGACTCGACCCGGCCAGCCGCGCGCGCATCTGGCAGGCGGTGCGCGAGCTGAGGACGGACGGCACGACGGTGCTGCTGACCACGCAGTACCTGGAGGAGGCGGACCGACTCGCCGACCACATCGCCCTGGTGGACCGGGGGCGGGTCGCCCACACCGGATCGCCCGCCGGACTGAAGGCGCTCATCGGGTCGTACGTGGAGGCGGTGGTCGCCGACGCGGGCGCGCTGACCCGGGCGGCGGCCGTGCTCGACCGGCTGACCGGCCGGGAGCCCGTGTTCGACCGCGAGCGCAACGCCGTCGGCGCGGTCACCACCGACCCGACCCTGACCCTGCCCCGCCTGGTGCGCGAACTCGACGCGTCCGGGGTGCCGCTGCTGGACGCGGGCATCCGGCCGCCCACCCTCGACGACGTCTTCCTGCGGCTCACCGGGGAGACCACCGACAGCGAGGAGCGAGTGGCATGAGCGCGCTGGCGCACGACGGCCTGGCGATGACGGGCCGGCAGCTGCGCCGGGTCCGCAACAACCCGGGCCTGGCGATCCTGACCCAGCTGATGCCGGTCAACATGCTGCTGTTCTTCGGCTATGTGTTCGGCAGCGCACTGGCGATGCCCGGCCGCGACTACCGCTCCTTCCTGGTGCCCGGCCTGCTCGTCGCCACCGCCGCCGGCGGGCTGATGACCGGCATGTTCCAGGCCGCCCAGGACACCCACCGGGGCGTGGCGGACCGGTTCCGCAGCATGCCGGTGAGCCGGGCCGCCGTCCCGCTCGGACAGGCCCTCGCGGACCTCGTCGTCACGAGTCTCGGAACGGTGCCGCTGCTGCTGGTCGGCCTCGCGGTGGGCTGGCGGATCGAGGGGAGCGCGGCCGGGGCGGCCGGTGCCGTGGGGCTGCTGCTGCTCTTCCGGTTCGCCTGCACCTGCGCCGGGATCCTCCTGGGCCTGCTCACCCGCAGCGAAGAGGCCGCCGGGCAGCTGGGCGCCTCCTCCTTCGTGCTGCCGCTGCTGTCGAACGCGTACATCCCGACGGACAACCTGCCGGGCTGGCTGCGCACGCTCGCCGAGTGGAACCCGATCAGCGCGGTGACCACCGCCCTGCGCGACCTCTTCGGCAACGCGCCCGTCCCTGCGGGCGCCGCCTGGCCGGTGGCGCACCCGGTCGCCGGGTCGCTCGCCTGGTGCCTGGTCCTGACCGCGGTGTTCCTGCCGCTCGCGGTGAGCCGGTACACACGGGCCGAGTGATCGGCCCCTCCTGACAAGGCCGCCGCTCAGGGGCCATGATCCGGTCATGGATCAGCCGATGGACCAGCAGCCCCTGCCCCTGGAGGGCATCACCGTCGTCGCCGTCGAACAGGCCGTGTCCGCGCCCTTCGCGACCCGGCAGCTCGCCGACCTGGGCGCCCGGGTCATCAAGGTGGAGCGGGTCGACGGCGGTGACTTCGCGCGCGGCTACGACACGGCGGCCCGCGGACTCGCCTCGCACTTCGTGTGGTGCAACCGCGGCAAGGAGTCCCTCGCGCTGGACCTGAAGGACCCGCGCGGCCTGGACGTCGTACGGCGGCTGGTCGCGGACGCGGACGTGTTCGTGCAGAACCTCGCGCACGGCGCGGCGGCCCGGCTCGGCCTGGACGCGGCCACCCTGTGCGCCGCGCACCCGCGCCTGATCGCCGTGGACATCTCGGGCTACGGCGGCTCGGGACCGTACGCGGACAAGCGGGCGTACGACATGCTCGTGCAGTGCGAGGCGGGCCTGGTGTCGGTGACCGGGACGCCGGAACAGCCGGTGAAGGCGGGCATCCCGGCGGCGGACATCGCAGCGGCCATGTACGCGTTCTCCGGGGTGCTGGCCGCGCTCGTGCGACGCGGCACGACCGGGCGGGGCGGCCCGGTGGAGGTGTCCATGCTGGAGGCGCTCGCCGAATGGCTGGGGCATCCGCTGCACCACGCGATGCACGGCGGCGAACCACCGGCCCGCACCGGCCTCGCGCACGCCGTGATCGCACCGTACGACGCCTATCCGACGGCGGACGGCGGACGGGTGCTGCTGTCCGTGCAGAACGACCGGGAGTGGCGGCGGCTGGCCGAGCAGGTCATGGGCCGCCCCGAACTGGCCTCGGACCCGGCGTACGCGACCAATGCCGCGCGAGTGGCCCACCGGGAGCGGACCGACGCCCTGGTCGCGGGGGCGCTGCGGCTGCTGGACGCGCCGGAGGCACTGGCCCGGCTGGAGAAGGCCGGTATCGCCTGTGCCCGGCTGCGGGACCTGCACGAACTGGCGGGGCATCCACAGCTGGCGGCCCGGGAGCGGTGGCGTCAGGTGGGATCGCCGGCCGGGCCGCTGACGGCGCTGCTGCCTCCCATCACGCTGCCGGGCGGGGACGAGGCGCGGATGGGTGACGTGCCCGCGCTCGGGCAGCACACCGGAGCGCTGCTGCGTGCCGTGGGGATGACGGACGACGAGATCGCAGCGCTACGCCGGGACGGTGTGGCGGCCTGAGCGCGGGCGTCCGCGCGCGGTGGCCGCGGCGAAGGCCGTTCGGTGACCCGCTCGCGTGCCGGTCAGTGACCGCCGAACAGCGAGCGGCGCAGCCGGCGCAGCGGCGCGAAGAGGGAGACACGGCTGACCCGCGTACCCCGGTCGCTGCGCTCGTGCACGGCGTCACGCGCCGTCAGCTCGCGCATCAGCGACGTCGCCTCGATCGTCTCCCGCTGCGGTATGGCGGGGCCACCCAGCACCGAAAGATGGCGGTCGAGACGCGAACTGGTCGCGCTGCTCCCGCAGGTGATGGCAGGGACCCTCGCCCTGCTGCGCATCGTTATCTGATCCATGTCACTCCCCACCCGTACGAGTCACCCGGCCCGGGCAGGGTAACCCTATCGCCCCGGGGCGGCACGCGTGTATCTCGGCCACAGGATTCACCTTCCCCATAAGGGTGTTGACCATCCCTCTTTGACTACTCTCCGAATCCGACCGATTTCAGGGTGAGTTGGACAATGGGCTGGCCCGTGGGCTGCGCTGAGCCACCGTCAGGCTCGACGGTTACGGCGAGTGACGTCGAGGAGGTGTCGATGCCCTTGGCGACCAGAGGCGTGTCGCCCGTGAGGAGGCCGAGGGAGCGCGGTTGCACGCGGGGGCGCATGAGCCAGAGCTGGTGGACGCGCCCGCCGGGCGGCGTGCCGTATCCGCTGAGGGTGACGACGGCTTCCCGCTCGGAGGCGGAGGCGATCACTCCGATACTGCGGCCCCGCGCGTCCGCGCCGCGCGCGGCGCGGGCGTCGGGCGCGGCCAGAACGTGGGCGATCTCACGTGCCCGGACCTGTTCGGCGGCGAGCCGGTCCCCGGTGCGGTGTGCCTGGACGGCGAACAGGGAGGCGACGACGAGGGCCGCGGCGGCCGTGGCCGTGGCGAAGGGGACGAAGAGGGGGCGGGTCCGGGGCGTACGGGTGTGTCCCGGCGGGGGCTGGGTGCCCCAGACGTGCGGCGGCAGCCGGCGCGTGCCCTCCCGGGTCGGCGCCGGGTCCGGTCCGACGGCGCGACCGCCGGCGGGGGCCCGCTCCTGCGGGGTGGTGCGCACGGCGGCCAGCACCCGGTCGCGCAGGGCGGCGGGCGCGGGGGCCGCGGCGGAGAAGGCGAGGCGGACCGCGTCCTCGGCCAGGTCCCGCACCTCGGCGGCGCAGCGGTCGCAGCCCGCCAGATGCTTCTCGAAGCGGCGCCGCTCGCCCGGGTCGAGGGCGTCCAGCGCGTAGGGCGCGGCGAGGGAATGCGGGTCCTCCCCGCGCAGCAGCCTGCCGAGGATGCTCATGCGGCGCCTCCCAGGCACTGGCGCAGCCGGGTGAGTCCGTCGCGCATCCGCGTCTTGACCGTACCGAGCGGCAGCGAGAGCCGTTCGGCCACCTCACGGTAGGTGTAGCCGTCGTAGTAGGCCAGGGTCACCGACTGGCGCTGCAGGGCCGTGAGCCGGTTCAGGCAGCGGCGCACCCACTCGCGTTCCAGGCCGGCCTCGACCTCCTCGGCGACCTGGTCGAACGCGGGTTCCCCGGCGCGCAGGGCCTCGCGCTGCTCGCGCTCCCCGGCCGCGCGGGCGCTGCGCACCCGGTCGACGGCACGGCGGTGGGCGAGGGTGAGGATCCAGGACAGGGCGCTGCCCCGGCCGGGGTCGAACCGGGCGGCGGAGCGCCACAGTTCGAGCAGTACCTCCTGGGCGACCTCCTCGGACTGGGCGGGGTCGCGCACCACCCGTCGTACGAGCCCGTACACGGGTCCGGACACCAGTCCGTACAGCTCCTCGAACGCTCTCTGGTCGCCGCCGGCCACGAGCACCAGCAGCTCGTCCGCCTGCATGCCGGCCCCCTCTCCGTGGCCGCAGCCGGTCCTTCTCCGCGCACCGCGCATCCGCACCGCACACACCTCCCCGAGGGGTTACGGATCAGCGGGCCGAAAACGCGGGTCTCGGACCGGAAAAAAGTTTTTCGCCGTCAGACCAAACCGATCGGCGGGTTCGCTCCGTATACCCGTCCGTCAAAGGCAAGTCGGCACTGAGGACGGACGGCATGACACCTGTTTTCTCCAGGAGCGGCACGGGACGCGCGGGCCTGGTCACGCTCATCTGCGGCGCGCTGGCCGCCGGAGGGCTCACGGCCGCCGGCGTCGCCACGCTGGCACCCGGGGCGGCCTCCGCCTCCTCCCACCGCGAGGCCCCGCTGATCTCGGGCACCCCGCAGTACGACAACACGGACCTGTACGCGTTCGTCAGCCCGGACAAGCCCGACACGACGACGATCGTGGCGAACTGGATCCCGTTCGAGGAGCCCGCCGGCGGTCCGAACTTCTACACCTTCGCCGACGACGCCCAGTACGACCTCCACATCGACAACAACGGTGACGCGCAGGGCGAGCTGGTGTTCCGCTACACCTTCAAGACCCACACGAAGAACGGGGACACGTTCCTGTACAACACGGGCCCGGTCACCAATCTGGCCGACCCCGACCTCAACATCACGCAGACCTACGACCTCGACCTCATCCGCATGAAGAACGGGCGCGAGGCGTCGAGGACGAAGCTCGCCGACGACGTGCCGGCCGCGCCGTCGAACGTCGGCAAGGCGTCCATGCCGGACTACGGCAAGCTGCGCTCGCAGGCCGTCTACAAGACGGCGGGCGGCACGACGACCTTCGCCGGACAGGCGGACGACCCGTTCTTCCTGGACCTGCGGGTCTTCGACCTGCTGTACGGCGGGAACCTCAGCGAGGTGGGCCGGGACACCCTGAAGGGCTACAACGTCAACACCATCGCCCTGCAGGTGCCGAACGACCTGATCCGCGAGTCCGCCCACCAGCCGGTCGTCGGTCTGTGGTCCACCACCCAGCGCCGTAACGCGCAGGGCTACTACAGCCAGGTCTCGCGCCTGGGCAATCCGCTGGTCAACGAGGTGGTCAACCCGCAGAAGGACAAGGACCGGTTCAACGCCTCGCAGCCCGCGTACGACGCGCAGTTCCTGAAGAACGTCACCAACCCCGAGCTGCCGAAGCTCATCGAGTCGATCTACAAGATCAAGGCGCCCGCCGAGCCGCGCAACGACCTGGTCGACGTGTTCCTCAAGGGCGTCAAGGGCCTCAACCAGCCGCCGAACGTGAAGGCTTCGGAGCAGCTCCGGCTGAACACCTCGATCAAGCCGGCCATGCATCCCAAGCGGCTGGGTGTGCTGGACGGTGACAACGCGGGCTTCCCGAACGGGCGTCGGCTCACCGACGACGTGATCGACGAGGCGCTCCAGGTCGTCGAGGGCGAACTGGTCGGCTCGAAGAACGACCTGGGTGACGCGGTCGACAAGAACGACAAGAAGTTCGAGAAGTACTTCCCGTACGTCGCCGAGCCCACGGCCGGTTCGCGCGGCCGGCTCGCCAAGGGCACGACGGCGGGCACGGACGTGCGCAGCCAGCTCGGTGACGCCCTCCAGCCGGCCGGGTCCTCCTCCGGCACGTCGGGCGACACCCTGCTGATCGCCGCCTCCGCGGCCTCCGGCGCGGCGGGGATCCTGCTGATCGGCACCGCCTTCGCGTGGTGGCGCCGGCGCATGCAGCGCGCGTACTGATCCCCGCATCCACCGAGACCGGCGCGGCCCGTGTTCCCCCCTCCCCCACGACGGGCCGCGCCTCACACACGACCGACGGAGGAGAAGGCATGAGCCCGCGCGGGCAGGACGACGAGATCGACGCCCAGAGGGCGGACACGGGCGAGACCGACCCGCCCGCACCGCTTCCGGCACCGACGGCTCCGGACGGACGCTCCTCCGCGGCCGACGACGCGGACGCGGCCGAGGGCGCCGGGGGTGGGGGTGCCGCGGGTGAGGGTGCCGCGGCCGAAGGCGCCGCGACCGAGGGCGCCGGGGGTGGGGGTGCCGCGGCCGAAGGCGCCGGGGGTGGGGGTGCCGGGGGTGACGAGCGGGGCGCGGCCGTCCGTCGGGCGAGTGCTGTCGGGCGGCGCGGGCGCGGGGCCCGGCTCGTGGCCGGCGCGGCCCTGCTGGCCGTCGCCATGACCGGCGGCGCCGTCGCGCTCGGCGCCGGCCGGGCGCCGGCGTCCCAGCCGGTCGCCGCCGCTGCCGTCGACCCCGCGGTCCTGGGCGGCGGGGACCTGGACGCGGGCATCACCGCGCTGCAGACGCATCTGCGGACCCAGCCGAGGGACTCCGGCGGCTGGGCCACCCTCGGCCTGGCCTACGTCGAGCAGGCCCGGACCAAGGGCGACCCGTCCCGGTACCCGCAGGCGGAGCAGGCGCTGCGGCGGTCGCTGTCGCTGACGCCGGACAACGACCAGGCCCTGGCCGGCCGCGCCGCCCTCGCCGCCGCCCGGCACGACTTCGCGCCCGCCCTCGCCTTCGCGGACGCGGCCCTGCGGCAGAACCCGTACAGCGAGCGCGCGCTGTCCTCCCGGATCGACGCCCTGGTCGAACTCGGCCGGTACACCGACGCGGCCGAGGCCGCGAGGACCGCCGACGCACGCAAACCGGGCGTGCCGGTCTTCACCCGGTACGCCTATGTGCACGAGCTGCGCGGGGACGTGGCCACGGCCCGCCGGGTCCTGCGGCAGGCGCTGTCCGCCGCCACGTCCCCGGGCGACACCGCCTACGTGGCCACCCAGCTCGGCCAACTCGCCTGGAACCAGGGCGACCACCGCACGGCTCTCACCTTCTACGCGCGCGCTCTGGCCGCCGACGACGGCTACCTCCCCGCGCTGGAGGGCCGGGCCCGCGCACGGGCGGCCGGTGGTGACCGGGCCGCGGCGATCAAGGACATGGAGACGGTGGTCGCCCGCGCTCCGCTGCCCGGTTCGCTGGTCGCGCTGGGCGAGCTGTACGAGGCGCGCGGCGCGGCGGGCGACCCGGCGCGGGCCCGGCGGCAGTACGCGCTGGTCGACGCCTGGATCGCCCTGGCCCGTGCCAACGGCGTCAACGCCGACCTGGACACCGCGCTGGCCGCCGCCGACCACGGCGACAAGCGGGCCGCCCTGCGCGCGGCCCGCGCCGAATGGGCCCGCCGGCACACGGTGCACACGGCGGACGCGCTCGCCTGGGCGCTGCACGTCAACGGACGCGACGGCGAGGCCCTGCCGTACGCCCGCCGGGCCACCGCCACCGGTTACCGCAACGCCGCCTTCCTGTACCACCGGGGCACGATCGAGCTGGCGACGGGCCATCGGGCGGCAGGCCGCGCCTCGCTGGCCTCGGCCCTGAAGCTGAACCCGGGCTTCTCCCCGCTCGGCGCCGCGCGGGCCCGCAAGGCGCTGGAGGGTGCCGAGTGAAGCCGCGTCTGCTGTGCCTCCTGCTCGCCGTGTGCGCCCTGGCGCTCCTCCCCGCCGGCGCCGCGAGCGCGCACCCCCTCGGCAACTTCACCGTGAACCGCTACGACGGTCTGGTCGCCGCTCCCGGACAGCTCCGCGTCGACCATGTCGAGGACCTGGCCGAGATCCCGGCGACCCAGGCCAAGCCCGGCATCGAGGAGCTGGGGCTGAGTGCCTGGGCCCGGCAGCGGTGCGCGCGGGCCGCCGCCGACAGCAGGCTCAGCGTCGACGGGCGTACGACGGGGCTGACGGCCGTCCGCGGCAGCGCGCGGCTGCGCCCCGGCCAGGCCGGGCTGGACACCCTGCGCGTGGAGTGCCGGTTCACCGCCCCGCTCCCCCGCGGTGCCGCCGTCGGCCTGGGTTTCCACGGTGCGGGCGCCACCGGCGGGCCCGGCTGGCGGGAGATCACCGCGCGCGGCGACCGGATGACGCTGACCGCGACGGACGTCCCGAAGGAGTCGGTGTCGCGGGAGCTGACCGCCTATCCCGAGGACCTGCTGTCCTCGCCCGCCGACACCGCTGCCGCCACGCTGCGGGTGCGGCCCGGCGGACCGGCGCTCGTGGCGGCCGACGAGCGGCAGGCGGCGCCGGGCGCCGGTGTGCTCCCCCGGGGCGCCGACCGCTGGACCCGGGCCCTGGACGACCTCGTGGCCCGGCACGACCTCACCGTGGGCTTCGCCGGACTGGCCCTGCTCATCGCCGTCTTCCTGGGAGCGATGCACGCTCTCGCGCCGGGCCACGGCAAGACCCTGATGGCCGCGACGGCGGCGGCGCGCGGGGGCCGGGCCCGGCCGCGGGACGTGCTGCCGCTGGCCGCGTCGGTCACCGTGACCCACACCCTCGGCGTGGTGGCCCTCGGCCTCCTCGTCACGGCCGGCTCCGCCGCCGCACCCGCGGTGATCTCCTGGCTGGGCATCGCCAGCGGCGTCCTGGTGCTGGCGGCGGGCGTGACGCTCGTCCGCCGGGCCTGGCACAACCGTGCCCACGCGACCGCCGCGCCCCGGACGGCGGCGGTCCGGCGGGAGTTGGCGACGGTGGGCGCCCCCGACCACGGCGCGGCCCACCACCACGACCACGGCCACCACGACCACGACCACAGCCACCACGACCACAAAGACCGCAGCCACCACGACCACGACCACCATCACCACCACGACGGTGACGAGCACACCCACGGCGGCCACACGCACACCCACACCCACACCCACGGCGGTCACACGCACACGCATGCCGTCGCGCCCACCCTCCGCGGCACGATCCTGCTCGGGTTCGCGGGTGGGCTGGTGCCCAGTCCGTCCGCCGTGGTCGTGCTGGTCGGCGCCGCCGCGCTCGGCAAGGCCTGGTTCGGGCTGCTGCTCGTCGTGGCGTACGGGGCCGGTCTCGCGCTGACCCTCACCGCCGCCGGGTTCGCCGTCGTACGGCTGGGGTCGGGGGCCGCCCGGGTGCTGGAGCGGCGCCCGCGCTGGACCACCCACCCGCTGGCCTCCCTGATGCACCGGACCCTGCCGCTCGTGTCGGCTCTGGTCGTGCTGGCCCTGGGCACGGGATTGGTGCTCAAGGGGGCCGCAACCGCACTCGGCTGAGCTACTTTTGTGGAGGATTCGCGCGAGATGCCGTGGGGGGCGCCCGTGTCCGGAGAGCCGGGCCGTGAACGTGTGATCGCGGGCCGCTACCGCCTGCTGTCCCCGCTGGGCGAGGGCGGCATGGGGACCGTGTGGCGGGCCCGGGACGAGGTGCTGCACCGCGAGGTGGCCGTCAAGGAGGTGCGGGCGCCGGCGGGACTGCCCGGCCCCGAGGTCGAGCGGATGTACGCGCGTCTGGAGCGCGAGGCGTGGGCGGCGGCCCGGGTCGCGAACCGCAACGTGGTCACGGTGTACGACGTGGCGATGGAGGGCGGCCGGCCCTGGATCGTGATGGAGCTGGTGCGCGGGCCGTCCCTCGCCGATCGGCTGGAGGCGGAGGGGCCCCTGCCGCCGCAGCGGGCCGCGCACATCGGTGCCGAGGTGCTGTCCGCGCTGCGCGCCGCGCATGCCGCCGGTGTGCTGCACCGGGACGTGAAGCCGGCCAACGTGCTGCTGGCCGACGACGGCCGGGTGGTCCTCACCGACTTCGGGATCGCCACGGTGGAGGGCAGCTCGGCGCTGACCATGACCGGCGAGGTGATCGGTTCGCCCGAGTTCCTGGCGCCGGAGCGGGCGCTGGGCCGGACGCCGGGTCCCGAGTCGGACCTGTGGTCGCTGGGGGTGCTGCTGTACGCGGCCGTCGAGGGCATCTCCCCGTTCCGGCAGGACACCCCGCTCAGCACGCTGCGTGCCGTGGTGGACGAGGAGTTGCCGCCGCCGCGCTGGGCCGGGCCGCTCGCGCCCGTCATCAGGGGGCTGCTGCGCAAGGACCCCGCCGAGCGGCTGCCCGCGGAGCAGGCGGAACGGGATCTGCGGCTGGTCGCGGCGGGCGGGACGACGCGCGCGGACACCGCGCCGGCGGCGCCGTACTCGCCGACGGCCACGGCCCGGCGGGCCGAAGCGCCGCCCCCACCGCCCGTGCCGTCGCCCACCGGGTACCCGGACCCCCGCACCGCGGTCGCCGAGCCGGAACCGCGGCCCGGGCGCGACCGCCGCGCCGCCGTGGTGCTGGTCGCGGGGGTGCTGGCGGTCCTGCTGGCGCTGGCCGGACTGACGTACGCGCTGCTGGACCGCGACGCCGGGGACAGGCACGGGAAGGCCACCGCGAGCACCGGCCGGACGAGCGGCGGCGGCGCCCGCTCCCCCGCGTCGAACGGCAGCCCCGACACGGACACCGGGGCCCCCGCGCCCACCCGCGTCAGTGCCTCGGCGAGCAGCCGGCCGGCCCAGTCGGTGCGCGTCACGCTGACCGGAGCGCACACGGAGTACTCCGGGACCTGTCCGCCGCCGGCCGGGCAGGCGCCCGCGTTCACGGCGGAGTTCACGGTGGGGCGGCTGCCCGCTCGGGTCGAGTACCGGTGGGTGCTCGCGCACGGCTCGCTGTCGGACCCCGGCTGGCAGACGCTGTCGTTCCCGGCGGACGGCCCGCGCACCCGGCAGCGGCAGGTGACGGTGACGACGTACGCCGAGGGCGGGACCGTGGAGAACGCGATCAGCGTGGAGGTCCGCGGTCCCGTACGGGTCACGTCGGACTCCGTGCCGTTCTCGGTGACCTGTACGACGGCGGCGGAGACCCCGTCGGAAGGGGCCTCCGCCTCACCGTCGGCCTCACCCTGAGGAGCGGCCGGGAAAGTTCACCCCGACGGGCGAAGCCGTACGGATCACGCCGCGTTGGTGAACACCGGCAGGTAGCCGCCGGACTGGCCGGCCGCGGTCGGGTGGTAGGACTCGCCGATGTCGAGCCAGTTGACGCTGTGCAGCCAGGAGTTGGCGGAGCAGATCTCGTGGCCGGAGAACGTGGTGCGGACGTCGCCGAAGACGAAGCCGTGGGCGGTGGCGCGGGTCTTGATGGTGGCGTCGATGTAGTCGGCGGCGTCGTTGATCGCGGACCGCTTGGTCTCCGACAGGCCGAGGCAGGACTGGCCGAGCAGGTAGAAGCGGGGGTAGCCGATGACGACCACCCGGGCGGAGGGGGCCTTGGCGCTGATCGCGTTGTAGACGGTGTCCAGCTTCCCGGGGAGCGTGCCCGCGACGTACGCCTTGGCGGTGTTGATCCGGGACAGGCAGGAGCTGTCGGACTGGAGCACACAGGTCGTCATGACGTCGGCGAAACCGGCGTCGTTGCCGCCGATGGAGATGGACACCAGCGAGGTGGAGGAGTTCAGCGAGCCCAGCTGGCCCGCGAGCACGTCGTCGGTGGTCGCGCCGGAGCACGCGTTGAAGGCGAACGAGGAGGGGTTGTGCGCGGCGTTCCACAGGTACGGGTACGCCTTGGTGCTGCGGTCGCAGTCGCCGCTTGAGCTGATGTAGCTGCCGGAGCCGACCCCGGAGGAGTACGAGTCGCCGAGCGCGACGTAGCCGCCGGTCGCGGCCGTCGAGGACGCCTGCGCCGAAGCGGCCCCGGTGAGACCGAGGCCGACGGCGAGGAGGAGCGAAGTAACGAATCCGGTAATTCGGGAACGTCTCATGGAACCTCCCTTTAGCAGGATCTCTGCCATGACTTTCGTAGCAGCTACGCGTGTTGACAGGAAGTGTCCATGCCAAGACTTTTGCGTTCTCAACAGGATCAACCCGAGACGTTCACCGCTCATATATTGCGTGTGCATGTCAGCTCTATTGACTGATCGTCAACTCCCTTGTCCTGCACGGGCGGGAGACCGACGCTGGATGCAGCCCCGGAGCGGAACGCGACGCTCCAGGGCCGTGTGCGCAAGCCCGCGCGCACCCCCACTCACGCGCGCCGAGACCCGGGCGCGCGCCGCCAGCAGGAGGACTCCCCCGCAATGGCACACCTGCGTACCCGCAAGCTCCGCATAGCCGCGCTCACGGGCGTGGCCACCGCCGCCCTCGTCGGCGGGCTCACCGCCCTGCCCGCCCAGGCGGCCCCGGCTACCGGCACGGTGCTGGCCGCGAACTCCCCCGCGGCCGTCAAGGGCAGCTACATCGTCACCCTGAAGAAGACGGCCGGCTTCACGGCCTCGTCCAGCACCGGCAAGAGCCTGGTCGAGCGGTACGGCGGCACGGTCCGGAAGACCTTCCGCGCCGCCCTGAACGGCTACACCGCCCACCTGACCGCGGCCGAGGCCGCGAGACTCGCCGCCGACCCGGCGGTGGCCGCCGTGGAACAGGACCAGCGCGTCCACCTGGCCGACACCACCCAGTCCAGCGCCCCCTGGGGGCTGGACCGCATCGACCAGGCGAACCTGCCGCTGTCCGGCACCTACACCTACCCGGACAGCGCGGGCAGCGGCGTGACGGCGTACGTCATCGACACGGGCGTCCGCATCACGCACACCCAGATCAACGGCCGTGCCTCGTACGGCTACGACGAGGTGGACAACGACACCACCGCCCAGGACGGCAACGGCCACGGCACCCATGTGGCCACCACCATCGCGGGCTCCACCTACGGCGTGGCCAAGAAGGCGAAGATCGTCGCCGTGCGCGTGCTCGACGACAACGGCTCCGGCACGACCGCCGGGGTGATCGCCGGCGTCGACTGGGTGACCGCGAACCACAGCGGTCCCTCGGTCGCCAACCTCTCGCTGGGCGGCTCCGCCTCCACCTCGCTGGACACGGCGGTGCGCAACTCCATCGCGAGCGGCGTCACCTACGCGATCGCGGCCGGCAACAGCAACGCCAACGCCTCCTCGTACTCCCCCGCCCGGGTGACCGAGGCCATCACGGTCGGCGCCACCACCAGCTCCGACGCCAGGGCGAGCTACTCCAACTACGGCTCGGTGCTGGACGTGTTCGCGCCCGGTTCGTCGATCACGGCCGGCTGGAACACCAGCGACACCGCCACCAACACCATCTCCGGCACCTCCATGGCCACCCCGCACGTTGCCGGCGCCGCCGCCGTCTACCTCGCGGGCCACACCTCGGCCACCCCGGCCCAGGTCGCCTCGGCCCTGGTCAACGGCGCCACGTCCGGCAAGGTCACCAGCCCGGGCAGCGGCTCGCCGAACAAGCTCCTGAAGATCGTCCCGTAAGGCTCGCGCCACCCCGCAGACCACCCGTTCCCCGGAGGCCCTCCAGCCCTCCGGGGAACGGGTGTACCCAGGGGGACGTCGTCTTGACGGCCCGCCCGTGCCTGCGCCACATTGAAGCCCGGCATCCGGCGCGTCGGGGGGCAAAGTCGCCAATGCAGACCTTACGCAACAAGACACCTCCGCCAGACGGCGCCGAGTCGGCTGCCGACGGGCCGCGGCCAGGACCGGGGAGGGTCCTGACACCGCTGCTCGCCGGGGCCGCGACCGCCGTCGCGGCGGCCGGTGCGCTGCTCGCGCTCATCGACTCCGCCTCGCCTCTGCGTGCGCCGTGCACGCTGTTCTTCCTGCTCGCGGCGCCGGCCGTGGCGATCGGCGCCGCACTGCGCGGGCTGGATCCCCTCGGCCGGACGGTCACGGCCCTCGCGGGCGCGGTGGTCGTCGACATGCTGGTCGCCCAGGGGATGCTGGCCGTGCACCACTGGTCGGCGCACGGCGGGGTGCTCGCGGTGGGCGCATTCAGTGTGCTGGTTCTGCTGGCGACTTCGCTCGCGGCACGAATTTCCGGAAAACACACGCAAGACTGAACAACATGGGCCAAGGTTGTGTAAGGGCCAAACCGCCAGCAAACTGAGGCAGCCCTCGGGTCTTGCCTCCAGGCTTCCATCGTCAATACCGTCGTACATCACCCGTACCGGGTGCGTCGCCCATGGCTCCAGGGGAGGGTTCAGGGCCGCGGCGTCTCCGGCGCGGGGCGCGGTAGGGGGGTGCCGTGCTCGGTGACCGTACCTGTGACCGAGTCGTGCCGCGCGACCGGCCGCCGTCCTTTTCCGGCAGACCGGCCAGCTTTGCCAGCTCGTCAGCGGAACCGTAGATCGTCGCGGACCCCGGTCCGCGGCTCGGGTCTGCCGTGCCGAAGACGAGAACCCCCCTTTCGAACCGGACACAGAGCCGGACCGCCCAGGGGCGGGCGGTCCACCGGACGAGAGGGAAGAAGACGCATGAGTTCCGTTCTGCGCCCGCCTGGTTCGGGTCGTGATCCGTCAATCGCCGCCGACTACCGGCCCATCTCCTCTCACCTGGCGATCACTCCGCCGGTGAGCGTGGTGATTCCCGCCATGAACGAGGCGGAGAATCTGCCGTACGTCTTCAAGACCCTGCCGGGCTGGATACACGAAGTGGTCCTGGTGGACGGCAACTCCACGGACGGCACCGTCGAAGTGGCGCGTTCCCTGTGGCCGGAGGTCAAGGTCGTCGGACAGCGCGGCAAGGGCAAGGGCGATGCCCTGATCACCGGGTTCGAGGCGTGCTCCGGCGACATCATCGTGATGGTCGACGCGGACGGCTCGGCCGACGGCGGGGAGATCGTGTCGTACGTCTCCGCCCTGGTCTCCGGCGCCGACTTCGCCAAGGGCTCACGGTTCGCCAACGGCGGCGGCACGGACGACATGACCTTCATCCGCAAACTCGGCAACTGGGCGCTGTGCACGGTCGTCAACCGCAAGTTCGGCGCCCGCTACACCGATCTGTGCTACGGATACAACGCGTTCTGGCGGCACTGCCTGGACAAGATCGACCTCGACTGCACCGGCTTCGAGGTCGAGACGCTGATGAACATCAGAGTGGTCAAGGCGGGCCTGAAGGTGCAGGAGATCCCCAGCCACGAGTACCTCCGGATCCACGGCACGAGCAATCTGCGGGCCGTCCGGGACGGGCTGCGGGTGCTGAAGGTGATCCTGAAGGAGCGGTCCAACCGGCGCGACCTGCGCCGCCGCACCCACCGCTCCCCGCTGCTGCACACCGGTCAGGGAGAGGTCTCTTGACGGATCCCGGCATCTCCGTCGTGATCTGTGTGTACACCGAGGACCGCTGGGAGGACATCCTCGCGGCGGTCTCCTCGGTGCGCGCGCAGTCGTATCCGGCGCTGGAGACCCTCCTGGTCGTGGACCACCACCCGGGCCTCGCGGACCGGCTGGCCCGCGAGTACGAGGAGAGCGAAGGCATCCGGGTCCTGCCCAACGCGGGGCCCCGCGGGCTGTCCTCCGGGCGCAACACCGGCATCGCCGCCTCCCGCGGCGAGGTGATCGCCTTCCTGGACGACGACGCCGTGGCCGAGCGGGACTGGCTGCGCCACTTCGCCGCGGGGTACGCCGACCCGCGGGTGCTGGCGGTCGGCGGCCGTACGGTGCCCAGCTGGGCGTCGGGCCGGCGGCCGGACTGGTTCCCGGAGGAGTTCGACTGGGTGGTGGGCTGCACGTACAAGGGGCTGCCGCCCGGCCGGGTGCGGGTCCGCAACGTCCTCGGCGGCAACGCCTCCTTCCGGCGGACGGCGTTCGAGGCGGCGGGCGGCTTCGCCATCGGCATCGGCCGCGACGGCGACCGCCGCCCGCTGGGCTGCGAGGAGACGGAGCTGTGCATCCGCCTCACCCGCGCCCGCCCGGACGCCGTCCTGCTCATCGACGACCGCGCGGTGATCCACCACCGGGTGCCCGGGCCCCGGGAGCGCTTCGCCTACTTCCGCGCCCGCACCTACGCCGAGGGCCTGTCCAAGGCGCTCGTGGCGCGCAGCGTCGGCGCGGGCAAGGGCCTGGAATCCGAACGCCGGTACACCACACGGGTGTTGCCGGCCGGGATCGCCCGGGGACTGAGGGACACCCTGCTCGGCCGGCCGGGCGGGGCGGGGCGCGCGGGCGCGATCGTCGCCGGGGTGCTGGGCGCCGCGGGCGGCTACGCGGTGGGCAGCCTCCGGGCCCGCCGCAGCGGTACGGCGTTCGCGCCGGCCCCGGTCCAGGCACCACCCCGGACACCGGCCGAGACATCGAGCCGGACACCGGACCGGACACCGGCCGAGACATCCGGCCGCACGCCGGACCGGAAGCAGGCCGGGGCATCGAGCCGGACGCAGGGCCCGGCGCACGGTCAGGTGCCGATCCCAGGGGGCAGCCATGAGTGACACGCCCGTGCCCATCCTCATGTACCACTCGGTCGCGACCGCCCCCAAGGACGCCACCCGGGCCCTGTCGGTCGCGCCCGAGGCCTTCGGCGAGCAGATGGCGGTCATCGACGATCTGGGGCTCACCCCGGTCACCACCGCCGACCTCGCCGCCCGCTGGCGCTCCGGCCACCCGCTGCCCGCCCTGCCGGTGCTGATCACCTTCGACGACGGCTACGAGGGCGTCCACCGGCACGCCCTGCCCGTGCTCGCCGAGCACGGCTTCCCGGCCACACTGTTCGTCTCCACCGGCTGGCTCAGGGGCGCCCACGACACCGGGGGCGGCCCGGACACCATGCTCGACTGGCGGCAGGTGCGCGAACTCGCCGCCGCCGGGATCGAGATCGGCGGGCACAGTCACACCCATCCCCAGCTCGACCAGCTGCCCGACGCCGGGCTGGACGCCGAACTGGCCCGCTGTACGGAGATCGTCACCGCGGAACTCGGTGCGCGCCCCACGTCCTTCGCCTACCCGTACGGCTACTCCAGCCGCCGGGTCCGCCGGGCCGTGCGCACGGCCGGGTACACCCAGGCGCTCGCCGTGGGCAATGCCCTCGCCCGCCGCCGCCAGGGCCCGTACGCCCTCCAGCGGCTCACGGTCCGCCGCGGCACCGGCGCCGAGGAGTTCGAACGGCTGCTCCTCGGCCGCTCCCTCGCCCGCACCTTCGCCGGGGACCGCGCCCTCACCAAGGGGTACGCCCTGGTCCGCAGAGCCCGCCAGGTCCGCCGGAAGGCCATCCGTTCCCGTGTCTGACACGACCACCACGACCGAGACCGAGACGCCCGACGCCACGGCGCCCGGGAAGACCGGGCGCCGGCTGCGACTGCCCGGCAGGGGCCGGTCCGGCGACGGCGGCCCGCTGTTCCGCAACGCCTACGCGCTGATGCTCAACACCGGCATCTCCGCCGTTCTCGGGCTCGGCTTCTGGCTGGCCGCGGCACGCTACTACTCCGAGTCGGCGGTCGGCCAGGGATCGGCCGCCATCGCCGCGATGAAGTTCCTCGCCGGGCTGACCGCGGTGACCCTGACCGGCGCCCTGGCCCGCTTCATCCCGGTGGCCGGCGGCCGGACCGGCCGGCTCGTCCGCCGCACCTACGCGGGCAGTTCACTGATCGTGGCGGTGGCCGCGGGCGTCTTCCTGCTGACGCTGGACGTCTGGGGGCCGTCGTACCGCTTCCTGCACGGCACGCTCAACGGGCTCGGTTTCATCGTGGCGGTCGCCGCCTGGAACCTGCTCACCCTCCAGGACGGTGTGCTGACCGGGCTGCGCAGCGCGCCCTGGGTGCCGGTCGGCAACACCGTGTTCTCGGCGGTCAAGCTGGCCCTGCTGGCCGCGTTCGCCGTCGCCCTGCCCACCACCGGCGTCTTCGTGTCCTGGGTGGCCGCCATCGCCACCTCGGTGATCCCGCTGGGCTGGCTGGTGTTCCGGCGGCTGGTGCCCCGCCATGTGACGGCGACCGAGGGCCACGCCGGCCCGCCGACGCCGAGGGAACTGGTCAGATTCCTGGCCGGGGACTACACCGGCTCCCTGTTCTCCCTGGCCGTGGTCTACCTCGTCCCGGTGATCATCGCCGCGCAGGTCAGCTCCGAGGAGAACGCCTACTTCTACATCGCCACCACCATCGGCGGCACGACCAACCTGCTCGCCATCAACATGGGCGCCTCCCTGACCGTCGAGGGCTCGCACGACCCGGCCCGGCTGGCCGCCAACACCCGGGCCGCGCTGCAGCGGATGGCCCGGATCATGCTGCCGGTCGCCGGTGTGCTGTTCGTCGGCGCGCCCTGGATCCTGGGCGTGTTCGGCGGCGGCTACGCGGACGCGGCGACCCCGCTGCTGCGCTGGTTCGCGGTCGGCGCGGTCCTGCGGACCGTGATGGAGACCCACTTCGCGGTGCTGCGCGCACAGAGCCGCACCGCCGGACTGGCCTGGCTCCAGGGCCTGTTGTGCGTGCTGGTGCTCGGCCTCACGCTGCTGCTCCTGCCGCGGATGGGGCTGACCGGCGCGGGCGTCGCCGAGATCTCCAGCCTCGCGGTGATCGTGGCGCTCGCCGCGCCGAAGCTGTGGCGGACGGTGCGGGCCGCGCCCGTCGCGGTGTCCGAGGCCGCGGCACCCGACGGGGACCTCGCCGACCTCGGAACGCTTCCACGCTCCCGGGTCCGCCCGCGCGGGGGGACCCTCCCCGGCCCGGCCTCCGCCCCGGCGCGCCGGCCGAGACCCGCCTGGGCCCTGGACGCCGACACCCTGGCCCTCGGCGTCCACGTGGACCTCGACCACGCGGAACGCCGGCCGGACGTCCGCCCGGGGCCGGGCACCCCGCCCGCGGGCACCGCCGTACCGCTGCCGGTGGAGCGGCCGGAGCCGACGGCCGAGCCCGGGGACGCCCCACCGAAGCGCCCCGTACCCGAGGACGCCCTTCCGGTGGGTGCCGTACCGGAGGACGCCGTACCGGAGGACGCCGTACCGGAGGAGTCGCGGTCCTCCGGGCGCGGCCGTCGGCGGCCCACCCGGAGCGGCTTCGTCCTCGGCTGTCTGCTCGTGGCCGCACTGCTGCTGTATTGGGTGCCCGCGCTGCGGCTCGGCGAGAGCGACCTGGACCGGATGGGCGGGCTCGGGCTGGTGTCGGTGCTGCCGCCGGCGACGCTGGCCGGCGCGGCCCTGCTGATCACCGTCTTCGCCGCGCTGCTCCGGCTGCGCCGCGAACACCGCGCGCTGCTGCTGCTCACGCTGCTGGCGACCGTGGTGTCGCTGCACGCGCTGCCCGCGGTGATCGAACCGGCGCCCCGCTTCCCGACGGCCTGGCAGCACCTGGGGTTCATCGACTACATCGACCGCACCGGCTCCGCCGTCCCGGACCTGGACGCCCGCTGGAGCTGGCCGGGCTTCTTCGCGGTGGCCGCGTTCGCCGGCCGGGCATGCGGGATCGGCGACTTCACCGAGGTCATCCGCTGGTGGCCGACGGCTGTCCAGCTCGCCTATCTGGCACCGCTGTTCCTGCTCACCCGGGCGCTGCGGGCGAGCTGGCGGGCGAAGTGGACCGGCGTCTGGATCTTCGTGCTGAGCGGCTGGGTCGGTCAGGACTACTTCTCCCCGCAGGGCTTCACCTATCTGCTGTACCTGGTGTTCGTGGCGGTCCTGCTGGTCTGGTTCCGCCCGCCGCGGGTGATCTGGACGAAGCTGCGCCCCGGTGAGGCCGAGGTGGAACCCACCGACCGGCGCCGACGGGCCGTGCTGCTCCTGCTGCTGATCGGCCTGTACGCGGCGACCGTGCCCGCGCACCAGCTCACCCCCTTCGTGATGCTGGGCGTGCTCGCCGCCCTCGTCCTGCTGGGCCGGTCCGAACTGCGCGGCCTGCCGTTGCTGTTCGCGGTGCTGGTCGCGGTCTGGGTCGGTTTCCTGGCCGAGCCCTACTGGTCGGGGCACTTCGACGAGCTGTTCGGCGGGGTCGGCGGGGTCGGCAGCAATGTGTCCACCTCGGTCTCCGGCCGTATCCAGGGCGGGAGTTCGACGCACAAGCTGGTGCTGTACGCCCGGGTGCTGCTGGCCGGCTCGGTGCTGGGCCTGGCCTGCTGGGGCTGGTGGCGGCGGCGCCGCCACCGGCTGCGCGAACGGTCGCTGCTGATCCTCACGTTCGTGCCGTTCCTGGGCTTCGGCATGCAGTCGTACGGCGGTGAGATGGCGCTGCGGGTCTTCATGTTCGCGGTGCCGGGGGCGGCCCTGCTCGGCGGGCTCGCGCTCTTCCCGCGCATCGGTGCCGCCGCGCGGCAGCGCCGGCAGCGCCTGGCCCCCGTGGCCGCGCTGCTCACCGGGCTGCTGCTGATGGGCGGGTTCCTCGTGGCCCGCTGGGGCAACGAGCCGTTCGAGCGGACCCGGCCCGGCGAGGTCGCGGCCATGAACTGGGTGTACGCCCACGACCGGCCGACGGTACGGCTGCTGTGGCTGACCCAGGACCCGGTCAACGACGTGACGCCGGCGCTGCCGTGGGGCGCGCGGGACATGGAGCGGGTGAACTACGTGCCGACGCCGGCGCCGACCGACCCCGCGCTGGTGGCCGGCCTGGTCAAGGCGCTCAAGGACGCCGGCCCGAACGCGTATCTGATGATCAACCGGAGTCAGGTGACGTACCTGGAGCTGGACGCGGGCTACCCGAAGACCTGGGAGCCCCGGCTGGCCGGGCATCTGGACGGCCGGGCGGACCTGACGAAGGTCCTGGTCAACGAGGACGTCACGGTGTACGCGCTGCGCCGGCAGCCGACGGGGCCGGTGCCGCGGCCGCATCCGGGACCGATCGGGCCGCAGGTGACCTGGACGCCCTGGTCGGTGGTCGGTGCGCTGGCCGCCGTGGTCCTGGTCCTGCTGCTGGCCGCCCGCGAACTGGTGCGGGTCGCGGTCCCGCCGAGCACCCGCCGGCTGCGTCTGCTGCAGGGCGGTTTCTGGTTCTCGCTCCCGCTGCTCGCCGTGGTGCTGGCCTCGCTGGTGCAGCGGTTCCTGACGATGAAGTGACGGGTGGCGGTGGTTCAGCGGTCGAGCCACTTCACCTCGTAGGCGCCCATCCGGAACCGTTTGCCGTCGACGCGTGCGCTGATCGGCCGGTCGAGGGTGTTGACCACGAGAACGGTCTCGCCGGTGGCCAGGACACGGACGTGGGGCACGTCGTCCGGGGCGACGGACACGGTCGCGTACCGGGTGCCCGGCGGGAACGCCCGGGCGAAGCGGGACACCAGGTCGTACATGGGCAGGCGGCGGCCCCCGTCGGCGGAGTCCGTCGGGGACCACAGGCAGCCGGGGCAGCGGCCCGTCCTCTCCTCCGGGTTCCAGTAGAAGGCGGAGTCGGCGCCGCCGTCCGCCATGGCGATCATGCCGGCGGCCTGGACGGCGACCCGGTGCGGTTCGGACCAGCCGGTGCGTGCGTCGTCGCCGTCGCCGGGCTCGACGTAGTACTCGGCCCACCACAGGGGCAGGTCGCGGGTCTGCCGCCGTACCCACTCGCCGACGGCGGTGAGCTTGGCGGTGGCCGCGAACTCGTCCGGCAGCAGCTCGTCGTCGCGGGTGTAGCTGGCGCCGTCGACCACCGTGAAGTCGGCCCCGGCCTTGTGCGTGTTCCAGTAGGCGAAGGCGTCCAGGACCCGCTGGTCCAGAGCGCCCCAGGGCCCCCGGAGCGCGGTGGAGGCGTTCTCGTCGCGCGGGTCGACACTGTCCATGACCAGGTACGGTCCGCCGACCATGAGGTCCTTGTCGACCTTCTTCAGCGCCTTGTACACGAGGTTGTACATCCGGGTGTAGCCCTCGTAGTCCCAGCGGGACTCGGCGTCGTTCCAGAAGCCCTTGAACTCGTTCCAGACGATGAAGTGCCGTACGTCCGGATAGCGCCGGGCGACGGTCGCGGCGAGGTCGGCGAAGTCCTGGTAGTGGTCCGGTTTCGGCGGGGTCTCCAGGGCGGACCGGCTCCAGTCGGTGGCGCCGGCCCCGGCCTTGCCGCCCTTCATCCAGTCCGGGGAACAGCACAGGGTGATCACCGGGGTGCCGCCGGAGGCGCGGACGAAGTCGATGCGGCGGTCCAGCGCCCCGAAGTCGTAGTGCCCCTCGACCGGTTCGGGGTTGTCGGCTCCCCAGCCCATGATGTGCTGGTTCTGCGGCAGTCCGGCGGTGCGGCCGAGCAGTTGCTCCACGCGTGCGGTGCCGGCCGCGGCGCCCTGGTCGGCGCTGTACTGGGTGTGGGTGAAGCCCCAGCCGACGTACGGTTCCGGCCGCCCGGCCGGGGTGGCCGGGGTGCCGTGCACCTTGTCGCCGTCCCGGGTGGTGCCGGCGGTGCCGGGGCCGCCGGGCCCCGTGCTGACCAGCGTCACGACCAGGGCCAGAGCGGCCACTCCCCCACCGAGCAGGGCGGTGAGCCGCCACCGCCGAGCCGTCGTGAACCACTCATGACGTCCCATCAAGGACACAGTAGTGCCGGGAACCACCTGCCGGGCAGGTATGGGAACACCCGCTCCCCCACGGCGGCACGGGGCTGTTCCGGACCCCGGCGCCGCCGCGCGGAGGGGGCCGGCGGCCGGCGGCACACGGACGGGGAACCGCTTCTCCCGCGGATTTTCCCGCGGAGCGTTGGGGTGGAAATGCCGTGCGCCGAGCCCATCCGTGCCGGATCATGGCGGCATGTCTGCGAACCCACACGACGCTCTGCCGATCCGGCTCCACGTCGACGACTCCGACTCGCCGTCCGACGTCGTCGACGCGCTGTTCCTCGGCCGCTTCGCGACGGGCGAGCAGCCGTACTCGCACGCGGCGAACATCGACCGCGTGCGCTCCGGCGCGACCCTGCTGCCGGAGGGCGCCCGCGTGCTGCGGGTGGCCCGCGACGACGACCGCAGCGCGACCCTCGCCGAGGGCGACGGCTGGACCCTGCTGGTCTCCCGCTGGAACCGGGGCGCGGACGTCACGGTCACCGCGACCAGCGCGGAACTGGCCAAGCAGGTCCTCGACCGGGCCACGGACGGCGCGGCCGACGACCCGGAGCCGCAGCCGGAGAACGTGACGATGGGGTTCTGGTACGTCTCGCCGCGGCGCGGCCCGCACCGCACGACCCGTCAGATCTCCGCGGGCACCTGGGACGAGGTCCGGCCCAACTACACCGCGCCGGTGGCGGACGCCATGGACCGCCTGATGAAGACGACCCCGCAGGACATCGCGGGCCGGCTGCTCCTGCTGCACGGCCCGCCCGGCACCGGCAAGACCTCCGCCCTGCGCACCCTGGCCCGCTCCTGGCGGGACTGGTGCCAGGTGGACTGCGTCCTGGACCCCGAGCGGCTCTTCTCCGACGTCGGCTATCTGATGGACATCGCGATCGGCGAGGACGACGGCGCCGGCAAGGGCCGCTGGCGCCTGCTGCTGCTGGAGGACTGCGACGAGCTGATCCGCGGCGAGGCCCGGCACACCGCGGGGCAGGCCCTGTCCCGGCTGCTGAACCTCACCGACGGCCTGCTCGGCCAGGGGCGCAACGTCCTCGTCGGCGTCACCACCAACGAGGACCTGGAGCGTCTGCACCCGGCCGTGGTCCGCCCCGGCCGCTGTCTCGCCCGCATCGAGGTGGGCCCGCTGACCCGCGCGGAGGCGGTGAACTGGCTCGGCGGCGAAGAGGGCGTCGGCCGGGAGGGCGCGACCCTGGCCGAGCTGTACGCGCTGCGCCGGGGCACCACGCCGACGTCCGTGCCGGGGGCGCGGGAGGGAGCGGACGCGGGGCTGTACCTGTAGTGCTTTCATGAGGGTATGACCCTGTATGTCGGCACATCGGGGTGGCAGTACAAGGACTGGCGGGACCTCGTCTACCCGGCGGGGGTGCCGACGCGGTTGTGGCTGGAGGAGTACACCCGGCTGTTCGCGACCGTGGAGATCAACAACGCGTTCTACCGGCTGCCGTCGTACGACACCTTCGCCGCCTGGCGCGACCGGGTCCCGCCGGACTTCGTGGTCGCGGTCAAGGCGAGCCGGTACCTCACCCACATCAAGCGCCTCAAGGAGCCCGAGGAGCCGGTGCACCGTCTGATGACGCACGCGGCGGGCCTCGGCGACCGTCTGGGCCCGGTCCTCCTCCAGCTCCCGCCCACCCTGCGCGCCGACCCGCCCCTGCTGGACGCCTGCCTGGCCTGCTTCCCGCCCGGTACGCGCATCGCCGTGGAGCCGCGCCACGACTCCTGGTGGATCCCGGAGCTGCGACGCGTCCTGGAGTCCCGGGGCGCGGCCCTGTGCTGGGCGGACGTCCTGGCCCGCCCGGTGGTCCCGCTGTGGCGCACCGCCGGCTGGGGCTACGTCCGCTTCCACCAGGGGCGCGCCCGGCCCTGGCCGCGCTACGGCCGGCGCTCCCTGGAGACCTGGGTGGACCGCATCGCGACGACCTGGGCGGACGGGGAGGACGTGTACGCGTACTTCAACAACGATCCGGGGGGCGCGGCCGTGCGGGACGCGGTGCTCTTCGGGCGGACGGCACGGCGGGCGGGGCTGACGGTGACGCGGATCCCGGAGCCGGCGGGACACCGGTGATCCCCTGCCGCCCCGGCCGCCCGACCGGGTCCGCTATTCCCCGGAGGCCGCCCGCAGGGCCTCCCGTACGGCGGCCAACGCCTCGTCCTCCCCCAGTCCCAGCCGCCGCACCCGCTCCACATAGGCCTGCGCGGCCAGCGACGCCTCCCGTGCCGCGGCCGAGCCGGCGGCGGCCACGAACGTGCCGTTGCGGCCCCGCGTCTCGATCACCCCGTCGCTCTCCAGCGCCCGGTACGCCTTGGCCACCGTGTTCACGGCGAGCCCCAGGGACTCGGCCAGCCCCCGCACGGTCGGCAGCCGGTACCCCGCCGGGAGCGCCCCGGACCGGGCCTGGTCGGAGATCTGCGCCCGCACCTGCTCGTAGGGGGGCGCGCTGTCGTCGATGCGGATCTTCAGGCTCACAGGGCCGATTGTCCCGCACCCGCCGGAAAATGAGAGGCGCCCCGGCGTTCCCCGCGCTTACCGTGCCTGATCATGACAGTCCTCGTGCGCGCTCTGCGCCCCGACGTCCCCGCGGACGTCGAAGGTTTCGTCCGTGTCCGCCGGCTCGCTCTGCCGTACATCCTGTTCACCCCGGAGTCCGTCCGGCACACCGCCGCCCACATGCAGCCCGGCGCCCGCTTCCGGCCGCTCGTCGCGGAGGAGGACGGCGAGGTGATCGGCACGGCACAGGTCCATCTGATCCCCGACAGCCCCGACCCGGGCCAGGGGGCCCTGAACATCTACGTCCGCCCGGACCGGATCCGGCGCGGCGCCGGCCGGCTGCTGGTGCGGGCCGCCGAGGAGTACCTGGCGGAGCTGGGCGCGGTCAAGCTGTTCGCCTGGGCCCTGGACGAGCCGGACCACCGGGCCTTCGCCGAGCGGCGCGGCTATCACCCGGGCCGCTCCGCCCACTTCCTCCGGCTCGATCTGGCGCACGGCACCCTGCCGCCGCTTCCCGAGGTCCCGGCCGGGGTGGAGCTGCGTACGGCCGCCGACTTCGCGGACGATCCCCGGCCGCTGTTCGAACTGGACGCGGAGACGGTGCTCGACGAACCGAGCGATGTGGATTACGCGTTCACGAACTACGACACCTGGCTCACCGAGACCTGGCAGCACCCGCTGCTGAACCGGGAGCTGACCACGGCCGCCTGCGTCGACGGCCGCCCGGTGGCCTTCAGCGTCGCCTACACCGACGGCGCCGGCCGCTACTCGACCGCGATGACCGGCACCGCCCGCGCCCACCGCGGACGCGGCCTGGCCAAACTCGCCAAGATCCACTCCCTGTACCGGGCCCGGGCCGAGGGTGTCACCGAGGCCTTCACGGGCAACGACACCGGGAACGACCCCATGATCGCGATCAACAAGTGGCTCGGGTACGAGATCTGCGCCACGGAGGTGCGGTATGTCCGCGAACTCGACTGAATCGGCGAGCCGGCTGGAGGTGGTCCTGGTCAAGGCGGGGCGTACGAAGATCCGTTATCCGGCGGAGCTGCTCCGGGACGACGGCACGCGGATCGCCGTACGGGCCGCCTGGGCGGGGTCCGGGGTCCGCGACTTCGGGTTCGTGCGCTTCGAGCCGGGTGACGTGTTCACCGAGTACTACTGGCGGGACCGGTGGTACGCGGTGAAGGAGGTGCGCGCCGCGGACGGCTCCGTCAAGGGGTGGTACTGCGACATCACCCGCCCCGCGGTCCTGCGCGACACGGAGCTGGTCGTGGAGGACCTCGACCTGGACCTGTGGCGCTCCGCGGACGGACGGGACGTACGGCGTCTGGACGAGGACGAGTTCGCCGAGAGCGGGCTCGCGAAGACGGATCCCGAGGCCGCCGCCGCCGCGGTGGCCGCGCTCGACACGCTGGAGGCGCTGGCGGCCCGTGCCGGCGGGTTCGAGGAGTTGCTGGCCTGACACACCCGGCCACGGCGTGGCACACCACGGTCCGCCGTCGCCGGGAACCGGGCGTCGCCCGTCACCCGGCGCCCCCGCTCGACGGCGGTGAGTGACGGGGTGCCGGCGCCGCGGCCTCGGATACGACGGCCGACGCATCCCCTGCCACATCCGGGGCATCCGCAACCGTGTGCCCACTCGCGCTCGTCCTGCCCGGTGAGTGACACGCGCCACGGACAGTCCGGACGTGACAGCCGCCACTGACATCTCGGCACCGATGAGGAACTCTCCCCGAAAGCGTCTATCTCCGTGACAGCGCGGAACCCGGTAGGCGCTCAAGGAGGCAGCCATGCGCCGCATGACCGTGCAGAAGCCCCTGAAGAGGACGGACAGCCGCCGGACCCGCGAGGAGACGGCGGAGCGCCCGGCGGGGCGTCCCGAGGTGCGCAAGGACATCGCACGGACCTGGTGGCCCGACGGTTGACGCGGGTGTGCCTCAGTTCAGCCGCTTGCGGTAGTGGATGCGGTCGTACGGGCCGTCGACCCGGCGCTCCACGACCTCGTATCCGTACGTCGGATAGATCTTCCGGTTCTCCCACATCAGCGCGTTCGTGTAGAGCCTGATCTCGTCGAGGCCCAGTTCACGCGCGCGTGCGTCGACGAAACGCAGCAGCCGCCGTCCGACCCCCGTGCCCTGGGCCGTGGGCCGGACGGCGATGCTGTCGAGGAAGAGATGACCGGCGGACGCCTCGATCACCACGAGGCCGACGACGGGGTCCCCCGTGACGAACACCTTGCCGGCGGCCACGTCCCGGGCGTGGTCCGCCTCCATGGGCTGCGGCACCACACCGATGCGCTCGATGTAGTGACGGTAGGCCGCGTCCGTCACCGTTCTCACAGCCGCCACGTCCTCCGCCGTGGCGGGCCGGATGCGTTCCTCGTCCTTGTCGATCATGCGCGCACGCTAGTACCTGAGCGCAGTCTGAGCACTCCCTTAAGCGAACCATAAGGATCCCCTCCGCCCGCTCCCAGCAGGCGATTTCACGGTTTTCTGGGGCTAGCTTCTGATCACCCCCCACGGGATTCAGCCCCGCCCCGCACACCGTTCGGAGGAGTTCCGCATGCCCACCAGCTGCAAGGCCACGGTGTCCGCCGTCGCGGCGCTCGGCCTGGCGCCGCTCGCCCTGACCGTGCTCGCCGCCGCCCCCGCGTCCGCGCACGGCTCGATGGGCGATCCGGTCAGCCGCGTCTCGCAGTGCTACGCGGAGGGGCCGGAGAGCCCGGAGTCGGCCGCGTGCAAGGCGGCCGTGGCGGCCGGCGGCACCCAGGCGCTGTACGACTGGAACGGCATCCGGATCGGCGACGCGGCCGGACGGCACCGGCAGCTGATCCCGGACGGCAAGCTGTGCAGCGCGAACAACGAGGAGTTCAGGGGCCTCGACCTGGCCCGGGCCGACTGGCCGGCGACGAGCGTGCGCAGCGGGTCGTACACGTTCGAGTACCGCGTGACCGCCCCGCACAAGGGCACCTTCACCGTGTATCTCACCAGGCCCGGATACGACCCGGCGAAGCCGCTCGGCTGGTCCGACCTGGATCTGGAGCACCCGGTGGCGACGGCCACCGACCCGGCCCCGTCGGGCGGTTTCTACACGTTCTCCGGCACCCTGCCCGAGCGGTCCGGCCGACAGCTGCTGTACGCGGTCTGGCAGCGCTCGGACAGTCCGGAGGCGTTCTACTCCTGCTCGGACGTGGACTTCGGGGGCGCGGGCAGCGGCACGAACACCGGTGCCGGCACCGGTGCCGGCGGCGCGGGAAGCACGGGAAGCGCGGAGGCCGCTCCGGCCCCGGCCGCCTCCGCACCCTCCGACGAGCAGATCGCCGCCGGTGCCGACAAGTCGACGATCGAGCACCACGGGCACGGGGACGACGACGCGAGCACCTCGGCGGAGCCCACCGCCGCCGCGGCGAGGCCCGCCGCGGCGGCCGGCCGGCCGAAGGCGGCCGGTGCGTCGGCGGACCTGGCCGAGACGGGGGCGTCCACCGGCACCTCGTCCCTCGCGATCGGCGGCGCGGCGGCGCTGGCACTGGGTTCGGCCGCGCTGTTCCTGTCGGTGCGGCGGCGCGCGGCGGGCGGCCACCGCCGGTGAGGGTTCCGGGGCCTGTCCGGCGGCTCAGGCCGGACAGGCCCCGGCGATGCGTCAGCTGAAGGCCGACGCGCAGCTGGTGGCGGTGGCGTGGGACGGGTCGAGCGCGTTGGCCACCTCGTGGAAGGCGATCCGGTCGAACAGGGCGATCGCGAGGTGTTCGGAGAGGTCGAGCGGGCACAGGTCCTGGAGCAGGACGTTGTGGACGTCGGAGCCACTCAGGTACTGGCTGCGCCAGGGCGTGGCCACCTCGTCGTACTGGGTGGCGACGACCGTGTAGTGCACGCCGGGGACGGTGTCGCCGCCCGTGTTGAGCTTGGTGAGGAAGGCGGAGCCGGGGATCTGGTCGGCGAGGCCGGGGGTGGTGGCCTTGACCAGGTCTTCGGCCCCGGGGAAGTACGGCAGCAGGTGGGTGAGGCCGCTCAGGGTGGCGCCGTGGTTGTCGGGGGCGATGCCGACGAGGGCGTTCACCTTGTCCGCTCCGCCGAGGAACTTCAGGTAGTAGCGGGGCATCATGCCGCCCTGGGAATGTCCGACCAGGTCGGCCTCGGCGGCCCCGGTGGCGGCGAGCACCTTGTCGACGAAGTCGGACAGCTGCCCGGCCGACTTGTCGATGGGGCCGAGGCCGTGGAAGAGGGGGACGCCGGGGAGCTGGCCGTAGTCGAGGGAGTAGACGCAGTAGCCGCGGCTCTCCAGATAGGGGGCGAGTCCGAGCCAGTTGTCGACCGCGTTGCCGAGCGTTCCGTGGACGAGGACGACGGGGCGGGGGTGGGCGGCGGAGGGCTTGCAGGAGTAGTCGTTCCAGCCCGAGCTGGGGGCGCCGGCGGCGCTGGCGGTGGCGGCGGGCACGGCGGCGACGGCAGCGGTCAGAAACAGCGCGACGAGGGGTCTGAGCACTCGTTTCCAGGGCAGCATCGTGTGATCTCCTTGCGGCTCAAGGGGAGGTGCACGGCCTAACCCTGTGATCCGGATCACGGGATGCTGTTCACTCGTCAAGTTACGAGCGAGTAGTGCAAGTGTGAAGTTACGCGTCAGTAAAAACTTCCAGTGGTAACCAGAGGCGCACCGGGTCACTGACGACGCGTCACCAGGACGGCCTGATCGGACCATAGGGCGCGATCCGCGCCAAACGGTCGCGCAACTCCCGCACTTCCCCCTCGCCCAGCAGTTCGGCCCATCCCCCCACCACCTGGGCGGCCGCCTCCTCCGCCGCCCGGGTGCAGGCCCGTCCGCGCTCGGTCAGCACGATCCAGCCGGGCCCGCGCGTCCTCGGGATGCGGGCGCCGCTCGGCATACCCCTTGCGTACGATCTCGTCCACCAGCCGGCTCGCCGCCTGCTCGGTCACCCCGAGGTGCGCGGCCAGTTCGGTGACGGTGGCCCCGCCCGGGGCGAGCCGCGCGAAGGCGAAGCCGTGGGCGGGCCGGAGATCGGCGAAGCCACGGGCGACCACCCCGTCATGGATGCCGGGCCAACCGGTCTGCCGGCGGCGCGCGTCAGGCCGCCAGGGTGCCCGGCATCACCGCCCGCGGCCCGAACTTCGCCCGCGCGCGGTCCGCGACCTCCTCGATGCGGCGGGCCTTCTCGTCCCCGGGATCGAAGGTGAGCTGACAGGAGCCCTGTTCGGCGGGGGCCAGTCCCTCGGCGCGCAGGGTGAGCGCGCGGACCCGGGCACGCTGGAGGCCGAGCGCCTCGTACATGCCGTAGGCCGTCTCGGCCAGGGCGGCCGAGTGCGCGGTCGGCTCCCTCAGGGTGCGGCTGCGGGTGGTCGAGGAACGGTCGGCGTAGCGCACGGTGAGGGTCAGGGTGCGGCAGATCTTCTCCACCGCGCGCAGCCGGGCACCGATCTCCTCGGTGGCCGACAGCAGCGCCTTGCGGTGCCGGCCGGGGTCCAGCTCGTCGATGCCGAAGACCCGTTCCGTCGTCAGGGACCGCGCGACGGCGTTCGGGACGACCCGGCCGCGGTCGACACCGCTCGCCCTCTCGCGCAGTTCCCGCCCCGCCCGCGCGCCGATCAGCCGCTGGAGCGTGGACAGCGGCGCGGCGGCGACCCGGCCCAGAGTGTCCAGGCCGTACTCGTCCAGGGTGCGGGCGGTCGCCGTGCCGACGCCGGGCAGCACCGACACCGGCCGCTCGGCGAGGAACTCCGCGATGCCGTCCGGGTCCTCGGGCATCGCGCAGGTCACCCCGGGCCGGGCGTCGCGCAGCGCCACCCGGGCCAGCGTCGGGCCCGGCCCGGCGCCGATCACGCAGTCGACGCCGTACCGCGCGAGGGCCCGCACCCGGATCACCGCGGCCAGCTCCACCGCGTCCCGCCCGAAGTACCGCTCGGCACCGCGCAGATCGGCCAGCGCGCCGTCCGGTGGCAGCGCCTCCACCACCGGGGTGAACTCCTCCAGCAGCCCGAGCAGCCCCGGCAGGGCCGCCTCGTACATCGGCGGCAGCTGGAAACGTACGCAGAGGATGGTCATCCCGCACTCCCCGGACTCTGGTGCCACAACTTCCTCGTCGCCGCGGGACCCCGCGCGGCGTCCTGGCCGGCGGGCCGCAGGTCGGCCCAGGGGTGCATCTCGTATCCCGTGGGCATGCGGATCGTCCGGCCCTCCCTCGGGTCACGGGCCGCGGAGCCGGCCGGTGCGGGCAGCCCGTCGGAGCCGGCGAGCCGGGCCCGGGACGGACCGCCGTCGCCGCCCGCGGCGGACCCGTCGCCGCCCGCCGCGGCCCCGTCCCCGGCGGTGCCGGACGGTTCGGCCAGCCGGGCCGCGACCCCGTCGAGCCCCTCCTCGTGCCGCACGTCGACCAGTTCGGCGAGGTTCCAGGCGGCGGAGCCGACCACGCTCAGGCTGCGCGGGCCGCGCCGCTGGACCACTCCGCGCACCAGCAGCAGCCAGGAGTGGAAGACGGTGTGGGCGCAGGCGTCGTGCGAGTCGTCGAAGAACGCGAGGTCGACCAGGCCGGTGCCGTCGTCCAGGGTGGAGAAGATGACCCGTTTGCCGGAGCGGATCGGCGGGGTCTGGGTGGCCGCCTTGGCGCCCGCGACCAGCACGGTCTCGCCGTGCCGGGCCTCGCGCAGCCGGCGCGCGGAGACCACGCCCAGCTCCTCGAGGAACTCCCGGTGGTCGTCCATCAGATTGCGCGAGGCGTCCATGGACAGCACGCCCAGCTCGGCGCTGAGCTTCTCCGCCGACGTCAGGTCCGGCAGGCCGGCCGGCGCGGTCTTCCGGCCTCCCGCGAGGGGCAGCTGGCCGCCGCCCCCGCCCCGGGCGCCCCGGTGCAGCTCGGTCAGGTGCAGTTGCAGATCACGCCGGTTGGCGCCGAAGGCGTCCAGCGCGCCCACCTGGGCGAGCCGTCCCGCCAGCGGTCTGCTGGGCCGGGCCCGCTCCCAGAAGTCCAGCAGGGAGGCGTACGGCTGCCCGTCCGCGATCCGCCGCGCCTCGGCCTCGCTGATGCCGTGCACGTCGGAGAGGGCGAGCCGGAGTCCCCACACCGCCGGAGATTCAGACACCAGTTCGATCGTGTGGGCGACCCCGGACGCGTTGACGTCCAACGGCAGGATCGGCACCCCGCGCCGCCGGGCGTCCGCCAGCAGCAGCCGCTTCGGGTACATCCCGGGGTCGTGCGTGAGCAGCCCGGCGTAGAAGGCGGCCGGGTGATGCGCCTTCAGCCACGCCGACTGGTAGGTGGGCACGGCGAAGGCGACGGCGTGCGCCTTGCAGAAGCCGTACGACCCGAAGGCCTCCACGATCTCCCAGGTCCGCCGGATCGTCTCCGCGTCGTATCCCCTGGCCGCCGCCTGCTGGGCGAACCACAGCCGGATCCGCCCCTGCGACTCCGGCTCGGACAGTCCGCGCCGCACCCGGTCGGCCTCGCCGCGCCCGCAGCCGGTCATGACGGCGACGATGTCGATGACCTGCTCGTGAAAGACGACGACCCCGTACGTCCCCTTCAGCGGCTCCTCCAGGTCCGGGTGCGGATAGCGCACCGGCGCCCGTCCGTGCCGTGCCTCGATGAACGGCCGCACCATGTCGGCGGCGACCGGTCCGGGCCGGAACAGGGAGATGTCGACGACCAGGTCGTGGAAGGTGGCCGGCTGAAGGCGTCCCACCAGGTCCCGCTGGCCCGGCGACTCGATCTGGAAGCAGCCCAGCGTCTCGGTGGACCGGATCAGCCGGTACGTCTCCGGATCACCGGCCGGGACCGCGTCCAGGTCGATCCGCTCCCCGCTCGCCCGCTCCACCTCGGCGACCGCGTGCGCCATCGCCGACTGCATCCGCACGCCCAGCACGTCCAGCTTGAGCAGCCCGAGATCCTCCACGTCCTCCTTGTCGAACTGCGCCATGGGCAGCCCCTCGCCGCTGGTCGGCACCACCGGCGTACGGGCGAGCAGGGAGGCGTCGGACAGGAGCACCCCGCACGGGTGCATGGCGACCCCGCGCGGCAGGGCGTCGAGCGCCTCCACCAGCTCCCACAGCCTGCCGAACCTCTCCTTCTCCCCCGCCAGCCGCCTCAGCTCGGGCAGCTCCGCCAGGGCGGCCCGGGCGTCCCGGGCCCGGATGTGCGGAAAGGACTTGGCGACCCGGTCGATCTCGGCCGGGTCCATGGACAGCGCGGCACCCACGTCCCGGACGGCGTGCCGGACCCGGTAGGTCTCCGGCATGGAGACGGTGGCGACCCGCTCGCTGCCGAACCGGCCGATGATCGCCCGATAGACCTCCAGCCGCCGGGCGGACTCCACGTCGATGTCGATGTCCGGCAGGACGACGCGCTCCTTGGACAGGAAGCGCTCCATCAGCAGCCCGTGCTCGACGGGATCGGCGTGCGCGATCCCGAGCAGGTGGTTGACGAGCGACCCGGCACCGGAGCCGCGCGCGGCCACCCTGATCCCCATCTCCCGTACGTCGTCCACGACCTGGGCGACCGTCAGGAAATAGGAGGCGAATCCGTGGTGGGCGATGATGTCCAGCTCGCGATGCATCCGCTCCCAGTACGCGTGCCGGCCGCCGTACCCGAGCCGCAGCATCCCGGCGGTCGCCCGCGAGGCGAGCGCCCGCTGCGCGGTGCGCCGGCCGGCGCCGACGAGGTGCGGCTCGGGGAAGTGGACGGTACCGATGCCGAGGTCGTCCTCGGGGTCGACCCGGCACTCGGCGGCCGTGGCCCGGGTCTGCTCCAGCAGCCGGCGGGCGGTGTCCCGCCGGTAGCCGGCGGCCTCCACGACCCGCTCGGCGACCTGGAGCATGGCCTGCGCGTCCTTCAGCCAGGCCGCGCCGGAGTCCAGCTCGCCCCGGGGGTCGATCGGAACCAGCCGCCGCGCGGCGTCCAGCACGTCGGCGACCGGTCCCATCCCGGGGTCGGCGTACCGGACGGCGTTGCTGAGCACCGGCCGCACCCCCTGCTCGGCGGCGAACCCGACGGTGCGGGCCGCCAGCCGCAGGGATCCGCTCCCCGTACCCGTACGACCGTGCCAGACGGCCTCCAGCCGCACCGCGTCTCCGTAGACCTCGCGCCACGGGGCCAGCAGCGTCGCCGCCCGGTCGGGCCGCCCGGCGGCGAGCGCCCGTCCCACGTCCGATCCCGGCCCGAGCAGCACCACCAGGCCGTCGCCCCGGTTCCCGGACCAGGGAAGCAGCGGCGCCGCCCCGCCCTCGTGCGCCGCCGTGACGAGCCGGCACAGATCGGCCCACCCGCGGGCGCCGTCCCGGGCGAGGAAGGTCACCCGGGGAGCCGATTCGTCCACGAAGGCACCGCCGCGCACCGGGGTGCGCCGCTTCTCCCCTCGTACGGCCTCCTTGGCCGCCACCGCCAGGTTCACCCCGAACAGCGGACGGACGCCCGCTCCGGCGCAGGCCTTGGCGAAGCGCACCGTGCCGGCGAGGGTGTCGCGATCGGTCAGGGCGAGGGCGTCCATGCCCCGCTCCGCGGCACGCTCGGCCAGCCGCTCCGGATGGGACGCCCCGTACCTCAGGGAGAACCCGGAGACGGTGTGCAGATGCGCGAAGCCCGGCACACCCACCTCCCGCACTCGTGAGCCCGAACGGCTCTCGAACATCAGTTCCCTACTCTCTCCCCCACCATACCTCCATTCCCGAACACGTGTGCGACACCCGTCCAGGCGCCCCCCACCTGGGCAAACGCCCGCCGACCCGGGCCCTGAGCGGCAGACCGCCCCCCCTCGGCAGCACCCGCCGGAGCCGGTGACGGTGACGCCGCCGGTGACGACACGAGGAAGCCCCCGCACGCGGGTCGCGTGCGGGGGCTCACCGATGCCGCCGAACCCGTCAGGGCAGGGTGACTCCGTAGTAGCTCAGCGCCTCGGTCACCGGCTGGAAGAAGGTCGTACCGCCGGAGGTGCAGTTGCCGCTGCCGCCGGAGGTCAGGCCGTAGGCCACGCTGCCGCCGTAGAGCGGACCGCCGCTGTCGCCGCCCTCGGCGCAGACCGTGGTCTGGATCAGACCGGACACGATGTCACCACTGCCGTAGTTGACGGTCGCGTTGAGCGCGGTGACCCGGCCGCTGTGCGTGCCGGTGGTGGAGCCGCGCCGGTAGACGGTCGTCCCCACGGACGGGGTGGCCGCGCTGCTGATGGTCTGGCTGCCCACGGCGCTCGGGTGCGCGATGGAGGAGTTGGTGTAGCGCACCAGCGCGAAGTCGTTGCCCGGGAAGCTGTAGCCGACGTTGGTGCCGAGCACCGTGGTCTTGCTGGAGTTGCTGTACCAGGTGGAGGCGACCTCGCCGCAGTGGCCCGCGGTCAGGAAGTAGTACGTGCTGCCGCTGTGCACGTTGAAGCCGAGCGAGCAGCGGTAGGAGCCGCCGTAGATGGCGTCGCCGCCGGTGATCAGCTTGTTGAACTTGCCGGGGGTGTGCTTGATGGCGAGCGCGCCCGCGTTGCCGCCCGCCTGCTTCTTGATCTGGGCGATCTCGGCCTTGGACACCGTGCTGTCGACGGTGACCACGACGCGGTTGCTCTTGCTGTCGACCGCCCAGGCCGTGCCGGCGATGTCGGCCTTGAGGACGGAGTCGTTCGCCTTGGCGAGCTGGGTGGCGCTGAACGTCTGGGCGTCACTGGCGTTCGCGGTGGGGGCGGCGAACGCGGCTGCGGCCAGGAAGCCGGTGGCCACCGCGACGAGCCGGGTCCGTCTCGCGGTACCGCCGCGGGGAGTGGTGCGCTTGATCCTCACTTTTCGTTCCCTCCAAGGGAAGTCGGGGGCCCGCGTGGGGTCGGGGCCCGTGAGGCGCAGCCAGGGACCGACCGGATTCGAATATGCATGCCCCTGACAAGCGCTGGGGGGAGTATTCGGCCGAACGGCCGGTCGGCACAAGGGTGCCTTTCGGCCGTCGGCCCAGAACCACCCGGATGCAGCAGCGCCGACGGCACCGGCGCCGGCCCGGCACACCCCGGACCGGCCCGGATCGCTCGGCGTCCCCGGCCGGCCCAGGTCACCGGAGCCGGGCCGAGGCGGCCTCGGCCCGGCTCAGCCCGCCTCGGGCCGGCTCAGACGGCGCTCCCCCGCCTCGACCGCCACGTCGAGCGTGTTGCCGGGGGGCGGGAAGGGGCAGATGAAGTGGTCGGCGAAGGCGCACGGCGGGAGTTGGGCGCGGTTGAAGTCGAGGGTCGTGCGCCCCTCGGCGTCCGGGGCCGCCGTGAACAGGAAGCGGAACCGGAAGCTCGTGTCACCGCTGGTGGCGTCGGCGAACACCGCCCACAGCCGGTCCCCCTGGCGCGCGACCTTCAGCGTCCGCTCCTGTCCGGCCAGCGGGAAGGCGAGTTCACCGACGAGGGCGAAGCCGCGCTCGCGGCCGTCCGCGTTGCCGAGCCGGACCGTGCGTGTCTCGTCGTACGGCGTGAACCGGCCCGGCACCGACCAGCGGGGGTCGTAGGCGTGGGCGTCGATGCCCCGGAAGGCGTGCCGGGCGGCGGACTCGGGGTCGTACACGCGCACTCCCCAGACGTCCTCGCGCACCAGGACGACCAGCCGCTTCCCGCCCAGCGCCACCTGCGCCTCGGCCTCCGGGCCGCTGTCGGCGGCCAGCTTGACCGCGCCCGAGAAGGGCCGGC
The DNA here is from genome assembly GCF_055600785.1 of Streptomyces sp. NPDC038200. Lineage (NCBI taxonomy): Bacteria > Bacillati > Actinomycetota > Actinomycetes > Kitasatosporales > Streptomycetaceae > Streptomyces > Streptomyces sp. NPDC038200. The sequence continues at coordinate 439,288 of NZ_JBVJYH010000005.1, forward strand.
CGGCCACCGTCAGCCCGTCGGTCTCGGTGGCGGTCAGCACCACCCCGTCCTGTTCCGCAACCCAGATCCCGGGAATGTCCGGAAGTCGTCCCTCCGGATAGTCCTCGATCCAGTGCGTCGCGGTCAGCGCGAGCGGCCCGTACGGCGTCGAGACCGTTTCCTCGCGGTTCTCGTGCCACCGCTTCCAGGCGTCGGCTGCGTCCGTCGTCATGCCAAGGGTTCCTTTCCTCTGTGGTCAGCGTTGCGGTACCGGGTGGGACAGCCCGAGATGGGAGCGGAGTGTGCCGCCCCGGTATTCCGTGCGGAAGGCACCGCGCTCCTGGAGCAGCGGCACCACCCGGTCCACGAACTCCTCCAGTCCGTCGGCCGGGGTCTGGGGGACGAGGACGAAGCCGTCGGCGGCCCCCTCGCCGACGTACCGGTGCAGATCGGCGGCGACCGTGTCGGGCGTGCCCACGAAGGACTGCCGGCCGCTCGCCTCGATCACGGTCTCCCGGATGGACAGCCCCTTCTCCCGGGCCAGCGCCCGCCACCGCTCGGCCAGCGCGAGCGTGCGGCCGTCCCGGGTGCCGGGGGCGGTCTCGGGCAACGGGCCGTCGGGGTCGTAACCCGAGAGGTCCGTGCCCCAGATCCGTTCCAGCGCGTACAGCGCGTACCGCGGGGTGATCCGCTGCCGTCGGATCCCGGCGGCCCGCTCCTGGGCCTCGGCCGCGGTGTCCCCGAGGACGACGGTGACCCCGGGCATGACCAACAGGTCGCGCGGGGTGCGCCCGTGGGCCGCGAGCCGCCGCTGGACGTCGGCGTAGCGGGAGCGGGACGCCTCCAGCGGGGCGTGCCGGACCAGCAGCACGTCGGCCGAGGCCGCGGCCAGCTCCCGGGCCCGCTCGGACTCCCCCGCCTGGATCACGACGGGCTGTCCCTGGGGCGAGCGGGGCAGCCCGAACTCGCCCGCGATGTCGAAGTGCCGGCCGCGGTACGCGAACGGCCGGGGCACCCCCTCGGGGCTCCAGGAGTCCCACAGCCGGCGGGTCACGGAGACGAGTTCGGCGGCCCGGCCGTAGGGGTCGGGGTGGCCGCCGCAGCGGTGGTCGGCTCCGGCGCGGGCGTCCGCCGAGGCCGCCACCCGCCAGCCCGCCCGGCCCTCGCTGAGATGGTCCAGGGTGGCCAGCCTGCGGGCGAGTTCGTACGGCTCGCCGAAGACGGCGTTCACCGTGGCGGCGAGCCCGAGCCGGGCGGTCACCCCGGCGAGCGCGTTCAGTACGGCCACCGGCTCCGGTCCGCCCACCGGGTCCAGCTCGTGCAGCCGCCCCCGGTGCTCGGGCAGCCGCGGCTCCTCGTCGAGCAGGAGGAAGTCGAACAGGCCGCGCTCGGCGGCGCGGGCGAGCCGCTCGAAGGGGGCGAACGCCAGCCGCGAGCCGGCGCGCGCACCGTCCCACACGCTGGTGCCGGCCCCCGCGTCGAGGGGATCGGCGCCCGGGAACACGGCCGCCAGGTGCAGTCGCCGTCGTACGGTCATGACGTTCCCCCGGTCACGGCGTACTGGTTGGCGGGCCGGGCCAGGCCCAGGTGCTCGCGCAGGGTGCTGCCCGGGTAGAAGGTGCGGAACAGGCCGCGGTGCTGGAGCAGCGCCACCGTGCCGTTCACCAGCCGCTCCAGGTCGCGGCGCGGTTCCACCGGGACGAGGTGGAAGCCGTCGGTGACACCGTCGGCGTACCAGGCGGCCACCAGCTCCGCGAGGTCGACCGGGCCGCCCCGGTACAGCGGGCCCTGCACGGTGGACCGCGGGCCGCCGCCCCCTCCCCCGAGTTCCCGGCTCCGCTCGAACAGGGGGGAACCCCATCCCGGCTCGGCCGCGTACTCGCCGTCGCCGAGATCCACCAGCAGGCTCACCAGGACCCGCAGCGAGTCGGGGTGCCGCCCGAACGAGCGGGCCTGCTCCCGCAGCCGGTCCCGGACATCGGCGGCCTGGGCGCGGGTGGCCGCGCGCACCAGGGCGACGTCCGCGTACCGGGCGGCGACCGCACGGGCGTGGCCGTCGGTGGCGTCGACCACGCGGACCGGGTGGCCCTGCGGCGGGCGGGGCACGGTCGACGGGCCCCGGACCGAGAAGGCGGTGCCGGTGAAGTCGACGCGGTGCAGCCGCTCCCGGTCGAGGAACCGGCCGGTGGCCACGTCCCGGATCTCCGCGCCGTCCTCCCAGCTGTCCCACAGCTTCGCGGCCACGTCGGCGACCTCGCCCGCCTCCTGCCAGACGGCCTCGGCCGGGGCCGCGTGCCGGCGGCCGAAGAGCCGGGCCTCCCCCTCGGTGGTGGACACGTCGATCCGCCAGCCGGCCCGCCCCTGGCCGATCCAGTCCAGGGTGGCCACGGCGGCCTGCACCTGGAAGGGCTCGGTGTGGGTGGTGGTGAGCGTCGGCACCAGCCCGATCCGCCGGGTCGCGGGCGCCACCCGGCACAGCACGCCGAGCGCGTCGGGCCCGGGCCGGGCGAAGGAGTCGTCCAGCGTCACGAAGTCCAGGCCGCCCCGCTCGGCGAGCCGGGCCAGCTCGACGTAGGAACCGGCGTCCAGCGCCCCGGGCTGGTCGAGAGCGGCGGCGAGATGCAGCAGCCCGCCGCCGTACCGCGCGCTCACGTCGGCACCCCGGTCTTCCGCGCTTCCGCACCCGGCGGCCCCTGACGGCTCCGCGCCCGTTCCCGCCGCCCCGGCGGCGAGCCGTCACGACGGCGCGGACCGGCGGCGCCGGACCCACCGCGACCAGCGATCACGGTTCCCACCCTCACAGCACCTTCGCCAGGAACGTCCGGGTCCGCTCCTCCCGGGGTGCGCCCAGCACCTCGGCCGGCGGCCCCTGCTCCACGATCCGCCCGTCGGCCATGAACACCACCGTGTCGGCGATCTCCCGGGCGAAGGCGATCTCATGGGTGACGACGATCATCGTCGTACCCTGCGCGGCCAGGTCCCGGATGACGTCCAGCACCTCGCCCACCAGTTCGGGGTCGAGGGCCGACGTCGGCTCGTCGAAGAGCAGCAGCTTCGGCTCCAGGGCGAGCGCCCGCGCGATGGCCACCCGCTGCTGCTGCCCGCCGGACAGCTGCCGGGGGTAGGCGTCGGCCTTGTCGCCGAGCCCCACCCGCTCCAGCAGCCGGTGCGCGCTCTCCACGACCGCCTTCCGGGGCCGCTTCAGCGCGGACACCGGCGCCTCGACGACGTTGTCGAGGACGGTGAGATGCGGGAAGAGGTTGAAGTTCTGGAAGACGAACCCGATCCGGGTGCGCTGCCGGAGCACCTCGCGCTCGGACAGCTCGTACAGTCTGTCCCCGGACCGCCGGTATCCCATCAGCGTGCCGTCCACGGTGATCTCGCCGCGGTCCACCTTCTCCAGGTGGTTGACGGTGCGCAGCAGCGTGGACTTGCCGGAGCCGGAGGGGCCGAGCACGGCGGTGACCTCACCGGCGCGCACCTGGAGATCGATGCCCCGGAGCACGTCGAGCGAGCCGAAGCTCTTGTGCACGGACCTGATGTCGACCATGACGCTCATCGGGCGAGTTCCTTTACGAGTGAGGCGCTCAGGAAGGCCAGCACCTCGCGGGCGGTCGCGTCGTTCTGCCGGAACGCGGGACCTCCGGTGCGGGGGCGGGTGAAGGCGCCGGGGGTGCGGACGTCGGTGTACGGGCCGAGCGCGAAGCGCCGGGGATGCGGGCGCCCGGCGCCGTCGAGGATCCGGCCGTCGCCGGGGTCGACCCGGAGCAGTCCCTCGGGGGTCGCGGCGGCGCCGTCGGCGTGCAGCTCGCGCAGCAGGCTGTCGCGGGTGCGTCCGACGGTGGGCTCGGGCAGCCGGGCCTCCACCAGTGCCCGGGCCTCGACGGAGAAGTCCGGCACGGTGGGGCTGGTGGCCCGGAACACGCCGTTCTCGGCGGTGACGGTCATGCCGGCCCCGACGAACCGGAGCAGCCCGGCCCGGGACAGCGCGAGCATCTGCCGCAGCCGTGGTCCGGGCGGCCCGGACGCCAGGAAGCTGAAGAACCCGTGCCACCAGGGGCCGATGTTCCCGAGCCGCACCAGCTGCCCGTAGACGGAGAGCAGCCCCAGGAAGACGCCCAGGTCGGCGCTGTGGTCGGGGTCGTGCCGGCGGTGCAGGTCGGCCTCGATGTGGCTTCTGAGGCCGTGCTGGAAGTCCTCGTGCGAGGCGTACCGCACGCCGTCCAGCGGGTGGTCGAGCGCGGTGAGGTCGAGCCGGTCGGCCGGATCCGGCACGGCGGTGGCGACGAGCGCCTCGGTCTCGGCCGGATCGCCGGCCGCCGCGTACTTCTCCTCGAAGTCGGCCCAGGCCATCGCCGTACGCCCGGGGTGGGCGGTGAACAGCCGGTGGTAGTGGGCGAAGCCCAGCTCCTTCTCGATAAGGGGCCACACATCGCGCCGGAAGTCGAAGCCGCCGGGCCGGGCGAGGAGGGCGTCCGTCTCGGCGGGGCCCAGGAAGCGGGGCAGCGGGGGCCGTTCGCCGGTCCAGTCGTAGCCGATCTTGGAGTGGTACGGCACTCCGCGCCGCGAGCCGACGTACAGCACCGGCTCCCGTCCCGACGGTACGTACGTCTCCCCGTCGTACCGCCCGCCGCGCCCCTCGGTGAGCAGCACCATCAGGTCGACGAAGGCCAGCCCGAAGCCGCGGACGAGGACGGGTTCGCCGGGCTTGAGCGCGCTCAGGTCGCTGTCGGCGGTGAAGTCGGGCGGCAGGTGCACCAGGCCGTGCTGCTCGGCATAGGCCGCCAGCTCCACCTGGTCCCGGTCGAGTTCGGCGTCGAGGTGGCCCACGGCGAGGATCACCAGGTCGGCCAGGAGCGGGCGCGGGCGGCCCTCCAGCCACACCTGCTGACGGCCCTCGCGCGGTCCGCCGACCCGCAGGGCGCGCCGCGGGTGGTGGTGCACGGTGACGTTCGGGGGCAGTTCGGCCAGGGCCCGTTCGTACACCCAGCGCAGATAGCGGCCCTGGAGCTGCCGGTCGGCGAAGGTACGGCCGTCCAGTCGGGCCCACTCGTGCAGGGTGGGGCCCTCGCGGACCGGGCCGGCCATCGTCACCGTGTCGTCGGTGAACATGGTGACGTCCTCGGCGTGCGAGTTCATCCACAGCAGCGGGGACTGCGCCTGTCGCCAGACGCGTCCGCCGCCCGGCGGGTGGGGGTCGACCAGGTGGATGTCGAGGCCGGGGCCGGAGTACAGCCCGGGCGCGTTGGCGGCGATGCGTTCGAGGATGCCGGTCCCCCGCGGCCCGGCTCCCACGATCACCAGCTGCTGCCTCATCGGGCGTTCTCCGTGCCGCGCGCGTAGTGCTTCTCGACGTAGTACTGGCCGATCCCGAGGACCGAGGTGACCACGGCGTACCAGAGGGTGGCGACCATCAGCAGCGGGATCACCTGGTAGGTGCGGTGGTAGATCAACTGCGCGGAGAACAACAGGTCGTTGACGGCGATGACGCTGACGATGGAGGTGCCCTTGAGGGTGCCGATCAGCATGTTCCCGGCGGGCGGCACGATGGTGCGCATGGCCTGGGGCAGCACGATCCGCCGCCAGCGCCGCCACCGGCTCAGACCGAGGGCCTGGGCGGCCTCGATCTGGCCGCGGTCGACGGAGAGGATGCCGCCGCGGACGACCTCGGCGGCGTAGGCGGCCTCGTGCAGGGTGAGGCCGACGATCGCGACGGCGACCGGGCTGAGCAGGTTGACCGTCTTCACGCCGAACACCTGCGGGTACAGCGCCCCGATGTTGAACCACAGCAGCAGCTGCACCAGGATCGGGATGGACCGGAACAGCCACACGTATCCCCAGCTGACCGCTCGGAGCACGGGGTTGGCGGAGAGCCGGAACGCGGCGAGCAGGGTGCCGAGGGCGAAACCGAGGACCATCACCACGGCGGTCAGCCACAGCGTGAGCCACAGGCCGCGCAGGACGGAGTCGGAGGTGAAGTAGTCGGCGACGACGTCCCACTGGAACGCCTTGTTGCGCAGGACCGAGTTGACGGCGAACCCGAGCAGCGCGAGGACGACGACGGCCGCCGCCCACTGGCCGTAGCGGCGCTGGGGGACGATCCGCGGGACGTCCGCGGGTTCGGGTATCTCCGGTGCGGTGGGGACTTTGGCGAGGGTGTCGGATGACATGCGAAGGCTCCGTGACGTGGAGGTCCCTCCCGCTCGATCGGGCGAGACCGAGAGCGGGGAGATCCGTCGGAACGGGGTGGTGCCTTCACACGGGCGCGCCGCGCGGCGCGGATACGGCCGAGCCCCTCAGCAGGGCCGTGTACCGAGAGTACGGGGTCGTTTCCCTGCGCTGTCAAGGCTGTCCGGACTGTGAGCAGTACATCTCAAGTCGGTTGACGCGGAACCGGATGCCTGTTCCACTTGCCCCATGCATCCGCAGCAGTGGCTGGTCACCCGCTCCCACATCGACTTCGGTCGCGTGTGGTCCTCGTCCTGTTGAGCTGACCCCCTGCGCGTGCCCGCCCCAGGGGCGGGCGTACTCGCGTTCTCTTGCCGTTCTCCGCCTTCACACGCGCACCCCTCCCCTCGCGTTTCCTCACACACTTCTGCTCCAGGAGACCGCTTCCCGATGCGTACGCCCTCTTATCGACATTTCATGCCTTTTGCCGTCATCACCTCGGCCGCGCTGCTGCTCACCGCCTGCGGCTCCGGCGACTCGGACGGCACGGAGACCTCCGGGGTGGCGGCCAAGAACGTCGAGGTGCCCACCACGGACGTCGTCTCCGGCGTGCGGAAGGACGACGCCGCGGCGAAGCTGCTGCCCGCCGGCACCACGAGCCTCACCGTCGCGGTCAGCGTCGGCGGCACTCCGCCCGGCACCACCTACCTCGGCGACGGCAAGACCCTGACCGGCCAGGACGTCGACTTCACCCAGGCCGTGGCCCGGGCGCTCGGCATCAAGCTGAAGGTGGAGCAGGCGAGCTTCGAGGCGATCCTGCCCGCCCTGGACAGTGGCAAGTACGACTTCGGCGCAAGCAACTTCGGCGTCACCGACGAGCGGCGCAAGGCCATCGACTTCGTCACCTACATCAACGACGGCCAGGGCTTCGCCACCCGCAAGGACAGCAAGCTCTCGAAGATCACCGACCTGAAGCAGCTGTGCGGCCTGAACGTCGCGACCAGCGCCGGCACGACGTTCGAGGCCACGCTGGAGCAGAACAAGCACCTGTGCACCGACGCGGGCAAGAAGGCGTACCAGGTGCAGACGTACGCCGAGCCGAGCGCGATCTGGTCCTCGCTCCAGCAGGGCCGCAGCGACATCGTGATGTCCACGATCAACGGCCTGCGCTATGCCGTGGCGCACCAGCAGGGCCTGAAGTTCCTCAACGAATACCACCGGCTCGACGTGGGCTTCGCCTTCAAGAAGGGAACGAAACTGGCCCCGGCCTTTCAGGCGGCGGTGAACAAGCTTCTTTCCGACGGCACGTACGCCAAGATCCTCAAGAAGTGGGGCACCACGGGTTCCGCGATCCAGAAGTCCCAGATCTCCCCGCCGGAGCTGAAGGACTAGGGCGCCGACGGCTTGATGCTCCGTCAGACCCTGCTCCCCCGACGCGGCGGAGCAGGGTCTGACGTTTTTCACACCGGGCATCCCCCGGACCGCGAGGCGGGGTTGGCGTTCACCCGTACGCTCCGTGCATCACCCGTCCGCCGCGTACAATCATATTTCACTCTCAGTCAGCAGCCGTATGTGTCACGACCCTTGGGGCACAAGGACTCTCGACGGATCGCCTGTGCACCAGTACCGTCACAAACCCCCCGCGCGGCGTCTATCCACTTGGCGCGCCGTCCGCATCATGGATGACCATAGGGATGCGGAAAGCAAGAAAGACCGCTGTGAGAGGAGGCGTCCATGGGATCGGTACGCAAGGCGAGTGCGTGGCTCGGCCTCGTCGACGACAACGATGACGAGCGCTACTACGACGACGACTACTCCGAGGGCACCGAGTCCGGAGACGCCTGGGTCACCGACCCCCGGGTCAAGGTCGCCACGGACACGGCCGAGGATAAGGGCCGGCGGATCGGCACGGTCACCCCGGACAGCTTCCGGGACGCCCGCGCCATCGGCGAGCTGTTCCGGGACGGCGTCCCGGTGATCATGAACCTCACCAACATGGAGCCCGGTGACGCCAAGCGGGTCGTGGACTTCGCGGCGGGGCTCATCTTCGGCCTGCGCGGCTCGATCGACCGGGTGTCCAACCGCGTGTTCCTGCTCACCCCGGCCGACACGGAGATCATCAGCGGCGATGCCTCCGCGCACCGTTCGGACGGCTTCTTCAACCAGAGCTGAGGCAGGGCCGCTCACCGGCCCTGCCTCCCCCCGGGGCTCACCGGAAGGCGTCGAGCCCCGTGAGCGCCTTGCCCAGCACGAGCTGGTGCATCTCGACGGTGCCCTCGTAGGTGAGCACCGATTCCAGGTTGGTCGCGTGCCGCATCACCGGGTACTCCAGGGAGATCCCGTTGGCACCGAGGATCGTCCGCGCCGTACGGCAGATCTCGATGGCCTCGCGGACGTTGTTGAGCTTGCCGAAGCTGACCTGCTCGGGACGCAGGCGGCCGGCATCCATCCGGCGCCCCAGATGGTGGGCGAGCAGGATCCCCTTGTGCAGCTCCACCGCCATGTCGGCGAGCTTGGCCTGGGTGAGCTGGAAACCGCCGATGGGCCGCCCGAACTGCTCCCGTGTCCTCGCGTACTCCAGCGCGGCCTCGAAACTGCTGCGCGCCGCGCCCATCGCGCCCCACACGATGCCGTAGCGGGCGTGCGAGAGACAGCTGAGCGGCCCGCGCAGGCCGGCGCCCTCGGGCAGGACGGCCGTGGCGGGCAGCCGTACGTCGTCCAGGACGAGTTCGCTGGTCACCGAGGCGCGCAGGGACCACTTGTGCTTGATCTCCGGCGCCGAGAAGCCGGGGCTGCCGGTGGGCACGACGAAGCCGCGGATGCCCTCCTCGGTCTGCGCCCAGACGACGGCCACCCCGGCGACCGAGCCGTTGGTGATCCACATCTTGCGGCCGTTCAGCACCCAGTCCTCGCCGTCGCGCTTGGCGTGGGTGCGCATGGACGCGGGATCGGAACCGTGGTCGGGCTCGGTCAGCCCGAAGCAGCCGATCACCTCGCCGGCGGCCATGCGCGGCAGCCACTCCCGCTTCTGCTCCTCGCTGCCGAACCGGTGGATGGCGTACATCGCGAGGGAGCCCTGCACGGAGACCAGGGAGCGGATGCCCGAGTCGGCCGCCTCCAGCTCCAGGCAGGCCAGGCCGTACTGCACGGCGCTCGCGCCCGCGCATCCGTAGCCGGTGAGGGACATGCCGAGGGCGCCGAGGGCGCCGAGTTCGCGCGCGAGGTCGCGGATCCCGGGCAGCTCGCCCTTCTCGTACCAGTCGGCGACGTAGGGCAGGACGCGGTCGGCGGCCCAGCCGCGGACGGTGTCCCGGACGGCCAGGTCCTCCGGCTCCAGCAGGTCGTCGATTCCGAGCGGGTCGGCGGCATCGAACGCGGGCGGCTTCGCGGACGCGGACATGGAACACCCTCCGTGACACGGGACATCAGCAAAACTAGCAGCGCTAGTTACGACTCTCGGGCCGACGTTACGGTGCAGTGTCCCGCACGTCCAGAGGAGGTCAGGCGCTGACCCGCGACTTCCCGGCCGCCGGCTCCGCCTCGCGCGGCGCCGGAAGCGCCGGATCGGCCCCGGCCGGCTCCTGCCCGCACTGCATGGTCTTCGGCAGCCGCAGCGCCATCACCGCGCCCAGCAGCAACAGCCCCGCGCTCACCAGCAGGGTCACGTGCAGCCCGTGCACGAAGGAGTCCCGCGCCGCCCGGCGCAGGGCGGCCCCGGTGGTTCCGCCGAGCCGGCCGGCCACCTCGTAGGCCTCGCCGAGCGAATGGCCCGCCGCCTCCGACGCGGGGCGCGGCACGCCCGGCACCGACCGCAGCCCCGGCGCGTACGCCGCGTTCATCACGCTGCCCAGCAGGGCGATGCCGATACCGGCACCGAGCTGGTAGGACGTCTCGCCGATCGCCGCCGCGCCGCCGGCCTGGTCGGCCGGGGACTCGCTGAGCATCGACTCGTACGCGCCGAAGAGCGTGGTCTCCAGGCCGAAGCCCAGCAGCACGAAGCCGGCCAGCAGCAGCGCGGGATCGTCGGTGCCGCCCATCGCCGTCAGCGTCAGCACCGCGGCCGCCGTCAGGCAGAAGCCGAAGCAGACCATCCGGCGCGGCCCGAAACGGCGCAGCATGCGCGCGCCCGCCAGGCCCGCCGCCATGGCCGCGACGGTCAGGGGCAGCAGCCTGAGGCCGGTCTGCAGCGGGGACAGACCGAGCACCAGTTGCAGGTACTGGGCGGCGATCAGCTCCAGGCCGACCAGCGCGAGCATGGCCAGCACGATGCAGCCCACCGAGGTGCTGAACGCGGGCCGGCGGAACATCCGCAGGTCCACCAGCGGATGCGGAAGCCGCCGCTGGCGCCGCACGAAGAGGAGGAGGAGGGCCGCGCCGAGCAGCAGCGGCAGCACGGTGAAGGGGCTCGCCGGCGCCTCTTGGCCGCCGAGCCGCTTCACGCCGAGCACGACACCGAAGAGCCCGGCCGCCGCCATCAGCGCCCCGGCCACGTCCCAGGGGCCCTCGCCGTCGCCCCGGGACTCGGGCAGCAGTGCCCTGCCGACCGGCAGGCTGACCAGCATCAGCGGGATGTTGACCAGGAAGACCGCGCCCCACCAGAAGTGCTCCAGCAGGAAGCCGCCGAGCAGCGGTCCGACGGCCGCGCCGACCGCGGCGACCGCGCTCCAGATGCCGATGGCCAGGGCGCGCTCGCGCCGGTCGGGGAAGACCTGGCGGAGGATCGACAGGGTCGCGGGCATGATCATCGCGCCGCCGACGCCGAGCAGCGCGCGGGCGAGGATGAGCATCTCGGCGGTCTGCGCGAACGCGGCCACGGCGGAGGCGACGCCGAACAGGCCGTAGCCGAGGAGCAGGACGCGTCTGCGGCCGACCCGGTCGCCGAGGGTGCCGAAGAGGATCAGCAGCGAGGCGCAGACCAGCGGATAGACGTCGACGATCCAGAGCAGTTCCACGGCGCCGGGCCTGAGGTCCTCGGTGACGGCGGGGACCGCCACGTGCAGCACGGTGGCGTCGACGGCGACGAGCAGCAGGCTGACGCAGAGGACGACGAGGACGACCCAGCGGCCCGCACCGGCCCCGGCCGCCCGACGGCGCGGCCATACGGCAGCCGTGGTCGTCCCGGACATGTACGTACCTCCCAGATGATCCCTCGCGAGGGGCGGACCGACGGGGTGGGGACTCCCTGTCGTACGGCCGGGAAGGAGCGGTGTCCCCGGCCCGCGCGAACCCTCGCGGGTGACTCGTCAGCGTACGCGAGTTCACCGCACCGTCACGTGGCGGACCTCTCACACACCCGAGGGAACCCGTGTGGCGTACACCACGCCGACCCCTCTTGACCAGGACCCGGCGGCCGGTCCGGTTCGGCGCGCGGTCGATAATCGAGCCCGTGACCGATCTCGACACGCGCGTGGCCCCGCCCCACGCCCCCCTCCTGCGCCGGGCGGCGCCGGCCCTCCTGGGCTACGCGGCGGTCCGCGCCCTGGGGCTGGTCGTGCTGGCGTCGTGGAGTGCCGCGCGCGGCAAGAGCGCGTACACCTTGCTGACCGCGCGCTGGGACTCGCTGTGGTACTCGCGGGTCGCCGAGCTGGGGTACGGCTACGAGGTGCGGCTGCCGAACGGGGACGTCCACTCCGATCTGGCGTTCTTTCCGCTGCTGCCGTGGCTGGAGCGGCTGCTGCACGCGGTCGGCCCGCTGTCGTACGCGGACGCCGGGTTCGTGGTGAGTCTGTCGGCGTCGCTGGCCGCGGCGGCCGGGATCTTCGCGGTCGCGGAGCACGTGTACGGCTCCCGGGTGGGGGTCTGCGCCGTGCTGCTGTGGGCGGTGCTGCCGGTCGGGGTCGTGCAGTCGATGGCGTACAGCGAGTCGCTGTTCACGGCGCTGGCGGCCTGGGCGCTGTACGCGGTGCTGACCGGGCGGTGGGTGAGCGCGGGCGTGCTGGCCGCGCTGGCGGGACTGACCCGGCCGGTGGGTGCCGCGGTGGTCGCGGCGGTGTGGGTGGCGGCCGTGGTCTCGTTCGTGCGAGAGCGCGGCGCCGAGTGCGCGCCGGGCGCGCACCCCGACGAACGCACCACCGCGTCCACACCCAGCGCATCCATTTCTCCGTACGCCCCCTCTCACACCCCGGACGCCCCTCCGGTCTCACCTGTCACACCGACCACTTCGGACGCCTCGGCCCCCGGCGCCTCTCCTCCCCCTCCCGGCGCATCGAGCACTCCGTACGCCCCCGTCGGGCGCCGCGCGCTCGCCATGGCGCTCGCTCCGCTCGGTGCCGCGGGGTACGTGCTCTGGGTCGGCCACCGCACCGGAGCGGGCCCGCTCGGGTATCTCGACGTCCAGGCCGGATGGCGCAACGGCTTCGACGGCGGTTACGCCTTCGCGTGCTTCGTCGCCGACAAGTTCACGTCATTCCCGTCCGCCCTCGCCGGCCTCGGCCTGATCGCCGGTGTGGCCCTGCTCATCTGGCTGTACGTCACCGGGATCCGCCGGCGCCAGCCGGTCGAACTGCTGGTGTACACGGGAGTCGTGCTCGCCCTGGCCCTGTGCGCGTCGAGCTACTTCGGTTCCAAGCCGCGGCTGCTGCTCCCCGCCTTCCCGGTGCTGCTGCCGCTCGCCTGCGCCCTGGCCCGGCTGCGCACCTCCCGATCGGCCCTGGTCACAGCCGGTTTGGCGAGCGCGGCGGCGGTCTATGGGGCCTTCTGGCTGAACGGTTCCGGACCTCCATGATCAACTGGGCCGTCCGATGACACCCCGGAGAATTCCGCGCCAGGGCCGGGTTAACGCATTCATAAGCGCCATATAAACAACACCCGGCATGATCAAAGGAATTGACCTGATCGGCCTCACCGGATTGCGGAATCCCGGGAATTCGGGCCGCCCTTGAGACGTTTCCCACATCACATCGTCATCACAAAGCCGCTGTTTCGACCGGGAACACAGCTCACTCGCTGTAACGTCGATTGGGTGCGTACCGAACGAAACCTCACCCGGCGTCTGGACCGGGTGTTCGCCAGACTGGACCGTGAGCCGGAACGACCGGCCCACATCGATGTGCCGAGGATGAGCCGGCACCGGGTCGTTCTGTTCACCGCGACCCTGGCTTTCTACCTCGCGATCGTGTGGGCCGTCGTGATCAGCTCCTGGCTGGTCCGGCTGGACTGGCAGGTCATGTTCTTCCGGCCGTACCAGCAGTGGCCGGAGATCCACGCCTTCCTCGACTACTACGTGGTGCTCGGCCAGCGCGGCCCCACCGCCGTGATGGTCGCGGCCTGGCTGGGCTGGCGCTCCTGGCGGCAGCACACGCTCCGCCCGCTGCTGACCCTGGCCACCTCACTGCTGCTGCTGAACGTCACGGTCGGCGCCGCCAAGCTCGGCATGGGGCGGCTCGGTCCTCACTACGCGACCGTGATCGGCTCGAACGAGATGGGCCTCGGCGGCGATATATTTCCCAGCGGCCACACCGCCAACGCCGTGGTGACCTGGGGAATCCTGGCGTACCTGGCCTCCACCCCGAGAGCGCGCCGCTGGCTGTCCGCGCTCTCCGCGCTCACCTCGCTCGGCGTCGGCCTCACCACCGTCTACCTCGGTACGCACTGGCTGAGCGACGTGCTGCTGGGCTGGGCCGCGGGGCTGCTGATCATGCTGGCCCTGCCCTGGTTCGAGCCGCTGATCGCCCGGACGGAGACCGCGCTCTTCGACCTGCGCGACCGCTGGCGCGCCCGCCTCAGCCGGCCCGTGCCCGAACCGGCCGTCCCGGTCGCCCCGGTGCTGCTCACGCCGCGCGGCACGGCCGCGGAGCAGCCCGCTCCGGCCCGTGAACCGGTCTCCACGACCCGCGCCTCGCGGGGCCTGGCGCACCTGGCTCCCGGACCGCACACGGCCCGTTCGGAACGCAGCCCGGTCACCCCGGCGGGCAGCCGCCGCCCGCCGCACGCCGACCGTCTCCCGCGCGGCACGTCCCCCTCGGCCCGCCCCGTGGCGGGCGGCTGACGGAGGAAAGACTCCGGGGTCCGGTACGCACCACCACCCCGCGCCACGGCGAAGGCCCCGTTCCCGGGAAGGGAGCGGGGCCTTCGCCGTACGCGGGTCCGGGCCGTGCGGGTGGTCAGCCCTTCCAGGCGCGGGCCACCCGGCCGTCCCGCACCTCGAAGTTCAGCCGCCCGGCCCGGTACTCCATGGTGATGATCGCGCCCGGGGGCAGCGACCGCACCGTGGACCAGCCGCGCCCGCGCGCGAGACGCTCGGCGTGGTCGGCGTCGAGGCCGAGGTACCCGTCCGGACTGTCCTGGGGCTCCGCTGGCGGAGTGGGAATCGGTGCCATGCGGCCACGCTAGGCCGCAACCGGTGGTGACGGAAGCCGGGCACAGCCGGGTAAGAGCCGTATCCGACTCCGGTCACACTTCTGTCACAGCCTCCCGCACCCGGTTTCACCCGGCGCGACTTTAGCCGCCGCCACACCGGGGCATCACCCGTACGAGGGTTTCCAGACGACTTACCGGGGTATTCGAACAGAATTCATGCATGCCCCGGGGGCGCCCCGAAATACCCGGCCATAAGCGCCGCCACGGGGCTCGGAGCGGGCCCGGGGACACGATTCCCCCGCACAATCCCGTGCGCTGCCGGGGAAGCTGACGCCGCATAGAAAATTCACGGATTCCGCACACGACGGCCGGATCGCCCCTGTGGCGCAGGGCGCGACGAGCGTCTTGCGGCGGCTCGCGGGGACGCGTGGCGCGGGCTGCGGGAGCCGGGAGCGACGACGCGGAAGGGCGAGCGAGCGGGGGGAGCGAGACCGCAAGGACGAGGGCACGGCCCCTGCGACGCGGGCGGAGCGGCCGGCCGAGGAGGGACCGGTCCCGGGCTTCGCCGACGGACCGGTGACCTTCCCGTCCGGCGGTCCGACCGGGGTGATCCCTGGCCTCGCCGCCGCCGGGCATCCGTGTCACGCGGCCGGGCCACCGCGGCCCGAGCGGTGGCACCGCGTCTGCCGGCGGACGCGACAGCCGCCGCCCCCGGCGGGGCGGCGGCTGTCCACTACGTCAGGTCCGGCACTCAGAACGCGAGGCGCTGGCCGGGCACGATGAGGTCGGGGTCGTCGCCGATGACGGCCTCGTTGGCGGCGTAGATCCGCTGCCAGGTGGTCCCGTGCCGGGCGGCGATGATGCTCAGGGTGTCGCCCTCGCGGACGGTGTAGTCACCCCGGGAGGCGCTGCGGCCGGTGGTGGCCGCCGGGCGTTCCGGCGTCTTCGCCGGGGCGGACCTCGTCGGGGCCGTCTTCGCCGGGGCGGACCTCGTCGTCGCGCCGCCCTGCGAGGCCGACGCCCCGGAGGAGTCGGTGCGGTCCGCGGCCGGAGCGGCGCCGGAGGCTCCGGCGCGGGCCGAGCAGACGGGCCAGGCGCCCCAGCCCTGGGCCTGCTGGACCTTGGTGGCGACGGTGATCTGCGCGCTCCTGGAGGCCTGGTCGGCCGTCGGGGCGTAGGCACTGCCGCCGTACGCGCGCCAGGTCGAGGCGGAGAACTGGAGTCCGCCGTAGTAGCCGTTGCCGGTGTTGATGTGCCAGTTGCCGCCGCTCTCGCACTGGGCGATGCGGTCCCACACTCCGTTGTCCGCCGCGGCGGCGTTGCCGGTCGCGGCCAGTAGCCCCAGTGGGGCCAGCAGGGCGGCACCGGCCAGCGCGGCCGTCGTCCGGCCCTTGCGGGCGCTGTCGGGACGGGCGGTGTTGCGGGTGGTATCGGCACACTCGGACATATGGTTCCCTCTCCACGAACCCGGGCTCCCCCAAGGCGGAGCGCGCCTCGCCGCGTATGGCCGCGGTTCGCCGCGCCCGCCCCGCCCGCCGTGACCGGTGTCGGCGATCGTGCTCTGCCTGACGCCGGCCGGCGGACGTGCCCGAGCGGTGCTCGTTGCACACGGCGGAGGAATGTAGGGACGACGAGCCGGTGGAATCAACCAACTGGCCGTCGGTCCAGGCCAGTTGCCCGTTACCGCGGGTATCGTCAATTTTCGGCCACCCACTACATACTGGGATTTCCTGATTTGTCGACCAGCGACCGCAGTAAACTGTGACCCACTTCACCCGTTCAAGTTCCTTGACTGCGCGACGAGTTGACGGTGAGTGGCCGATTCCGTACGCAAGGTGACCCTGCGCGGCGGAAGGTGCGAACCGGTCCACGTCGGGGCGTGACCCCCACCACAGGACGTCCGTTGTCTTCTTCATGAGCCCGGAACCCCGGGGCTCATCGGCCGGGAGCCACCCGGCCGACCCCAGCACCGGATCCGAGGGAGCCACCCGTGCCGCGCATGCTCGACGTCAGTGACGCCGTACGCGCCGAGATCGGCGACGAAGAAGCCGACCGGCTGCTCGCCGGAGAGAACGCCCCGGGCAGTTACGACTGCACGTCCTGTCGCACCCCGGGCGACTCCGAGCAGGAGCGCACCAGCACCGTTCTGTTCGTCGGCGACGAGACCGCCGTCCTCGCCTTCGCCCACGCCGGTTGCCTGCCCTCACAGGTCGTCCAGGTCACCGAGGAGCAACTGCAGGGCGCCGTCCGGTCCATCGGTGCCGCCGACGGCGACATGGCCGGCGGCGGCACGTCGCAGAAGGCCGTGCCCGAGCAGGCGGTGCTCGGCGTGACCAGCGGACTCGTCCTGGTGGACGCCGAGTTGCACCCCGCGCTCGTCGTCGAGCCGACCTCCCCGATCGTCCGCCCGGGCACCACCGGGGTCGGCGACGACTTCCTCCCGCTCCTCATCGAGCAGGGCTTCACGCCGGTGACCGCGCTGACCTCCGTCCCCCCGGTGCTGCACGGCTGGTCCGTCCTGCTGGCCATGGGCCAGCTGCACGCGGTGCTCCAGCCGGGCGGCAACGGCGGGCAGCCGGTGGCCTGGTGGCAGGCGCACCAGCCGCTCCAGGTCACGGACAGCTGGCGGGCGGCGGCGAACAAGCACCAGCAGGTGCTGATGTTCGCGGCGCCGGTGGGCTCCATCGGCCGGCAGCCCCGCGAGGACCTGCTGCGGAACGCGCTGGACAAGGCGGCGGCGAACGGGAGGCTGGTCGCCGCGGCGCTCCCCCTCGCCGGCACGTGAACTTCGGGTGATGTGTCCGACCGCATCCCTTTGGGGTTCCGGTCGTTTGGACATACGTGCACGCATACGACACTCCGCCCCGCCGGTCGTCCTTCTCCTCCGTTCCTTCCGCGAGGGCTCCCCACGAGCCGTCCGGCGGGCCGTCGCTCACGCCGATCTACGACATGCTCTACGCGGAGTGGGTCAAGACCTTCCGCACGCTGCCGGGGGACCGCAGCGGCGAGGAGGGGCTGAGGTTCAGTGCCTTCGGGGACTTCCCGGACGGTCTGGGCTCCTACGGCAGCCATCGGGCGGGGTCGTTCAGCAGCTCCTACAGCGCCTACAGCGCGGGGGCGTACAGCGCCCGCCAGCAGTCGCAGTGGCAGCGGGTCGGCACGCTGGGCGGGCAGCAGGACACCGGGATGCACTACGTCCCGGCCGCCCTGCCGCCGGGACCCCGCCGCGGCGCATGACGGGCACACGGACGACGAAGGGCGGCCCCTGGATCTCCAGGGGCCGCCCTTCGTGTCGTGCCGTCGTGACCGCCCGCGCTACTTCTTCTTCGCGCCGCGCTTCTCACGCACCCGCACCGAGATGTGGATCGGGGTGCCCTCGAAGCCGAACTCCTCGCGCAGCCGGCGCTCGATGAAGCGCCGGTAGCCCGCCTCGATGAAGCCCGAGGCGAAGAGCACGAACCGCGGGGGCTTGGTGCCGGCCTGGGTGCCGAAGAGGATGCGCGGCTGCTTGCCGCCCCGGACCGGGTGCGGGTGGGCCGAGACCAGCTCGCCGAGGAAGGCGTTCAGCCGGCCGGTGGGGACGCGCGTCTCCCAGCCCGCCAGCGCCGTCTCGATCGCCGGGACCAGCTTCTCCATGTGCCGACCGGTGCGGGCGGAGACGTTGACGCGGGGTGCCCAGGTGACCTGGCCCAGCTCGGTCTCGATCTCCCGCTCCAGGTAGTAGCGGCGCTCCTCGTCCAGCGTGTCCCACTTGTTGTAGGCGATCACCATCGCGCGGCCCGCCTCGACGGCCATGGTGATGATCCGCTGGTCCTGCACGGAGATGTTCTCCGAGCCGTCGATCAGGACGACCGCGACCTCGGCCTTCTCCACGGCGGCGGCCGTGCGCAGGGAGGCGTAGTAGTCGGCGCCCTGCTGGAGGTGGACGCGCTTGCGGATGCCCGCGGTGTCCACGAACTTCCAGGTCTTGCCACCGAGCTCGATGATCTCGTCGACCGGGTCGCGGGTGGTGCCCGCCAGCTCGTTGACGACGACGCGCTCCTCGCCGGCGACCTTGTTCAGCAGCGAGGACTTGCCGACGTTCGGGCGGCCGATCAGGGCGATGCGGCGGGGGCCGCCGACGGCCGTGCCGAAGGACTGCTCCGGCGCGTCCGGCAGGACCTCCAGGACGGCGTCGAGCATGTCGCCGGTGCCGCGGCCGTGCAGGGCCGAGACCGGGTGGGGCTCGCCGAGGCCGAGGTTCCACAGGTAGGCCGCGTCCGCCTCGCCGCTCGGGCCGTCGACCTTGTTGGCACAGAGCACGACCGGCTTGCCGGCCTTGCGCAGCAGCCGCACGACCGCCTCGTCGGTGTCGGTCGCGCCGACCTTGGCGTCGACCACGAAGACCACCGCGTCGGCCGCCTCGATCGCGTACTCGGCCTGCGCGGCCACGGAGGCGTCGATGCCGAGGACGTCCTGCTCCCAGCCGCCGGTGTCGACGACCTTGAAGCGGCGGCCGGCCCACTCGGCCTCGTAGGTGACGCGGTCGCGGGTGACGCCCGGCCGGTCCTCCACGACCGCCTCGCGGCGGCCGATCATCCGGTTCACCAGGGTCGACTTGCCGACGTTCGGGCGGCCGACGACGGCGAGCACGGGCAGCGGGCCGTGGCCCGCCGCCTCGATGGCGCCCTCGACGTCCTCGACGTCGAAGCCCTCTTCCGCGGCGAGCTCCATGAACTCCGCGTACTCGGCGTCGCCGAGAGCCCCGTGGTCGTACTCGTGCGCCTCGTACGCGTCCGAGCCGCCGGGCTGGATGTCGTCGTTCATGAAGTCCGTACCTCGTCGTTCATTCGTGGTGATCGGTGGAGCGGCCCTCGTGGGCTGATCCACTACTCAAGTGTCGCCTAGCGCCCGGTCAGGCGCCTGGCGTTTTCCAGGTGGCTGGTGAGCTGCTTCTGGATGCGCTCGGTCGCCTCGTCCAGCGCCGCCCGCGTACGCCGTCCCGTGCCGTCGCCCGCTTCGAAGGGGTCACCGAAGACGACGTCGACGCGGGAGCGCAGCGGGGGCAGTGCCTTTATCAACCGTCCGGGCCGCTCGGAGCTTCCCAGGACCGCCACGGGGACTATCGGAGCCCCGCTGCGGACCGCGAAGTAGGCCAGCCCGGCGCGCAGCGAGGCGAAGTCGCCCTCGCCCCGGGTGCCCTCCGGGAAGATGCCCAGCACTCCCCCGGCCGTCAGCACGCCGAGGGCCTGGCCGATCGCGGTGCGGTCGGCGGCGGTGCGGTCCACCTTCAGCTGGCCGATGCCGGTCAGGAAGGGGTCCAGCGGGCCGATGAAGGCTTCCTTCTTGATCAGGAAGTGGGTGGGCCGGGGCGACACGCCCATCACCATCGGGCCGTCGATGTTGTGGGAGTGGTTCACGGCGAGGATCGCCGGGCCGGTGGCCGGCAGCTTCCAGGCCCCGAGCACACGCGGTCGCCACAGGCCGTACATCAGGCCGACGCCGATGCGCCGGCCGACCTCGGCACCCCGCTCCGACGGGAGGGACGGCTGGGTCACTTCCCGGCTCGCTTCTCCTCGACCAGGGTGACGACGCACTCGATGACCTGGGCGAGAGTCAGCTCGGTGGTGTCCACCTCGACCGCGTCGCCGGCCTTGGCGAGCGGCGAGGTCTTGCGGCTGGAGTCGGCCGCGTCCCGCTGGATCAGGGCCTCGCGGGTGGCGTTGACGTCGGCACCCTTCAGCTCGCCGCTGCGGCGGGCCGCACGGGCCTCCGGGGAGGCGGTGAGGAAGATCTTCAGGTCGGCGTCCGGGAGGACGGTCGTACCGATGTCACGGCCCTCGACGACGATGCCGTCCTCCGCGCCCGCCGCCAGGGAGCGCTGCAGCTCGGTGATCCGGGCGCGCACCTCGGGCACCGCGCTGACCGCGCTGACCTTGGAGGTGACCTCCTGGGTGCGGATCGGGCCGGCCACGTCGACGCCGTCGACCATGATGGTGGGGGCGGCCGGGTCGGTGCCGGAGACGATCTCCGCCTTGCCGGCGACGGCGGCGATGGCGGTCGGGTCCTCCAGGTCGATGCCGTTGGTCACCATCCACCAGGTGATGGCCCGGTACTGGGCACCGGTGTCCAGGTAGCTCAGGCCGAGCTGCGCGGCCACGGCCTTCGACGTGCTCGACTTGCCCGTGCCGGAGGGACCGTCGATGGCGACGATCACGGGCTTGGCGGTCGGGGCGGCGCCGTTTTCCACGGGGGACACCTTCCAGGTGAAGGGTGGTGAGCGGGGGTCCGGGGCGCGAGGGCGCCCCGGACAAGGTTACTGGCTCGCGGGAGCCGTCCTCACCGGGCGTTACTGGCGCAGTGCCCAGCCCCGCTCGCGCAGCGCCTCACGGAGGACGGGCGCCGCCTTCGGCTCGACGCTGAGCTGCATCAGACCGGCCTGCTGACCGGTCGCGTGCTCGATCCGGACGTCCTCGATGTTGACCCCGGCCCGGCCCGCGTCCGCGAAGATGCGCGCCAGCTGGCCCGGCTGGTCGTCGATGAGGACGACGACGGTCTCGTACGCGCGCGGGGCGCTGCCGTGCTTGCCGGGTACCCGCACCTGGCCGGCGTTCCCGCGGCGCAGCACGTCCTCGATGCCGACGGTGCCCTCACCGCGCTCGGCCTCGTCCGGGGACTGCAGGGCGCGCAGCGCCCGCACCGTCTCGTCCAGGTCGGCGGCGACGTCGGAGAGCAGGTCGGCGACCGGCCCCGGGTTCGCGGACAGGATGTCGATCCACATGCGCGGGTCGGAGGCGGCGATCCGGGTCACGTCCCGGATGCCCTGCCCGCACAGCCGTACGGCGGCCTCCTCGGCGTGCTCCAGGCGCGCGGCGACCATGCTGGACACCAGGTGGGGCATGTGGGAGACGAGGGCGACGGCGCGGTCGTGGGCGTCGGCGTCCATGACGACCGGTACGGCCCGGCAGTGGGAGACCAGCTCCAGGGCCAGGTTCAGCACCTCGGTGTCGGTGTCCCGGGTCGGGGTGAGCACCCAGGGTCGGCCCTCGAAGAGGTCGCCGGTGGCGGCCAGCGGGCCGGACTTCTCCCGGCCGGACATGGGGTGCGTGCCGATGTACGCCGAGAGGTCCAGGCCGAGCGTCTCCAGCTCGCGGCGGGGGCCGCCCTTGACGCTGGCGACGTCCAGGTAGCCGCGGGCCACGCCCCGGCGCATCGCGTCGGCGAGCACCCGGGCCACATGGGCGGGCGGGGCGGCCACGATGGCCAGGTCGACCGGACCCTCGGGGGCCTGGTCGGTGCCGGCGCCCAGCGCGGCGGCCGTACGGGCCTGCCCGGGGTCGTGGTCGTCGAGGTGGACGGTGACCCCGCGCTGGGCGAGGGCCAGCGCGGCCGAGGTGCCGATCAGACCGGTCCCGATGACGAGTGCGGTTCTCACTGGGCGATGTCCTTGCGCAGGGCCGCGGCGGCGCCGAGGTAGACGTGGCTGATGTCGGCGCGGGGCCGGTCCGACTCGATGTGCGCGAGGATCCGCACGACCCGGGGCATGGCGCCCGCGATGTCCAGTTCCTGGGCGCAGATGAGGGGGACGTCCACGATGCCCAGCTTGCGGGCGGCGGCGGCCGGGAAGTCGCTGTGCAGGTCGGGGGTGGCCGTGAACCAGATGCTGATCAGGTCGTCGGCGGCCAGGCCGTTCCGCTCCAGGACGGCGGTGAGCAGGGCACCCACCCGCTCCTCCATGTGACCGGCCTCGTCCCGCTCCAGTTGGACGGCCCCCCGGACCGCTCGTACCGCCACGGCGCTGCTCCTCGCTGACATGCGTGTGTTCTTGGTCCGTCCAGCGTAGTCAGCCCGCGCGGGACGGTCGCGCGCCGCTCGCTCGCTGAGACGATGCGGGCGTCCCGGTTTCTACCGATTTCGTCCGTCTGTACGGAGGCGTTACATGACTCAGCCCACGACCCGGCGCACCGTTCTCGCCACGAGCGCCGGCGCACTCGCCGTGGGATGCGTGGGGTGCGGCGGCGGCACGTCCGGCGACGGCGCCACGCAGTCCGCGGCCACGTCGGCGCCCCTCTCCTCCTCCTCGCCGTCGTCGACGTCCCCCACGGGGCGGGAAGCGTCCCCCGCCGGGAAGAAGCTGGCGGTGACCAGCGACATCCCGGAGGGCGGCGGCAAGGTCTTCAAGGAGCAGAAGGTCGTGGTCACCCAGCCGAAGAAGGGGGACTTCAAGGCGTTCTCGGCGATCTGCACGCACCAGGGGTGCACGGTGAACGAGGTCGCGGACGGCACCATCGACTGCCCCTGCCACGGCAGCAGGTTCCGCATCGCCGACGGCTCGGTGGCGCACGGTCCTGCGACCAGGCCGCTGCCGGAGGAGTCGATCACGGTGGAGGGAAATACGATCCACCTGACCTGAGGGAGCCGCGTACGCTCCGGGGATGCAGCCGCAGGACCTCGTACGCCGTCACACGATCTACGCCTGTGTCATGGGCTCCCGCGCCTTCGGCCTGGCGACGGACGCCAGCGACACCGACCGGCGCGGGGTGTTCCTCGCCCCCACTCCGCTGTTCTGGCGGTTCGACAAGCCGCCCACGCACGTGGAGGGGCCGGGCGAGGAGCAGTTCTCCTGGGAGCTGGAGCGGTTCTGCGAGCTGGCGCTGCGCGGCAACCCGAACATCCTGGAGTGCCTGCACTCCCCGCTGGTCGAGCACGTGGACGACACCGGCCGTGAGCTGCTGTCCCTGCGCGGCGCCTTCCTGTCGCGGCGGACCCACGACACCTTCACCCGCTACGCCCTCGGCCAGCGCAGGAAACTCGACGCCGACATCCGCACGACGGGTGCCCCGCGCTGGAAGCACGCGATGCATCTGCTGCGCCTGCTGACGAGCGCGCGGGACCTGCTGCGCACCGGCGAGCTGCGGATCGACGTCGGCGAGCAGCGCGGTCCCCTGCTGGAGGTGAAGCGCGGCGAGGTGCCGTGGGCGCGGGTGGAGGCGTGGATGGTCCGGCTGGCGGCCGAGACCGAGGAGGCGCTGCAGGGCAGCCCGCTGCCGGCGGAGCCGGACCACGCGCGCGTGGCCGGCTTCCTGCACCGGGTGCGCCGGGCCTCAGTGCTCCAGGCGGAGCCGGACCACCAGGTCGTGCAGGGCGTCATGGGCACCGGCCGCGTCGGGCAGGGCTGAGCCGGCCTGCGCCTCGTCGAGCACGGTGTGCAGCCGCTCCACGTCGGCCTCCACGCGCGGGTGGTCTACCTCGGCCCTGCCGTGCTCCTGTTCCCTCTTGGCGGCTATCAGCTCGGGCAGGTAGCCGGGCCCGCCGACCTGGTCCAGGAGGGTGGGCAGATGGGCCTGGACCTCGCCGCTGCGCATGAGGTGGATGCCGGTGAGCAGCACCCGGAACGTGTAGAGCAGGGGCTTGAGTTCGCCGGTCTTCTCGAACAGCCGCCACTGGGTCACCGCGAACCCCCGGTAGTGGTGGGCGTGGTGAGCGGTGAGCACGCCGGGGACCAGGGCGATCAGCTCCCGGTGGGCGTCGGAGGTGTGCACGACCAGGGGCGAGAGCAGCTGTTCCAGCACATAGCCGTTGCGGCGGAGCATCATCCGGACGAACTTGCGCAGGTCGTGGGTGACGAGGTCCAGCTCGGTGCCGTACCGGACCCAGGCCAGCGCGCGCGTCTCGGCGGGCTCGCGCAGCCCGAGGAGATCGGCGGCGGGGAGCAGATGGACGCCCCGCAGGTCCACGTCGGAGTCCTGCGAGGGGAAACCGTACAGGTGGGCGCCGGAGACGGTGGCGAACAGCAGCGGGTCGGGCTGTTCCGCGACCACCGGGGCCAGGTCGATGTCGAGGTCGTCGATCATGGACCTAAGCGTCCCAGAGGGCTCCCAGGGCCGACAGGTCGCCTCGGTGCTCGATCCGTTCGGTCCAGTCGGCCGGCCAGGCGTCCGCACCCAGCCAGGCGCCCGCGAAGGCGCCGGTGAGACAGGCGATGGAGTCGGAGTCGCCGCCGGTGCAGGCGGCCCGGCGCAGGGCGGTGACGGGCTCGTCCGGGAAGAGCAGGAAGCAGAGCAGCCCCGTCGCGAGGGCCTCCTCGGCGATCCAGCCCTCGCCGGTGGCCAGGCAGGGGTCGGTCTCCGGGGAGGCGGTCCGGACGGCCTCCTGGAGCCGGTCGAGTACGGCCAGGCACTCGTCCCAGCCGCGCGCGACGAAGTGCTCCGGGCCGGGGTCCTGGGAGCGGGTCCACAGGTCGCCGAGCCAGGTGTGGTCGTAGCGGGTGCGGTTCTCCAGCGCGTAGGAGCGCAGCCGCCCGACGAGTCCGGCGGGGTCGGTGCCCTGGGCGAGCAGGTGGACGGCGTGGGCGGTGAGGTCGGAGGCGGCCAGCGCGGTGGGGTGGCCGTGGGTGAGCGCGGACTGCAACTGGGCGGCGCCGGAGCGCTGTTCGCCGCTCAGACCGGGGGCGAGCCCGATCGGCGCGACGCGCATGTTGGCGCCGCAGCCCTTGGAGCCGACCTGGCTGGCGTCCTGCCAGGCCCGCCCCTCCTCGGTGAGCAGGCCGCACGCCGTCAGACAGGTGTTGCCCGGGGCCCGGTTGTTCTCCGGCGACCGGTACCAGTCCACGAACTCCTCGCGCAGGGGCCGCTCCAGCCGCCGCGGCGCGAGGCGTCCGCGGTCCATGGCGGTGCCCAGCGCGCGGCCGAGGGCGAGGGTCATCTGCGTGTCGTCGGAGACGAGTGCCCGCCGGGGCAGCTCCCGTTCCCGCCAGGGCCCGAACTCGGCGAGGATCGTCGGCACGGTCTTGAACTCGGTCGGGTAGCCGAGGGCGTCCCCGAGGGCCAGGCCGAGAAGTGCTCCGGTTGCGGCTCGTTTCGGCACGCGATTCACCATCCCCTTTATCGTCAATCTGACAATAAAGGGGATGGTGATCCGGACGCAAGGGGCTGCTACAGGTCGACTTCCTGCATCAGCATGCCGACCTCGGTGTTGGACAGGCGGCGCAGCCAGCCCGACTTCTGGTCGCCCAGGGTGATCGGGCCGAAGGAGGTGCGCACCAGCTTCTCGACCGGGAAGCCGGCCTCGGCGAGCATGCGGCGCACGATGTGCTTGCGGCCCTCGTGCAGGGTCACCTCGACCAGGTAGTTCTTGCCGGTCTGCTCGACCACCCGGAAGTGGTCCGCGCGCGCGTAGCCGTCCTCCAGCTGGATGCCGTCCTTCAGCCGCTTGCCGAGATCGCGCGGGATCGGGCCCACGATGGCGGCGAGGTAGGTCTTCTTCACGCCGTACTTCGGGTGCGTGAGGCGGTGCGCCAGCTCGCCGTGGTTGGTGAGCAGGATGACGCCCTCGGTCTCGGTGTCGAGCCGGCCGACGTGGAAGAGCCGCGTCTCGCGGTTGGTGACGTAGTCACCGAGGCACTGGCGCCCCTCGGGGTCCTCCATGGTGGAGACGACACCGGCGGGCTTGTTCAGCGAGAAGAACTGGTACGACTGGGTCGCGACCGTCAGGCCGTCGACCTTGACCTCGTCCTTCTCGGGGTCGACGCGCTTGCCCTGCTCGGTGACGATCTCGCCGTTCACCTCGACCCTGGCCTGTTCGATCAGCTCCTCGCAGGCCCGCCGGGAGCCGTAGCCGGCGCGCGCGAGGACCTTCTGCAGCCGCTCGCCCTCCTGCTCGGCGCCCGGGAAGGTCTTGGGGAGCTTGACCTCCTTCTTCCCGGCGTACCGCTCGCGGTTGCGCTCCTCGGCCCGTACGTCGTACTCGCGCGAACGCGCGGGGGTCGTACGGGCGCCGCGCTGCTGGGGCTGCTTCGGGCCGCCCTTGGCGCCACCGCGCGCGGACCCGCCGCGCCCGGACTTGGGGCCGTCCTGAGTGGCGCCGGGACCCACGTCGTAGCGGCGCTCCTCCGGGCGGGGCTTGCGGGGACGGCCCTGCCCCTGCCGCTCGTCCCGGTTGTTGCCGGCGCCGCGGTGGTTACCGCGCCCGCTGTTCCTGCCGCTGCCGCTGCCGCTGCTTCGCATCAAGGTTTCCGTCTTAGTCGTCTGCGTCCTGACCACCGGGCGCGTCGGGCGCGTCCGGGTCGAACGACGGCACCCCCTCCTGGGTCTCGGCCTCGATCGCCTCCGCCTCCGGGAGGAAGGGCGCGAGCTCCGGAAGCTCGTCCAGGCCACGCAGGCCCATCCGCTCCAGGAAGTAGTTCGTCGTCCTGTACAGGATCGCACCTGTTTCGGGTTCCGTGCCCGCCTCCTCGACCAGACCGCGTTGGAGGAGGGTGCGCATCACGCCGTCGCAGTTCACTCCGCGCACGGCGGAGACGCGGCTGCGGCTGACCGGCTGGCGGTAGGCGACGACCGCGAGAGTCTCCAGTGCCGCCTGGGTGAGCCGGGCGGTCTGGCCGTCCAGGACCAGCCGCTCGACGGCGGGGGCGTACGCGGCGCGGGTGTAGAAACGCCAGCCGCCGGCGACGAACCGCAGCTCGAAGCCGCGGCCCTGCACCGCGTACTCGTCGGCCAGTTCGCGCAGGGCGTCCGCGATCCGCCGCTTGGGCCGCTCCAGGATCCTGGCCAGGTGCTCCTCGGTCGCGGGCTCGTCCACGACCATGAGCATCGCCTCCAGGGCGGGCTTGAGATCGAGGTCGGCGACGGCGGCCGACCCGGACGGTGCCTCGGTGGCCTCACTCATGGTTTCCTGTCCTCCTCGGGCTCCTGCGGCGGCCGGTCGAACTCGTCCGTGACCCGGGGCGCCGTGTCCGTGTCCCCGCCGGTCCAGCGCACGGTCAGCTCCCCGAGCGCGGCCTCCTGCTCCAGGGCGACGGCCTTCTCCCGGTACAGCTCCAGCAGGGCGAGGAACCGGGCCACGACGGTGAGGGTGTCGTCGGTGTCCTCGACGAGCGCGCGGAAGCTGGCCTCGCCCAGTTCCCGCAGCCGGGCCACCACGATCCCGGCCTGCTCCTGCACGCTCACGAGCGGCGCGTGGATGTGGTCGACGTAGACCTGCGGCTTGGGCTTGGGCTGCATCGCCTTGACGGCGAGCCTGGCGAAACCCTCGGGGCCGATGCTGATGACGACCTCGGGCAGCAGCTCGGCGTGCTGGGGTTCGAGGCCGACGGTACGGGGGCGGCGCCGGGCCTCGTCGACGAGCCGCCGGTCGAAGATGTCGGCGATCCGCTTGTACGCGCGGTACTGCAGCAGCCGCGCGAACAGCAGGTCCCGGGCCTCCAGGAGCGCGAGGTCGGCCTCGTCCTCCACCTCGGCGGCGGGCAGCAGCCGGGCGGCCTTGAGGTCGAGCAGCGTGGCGGCCACGACGAGGAACTCGGTCGTCTGGTCCAGGTCCCAGTCCGGTCCCATGGCCCGGATGTGGGCCATGAACTCGTCGGTGACCTTCGACAGGGCGACCTCGGTGACGTCCAGCTTGTGCTTGGAGATCAGCTGGAGGAGCAGGTCGAAGGGGCCCTCGAAGTTGGCCAGGCGAACCTTGAAGACACCGCCGGAAGCGGACTCGGGTTCGGCCGGCTCGGGCTCGGCGGGCTCCGGTTCGGCAGGCTCCGGTTCGGCGGCCTCGGCAGGCTCCGGTTCGACAGGCACGGGTTCGCCCGCCTCGACAGGCCCGGGCTCGACAGGCCCCGGTTCGGCAGGCTCGGGCTCGGGTGGTTCCGGTTCGGGAACCTCCGCGGGGGCGGCGTCCGGCTCGGCCGGCGGGATCCCCGGTCCCCTGCCCAGCGCACGCCGACGGCCGGCGGGTGCGCCGGGGGCAGGGGCTCCGTTCGAGGTCATAGCCCCCGCAGGCTATCGCTACCGCCCGCGCAGCCGTCGTACGAGGATGCTCGCGTCCCCGCGGGACTCCAGGTCGGCCAGGACCACGGCCACCGCCTCGCGGACGATCCGCCCGCGGTCCACCGCCAGCCCGTGCTCGCCGCGGAGCACGAGACGCGCGTGCTCCAGGTCCATCAGCTCCTCGGCCGAGACGTACACGGTGATCTTCTCGTCGTGCCGCTCGCGCCCGCTGGGCCGCCGGGCCGCCGCCCGCCCGCGCTTGCGCGGCTGCGCGGCGGCAGAAGAACCTTCCTGCGCGGCCCCCTGCCGGCGCGCCGGGCGGCTGCGGGACTCGCCGGCCTCGGCCGGCTCGGCCTCCGCCGCCACGTGCTCCGCGCCCTCTCCGTCACCGCCCTGCACGGGCACCGACTGCGGCGCGTCCTCGGCGGCGGCCGCCTCGTCGCTCTCCGAAGCGGGAGCCGGCACCCGGGCCTCACCGCCCGCCGCGCGCCGCGGAGTCGACGGCTGGAGCGCCATCCCCCCTGTCGTACGGAAGAGTTCGTCGGCCCCCGGCAGACTCACTCGGCGTGACACCGGGCGAGCACCTCCCTGGCGAGCTGGCGGTAGGCGGCGGCACCGACGGAGTTGGAGGCGTACGTGGTGATCGGCTCACCGGCGACCGTGGTCTCCGGGAAGCGGACCGTGCGGCCGATGACCGTGTGGTACACGTGGTCGTCGAACGCCTCGACCACCCGGGCCAGCACCTCGCGGCTGTGGACCGTGCGCGAGTCGTACATCGTGGCGAGGATGCCGTCGAGCTCCAGCTCGGGGTTGAGCCGCTCCTGGACCTTCTCGATGGTCTCGGTCAGCAGGGCCACACCGCGCAGCGCGAAGAACTCGCACTCCAGCGGCACGATCACCTTGTGCGCGGCCGTCAGCGCGTTGACCGTGAGCAGGCCGAGCGAGGGCTGACAGTCGATCACGATGTAGTCGTAGTCGGGCAGCAGAGGCTTCAGGGCGCGCTGGAGCGTCGACTCGCGGGCGACCTCCGAGACCAGCTGGACCTCGGCGGCCGACAGGTCGATGTTGGAGGGCAGCAGGTCCATGTTGGGGACCGCCGTCTTCAGCAGGACCTCGTCCGCGGACATGCCCCGCTCCATGAGCAGGTTGTAGACGGTGAGGTCCAGCTCCATCGGGTTGACGCCGAGACCCACCGACAGCGCGCCCTGCGGGTCGAAGTCCACGAGCAGCACGCGCCGGCCGTACTCCGCGAGCGCGGCACCCAGGTTGATGGTCGACGTCGTCTTGCCGACGCCGCCCTTCTGGTTGCACATCGCGATGATCTTCGCGGGGCCGTGGTCGGTCAGCGGGCCCGGGATCGGGAAGTACGGCAGCGGGCGTCCGGTCGGACCGATGCGCTCACGGCGCTGACGGGCCGCGTCGGGCGCGAGCGTGGCCGCGTACTCGGGATCGGGCTCGTACTCGGCGTCGGGGTCGTAGAAGTGCCCCTCGGGCAGTTCGTCGTAGTCGGCGAAGTGGTTGTGGGGCGCGCCACTTCCGTCGCCGGCCATGGCGTTCACGTAATGGCCATCCATGCTCTGGTGTGCTGTCCCGGCCTTCTGCGGACCGGAACTCTGGTGGGCTGCGAAGGTGCGCACAGCTACGGAGCCGACAGCCTCGAATCCCGCGGGACCCTGGCCCCGGACCGGCATTCCTGGTTGACCACCCCCGGGAGAAAATGTCGACTCATTCACAAGTCGTCTTACCTCCTTGGTGACCAGGAAACTTCTAGACAAGGTCAGCGTGGCACCATGCCGACGGTTGGCGACTCTATGGCGTGTCGGCGGTCCGCAGCAACACAATCCGCCGGACCCGGCAGGATGTGTCGGCAATGAAACATGTCGCTGTCAAGGGCGTACGGCCGTCGCACAGCGGGTTTCACCGGTGTACGAATCGGTCGAAGCGTTGCGTTCGAGGCGAGTTGACCGAGAGCCGCAAAGTGACCATACACACATCCGGCCGGACCTTGTCGGGCAAGGTCCGGCCGGGTGTGTGTGGTTGACGAGTCGTGTTGACGAATCGCCTTTTATGACCTGGCGACTTAGCGCCTCAGCAGGTCACGGGGTCAGCCGAGCAGGGACTCCAGCTCGACGTGGTCCAGGCCGTGCGCCTCGGCGACCTCCTTGTAAACGACCTTGCCGTCGTGCGTGTTGAGGCCCTTGGCGAGCGCGGGGTCGCGGCGCAGCGCCTCCACCCAGCCGTTGTTGGCCAGCGAGACGATGTACGGCAGCGTCGCGTTGGTGAGGGCGTTGGTGGAGGTGTTCGGCACACCGCCCGGCATGTTGGCGACGCAGTAGAAGACCGAGTTGTGGACCTGGAAGGTCGGCTCGGCGTGCGTGGTGGGACGCGAGTCCTCGAAGCAGCCGCCCTGGTCGATCGCGATGTCGACAAGAACACTTCCCGGCTTCATGCGGGACACCAGCTCGTTGGTGACCAGCTTCGGGGCCTTGGCACCCGGGATGAGCACCGCGCCGATGACGAGGTCGGCGTCGAGGACGGCCTTCTCCAGCTCGAAGGAGTTGGACATGATCGCCTTGACCTTCGTACCGAAGATCTTGTCGGCCTCGCGCAGCTTGTTGATGTCGCGGTCGAGCAGGGTCACGTCGAAGCCCATGCCGACGGCGACCTGGGTGGCGTTCCAGCCGGAGACGCCGCCGCCGATGACCACGGCCTTGGCCGGGGTCACGCCCGGGACACCGCCGGGCAGCACGCCACGGCCGCCGGCCGCGCGCATCAGGTGGTAGGCGCCGACCTGCGGGGCCAGCCGGCCCGCGACCTCGGACATCGGGGCGAGCAGCGGCAGCGCGCGGTTCGGCAGCTCGACCGTCTCGTAGGCGATGGCCGTGGTGCCGGACTCGATGAGCGCGTCCGTGCACTCCTTGGAGGCGGCCAGGTGCAGGTAGGTGAAGAGGATCTGGTCCTTGCGGAGGCGGTGGTACTCCTCCGCGATGGGCTCCTTGACCTTGAGCAGCAGGTCGGCGGTGGCCCACACCTCGTCGGCGGTGCCGAGGAGGGCGGCACCGGCGGCGACGTACTCCTCGTCCGTGATCGAGGAGCCGAGGCCGGCACCCCGCTCGATGACGACCTGGTGGCCGTTGCGCACCAGCTCGTGCACGCCGGCGGGGGTGATGGCCACCCGGAACTCGTTGTTCTTGACCTCGCGGGGGATGCCGACCTTCACGTCGATCACGGTCCTTGGCTCAGAGGGTATGGGGGTGCATTACAGACGTACCCAGACATGCGGGGGCATACCGGGAGACGCCGCAGGAACGTGCGGCAGAGCCAGTTTAATGAAGGTGTTCCGGCTGTCTAGCCTTCCATTGCATCAATCTTCGCTGGATGCACTACGGATTTCGCAGGCGTTAGCGTCTTGTTCCGGGCTTGCGTCGCCCTCCGGTGTCTCCTCACCCAGCATGCGCTCCGCCGCCGCGCGGTGCAGGTGGGCCGCCGCGGGGTCGCCGAGGCGGTCCAGCGTGTCGGCGAGCCGCAGCTGCAGCGCGGCCTGCAGCCGGGCGTCCTCGGCGCGCCGCGCCCACTCCACGGCCTCCTGGCAGGTGCGCAGCGACTCCTCGGGCCGTCCCGCGTACTCCTGCACCCGGGCGATCTCGCTCAACGCCCGTGCGCTCGCGGCGACATCGCCGCTCCTGCGGTAGCCGGCGAGGGCCGCCCGCCAGTTCCGCAGCGCCTCGCCGTAACGGCCGGCATAGGTGTGCGCGGTGGCGATCCGGCCGTACAGCCGGCCGGTGTCCGGTCCCTCTCCCCGGGCGAGCCGCTCGGCCAGGGCCCGGCCGAACCAGTCGGCGGCCCGGTCGTAGTCGCCCAGCTCCTGGTAGGCACCGCCTACGGATTCCATCGCGCGGCCGGTCGCGTAGGGATCGTTCGCCTCGCGTCCGGCGTTCAGGGCGGCCCGGTAGCGGGCCAGTGCCTCCCGGGTGCGGCCGGTCTGCGCGTCCAGATCGCCCAGGTTCAGCAGCGCCGCGGCCCTCTCCCGCGGCAGCCCGCGCCGCTCGGCGACGTCCAGCACGAGGCCGTGCACGCCGTACAGGTCGGCGGCGGCGGCCTGGGTGCCGACATGCGCCGCCAAGGCCCTGACCAGCTGGGACATCAGCCGACGGGCCAGGGTGTCCAGGTCTCCGTCGGCCACCGCCAGGCGCGCGGAGGCCAGCAGGGCGGGCCGCCGGATACGCAGCCAGTCGGCGGCGGCCCGCGGGGTCGGGAAGCGCAGCGCGGGGGGCAGGCCGCTCAGCTTCTCCCGGGCCTGCGGGCTGTCCGTCTCGGTGATCGCCCGGCAGGACTGGAGCAGCCGTACCGTCCGCTCCAGCATCCGGGCCCGGGCCAGCTGAAGCTCCGCGGGCCGCTCCTGGCTCTCGGCCAGGGCGCGCAGCAGGGGGTGCAGACAGCCGGGGACCTCGTACTGGGGCAGCGGCGAGTCCACCGCGCGCAGCAGGCCGACGGCGGCCAGGTCGTCCAGGACGGCCCGGGCGGCGTCGACCGAGCAGCCGGCCAGGGCCGAGGCGGTGTGCGGGTCGGCGAGGCCGGCCGGGGCGAGGCTGAGCAGTCGCAGCATCCGGGCGGCCGGGCCGGGCAGCTGGTCGTACACGAGCCGGAAGACGCGGGACAGCGGAGTGCCGTCCGTGCCCTCCGCGCCCTCCTCGGGTGAGGCGTGCATCCGCTTGGTGAGGTCGGAGAGGGCGGCCTTGGGACGGGCGGCGAGCCAGCCGCCGGCCAGCACCAGCGCGGCCGGGTGGCCCTGGCACGCCTCCACCAGGCTCTCCGCGGAGCGCGGGTCGACGGTGACGCGGACGGAGCCGGCGAATCCGGTGAGCAACTCCACGGCGGACTTGGTGTCGAGGCCGCCCAGCGTGCAGGGGCGGACGTCCGCGATACCGGTGAGCGGGCCCTGGGACACGGCCACCACCAGGCAGTCCGGGGCGTCCGGGAGGAGGGCGTCGACCTGGTCGGCGCCGGCCGCGTCGTCCAGCAGAAGCAGCATCCGCCGGCCGGCGAGGGCGTCGCGCAGGGCCGCGGTGAGGTCGTCCTCGGCCGCCCCGGCGGGTGCGGGCAGCTCCAGCGCGGAGAGCAGGTCGCGGGCGGCCTGTTCGACGGGCACCGGGGTGCCGTCGGGCTCGCCGAGCCGGGCCCTCAGCACGCCGTCGGGGTAACGGTCGGCTACCTGCCGGACCAGTTCCTCGGCGAGGCGGGTGCGGCCGGAACCGGGGCGGCCCGCGATGAGCAGCACCCGCGCGCGGGGCGCCTTGCGGCCGGAGAGGGTGTCCAGGCCCGCGCGCGCGATGTCGGCGCGCAGCTCCTTCAACTCCCGTGCACGGCCCAGGAAACGGTGTTGCGTGGCCGGGAGGGCGGACAGCTCCGCACCGTCTGGGTCCACCGCCTGATCCGCCACGGGCCACACTCCCGTTCCACCGCACGCGCAAGCCCGCCGGTGTCTTCCGGTACGGGCGTCGAAGAGCCTAGTTCACGCTCTGCGACGTTCCCGGAGGAGCACGGCGGACACATCGCCCGATCGGATCAGGCGATGGTCACACCAGTACGCCGGACGGGTGCGGCTCAGGACGTGAAGGGGCGGGCGGGCCACGGCGCCTCGGCCGGGCGCAGCGCGTCCAGGCCGTCCCCGCCCCGGGCCGCCACCAGGGAGAGGACCCCCACGACCAGGCAGTTGTTGTGCACGTCCCCGGCCAGGATCCGGCGCACCAGGTCGTCGACCGGCACGCGCGCGTGCTCCATGTCGGTCTCCTCGTGCTCCGCCTCGAAGCGCGCCCCCTCGGCCTCGGACAGCTCCCGGGCGAGGAAGATCCGTACGGCCTCGTCGCAGCCGCCGGGGGTGGTGTACACGTCGGTCAGCACCCGCCAGTCCTCGGCCTTGACGTGCGCCTCCTCGTACAGCTCCCGCTGGGCGGCGTGCAGGGGGTTCTCGCCGGGCACGTCGAGCAGCCCGGCCGGGATCTCCCACAGCTTGTGCCGCACCGGGTGCCGGTACTGGTTGATCAGCAGGACCCGGTCCTCCTCGTCCAAGGCGAGGACGGCCACGGATCCGGGGTGGACCTGGTAGTCGCGGCGGGCCACCGAGCCGTCGGGCATGACCACGTCGTCCGTGCGGACGGAGGTCTTGTTGCCCACGAAGGGGGTGTCCGTCGCCCGGATCTCCCACTCCTGCGGGGTGTCCTTGATCGTCATGCCCTGTCCTTCCACACGCTTTCACAGCAGACCGGCGAAAAGAGAAACCGGGGTGCGCACCTTTGAAGGCATGCACCCCGGCCACCGTACAACCGGTGTGTTACTTCGAGATCTTCCGCTCGACCGAGGCCTTCACCAGACCGGCGAAGAGCGGGTTCGCGCGGGTCGGGCGCGAGCGCAGCTCGGGGTGCGCCTGCGTGGCGACCAGGTACGGGTGGACGTCCCGCGGGTACTCCACGTACTCGACGAGCTTGCCGTCGGGGGAGGTGCCGGAGAAGACGATGCCGGCCTTCTTCTCCAGTTCCGCGCGGTAGGCGTTGTTCACCTCGTAGCGGTGGCGGTGGCGCTCCTCGACGTACTCCTTGCCGTCGTAGACCTCGCGGACGATGGAGCCCTCGGCGAGCTTGGCCGGGTACATGCCCAGGCGCATGGTGCCGCCCATGTCGCCCTCGCCGGCGACGATGTCGAGCTGCTCGGCCATGGTGGAGATCACCGGGTGGGCGGTGGCCGGGTCGAACTCGGTGGAGTTGGCGTCGGGGATCTCGGCCAGGTTGCGGGCGGCCTCGATCACGATGCACTGCAGGCCCAGGCACAGGCCCAGCAGCGGGATCTTGTTCTCCCGGGCGTAGCGGATCGCGCCGACCTTGCCCAGCACCCCCCGGTCGCCGAAGCCGCCGGGGATGCAGATGCCGTCGACGTCGGCGAGCTGGGCCTTGGCGCCGGCCGGGGTCTTGCAGTCGTCGGAGGTGACCCACTTGA
>NZ_JBVJYH010000006.1:0-12951 GCF_055600785.1 Streptomyces sp. NPDC038200
ATCTGGCGTTGATTTTTGGCACGCTGTTGAGTTCTCAAGGAACGGTCGCTTCCTTTGTACTCACCCTCTCGGGCTTTCCTCCGGGCTTCCCTTCGTGTTTCCGACTCTATCAGATCTTCATTCGATCCGATTTCCTCGGCGCTTTCCAGGTTCCCGCTTCCGCGTTTCCCTTTCCGGCGGTTCCGACTCTATCAGATCCTTTCGGCGTCTGACTCCCAGTCAGGGGGGTTTGTCTTCCCGGCTGTTGGGCCGTTCCGACGTCTCAAACCTTAGCGGATCCACCCGGCGATTCCCAATCGGACCGCCGAGTCCCTATTCGAATTGAATTCCGGCACGCCGAAATCAACCCGTCCGGGAGATCGTGCTGTGGTGTGAGGGGTGCCGCTCGAGGCGGCTGAGGTGCTACCGAAGAACCGTTACGGCTCCGCGGCAACCCGAAGAACTCTACGGAACGAGCAAGGGCGTGTCAACACCCTGCTGTCAAGATCTTTTCCGGCGGCCGCGCGGCGGCTTCAGTCGAGGTCGCTGAGCCGGCCGCCGGCGTCCGGCTGCGCGTGCTCCACCCTGCGCAGGAGCCGGGTCAGGACCTCGCCGAGCGCCGTGCGCTCCGCGGGAGTGAGGTCCTGGAGGAGGTCCTCCTCGAAGACCGTCGCCAGGCGCATGGCCTCCAGCCACTTCTCTCGTCCCTCCGGGGTCAGCTCCACGATGACGCGGACGCGGTTGGACTCGTCCCTCTCCCGGGTGACCAGACCCTCGGCGACCATGCGGTCGATCCGGTGGGTCATCGCGGCCGGCGTGAGGCCGAGCCGTTTGGCGAGGTCGCTGGGGCCCATGCGGTACGGGGCGCCGGAGAGGACCAGCGCCTTGAGGACCTCCCACTCGGCGTTGCTGATGCCGAGGGCCCCGGTCTGGCGGCCGTACGCGACGTTCATACGGCGGTTCAGCCGGGACAGCGCCGACACGATCTTCTCGACCTGGGGGTCCAGGTCGCGGAACTCGCGCTGGTACGCGGCGATCTGTTCTTCGAGCGTCGGCTCCGTGACTCCGGGGTTGTCGGCCATGGGCGCAGTATCGCACGCGACGCCTTTGCCTTGAAGTCCTTCACTGTGTACTCTTTAGCTTCGAACTTTAGCTTTGAAGTCTTCGGATCTAACTAGTGAGAGAGGTGAACGTGACCAGGGCGATGGGCGCAGCGATGCGCCGGATCCACGTGGGCAACGCACTCAGCGCGTTCGGGCTCGGCTTCACCGTCCCCTACCTGTACGTCTATGTGGCGCAGGTGCGAGGACTGGGAGCCATGACGGCGGGGCTCGTGCTCGCCGTCTTCGCCGTGGCCGCGCTGATCGTGCTGCCGTTCGCCGGCCGGGCGATCGTGCGGCGCGGCCCGCTGCCGGTCCTGCTCGCCGCCCTGATGACCGCTGCGCTGGGTGCGCTGAGCCTCGGTCTGGCGGGCGGTGCCGCGTCCGTGCTCGTGTCGGCGGCGGCGCTCGGTGCCGGGCAGGCCGTGATGCAGCCCGCGCTGGCGACGATGATCGTGGACTGCTCCTCGGCGGACACCCGCTCGCGCGCCTTCGCG
Source organism: Streptomyces sp. NPDC038200 (assembly GCF_055600785.1). Lineage (NCBI taxonomy): Bacteria > Bacillati > Actinomycetota > Actinomycetes > Kitasatosporales > Streptomycetaceae > Streptomyces > Streptomyces sp. NPDC038200. Next base: position 1,577 of record NZ_JBVJYH010000006.1, read on the forward strand.
ACGCAGTTCTTCCTGCAGAACCTGGGCCTGGGTGTCGGTGGCCTCATCGGCGGCCATCTCGTCGACACCACGCGCGTGTCCTCGTTCACCCTGCTGTTCGCGATCGAGGCGGCGATGTTCCTGCTGCTGGTCGTGGTGATGGCGACCGTGCGGATGCCGCACTCGCCGCGCGTGGAGGGCGCTCCCGCGCCGTCGGCCAAGGGCGGCTGGAAGCAGCTGCTCGGGAACCGGGCCATGGTGCAGCTGTGCGTGCTGGGCTTCGTGCTCTTCTTCGCCTGCTACGGACAGTTCGAGTCCGGGCTGAGCGCCTACGGCGTGGAGGCGGCCGGGATATCCACGTCCGCCCTGGGTACGGCGCTGGCCGCGAACACCCTGATGATCGTGGTCGCCCAGTTCGCCGTGCTGAAGCTCGTGGAGCGGCGCCGGCGGTCCCGGGTCATCGCCGCGGTGGGTCTGATCTGGTCCGTGGCGTGGCTGGCCGCCGGGTACGCGGGGCTGGGGCACGGCAGCCAGGAGATGGCCACGGCCGCGTTCGTGTCGACGTACGCGCTGTTCGGGCTGGGCGAGGCGATGCTGTCGCCGACGGTCGCCCCGCTGGTCGCCGATCTGGCGCCGGAGGGCATGGCCGGGCAGTACAACTCGGCGTTCGCGCTGGTCAAGCAGCTGGCACTGGCGGTCGGTCCGGCGGTGGGCGGCCCTCTGGGCGCCTCGCTGCACGGGCCGTACATCGTGACCTTCCTGCTGTTCTCGCTGGGGATCACCTATCTGGCGCTGCGGCTGGGCCGGCGGCTCACCCCCGTTCAGGACCGGCCGTGGCTGGCGCGCGGGACCCGGGTGGTCACGCGCGGTGGGGCGACCACGCCGTCCGTGGCCGCGGAGGCCTGATCCGGTGGACCGTCACGGCCGTCACCTTCGGGTGGCGGCCGTCGTCGTGTCCGGGGCTCCGTGCTCCTGCCGGGGCACCGTGTTCCTGCCGGGGCGGTGACCGGTCAGTGCTTCGGCTTCGGCAGGACGAACTCGCACCACACCGCCTTGCCGCCGCCCGGGGTGCGCCGGCTGCCCCAGCTGGAGGCGATCGTCGCCACGATGGCGATGCCCCGGCCCGATTCGTCGCCGGGCTCGGCCCGGCGGCGTCTGGGCAGGTGGTCGTCGCCGTCGGTGACCTCGACGATGAGGCGGCGGTCGGTGCGGCGGAGTCTGAGCCGCATGGGCGGGGTGCCGTGCTGGAGGCTGTTGGCGACCAGTTCGCTGGTGGCGAGGACGCCGAGGTCGTGCAGTTCGGCGGGGAACCGCCAGCTGGTGAGGACGCCGGAGGCGAAGGCACGCGCGCGTGGGGCGGCCTCGACACCGCCGAGGAGTTCGAGGGCGGCGTTGCGGAAGAGGTCGCCGTCGGGGCCGGTACGCGCCGGGTGCTGGAGGACGAGGACGGCGACGTCGTCGTCGTGGTCGGCGGTGACGCCGGCCGAGCGGACCAGGCGGTCGCAGACGACCTGCGGGGTGCCGGTGGCGCCGGCGAGGGCGCCTTCGAGCGCGGCGATGCTCTCGTCCAGGTCCGCGTCCCGGCGCTCGACCAGGCCGTCGGTGTAGAGGACGGCGGTGGCTCCGGGGCCGAGGGCGATGGAACCGGAGGCGTGCATCCAGCCGCCGGTGCCGAGCGGAGGGCCGGTGGGTTCGTCGGCGCGGGAGACCGTGCCGTTCTCGTCGCGGACCAGGATCGGCAGATGGCCGGCGGACGCGTACACCAGGCGGCCCTCGTTCGGGTCGTGGACGGCGTAGACGCAGGTGGCGATCTGGTTGGCGTCGATCTCGGCGGCCAGGCCGTCGAGGAGCTGGAGCACCTCGTGCGGAGGCAGGTCGAGGCGGGCGTAGGCGCGGACGGCCGTGCGGAGCTGGCCCATGACGGCGGCGGCACGCACCCCGCGGCCCATGACGTCGCCGATGACGAGGGCGGTCCGGCCGCCGCCGAGGGTGATCACGTCGTACCAGTCGCCGCCGACCGCGGCCTCGGTGCCGCCGGGCTGGTAGGTGGCGGCGATGCGCAGGTCGTCGGGCTGCTCCAGTTCCTGCGGGAGCAGGGAGCGCTGGAGGGTGACGGCCGTCTCGCGCTGGCGGCGCTCGCTGGCGCGCAGCCGCTCGGCCGCCTCGGCGTGGTCGGTGACGTCGGTGGCGAAGACCAGTACACCGGCGTCGCGGTCGCCGCCCTCGGCGACGGGGGTGCAGGTGAACGTGTACGAGCGGCCGTCCACGGCCTTGCGGGACTTCAGCGTGCGGGGCTTGCCGCTGCGCAGCACCTGGTCCAGCAGCGGGAGCAGGCCCAGTTCGGCGAGTTCGGGCAGTGCCTCGCGGGCGGCCGTGCCGGTGGCGCGGGCGCCGAAAGCGGCCGTGTAGGCGTCGTTGACGTAGGCGATGCGGTGGTCGGGGCCGTGCACGAGGGCGACGAGGGCCGGGACGCGGTCCAGGACGTCACGTGCGGGCAGTTCGTCGACGGCGGGCACGGGTGTCTTGTCGTCGGCGGGCTGTTCGGCACGGGCCGCGGGCACGGAGCCTTCCCCCCGCCGGTCCGGGGAGACCGGGGTCTCGGTCCGCGCGGCGGCGCGGCGCTGCGTTCCGGGGAGCCGGGCGCTCCAGCGCGTGAAGTTCACTGTGGGGAAAGCCTCGTGTGTGCGGTGGGCGGGCGGGAGGCCCGTCCGAGGACGTGGGGCAGTCTGGCAGGGAGTGGGCCGCGGCGACATCCGTCAGACGCCTCGGCGGTCCACGGAGTTCCTGGGTCCGGTCAGGACGACCCCTTCGGGTCGTCGGAGGGGCTGTGAGGAGGCTTTCCCCCGGCCGCCAGTTCGAACTCCGCTCGGGGATGTTCGAGTGAACCGAGCGAGACGATCTCCCGTTTGAAGAGTCCGGCGAGGGTCCATTCGGCGAGCACCCGGGCCTTGCGGTTGAAGGTGGGCATCCGGCTGAGGTGGTACACGCGGTGCATGAACCAGGCAGGGTAGCCCTTCAGCTTGCGTCCGTAGACCTGGGCGACGCCTTTGTGCAGGCCGAGGGAGGCGACGGAACCGACGTACGCGTGCGCGTACGTCCGGAGGGGCTCGCCGCGCAGGGAGCGGACGATGTTGTCGCCGAGGACCCTGGCCTGGCGGACCGCGTGCTGGGCGTTGGGGGCGGTCTCGGTGCCGGGTTCGGCGGCCGTGACGTCGGGTACGGCGGCGGCGTCGCCGGCGGCCCAGGCGTGCTCGGTGCCGTCGATGGTCAGCCGTTCCGTGCAGCGGAGCCGGCCGCGGTCGGTGCGCGGCAGGTCGGTGGCGGCGAGCAGCGGGTGGGGTTTGACCCCGGCCGTCCACACGAGCGTACGGGTGGGGAAGCGCTGGCCGTCGCTGAGCACGGCGACACGGTCGGCGCAGGACTCCAGGCGGGTGTCCAGCAGCACCTGGATGTTGCGGCGGCGCAGCTCGGTCACGGTGTAGCGGCCCATTTCCGGGCCGACCTCCGGCAGGATGCGGTCGCTTGCCTCCACGAGGATCCACTTCATGTCCTCGGGGCGGAGGTTGTGGTAGTACCGCGCGGCGTACCGGGCCATGTCCTCCAGTTCGCCGAGGGCCTCGACGCCCGCGTACCCGCCGCCGACGAAGACGAAGGTGAGGGCGGCGTCACGGATCGCGGGATCGCGGGTGGAGGACGCGATGTCCATCTGCTCGATGACGTGGTTGCGCAGGCCGATGGCCTCTTCCACGGTCTTGAACCCGATGCCGTACTCGGCGAGGCCGGGGATGGGCAGGGTGCGGGAGACCGAGCCCGGGGCGAGGACGAGTTCGTCGTAGCCGAAGAGTTCGGACGCACCGCCCTCCTCGGCGGTGGCGAGCGTGCTGACGGCGGCGGTGCGCACCGCGTGGTCGATGGAGGTCACCTCGCCGACGACGACGTGGCACCGGTCCAGGACGCGGCGCAGCGGCACCACGACATGGCGCGGGGAGATCGATCCCGCGGCGGCCTCCGGAAGGAACGGCTGATACGTCATGTAGGGGTCGGGAGTGACGACAGTGATGTCGACCTCGCCCCTTCTCAGCTCGGCCTTCAGCTTCCGCTGGAGGCGCAGGGCCGTGTACATCCCGACGTAGCCGCCGCCGACAACCAGAATGCGCGCACGTTCCTTCACCATCCCATGACGCACCCGGCGCTGTGGTTTGTCCACAGCCCCGGCAATTTGTGTGACCGGCGGCCGGGTGTGCGCAGGGCCGGCCGGGGTGCCCGTGCGGGACGAAAGGGGGCAGGTCAGCGGGGGCGGGCGACAGGGCACGAAGAGTGCCAATCGGGACGTACACGCCCCGTACTCCGATCGGGGGGCGCACTGTGCGGAACCTGCCCCTTCTGAATTGACTGCCTCTCAACTATGTTCGTGTGTCGACGGGGTGTAGGGAATGTGGTCGAGCGGGCCCGCGACGGGCGGTCCCGGTCGGGACCGATGCCGCTTCCGCGCACTTCGCAATCAGGGGAGAGTCTCCGGGGGGAGACGTCATTACCGGGGGAAACACATGCATGTTCAGGACACGCATTGGGCACCTGCAGCCGCCATCGCGTCCGGTGGCAAAGCGATGAGCACGGCGGCGGGGGGCGGACGCGCGGACGCGTCCCGTACGACTCCGCTGCGCGTGGACGCACAGCGCAATCTCGAACACGTGCTGCGTGCGGCGCGTGAGGTGTTCGGCGAGCTGGGCTACGGCGCGCCGATGGAGGACGTGGCGCGGCGCGCCCGGGTCGGGGTCGGCACGGTGTACCGGCGCTTCCCGAGCAAGGACGTGCTGGTCCGGCGGATCGCGGAGGAGGAGACGGCACGGCTGACCGAGCAGGCGCGGGCGGCGCTCGGGCAGGAGGACGAACCGTGGTCGGCGCTGTCCCGGTTCCTGCGGACGTCGGTCGCGTCGGGGGCGGGGCGGTTGCTGCCGCCGCAGGTGCTGCGGGTCGGCTCCGCGGAGCCGGGCGAGTCGGGCGGTGCGGGGGACCCGGTCGGGTCCGTCGGCTCGGCGTACTCGGCCGTCGCCGCCGTCGCCGCCGAGACGGCACGGGTGCCTCAGCAGCGGCTTCAGCCCGCGGGCGGTGAGCTGCGACTGGTGGCGGACGGGGCCGGGTTGGCGGCGGACGACGCCGGGGCCGGGGCGCTGCTCGACGTGGTCGGGCAGTTGGTGGAGCGGGCTCGGGCGGCGGGTGAGCTGCGGGCGGATGTGTCCGTGGCCGACGTGCTGCTGGTGATCGCCACGGCGGCGCCGTCGCTGCCGGATGCGGCGCAGCAGGCGGCGGCTTCGGCGCGGTTGCTGGAGATTCTGCTGGAGGGGCTTCGGTCTCGGCCGGCGTAGTTCGGCGGGCCGCTCGCCTCGGCTTCGCCTTCGGCGGGATGCGTTTTCCACCCGCACCACCCGTGCGGCTTGCACGGTCGGGTGCGGGTGGCCCTCGCGGGGCGCGTCCGCCGTCGGCGAGTGCGGGTGTGCGGTCGAGTGCGCGTGGTCCGCGCGGGGGCGCGTCCGCCGTCGGCGGGTGCGGGTGTGCGGTCGGGGGCCAGCGGTGACCGTGGAGCGAGTCGGGCTTGGACGGTCGGGTGCGCGTGGTGTCCGTGGGGCGCGTCCGGTGGCGGGGGGGCGGGTGGCTCTTCGGGTGTTCGAGGGGTGTTCGGGGGGCGTCGGTGCAAGTCCGCTCGGATGAGTGGACGGGATGTGCACGAGGCCCTCGGCGTAACGGCGTTGTGGCACTCTGAGCCGGTGACGGGTTGGGCTCGGCCGGTGTCGGGGGCTTTGCGCGATGGGCGTTGACGGGTGGGACGGGTCACGCGGTGACGACGGGGACGCGGAGACTCACGGTCTGACCTCCCCCCACGTACCGCAACAAGGTGGGCGCCCGGCTTCCTCCGGCACGGCAGGCGCGGCAGGCACGGGTCGTGAGAACAGCGTTCCGGCTCAGCGTGAGGGAAGTGCGCTGCCGCCGCCCCGTGAGACGGCGCCCGCCGACGGTGAACTGATCGGGCGGATGCGCGGCGGTGACGACTCCGCGTACGAGGAGCTGTACCGGCGGCACGCCGACGCGGTGCGGCGGTACGCGCGGACCTGCTGCCGGGACGGGCACACCGCCGACGATCTCACCGCCGAGGTGTTCGCGCGGATGCTCCAGGCGGTGCGGGGAGGGTCCGGGCCCGAACACGCCGTGCGGGCCTATCTGCTGACCTCGGTGCGGCGTGTCGCGGCGCACTGGACCAGGTCGGCCCGGCGCGAACAGCTCGTCGACGACTTCGCCGTCTTCGCCCAGCAGACCGCGCGGGCCGCGGAGCCGTCCGAGGACGACACCCTCGGACTGGGCGCCGACGTGCGCGCCCTGCACGAGGCCGAGCAGTCCATGGCCATGCAGGCGTTCCGCTCGCTGCCCGAGCGCTGGCAGGCCGTGCTGTGGCACACCGAGGTGGAGGACGAGTCCCCGAGCGATGTCGCCGTGCTGTTCGGGCTGGACGCCAACGGCACCCGGGTGCTCGCCAGCCGTGCGCGCGAAGGGCTGAAGCAGGCCTACCTCCAGGCGCATGTCAGCGCCGGCCTCGCCCATGACGAGGAGTGCGCCCGCTACGCCGACCAGCTGGGCACCTACGCCCGCCGCAAGCTGCGGATCCGGGCCGAGCGGGGCCTGCGCAAGCACCTGGACGAGTGCGCGCGGTGCCGGCTGGCGGCGGCGCAGATCGAAGAGGTCGCGAGCGGTATCCCCGGTGTCGTCCCGGTCGCCGTCATCGGCTGGTTCGGGGCCGCCGGGTACGCCAAGGCGCTCGGGATCGTGGCCGGCAGTGCCGGGGCCGCCGGGGCCGCGGCCGGAGCCGCCGCCACGGCCACCGGTGCGGGCGGCGCCGCGGCCACCGGTGTGGGCGGTGGTGCGGCCACCGGTGCGGGCGGTGGTGCGGCCACCGGTGCGGGCGGTGGTGCGGGCGGCACGGGTGGAGCCGCGGTCTCCGAGGGGCTCGGGGCGCCGGTGAAGGCCGGTATCGCGGCCGGTGTGGTCGCGGTGGCCGTCGCCGCGGTCGCGCTGGCCCTGGTGAACGACGGCCGTCCGGCGCAGGAGACCGCCAAGCCGCCGCCGTCCGCGCCGGCCGTACGGCCCGGAACGCCGGTGCCCGCGACGCCGACGCACGAGCCCCCGCACACGCCCCCGCGCACCCCTCCGCACAAGCCCGCCCCGGCGCCCGTGGTGCACGCGCCCGGACCGGCCCCGACGCCCACCCCGACACCCCCGCCGAGGCCGACTCCCACGCCCACCCCGACGCCGACCCCCGCGCCCACGCCTCCTCCCACCGCCGCTCCCGGCCCGGCACCGAAGCCGAAGCCCAGCCCGCCGCCGACGCCGGCGCCCGCCGTGTACGAGCTGAGCGAACTGCGCTACGACGCCGGCGGCGACGGCACCGAGCCGGAGATCGCCCTCGGCGAGAGCAGCTGGGTGTGGCAGCGGTACGGCATGTCGATCGGCGGCCGGCCGTACGCGCACGGGGTCACCGTGCACGGCGAGTCCTCCGTCACCGTCCACCTCAACCGGCAGTGCGGCGCGTACGACGCACTGGCCGGCGTGGACGACATGACGCTCGGCCTCGGCAAGGTCACCTTCGCCGTCTACGCCGACGGAGTCCCGCTGTGGCGGTCCGGCACGGTCGAGGGCCGCGACCGTGCCGTCCCCGTCCATGTGGACCTCACCGGGCGCTCGACCGTACGGCTCGTGGTGGAGCCGCGCGGCAGCGGCTTGAACCGGGCGGCGCTCGCGGACTGGGCGGAGTCCCGGTTCACCTGCCGGTAGCCGGCAGGCCCTGGCGGTCCGCGACGGCCGCCGTGGCGTCCAGCTCCCGCAGGATGTCCGCCACCCCGTACGCCGCTCCCCGCGCGCACTCGGTGGCGTAGCGGTCGGCGGGGAGGGTGGCGAGGGCACGGGCGTGGACCCGGGCGGCCTCGCCGCGCTCCGGCTCGGACCGCGGGCTTCCGTCGCGCCATCGGTCCGCGGCGGCGAACAGCCGCAGCGCACCCGGCAGTTCGCCGTGCCGGGCCAGCAGGCCCGCCCCCACGTCCACCAGACCGGCGGTGATCACCTCGGCGCACCGGTGGTCCACGGCCTCGCGCAGGGCGGCCGCCAGGATCCGCACCCCGTGCGCCGGGCCCGACTCGTCGGCCGCGAGCAGTGCCTCGACCGCCCGCCGGGCCGCCACGAACTGGGGCGGCGGGGTGCCGTCCCGTACTTCCGCGCAGGTCGCCTCGTACAGCTCGCGGGCGCGGGCGGGCTGCCCGTCGCACAGGGCGATGTGGGCACGCAGCAGCAGTGCGAAGGCCCGGGATTCCGGCACCGCGTAGTGGACCGAGGCCGTGTCCGCCTCGTCCAGGGCGATCAGCGCGGTCTCCTGGTCGCCGGAGCGGTAGGAGATCTCGGCGAGCCGGACCATCAGGAACGGCGCCTCGGCGTACGCGCCCACCTCGTAGGCGAGGCGCAGCGCCTCCTCGTACTCGCCGCGGGCGTCGGTGAACCGGCCGCGCGCCATGGCCGCCTCGCCGGCCGCGCTGCACACCTGCGCCCGCATCCAGCGGTCGCCGACCCGCCGGCAGAGCATGCGCAGCTCGGCCAGGTCCTCGTCCACGCCCTGAAGGTTTCCCGGCGAGTCGACGGTGATGTGGGCCCGGTACATCAGGGCGACGGCGATCTCCCAGTCACCGCCGTGTGCACGGGCGTTGGCGACGGACCTCGTCATGTCCGGGCGGACCTCCGCCGGGCCGCCCAGGTAGTAGGCGGTCAGCGGCCAGAGGATGCCGGGGAACCGGGCGGCCCGGGGCCCGCCGCACTCGTAGGCCGCCCGTACCCGCGCGAGGTACTCCACGGCCCGCTCGTCGGCCACGAGGTCCTCCGCACCCGACTCGGAGGTCAGGAAGAGGTCGAGCATGCGCAGGTCCGTCCGCAGCTCGTGCAGCGCACGGGGGGTCCGGCCGTCGGGCTCGGCGAGGAAGGCGCCCACCGGGTCGGCGGACTCCACCCGGGCCATCAGCTCGTCGGCCGGCGCGCCCGCGGGCAGGGTGTCCAGGGCGACGCCCAGGCGGAGCACCAGCCGGGTCCGGGTCACGGCCTCCTGGCGGTGGTTGCGCAGCCACCAGAACCAGCCGATGGCCAGGACGACGGCGCCGGCCTCCGTCTCGTCGCCCGCGAGGACCGCGCGGTCCAGGGCCGCGCGGATGTTGTCCAGCTCGGTCTCCAGGCGGGAGATCCAGGGGAGCTGGGCCGCCGACCGCAGCTGTGGTTCGGCCTCCTCCACCAGCGACCGCACCCACGCGCGGTGCCGTCGTTCGGCCGCCGCGCGCAGGCCGGGGACCTCGGCCGCGCGTTCGGTGGCGTACTCGTGGATGGTCTCCAGCATGCGGTAGCGCATGCCGGAGCGGGTGCCGGTGCCGTCCGGGGCGTACGGGGCGGCGACCACGAGGGACTTGTCGACCAGTGCGCCGATCAGGGCCGTCGCCGGGCGGGTGCACACGGCCTCGGCCGCCGCGAGGTCCCAGCCGCCGGCGAACACCGACACCTCGCGCAGTACGGTCCGCTCCTCCTCGTCCAGCAGTTCCCAGGACCAGTCGACGACCGCGCGCAGGGTCTGCTGGCGGGGCAGGACCGTGCGGCTTCCGGAGGTGAGCAGGCGGAAGCGGTCGTCCAGACGGTCGGCGATCTGCCTCGGGGTCAGCAGCCTGAGCCGGGCCGCGGCCAGCTCGATGGCGAGCGGCAGGCCGTCCAGGCGGCGGCAGATCTCCGCCACGGCCGCGGTGTCGCCGAGCACGGCGCCGGCGTCGGGGCGGACGGCTTCGGCGCGCTCGGCGAAGAGGCGGTGCGCCTGCTCCGGGACGAGGGGCTCGACCGGGCGCACCGACTCGCCGGGGACGCCCAGGGGTTCACGGCTGGTCGCGAGGATCGTGAGCCCGGGGCAGCGGGTGAGGAGGGTCTCGGCGAGGGCGGCCGCCGCGCCGATGACGTGCTCGCAGTTGTCGAGGATCAGGAGTTGGCTGCGCGGGGCGCAGTACTCGATCAGCAGGGCCGTGGGGTCGGCCTGCGGGGTCGCCAGCTCGTTGCTCAGCAGGACGGTCTCGCGCAGGCCGAGCGCGCTGACCACCGCGCCGGGCACCGCCTCCGGATGGTCGAGGGGGGCCAGCTCGACCAGCCAGGCCGTGGGCAGGCCGGTGGCGGCCTCCTCGGCCAGGCGGGTCTTTCCGGAGCCGCCTGGTCCGGTGAGCGTGACGAGGCGGGCCCTGTCGAGGTCGGAACGGATGGCCTGGAGTTCCGGTTCCCGTCCGACGAACGAGGTCAGGCGGGGGCGGAGATTACCGGTGCGCTCGGGGGGCTGGGCGGGCGGCGGCGGTACGGGGGCCGCCGGGTGGCCGGGCTCCGGTGCCTGCTCCTGTCGCAGCAACGCCGCGTGCAGGCACTGGAGTTCCGGGCCGGGGTCGGTGCCGAGGGTGTCGGCGAGGGTGCGGCGGGCGGACTCGTAGGCGGCGAGGGCGTCGGCCGGGCGGCCGGTGTCCCGCAGGGCGCGGATGAGCAGGACGTGGAGGGGCTCGTCGTACGGGTGGGCGGCGGTCAGTTCCCGCAGCTCCGGTACGGCCTCCCGGGCGCGGCCGAGGGCGAGGGCGGCGGCGGCGCGGGCGCGGGTCGCTTCCAGCCGCAGGGCCTCGGGGCGGGTGGCGGCGGCGCGGTCGGGGAGGTCGGCGAGAGCCGGGCCGTACCAGAGCGACAGGGCCTCGGTGAGGGTGCGGTGGGCGGTGGCCGGGTCGCCGGCGGTGAGGGCGGTGGTGCCGGTGCGGGTGAGTCGTTCGAAGACGTGGAGGTCCACGTCGCCCTCGGTCGCCTCCAGGCGGTAGCCGCCCGGGGTGGAGGCGATGGTGTGCCTGCCGAGGGTGCGGCGGAGGCGGCCGACGAGGGCCTGGAGGGCGGCGGGGGCGTCCTGGGGCGGGTCGTCCGCCCAGATCTCGTCGATGAGGGTGCCGGGGGTCGTGGTGCGGCCGGGGCGGAGGGCGAGGGCGGCGAGGAGCGTGCGCAGGCGCTGGCCGCCGATGGGTACGGGGGTGCCCTGGTCGTCTGCTGCTTGGGTTACGCCCAGGATTCTGTACCGCACCCCGTCATTGTCGCGGCGGGCCGGGAACGAGGCACGGGGGTTTTCGAACGGCCGCGTTCGGAACCGGCACTCCCGGGCCACGAGGCGCGCGCCTCGCCTTGCGGCGACTGGCCCGCACCCGCACTCCCGGACCAGGGCCCACCCCATCTCCCCCAGGGGCGCGGGGAACTGCGCGACCAGCCACCGCGGGCCCGCAGCCACACACGGACCGGCGCCACCCCCACGGCGCGCGGGAGCGACAACC
>NZ_JBVJYH010000006.1:13048-254767 GCF_055600785.1 Streptomyces sp. NPDC038200
ACCCCCAGCCCACCGGCCCCCTCCCCGGCCCGCACTCCCGGACCAGGGCCCACCGCAACTCCCCAGGGGCGCGGGGAACTGCGCGACCAGCCACCGCGGGCCCGCAGCCACACACGGACCGGCGCCACCCCCACGGCACGCGGGAGCGACAACCCCCAGCCCACCGGCCCCCTCCCCGGCCCGCACTCCCGGACCAGGGCCCACCGCAACTCCCCAGGGGCGCGGGGAACTGCGCGACCAGCCACCACCGGCCCGCAGCCACACACGGACCGGCGCCACCCCCACGGCGCACGGGGCGACAGCCCACCGGTCCCCTCCCCGGAGGGGAACCGGTCAGGCGCCGGAGGCCAGCGCGCTTCTTCGCGGCTGGATGCCGGACGGCACCGCGCGGGAGCGGGTCGGGGTGCCCGACCAGCACGTGCCCCGGCGGGCCAGGAGGCGGCGGAGCCAGAGTTCGAGGGAGATGAGGTCGGCCAGCCCGTCCAGCGGCAGGGGGTCGCCCGCCGCGGCGGCGCGGAGGGCCTTGCGGACGACGCGGGCCTCCACCAGGCCGGCGTCGGCCAGCAGGGGCGTGGCGAACAGATCCTGGAGGGGGTCGGCCGCCAGCCGCAGGCCCGCGCGCGCGGCCGCCGCCGTCGAGGCGTGGGAGGGGGCGCCCCAGCCGGGCGGGAGGTCGGTGACGCCGGCGCCCTCCAGAACCGTGCGGAGGATGGCGGCGCGGGCGCCGGGCTGGACGCGCAGGGCCTCGGGGAGGTCACGGCAGGCGCGGACGACCTGGTTGTCGAGGAACGGCGCGTGCAGGCGCTGGGAGCGGACCTCCGCGGCCTGCTCCAGCACGCGCAGGTCGGCGGCGTGCCGGGCGAGTGCCGCCCGCGCGCGGTAGTCGCCGGGGCGCTGCGCGCCGGTTCCCGAGCGGTCCGCCTCCGCCTGCAGCAGAACCGATACTTCAGCCAGTGCCTCCCCCGTCAGCCACCGGGCGGCGGGCCCGGGTCTCGCCCAGGTCAGCGCGGCGAGGGACGCGCCGACCGCTCCCTTGGGCTCGTCGAAGCGGCGCCGCATCAGCCGCTCGGCCAGCACCTCCAGACCCGTCCGGTACGGCGTACGGGCGAGACGCCGGGCAGCGCCGTACACGCGCGCGGGGACCAGCACCGACCCGTCGGCACGGGCGAGGGCGGCGACCGGCCGGACCAGGTGGCGTCGTTTGCGGTCCACCAGGAGATCGGCGAGGCGCGCGGGGTGGGCGTCCAGGACCTGGCGGGCACCGTGGCCGGTGAAGTGGTCGGCGCTGCCGGCGGCGAGCCGCGCCCGGTGCCGGGCCGCCAGCACCAGGGAGGGGCCCGGCTCGTCGGTCAGCGGGCCGTCGAGGTCGGCGTACGGCAGGGTCTCCTCGCCGCCGGTGACCACGACGTGGTGCAGGCGGGGGTTGGCGGCGAGGGCTCCGGCGCGTTCGAGTTCGGCCTCGCGGCCGGCCACGGCCAGGTCGTTGAAGGTGACGGCGAGGAGGCGTTCGCCCGCGCCCGTGCCGTGGCCGAGGAGCGTGCCGGGTCTGCCGGGCAGCCCGGCGGCGAGCAGGGCGAGGGTGCCGGAGGCGGGCCCGCCGGACAGGTCGGCGCCGATGCCGGGAACCGGCATCCCGCGCGCGGCCCGCCGTTCGGCCGGTCCCATGCCGGGCACCGGTCCGGGGTCCAGATCGGGCACGTGCCGGGGCGCCGACAGCCGGGTGCGGACCGCCTCCACGAGGGCGTCCCGTACGGCGTCCACGGCGCGGTCGGGGTCGGCCGGGGGCGCGGCCACGGCGAGGGAGGCCACGGGCTCGTACCCGGCGATCTCGCGCGCCCCGGCGCGCAACACCAGCGCATGCCCCGGCGGAACGCGCCGTACCCCGTCGTACGGGGTGGTGTCGCGCAGCGCGGCCGGCACGTCCGGGGCGGCGAGCAGGGCGGCGAGGTGGGTGAAGTCGAGGTTGGCCTCGACGAGGTCGGCGAGGGGCAGCGCGGCGGTGGCGTAGGCCGTGCCGCCGGCCCAGGGGGTGTGGAACACCGGGCGGGCGCCCGCGAGATCGCCGCAGACGGTGATGCGGCGGCCGGCCTGGACGACGGCCGTGTAGCTGCCGGGCCAGGTGGTCAGATGGCGCACCGCGCCCCCGCGCGCGGTGAACAGACCGCGGCGCAGCTCCTCGTCGCTGGCGCCGCAGATGCCGAGGACGGCGATCCGGTGCTGCGCGTCGGCGTGCACCACGCGCACCTCGTCCGGGCGCCAGTCGCCGACGGCCCACAGCGGATCCGGGTCGCCCCACAGGAGTTGGGAGCCGACCGGGTGCAGGGTCTCGCCGTCGTAGCCGAGAGCGCCCGCGGAGCCGATCCCGGCGACGCCCGCGGCGGTGCTGCTCCAACCCACCAACCACCGCATCGACGCCTCCACAGGCTGTGGACAACCAGTGCACCGTACGAACCGGACCCCATGCTGCCATGAGAGGCACGCCGGAGAGGCGCGGTGGCACCGCCTTCGATCGAGGGAAGTTCGTGTGGCGGGCCTGGGCAGTTGACGGGCGGCCGGGACGGGCGAGGAGGACGCGGTCCCGGCGGACCCCGAAGGGTGCGGCGTGAATGCGCCCCCAATGCGCTCCCCCAAAACGCCCTTCGCGCCCTCAAGTTGCATGGTCGGAGCGGAAAATACCGCGGTGAACGCGGGTCGATTTTCGGCCAATTAAGTGGCGGGGCGCCGGAGGTGAGCACGCTCCGTACAGGCCCGCGGAGCGGCCGCCGGCGCCCGCACGCGCACAGTCCGGGAGGCGGATGTCGCCTCCCGGACCGGTCCGCCACCCGCGGGGATGAAGGCGGCGGTGTCCCCCAGCCCACTGGATCCAGTACAGCGGGCCGACCCACGCAGGTGCCATGGAACCGCTCCCGGGATGGCCGGAGAAGAGCGCACGGACAGGCGCACGGCCACACGCACGGGGGCACGTGGCGACACAGCGTGCACGGTGCGTACAGGGCCGTACTTCCGTACGGACCACAATCCCGCCATCCGGAACAATGCCCCTTAACGCTTGGGATGCGGCGAACTACGCTGGGTTTACGAATGCCGCGTGGTTATGCCAGCGCGACAGCCGTCTGTGTCGAGGGGTGGCGCATGTCCAGGGAGCAACGCGGGCCGAACGAAAAGCTCGGCGCCGTTCTCGCCCTCGCGGGAATCAGCAACGCGGGACTCGCGCGACGCGTCAACGACCTTGGCGCGCAACGCGGGTTGACGCTTCGCTACGACAAGACGTCGGTGGCGCGCTGGGTGTCGAAGGGCATGGTGCCGCAGGGTGCGGCGCCGCACCTCATCGCCGCCGCCATCGGCCAGAAGCTCGGCCGCCCGGTGCCGCTCCACGAGATCGGCCTGGCGGACGCGGACCCCGCGCCCGAAGTGGGTCTCGCCTTCCCCAGAGACGTGGGACAGGCGGTGAAGTCGGCGACGGAGCTGTACCGCCTGGACCTCGCCGGCCGCCGGGCGGGCTCCGGTGGCATCTGGCAGTCCCTCGCCGGGTCGTTCGCAGTGAGCGCATACGCAACGCCCGCCTCACGATGGCTGATAACCCCCGCCGACAGCTCGGTCGCGCGAGAGGCGGGCTCCGTCGAGGAGACCGGCGCACCGATCAAAGTCGGCCACAGCGATGTGCAGAAGCTGCGGGAGGCCGCCGAGGACGCCAGGCGGTGGGACTCCAAGTACGGGGGCGGGGACTGGCGCTCCTCGATGGTGCCGGAGTGTCTGCGGGTGGAGGCGGCTCCGCTGCTGCTCGGCGCCTACTCCGACGAGGTGGGCCGGGCCCTGTTCGGGGCCTCCGCGGAACTCACCCGGCTCGCCGGCTGGATGGCCTTCGACACCGGGCAGCAGGAGGCCGCGCAGCGGTACTACATCCAGGCGCTGCGGCTCGCCCGCGCGGCGGCGGACGTCCCGCTGGGCGGCTACGTGCTCGCCTCCATGTCGTTGCAGGCGACGTATCGCGGCTTCGGGGACGAGGGCGTCGACCTGGCGCAGGCCGCGCTGGAGCGGAACCGGGGGCTGGCGACCGCCCGCACCATGAGCTTCTTCCGGCTGGTCGAGGCACGGGCACACGCGCGTGCGGGGGACGCGCAGGCGGCGGGCGCGGCGCTGAAGGCGGCCGAGAGCTGGCTGGAGCGGTCCAGGGAGGGGGACAACGACCCCTCGTGGCTCGGTTTCTACGGCTATGACCGGTTCGCCGCGGACGCGGCCGAGTGCTACCGGGACCTGAAGGCGCCGCGCCAGGTCCGCCGGTTCACGGAACAGGCCCTGTCGAAGCCGACGGAGGAGTTCGTGCGGTCGCACGGTCTGCGGCTGGTCGTCTCCGCCGTCGCCGAGCTGGAGTCGGGGAATCTCGACGCGGCGTGCGAGCAGGGCGTGCGGGCCGTGGAGGTGGCCGGACGGATCTCCTCGGCCCGGACCACCGAGTACGTGAAGGATCTGCTGCACCGGCTGGAGCCGTACGGGGACGAGCCGCGGGTGGTGGAGCTGCGCGAGAGGGCGCGGCCGCTGCTGATGGCACCGGCATAGGCCGCGCCGCCCCGCGTTTGAAGCCGCTGTCAGTGGCGCAGTGCACTATCGATGGCGGAGGTGGTGCAGGTGCGGGCCGGGGCGTACGACTGTGATGTGCTCGTGATCGGCGGGGGAATCGTCGGGCTGTCGACGGCGTACGCGATCACCCGCGCCGCGCCGGGTACGCGCGTGACCGTGCTGGAGAAGGAGCCCGGGCCGGCCCGGCACCAGACGGGACGCAACAGCGGGGTCATCCACAGCGGGATCTACTACCGCCCGGGTTCGCTCAAGGCGCGGTACGCGGTGCGGGGCGCCGCCGAGATGGTGAAGTTCTGCGCCGAGTACGGCATCGCGCACGCCGTCACCGGCAAGCTGATCGTCGCCACCGAGCGGGAGGAGCTGCCGCGGCTGCACGCGCTCGTGCAGCGGGGCCGGGAGAACGGCATCCCGGTGCGGGAACTGGGCCCCGCGCAGATCGCCGAGTACGAGCCGGAGGTGCGCGGCCTCGCGGCCATACACGTCGGCACGACGGGGGTGTGCGACTTCGTGGGCGTCGCGCGGGAACTGGCGCGGGCGTCCGGGGCGGAGATCCGCTACGGCGCGCGGGTCGTCCGGGCGGACCGCCGGGCGGACCGGGGCGTGGCCGTGCTCACCGCGGCCGGGGACGTGGTCCGCGGCCGGGTGCTGGTGAACTGCGCCGGGCTGTACTGCGACGAGGTGGCCCGGCTGACCGGTGACGAGCCCGGGGTGCGGATCGTGCCGTTCCGCGGGGAGTACTACGAGCTGGCGCGGCCGGAGCTGGTGCGGGGGCTGGTGTATCCGGTACCGGACCCGGCGTTCCCGTTCCTCGGGGTGCATCTGACCCGCGGGATCGACGGGGGCGTGCACATCGGGCCCAACGCGGTGCCGGCGCTGGCCCGTGAGGGGTACGGCTGGGGGATCGTACGGCCCCGGGAGCTGGCCGGGACGGTGGCCTGGCCGGGATCGTGGGCGATCGCGCGGCGGCACTGGCGGTACGGGGCGGGTGAGCTGCACCGCTCGGTGTCGAAGGGGGCGTTCCTGGAGGCCGTGCGCAGGCTGCTGCCCGGCGTGGAGGCCGGGGATCTGGTGCGGGCCCCGGCCGGGGTGCGGGCGCAGGCGGTGCTGCGGGACGGGACGCTGGTGGACGACTTCCTGATCCGGGAGGGGGCCCGGACCGTGCACGTGCTGAACGCGCCCTCGCCCGCGGCCACCGCCTCGCTGCCGATCGGCCGGGAGATCGGGCGCCGGGCGCTGGAGATGCTGGGGGCGCCGGAGTGACCCGTCCGGGCCCGTAAAATTGTGCTCACTGTGTCTGACTCGCTGAACACCCCCGACGCCCCGCCCGCGGCCCCCCACGCCCCCGGTGTCTCCGTCCGGCACACCCGGGCCAAGGGAGAGCCGCGTTTCCCGGACGGGCCCAAGGCCGATCCCGCCGGCTCGCACTTCGAGCGGCGGATCCGGAGCTTCCAGCCGCGGCGGAGCAGGGTGACGGCCGGGCAGGCCGACGCGCTGCAGCGGCTGTGGCCCAAGTGGGGGCTGGACATCGACGGGCAGCAGGTGATCGACCTCGGCGAGCTGTTCGGCAACGCGGGCCCCGTGGTCCTGGAGATCGGGTTCGGGATGGGCGAGGCCACCGCGCAGATGGCCGCGGGCGACCCGGACACCAACATCCTGGCCGTCGACGTGCACACCCCCGGCCAGGGCAACCTGCTGGGTCTCGCCGACCGGAACGGCCTGTCCAACGTCCGCGTGGGCAACGGCGACGCGATCATCCTGCTCCGCGAGATGCTCCGCCCGGACTCGCTGGACGGGCTGCGCGTCTACTTCCCCGACCCCTGGCCCAAGAAGCGGCATCACAAGCGGCGGCTCATCCAGCCCGAGTTCCTGACGCTCGCCGCGACCCGGCTGCGGCCCGGCGCGATCGTGCACTGCGCGACCGACTGGGAGCCGTACGCCGAGCAGATGCTGGACGTGCTCACCGCCCATCCCGCCTTCGAGAACACCCAGGCGGACGGCGGTTTCGCGCCGCGCCCCCAGTTCCGGCCGCTGACCCGTTTCGAGGGTCAGGGACTGGACAAGGGACATGTGGTGAACGATCTGCTGTTCCGCCGCGTACCGCACAGCCAGGACCGATAATCCGCTCCAGCCCCTCGTCGCGTCACCGTTAGGGTCGATGCCGTGGCCACCAGTCCTCCGTTTCCGACGTACCCACCGATCCCCGGCGCCGGCGAGCTCCGCCACCCGCGCTGGTGGCAGCGCAGGTGGGTGCGGTACGGGGCACTGACCACGCTGCTGGCGCTGTCCGGCCTGGTCATCCTCGCGCTGGTGCGGCGGCAGACCGGCACGGAGGGCTTCCTCGTCGGGCTCGGACTGGCCGTGCTGCCCGTGCCCTGGCTGATAGCCGCCTTCCGGTGGCTGGACCGGGTGGAGCCGGGACCCTGGCGGAACCTGATCTTCGCCTTCGCCTGGGGGGCCTGTGCGGCGGCGCTGATAGCCATCGTGGCCAACAGTTTCGCGACCCGGTGGATCGCCACCTCGACCGCGGATCCGGCCGGTGCCGACACCCTCGGCGCCACGGTGATAGCGCCGATCGTGGAGGAGTCCGCCAAGGCCGCCGCCGTGCTGCTGGTGTTCCTCTTCCGCAGACGTGACTTCACCGGGATCGTGGACGGCGTGGTGATAGCGGGGATCACCGCGACCGGCTTCGCGTTCACCGAGAACATCCTCTACCTCGGTACGGCCTTCGGTACCGACCAGCTCACCGGCGACCGCGGCATCGCCTCCGTGACCGCCGCCACCTTCTTCGTGCGCATCGTGATGTCCCCGTTCGCGCACCCCCTGTTCACCGTCCTGACCGGCATCGGATTCGGTGTCGCCGCGCTGTCCGCCGAGCGGCAGCACGTGCGCCGGGTCCTGCTGCCGGTGGGCGGGCTGCTGCTCGCGATGAGCATGCACGCCTTCTGGAACGGCTCCTCCACCTTCGGCCAGTACGGCTTCTTCGCCGTCTACGCCGCCTTCATGGTGCCCGCGTTCGCGGTGCTGACCTGGCTCGCGATCTGGACCCGGCAGCGGGAGCTGCGCACGGTGCGGGAGGAACTGCCGGTGTATGTGCTGGCCGGCTGGCTGGGGCCGGCCGAGCCGTTCGCCCTCGGGTCGATGCGGGCGCGCCGGATGGCCCGGGACTACGCCCGGCACCACCACGGGCGCCAGGCGGCGCGGGAGGTGGCGCGGTACGAGGCGTACGCCACCTCGCTGGCGTTCCTGCGGCACCGGGGGCGCACGGGGAAGGCCGGTGCCGGCTTCGTCGTACGGGAGCGGGAGCTGCTGGACGAGCTGTGGCGGCGCCGCGAGCTGGCCCGCCCGGCCATGGAGTACGCGGCGCGGGCGGCCGCGCCGGTCCGGCCGGTGTACGCGGGTCCGGTGCCCCAGGGGTACGGGTATCCGGCGATGCCGTACCCCGCGTACAACCCGTATCGGACCTAGCCGTACGGGGTGCCGCGGGTTCGGCACCGCCGGATCACGCCGTCACCGCCGGCCGCCGCCGGATCACGCCCCGGCGGGAGCGGTCAGGCCGATGCTTCGGTGAGCCTGCCGAGTTCGGCCTCCGTCAGCCTCAGGTCCGCCAGACCGAGCAGCGCCGGGAGCTGGTCCACCGTCCGCGCCGAGGCGATCGGGGCCGTGATCGTCGGCTGGGCGGCCAGCCAGGCCAGGGCGACCGTGGCGACCGGGGCCTCGTGGGCGGCGGCGATCTCGTCCAGGGCCGCGAGGACCTTCTGGCCGCGCTCGGAGTCCGCGTACTTCTGGGCTCCGCCCGCGCGGGCGCTGTCGACGGTCGTACCGGGCCGGTACTTGCCGGTGAGGAAGCCCGAGGCCAGGGAGAAGTACGGGACGGCGGACAGGCCCTCGCGGGCGGCGAGGTCCTGGAGCGGGCCCTCGTAGGTGTCGCGGGACACCAGGTTGTAGTGCGGCTGGAGGGCGACGTAGCGGGCGAGGCCCTCGCGGTCGGAGAAGTCGAGGGATGCCTTCAGGCGCTCGGCGGTGATGTTGGAGGCGGCGATGTGCCGGACCTTGCCGGCCTTCACCAGCTCGTCCAGCGCGCCGATGATCTCCTCGACCGGCACCTCGGGCTGGTCGAAGTGGGTGTAGTAGAGGTCGATGTAGTCGGTGTCCAGGCGACGCAGGGAGGCGTCGGCGGCGGCCTTGATGGTGGCGGCGGACAGGCCCTGGAAGTCGGGGTGCTGGCTGACCTTGGTGGCGATCACGACATCGGCGCGGTTGCCGCGCGCCTTGACCCACTTGCCGATGATCGTCTCGGACTCGCCGCCCTTGTTGCCCTCGACCCAGGCGGAGTAGGCGTCGGCGGTGTCGATGAAGTTGCCGCCGGCCGCCGTGTAGGCGTCGAGGACGGCGAAGGAGGTCTGTTCGTCGGCGGTCCAGCCGAAGACGTTGCCGCCCAGCGAGAGCGGAAAGACCTCGAGATCGGAAGAGCCGAGTTTGCGAAGTGACGTCATACGTTATGTCAACGCCGGCGGTGGGTGATCGCATCCCGCCGCCGGCGCCGAGTTCCCGCCAAACAGCCCTTCGGGTGGATCAGGGGTTGAGGCCCTTGCCGTGCAGCCACGCCATCGGGTCGATACCGGTGGGCTGGCCGCCGGGGTGGATCTCCAGGTGCAGGTGCGGGCCGGTGACGTTGCCGGTGGCGCCGACACGGCCGATGACGTCGCCGGTGCCGACCTTCTGGCCGACGGAGACGCTGATCGAGGACTGGTGGCAGAACCACAGCTCGGTACCGTCGTCCAGGGTGAGGATCGTGCGGTAACCGTAGGAGCCGGCCCAGCCCGCCTCGGTGATCGTGCCGCTGTGGACGGCCTTGATCAGGGTGCCGGTGGGAGCGGCGAAGTCGAGACCGGTGTGATAGCCGGAGGACCACATCGAGCCGGCCTGGCCGAACGTCGAGGTGATCGTGTACGAGGAGGTGGGCAGCGTGTACTGCTTGGCCAGTTCGGCCCGGCGCTTCTCCTCGGCCGCCTTCTTGGCGTCGGCCTCCGCCTTCTCCTTGGCCTCGGCGGCCTTGGCGGCGGCCTCCTTCTCGGCCTTCGCGGCGGCGGCGGCACTCTGCTTCTCGGCGGCGGCGAGCGCGGCGGCGGTGGCCTTGCTCTCGGCCTGGCCCTGCTGCTGCTCGGCCTGGGCCATGATCCGGTTGCGCAGGGCCTCGCCCGCGTCGCCCTGGTCCTCGTCGTCGACGGCGCTCACGCCGACGCTGCTGAGCGTGGTGGTCGCGGCGGCTTCGGCCGGCTGGGCGTCGGCCGAGCCGTCCTCGAAGAGGGAGCCGACGGAGGGCAGGTCCGGCAGGGAGATGGAGACCGGCGGCTTGCCGGTGTTGGCGCTGGCCATGCCGCCCGCGCCGACGGCCGCCATGACGCCGACGCCGAGGACGGTGGAGCTGCGCGCGAAGCCGCCGCGCTGCTTGGCGACCCGGTGCCGGCCTCGGACCGGGGCGACGGAGTCCTCGGTCGGGTTCCACTCCTCCCACGGGCCCTCTTCGGCGCGATAGGCGCCGTAGCCGAAGGTCTCGGTCTCGCGCTGTGCCGGTATGAACGGGGCTTCGGGGACAGGCCGGTTGGACGCCACGCGGGCGCGCTCCTTTCCTTCCTCCGCCTACCGGGTTAGCTGACGGGTTCGGAGCAGGAAGGTCTCCTACGCGCGTATACCGGTCGTGGACTACACGAGTTCACGACGACATCCGCGTGATTCACCCCAGGGTGGTGGTTCCCCGGTTCCCTTGCGGGATTCGGCGCGTGCGCACGGAGCCGTCTCGGGTGACGGCTGGGACGACCGCGCTGCGTTATCGAACGTTAATAGACCTGCCAGTCACTTTCCAAGCCCGTCCGGCTTGATCATTAACGATTTCGACGGCGGACTTATGGTCCGGCACTCCGCCAAAGCGGGCGAGTCGGCCGGGCTTCGGCAGGGTTCAGCAGTCACTGAGGGTTTTGATGGTGACACGGCCGCGCTGCACTCGGCGCCCGTACGGTCACTTTCGGTGACGTCGACCGGGGCCCGTGGGAACCGATGTGCAGATGACCCCGCGGATGGCGTACAGTAGAGACACAACGACGCGGGGTGGAGCAGCTCGGTAGCTCGCTGGGCTCATAACCCAGAGGTCGCAGGTTCAAATCCTGTCCCCGCTACTGAAGACTCAGGGCCGGAATCCATCGGATTCCGGCCCTGAGTGTTTTCAGCCGAGCAGATGGCCGTTCGGCGCCTTGGCGAGCGCCTCCAGCTCGGGGAGTACGACGACCCGGGCACCCGCGGCGGTCAGGACACCCGTGCCGTCGGCCGCGGTGACGAACGTGTCGGGCTCTCGCCAGGCGGTCACCACCCGGCGCACCCCGGCCCGCAGGATCAGCTCGGCACAGGGCGCGGGCCGGGAGGCGCGGCGGGCGCAGGGCTCCAGGCTGCTGTAGACCGTGGCGCCGGGCAGCCGCGCATCGGCGGGGTCGATCTTCGCCAGGGCGGCCTCCTCGGCGTGGACCACCGGGTCGGCGCCCTCGCGCGAGTGGCCCCGGGCCAGCTCCGTGCCGTCGGCGGCGACCACGACCGCGCCCACGCTGAAGGCCGTCTCCGAGGGCGGGCACAGCTCGGCGAGCGCACAGGCCGTACGCAGCCAGTGGCGGTCGGCGGCGGTGGGGAGCGGGCCGGTGCCGGGAGCGGTGGGCTCGTACCGCATGAGGACGACGTCCTCGATCCGGCGGGTGTCGCGCAGGCGCAGGCGTCCGCCCTGGTAGCCGCCCGGTCCGAACAGGCGCGGGGCGGCGGGGTCACCGACGAGAATCGGGGCGAGGACCAGCTGGAGTTCGTCGGCGAGGCCCTGTCGCAGGAGCTGGGTGTGCACCGTGCCGCCGCCCTCCACCATCAGGCGTTCGACGCCGCGCACGTCGTGCAGATGCTCCAGCAGGGTGCGCCAGTCCAGGGCGGGGCCGAGCGGGACGACGTCGGCGGTGCGCCCGAGGAGGCGGCCGGCGCGTTCGGCACCCCGGTCGGTCGTGTAGACGAGCTTCTCGCCGCCGGTGTGCCAGAAGTTGGCCGCGGGGTCGAGGTCGCCGGAGCCGGTGACGGTGACCTTCAGCGGGTACTCCGGCCTGCCCGCCGCGGCGCGGACCGCACGCCGCTCGGCGGAGTTGACCAGCAG
The DNA here is from genome assembly GCF_055600785.1 of Streptomyces sp. NPDC038200. Taxonomy (NCBI): domain Bacteria; kingdom Bacillati; phylum Actinomycetota; class Actinomycetes; order Kitasatosporales; family Streptomycetaceae; genus Streptomyces; species Streptomyces sp. NPDC038200. The sequence goes on from NZ_JBVJYH010000006.1 coordinate 24,801, forward strand.
GCGGGGGTTGTCGGCGCGGATCGTGCCGGCCCCGACGAGGATGGCGTCGGCGGAGGCCCGTACCTCGTCGACCCGGTCGAAGTCGGCCGGGCTGGACAGCAGGAGCCGATCGGGGCCGGTGTCGTCCAGGTAGCCGTCGAGGGAGACGGCGGCGGACAGCAGCACGTACGGCAGGGGCATCGGCGCCCTTTCTTCCGGAGGCGGGGGTGGGGGAACGGACGGCACAACTTGGTTCAAGTTTGAAACAAACTTACACTGGCGGCATGACGACCCGCTGGCTCACCCCCGAGGAGCAGCGCGCCTGGCGCGCCTACATCGCCGCCTCCCGCCTCCTGGAGGACGCGATCGACCGGCAGCTCCAGCAGGAGGGCGGCATGCCACACCTGTTCTACTCGGTGCTGGCGAACCTCTCCGACGCCCCCGACCGGCGGCTGCGCATGACCGATCTCGCCGAGACCCTGAAGATCACGCGCAGCCGGCTGACGTACGCGGTGACCCGGCTGGAGCGGGACGGCCTGGTGCGCCGGGAGAACTGCCGCCGGGACAGGCGCAGCTCGCTGGCGGTGCTGACGGACGAGGGGACGGCCGTACTGGAGCGTACGGCACCCGGGCACGTCGAGACCGTGCGCGCCCTGCTCTTCGACCGGATCACCCCGGAGCAGGTCCGGCAGCTGGAGGAGATCTGCACCGGGATCGCGCGCGGGCTCCAGGGGGACGACGAGGGCGCGGGTGCCGCGACGGAGGACGTGCCGTGGCGCCGGCGGTCGACGCCCTGCCAGGGCTCGACACCCGACTGACAGTTGATTCAACTTTGAAGCATGGGATAGGGTCACGGGCCTGCATGTGCTTCAAATATGAAGCACATGACTCGGCACCGAACCCGGAGACCCCGCATGCCCGACTTCCCCGCCGCCACCCCGCGCGTCCGCGTCCGGGTACCGCTGCGTTTCGCCGACGGCTACGGCGCCGACGCGGAACTCGTCACCTTCCACGGCCTCACCGACGGCCGGGAGCACCTCGCCGTCGTCCTCGGCGAGCCCGGGCCGGTCCCGCTGGTGCGCCTGCACTCCGAGTGCCTGACCGGCGACGTCTTCGGGTCGGCCCGCTGCGACTGCGGCCCGCAGCTGCGCGAGGCGGTCGAGCGCATCGCCGACCGCGGCGGCGTCCTGCTCTACCTGCGCCAGGAGGGGCGGGGCATCGGCCTCTACAACAAGCTCGACGCCTACGCCCTCCAGGACGAGGGGCTCGACACCTACGAGGCGAACGCCGCCCTGGGCCTCCCGGAGGACGCCCGCGACTACACGGCCGCCGCGCAGATGCTCGCCGCCCTCGGCGTCACGGAACTGGACCTGCTCTCCAACAACCCCGACAAGGCCGCCCAGTTGCGCTCGCTGGGCGTCACCGTGCGGGACCGGGTGCCGACGGGCGTCTTCACCACGGACCACAACGTCCGCTACCTGCGGGCCAAGGTGCTCCAGACCCAGCACACGCTCCCGCTGGCCGAGCTGACGGCGGGCTAGCCGGGGGATTCAGTCCCGGCCCAGGGCCGGGAGGCGGAGTGCCGGCAGGACCGCCAGGGCGAGCAGCGTCGCCGCCACGGCGTAGGTCAGCCGGAAACCGGCCGGGCCCGGGCCCGCCGCACCCAGCACCACCGACAGCAGGGCCGTGCCGACGGACGCGGCGAGCTGGGCGTTGATGCTCAGCGCGGTGCTCGCCGCGGCCAGCCGGTCCGCGGACAGGCCGCGGGTCGCGGTGGTCATCGTCGGCATCAGCGTCATCCCGGCGCCGACGCCCATCACCATGCCGGCGCCGACGATCCGCCAGGCCGGAACGCCCGCCGTACCGGTCTGCCAGGACAGCAGCGCCATCCCGAGGGCGCCCACCGCACAGCCCGCCGCGACCAGCCGCCGCGGGACCGCCTTGTCGATCCGCCGGGCCGCGATCTGCATCGTCGTACCGACCACGAGGCCGACCGGCGCCCCGAGCAGTCCGGCCGCCGTCGCGCTCAGACCCCGCTCCTGCTGCCAGAACAGCGGCCCGAGCAGCATCGATCCGAAGTAGCCGCAGGTGAACGGGGCGAGCGTGCCGATGCCGGCGGCGAAGGTACGGTCGCGCAGCAGCCGCAGGTCCAGCAGGGGCGCCCGGACGGTGAGCGCCCGCCGCACGAAGACCGCCACCAGCACGGCACCGGCGAGCGTCGGCAGCAGCACGCCGGGGCCCGTGAAGTCCCCGCGTTCGCCGCCGCGCGAGAGGCCGTACAGCAGCAGGGCCAGGCCGGGCGAGAGCGTCAGCAGGCCGGGGACGTCCAGCCGGGGCCGGGCCGGGCCACGGGCGTCCGGGGCGTCCTCGGGCAGCAGGCGGGCCGCGAGGAGCAGGGCGACGGCGCCGACGGGCAGGTTGATCAGGAAGATCCAGTGCCAGGAGGCGGCGTCGACCAGCCAGCCGCCGAGCACCGGGCCGGCGACCGGGCCGACCAGGATGGGCAGCCCCAGCAGGGCCATCGCCCGGCCGAGCCGGGCCCGGTCGGCGACCCGCATGCCCATCGCCATGCCGACCGGCTGCAACAGACCGCCGCCCAGCCCCTGCACCGCGCGGAACGCGATCAGGCTGCCCGCGTCCCAGGCGCAGGCGGCGAGCAGGGAGCCCAGGGTGAACAGGACGAGCGCGAGCAGGTAGGTGCGCTTGGCACCGATCCGGCCCATCGCCCAGGCGGCGGCCGGGATGACCGCGGCGAGGGCGAGGGTGTAGGCGGTCGCGGTCCACTGGATGGTCTCCAGCGGTGCCTCGAAGGAGTGCGCGAGGTGCCGCAGCGCGACGTTGACGATCGTCATGTCGAGCACGGCCATGGTGGTGCCGAGGACCACGACGGTGACGACGCGGTACAGGGCGGCCGGGGCGGCCGGGGCCGTACCGCCGGCCGGGGGAGCCGGCCGTGCGGTGCCGGGCGGCCGCAGGGTGGTCACCGCCCGCCCCTCAGCCCGCGTAGGGACGCTCGGCACGCGCGGTGCGCAGCGCCCGGCCCCACCAGGTGAGCTGGCCGAGCATGCCCTTGGCGGCGCCGGCGCACACGTCGGCGTCGCGCGGGACGCCGTCCTCGCCGAGGCCGGACCAGGGACCGTGCAGGCTGACCGAGTCGCGCACGGTCACGGCGTGCAGCTCGGCGAAGACCTGCCGGAGCTGCTCGACCGCGCGCAGCCCGCCGCCGAGACCGCCGTACGAGACGAAACCGACCGGCTTGGCCTGCCATTCGCGCAGGTGCCAGTCGATGAGGTTCTTCAGGACGGCCGGGAAGCTGTGGTTGTACTCGGGCGTGACGATCACGAACGCGTCGGCGGCGGCGAGCCGCGGCGAGACGTCCCGCAGCGCGGCGGTGGCCTCGGGGCTCGGCGTGCCGCCCCAGCCGGGCAGCACCAGCGGCAGGTCCACCTCGGCGAGATCGACGACGTCGAGTTCGAGGCTCGGGTCGGCTTCCGCGGCGGTGGTGAGGAACCAGTCGGTGACGGCCGGCCCCCGGCGTCCCTCGCGCACGCTGCCGACGATCACGGCGACGCGGAGCGGACGGTCCTCGGCGGCACGGGCACCGGCGGCGGAATCGGTAACGGACATGGGTGTCCCCCTCTGAGCGGTCGGATGACGGGCGACCGCTTCCGGCGATCGCCCCCGTCAGCAAAGTACAACGTGCGTTGTAGTTTTTACAACGCGCGTTGTACTTCGGTTAGAGTGGGCCGGTCACGAAGGAGGCGGGCGTGGGCGAGACGAACGAGTCCCGGCTGGAGCGGGCGCGGGCCGAGGTGTCGCCGCGCAAGCTCCGGAAGCAGATGGACATCGCGAGCGCGGCCTGCACGGTCTTCGGCCGCGAGGGCTACGCCCGCGCCTCGGTCGACACGCTCGCCGCCGCGGCCGGCGTCTCCACCCGCACGCTCTACAACCACTTCCCCGGCGGCAAGGCACAGCTCTTCCAGACGGTCGTGACCTGGACGTCGAGCGAGGTACGGGACGCCCAACTCGCGCGACTGCACGCCGTGCTGGACCCGGACCGGCCGCCCCGCCCCGTGGACCTGGAACGCGATCTGGTCGCCCTGGCACGCGCCTTCAGCGGCCTGATGACCGACTACCCGAACCACTTCGCCCTGGTCCGCCACATCCACGCGGAGGCCGACCACGTCCCGCCCGAGGTCCTGCAGGCCTGGCACGAGGCCGGCCCGGAACCGGTCGGCCGGGCCCTCACCGAGGCGATGGCCCGCCTCGAAGCGGCCGGTCTGCTGAACCTCCACGGCGACGCGGGGCTCGCGGCGAGCCACTTCACGGCCCTGATCTCGTACAGCGTCATCCAGCAGACCCACTACGGCGTACTGCCGCTCCCGGCCGCGCGGCGGGACCGCCTGCTCGAAGGCGGCGTGGCGGCGTTCCTGCGGGCGTACGCGGCCGGGTAGCGCGGGCAGCCGCACGCCGCACCGGGAGCCGTCACCACTTCAAGCGCAGTACTCTGCCCGGAGTGAAGGACGGCACCCACCACCCCCGGAGTCACGACCCATGGTGAGACGGAACGACCAGCGGCGCGCCGCCCTCGTCGACGCGGCGATCGAAGTGCTGGCCCGGGAGGGCGCCCGGGGGCTGACCTTCCGGGCGGTGGACGCCGAGGCGGCCGTACCCACCGGCACGGCGTCCAACTACTTCGCCAGCCGCGACGACCTGCTCACCCAGGCCGGCGCCCGCGTCTACGAACGCCTGACACCCGACGAGGCGACCAACGAGCGCCAGCGGACCGCCCCCCGGAACCGGGCCGCGTACACGCAGCTGATGCGCGAACTGGTCGGCCGCATCGCCTCCTTCCGCACCGGCTACCTCGCCCTGCTGGAACTCCGCCTGGAAGCGACCCGCCGCCCGGACCTGCGCATGATCCTCACCGAACGCGTCCGTGCCGACCTCGCCGCCAACGTCGCCTACCACGAGGCCAGCGGCCTCCCCGGCGACGCGACGGCCGTCAAACTCCTCTACCTCGCGCTGAACTGGCTGATCGTCGAACAGCTCACCCTTCCGGGGGTCCTCACGGAGGTGGAACGCGACGAACTGGTGGCGGCGGCGGTGGAGCGGATCGTCGGAGCGGACTAGACGGCCGCGCCGCGGCCCCCGAAAACACCGCGGCGCCCGGGCCGGCCGAAGCCGACCCGGGCGCCGCGTAGCAGGTCAGGCCTCCACCTCCTGGAGGTCTGACGTGCTCGCCCAGGCTTCCCCGTGGTACGTCCACGCCCTCCAGCGCACTACGGCCAGCCCTGCCGAACCGCTGTCCGTACCCGCTCGCATGGAATGGACCACGCGGCCCGGCAGCGGGCCCGGCGCCGAGATCCTCGGCCCGGATCTGCGCCGCAAGCGGCTGCTGGAACTCGGCTGCGGCCCCGGTCACAACGCCGCTCACCTCGCCACCCGCTACGGCGCCCAGGTGATGGTTCAGTCGAGGTCGCCCGTTTGCACAAGGTGCTCCATGAAGGCGGCGGCGATGCGCGGGCGCGTGGCATCCGGCACGGGAGCGTCCGGGAGGTCGGCCTCCAGACCCCACTCCGTGTTGAACATGACGGCCATACCAGCCGGCACCACGATGTTCCTCAGCCAGAGGACGAACCTCGCCGCCGACTGTGCGGTGCAGTCCTTGACGGAGACGCCTTCGGGAGACAGCAGCGCCATGCCGTCCAGCTGCTCGTCGTCCAGGGCGATCCCGAAATGCATCGACGACCCGCTGATGGGACCGTCAGTTCCATCGTCGACACGGATGAACCCGCCAGGGTTGCGTTCCCGGAGCAGGGATTCCAGGCCCTCGTAGGTCAGCCCCCAGCTCTGCCCGTTCGGCGGGGTGAAGATGTACATGGTGCGCAGTTCCGCGACCTGCTCCGGTTCCATGGGGGTCTGCTTCCTGTGCGAGGCGGCGGAGTCAGGGGACGTAGCGTGCATGGCCCTTGACGCCGTAGGCAGCCATCATGATGCGCCAGTACCGGACGGCTTCCTGGTTATTGGTGACCGTCTCCACTCCGCGCATCTCCTTGTTACGCGGGTCGCGGAGCGCGGCGGCGTACTTCTTCAGCTCGTCACGATCCGACCGGTAGAGGAAGTCCTTCTTTCCGCTCTCGTGGTTCACGCGGAGTTCGTCGAGCGAGCGGTAGCACCGCTGGTTCGGCTTGTTGACGTACTTGGCCTCGATGGCCATCCCGTCGGCATCACGGAACCCGTCCACCATGAGCGTGTTGTTCACGCTGTGCCCGGTCGGGATGGGCACTTCGTATTCGGGATAGCCGGCCACCCGCATCTGGTAGGCGACCTCGGCCGGCCTGCCGCCTGAGAAGCCCCCCGTACGCAGGGAGTTCAGCCAGGTCTGGAAGTTCTTCTGTTCGCCAGCCTTGAGCGGCGGAAAGCGAGGGTCCGGCGGAATCTCCGGGGAGATCGGCTGGACTCGTGGGCCGTTTGCCGGGCGGTAGGCGGCCGGAACCAGGGTCGGTATGCGGATCAGTGGACCGAGGAGCGGCGGCACGCCAGGCGCGAAGCCACCGCTGTCCGGCTGCGGCATCGGCACCCGCGCCTTGGAGCTGTCCAGGGCCGGCGGGATCTTGCCCAGGGCAGCGATCCGCATGTCCCCCGCGACGAGTTCGTGCAGCCCGCCGTCGTGGCCGTCTCCTCCGAGACTCGGCTGCTCCCACGGCCAGAGATTGTCGAGGGGTGAGGTCTCCTCGTAGGGCAGCCGCCGCTTGGCTGTCTCTATGTGATCGGCGTAGGCGTCGCACGCATCGGCGAGCATCTTGCAGGCGACGGGAAGATTCGCCATGAGGGTTTCGTGCTCGCCTACCTCACTGGGCAGCGGATTCTTGCCGACGAACTCCTTGAAGAAGCCCTCGACCGCGCTCGCTGTCTCACCGGCCTGGTCCAGCGTCGCGGTCCTCCACGCGGCCTCCGAGTCCCAGTAGGCGTCTTCCAGAACCTTGGCCGCCTGGCGCCACGTCTTGGCCACAGCACGAAGCTTGTGGGGCTGCCCCAGGAAGCGTTCATTGAAGAGATACTGGTCGACGCCGCTGGTCTCGCCAACGACCTCGGGCAGGTCCTGCGCGTTGTGGCTGGCGCGCGGGTTGCAGTCAGGGCCGGACGGCTGCGCGCCGATCCCCATGTCCAGCGGGCTCTTCCCGAGGAGTTCCGCCGCGATCTTGCTGTCCTGCTTCAGGAGCTCCTCCGACGACTTGAGCAGAGCGCCAGCGCCGTTGGCCATCACCTGATGAGCGAAGCCGGACTTGTCGAACACCGTCGCGACGGCTTCCTTGTACACCTGGGCGAAGGACCGGCCCGCATCGTTGTCGCCGGCCATGCCACCGTGCTCGCTGAGTTCCGTGAAGAGGAGGCTCAGCATCTCGTAGATCAGGTCGCGCAGCCCCACCATCGACCAGGACGCGTTGACGAAGTTCGCCGTCTGATGCCGAAGATCCAAGGTTTCCCCCGCTGACTGCCGTCGATACCCCAGGGAGCCGTACACGCTTGCGAACTCGGCCAGTCCTGGATGCACCCGATCCGCAGGACATGCGCACGCCCGCTCACGCATCGCTCACGCAAGAGCCCGAAAACGAGTCAGCGTCCAGGTCAGCCGAAGCCGACCCGGACGCTGCTTAGCAGGTCAGAGGGGTTAACCGCCGCCTGCAACCCGTAGGCCCTGTGGGACTCGAACCCACAACCAATGGATTAAAAGTCCACTGCTCTGCCAATTGAGCTAAGGGCCCGGGCGATGGTGCTCGTCCGAGCATAGCCGGACGTGGCCGTGTCGCCGATCGGGTATCGGCGACACGGCCACGTCGGACGCCCCTGAAGCGGGGAGATGGTCACTTTTCGGCCGGAACGGGAGCGGGTTCCGGGGTGCGGGCCAGGAACCAGTGGCGGGCCGAGGCCAGCCACCAGGTCGCCGCGAAGCCGAGGACGACCAGGACGGCCACCGGGGCGTAGTTGAAGGTCTTCCAGGTGACCGGGGAGACCTGCGGGAGCATGAAGAGGACCGTGATCACCGCCACCCACGCCACCGAGACCACCCCGATCACCCCCGACCAGCGGCCCAGGTGCCAGGGACCGCGGTCGAACGCGGCGCCCTTGCGGATCCGGAGGAACGTCGGGATGACGTACGCGATGTAGAGGCCGATGACCGCGATTGAGGTCACCGCCGCGTAGGCCGTCGAGTTGATCAGGTACGGCAGCCCCAGGGCCAGGGCGGCGAGCGCGGCCAGCCAGACCGCCGCCACGGGGGTGCGGGTGCGCGGGCTGACCGTGTGCCAGACCCGGGAGAGGGGCAGCGCGCCGTCCCGCGAAAAGGCGTAGATCATGCGGCTGTTGGCCGTCACCGACGCCATGCCGCAGAAGAGCTGGGCGCCGATCACGACCAGCAGCAGGAGCTTGCCGGCCGTGGCGCCGAGCGCGTCGAGCAGGATCTGGGCGGGGGGCGCGCCGGTCGGGGAGGCCAGTTCCTCGTCGTACGACTGGATGGCGAACGTGAAGCCGAGGAGCAGGACGAAGCCGGCGATCCAGGACGTCCAGATCGAGCGGACGATGCCCTTCGGGCCCGCCGTGGCCGCGTCGTGGGTCTCCTCGGTCATGTGCGCCGAGGCGTCGTATCCGGTGAAGGTGTACTGGGCCATCAGCAGGCCCAGCAGGACCACGTACGGCCCGCTGCCCCAGCCCGTCCGGTCGATGAACTCGGTGAAGACGAAGGACGCCGACTGATGGCGGTCGGGGACCACGGCCAGCGCCGCGACGATCACGGCCACCCCGAGCACGTGCCACCACACGCTCACGCCGTTCAGGAACGCGACGATCCGGACGCCGAAGGTGTTCAGCAGGCCGTGCAGGACGAGGATCGCCGCGAACAGGGCCACCGTGCGGCCCGGCGTCACCTCGAAGCCGAACTGGAGGTTCAGGTAGGCACCCAGGAAGGAGGCCGCGCCGAAGTCGATGCCCGCGGTCACCGCGACCTGGCCCAGCACGTTGAACCAGCCCGTGAACCACGCCCAGGCCGCCGCCGACCGCGGCGGCGCCAGGCGGTGGGCCCAGAAGTACAGGCCGGCGGACGTCGGGTAGGCGGAGCAGATCTCGGCCATCGCCAGGCCCACGAACAGGGTCATGAGGCCCACCGCCACCCAGCCCCAGGTGATCACCGCGGGACCGCCGGTGGTCATGCCGAAGAGATAGAGCGTCAGGCAGCCGGAGAGGACCGAGATGATCGTGAAGGAGACGGCGTAGTTGGAGAACGCCGACATACGGCGGGCGAGGACCTGGGTGTAGCCGAGCTGGGCCAGCCGTTCCTCGTCCGAGAGGCCGGGTGCTCCCCGCTGTCCGCTCACGCTCGCGTCGTCTGTCATGCCCCCAGCAATTCCCTGGACGGGGGTGTGATATGCGCCACTCGACAGGTATGCGAAAGGGCCCGTACGAACAGTGTCGTACGGGCCCTTCCTCAGCTCACTCGGCGTCAGCCGTTGCGCTTCCAGCGCGGCTTGTCCTCGCGGCGGCCGAAGGAGCCACCCCGGTGGTCGTCACGGCGGCCGTAGGGGCGCTCGTGGCTGCTGCTGCCGGAGCGGAAGCCCGGACGGTCGTCACGGCGGTCACGGTTGAACGGACGGTCGCTGCCCCGGTGCCCGCCACGCTCGTCGCGGCGGAAGCCGCCCCGGTCGTCACGGCGCTCGAAGGAACGGCCACCACGGTCACGGTCGAACGGACGGCGCTCGCCCCGGTCGTCACGACGCTCGAAGGAACGGCCGCCACGGTCACCGCGCTCGCCCCGGTCACCCCGGTCGTCACGGCGCTCGAAACCACGGCCACCACGGTCGTCGCGGCGGTCGAAACCGCGCTCCCGGTCCCGGTCGAACGGACGGCGGTCGTCACGGCGCTCGAAGGAACGGCCGCCACGGTCACCGCGCTCGCCCCGGTCACCCCGGTCGTCACGGCGCTCGAAACCACGGTCACGGTCGAACGGACGGCGCTCGCCGCGGTCCTCGCGACGCTCGAACGAACGCCCACCGCGGTCACCCCGGTCACCGCGCTCGTCACGGCGCTCGAAACCACGGTCACGGTCGTAGCCGCGCCGCTCGCGACGCTCGTACGGGGCCGCGGCCGCCGGACGCTCCTCGCGCTCGGTCTCGCGCTCCGCCGGCGCCTCGGCCACGGCAAGCTCCTCCGCCGCCGTCGCCTGGGCCTCGGCCACCGCGGCCTCCGGGTCCTCGCCGCGCTCGCGGGCGACCCGGGCGACCAGCCGGTCGGCCTCCTCGCGCAGCTCGGTCGCACGGCGCTGCGCACGCTCCAGCTGCTTGGTGAGCTGGGCGACATCGCGCTCGGCCTGCTGCGCGGCGTTGCCGGCCGACTCGGCCTGGACCTCGGTCATGGAGCGGGCGCCGGTGATCTCGGCGACCTCCGGGTCGAAGGCGCCGGCGCCCTGGATGATGTGGCGCGCGGCGTCGACGCCCGCGTCCTCCATCAGGCGGAAGATCTGGCGGCGCTGGTGCGGCAGGGACAGGGAGACGACCGTGCCGGTACGGCCCGCACGGGCGGTACGGCCGGCGCGGTGCAGGTAGTCCTTGTGGTCGCCGGCCGGGTCCACGTTCAGCACCAGGTCGATGCCGTCGACGTGGATACCGCGCGCGGCGACGTCGGTGGCGACCAGGACGTTGACGTAGCCGTCCTTGAAGTCGGCCAGGGTGCGCGTACGGGCGCCCTGGGTCATGCCGCCGTGCAGCGCGTCGGCCTTCACGCCCGCGTCGCGCAGCTGCTCGGCGACGCGGTCGGCGCCCAGCTGGGTGCGGACGAAGATGATCGTGCGGCCCTTGCGGGAGGCGATCGCGGCCGTGACCGGCGCCTTGTCCTTGGGCTTCACGATGAGGATGTGGTGCGACATGGTCGTCACCGCGCCCTGGGCCGCGTCCACCTCGTGGGAGACGGGGGCGTTCAGGTAGCGGTCGACCAGGGTCTGGATCTCGTTCTCCATCGTGGCGGAGAACAGCATCCGCTGGCCGCCGGCCGGGACCTGGTCGAGCAGCTCCGTGACCTCGGGCAGGAAGCCCAGGTCGGACATCTGGTCGGCCTCGTCCAGGACGGTGATCTGCACGTCCTCCAGAGAGCAGGCGCCGCGGTTGATGATGTCCCGCAGCCGGCCCGGGGTGGCGACGAGGATGTCGACACCGCGCTCCAGGGCGTAGATCTGGTTGCCCATGGAGGTGCCGCCGCAGACGACCTTCATCTTCAGGCCGACGACGTCGCCGTACGGCTGGAGGGCGTCCGCGACCTGCATGGCCAGCTCACGGGTCGGGGTGAGGATGACGGCGCGGGGCCGCTTCTTCTCGGTGCGGCCGCCGGCCAGCCGGGCCAGGGTCGGCAGGCCGAAGGAGAGGGTCTTGCCGGAGCCGGTGCGGCCACGGCCGAGGATGTCCTTGCCGGCCAGGGCGTCCGGGATGGTCGCGGCCTGGATCGGGAAGGGGGAGGTCACACCGTTCTGCGCGAGCTTGCGCACGACGCCCTCGGGCAGGCCGAGGTCGGCGAAGGTGATCTGGGGGGACTGAGGGGTGTCAGTGGCCTCGGGGGCCTCGGTGACCTCGGTCGTCACGTCTTCGAGCTGGTTCTCGTTCTCGGACACGACGATCTGGTCAGTACTGGACACGGACATGCGAATGCGAAACCTTCCGGAGTCTCTTCGGCACGCGCCCGTCAACTCCGTGATTCGCTCACGACCGCCTCAATGCGGTCCGCCACGGCAAAGGAGAGTACGCGCCACACGGCGCGCTCTGTGATGGCGCCGGGCAAATGGGATCAAACGATCTACCACCATACGCACCTACCACCCCCGAAGGCAAACCGAGCCGCATAGCCCCACGTCAGCGCGGCTCCACCACCATCGACACCGTCCCGCACCGCCCCCGAGCCACGCCCCGCCACGCCTCCCGGACGTGCCTCGCACTCCCCCCGGCCGCGGCTCGCGCCGCCTCCCGGACGCGGCCCCCGGACCGCCTCCCGGCGTCGGATACGTCACGCCGCCGTGCCCGCACCGCTCCCGGTGTCGGACACGTCACGCCGCCATGCCCGCCGCGGGCGCCGGCTCCCGCTGCACCAGCTGCGGCCCCGTCTCCTCGTGCGCCGACGAGGACGGCTCGGCCGACGGCTGCTCCGTCACGGGCGGCGGCGGGGTGGAGGCCGGCGGCTCGGGCGGGGCGGAGCTGGCCGGGGGCGTCGGCGGCTCCCTGGTCGGCTCCGGCACCCCGGGGGTGACGGATTCCCCCGGCTCGCCCGGCTGCGCCGGGGGCGCCGACGCGCTGCCCGCGCCCGTCGGGCTGGCCGAGGCCGAGGCCGCCTTCCCGTGCTTCGCCTTGCCGCCGTGCCCGTGCTTTCCGTCACCGACCACACCCCCCTCGCCGACGAGGCCGCCCACGCCCGCCACCGGGCCGCCGCCGGACGCCTCCCCGCCGCGCTGCCCGGCCGAGTGGACGGGCCGGGCCCGGCCCGCGTCGTCCCCCACGTTCACACAGCCGGCGGCGGCGGTGACGGCCAGTACCGTGACGACGAGACGGACGGGTACGTTCAAGGGGCGCACGGCGGCCACCTCCGGGGACAAGGAAAGAGTCAACCTGCCCAACTCCCGCCGCCCGCAAGAGGACACGCGCCACCCCGCACGCACAGGCGCCGTGCCCCGCGGGCACCGGCACGCCGCCGCCCGAGCCGCACCGCCCGCCCGTGCGCGCTCCCGCCCCCGCCCGTGCTCAGCCGTAGCCGAGGGCGTGCAGCCGGGCGTCGTCGATGCCGAAGTGATGGGCGATCTCATGCACCACGGTCACCTCGGTCTCCGCGACCACGTCCTCCCGGCTCTCGCACATCCTGAGCGTCGGCCCCCGGTAGACGGTGATCCGGTCCGGCAGGACGCCGGCGTACCACTCGCCCCGGTCGGTCAGGGGGGTCCCCTCGTAGAGCCCGAGCAGCTCGGGGTCGTCGGCGGGCGGTTCGTCCTCGACGAACACCGCGACGTTGTCCATCAGCCGTGTCAGCTCCGGCGGAATCCGGTCGAGCGCCTCGGCGACCAGTTCCTCGAACTCCTCGCGCGTCATCTCCAGCACATGGTCATTGTCCGGCACGCGAGGCCCGCGGGAGAGTGCCGAACCGTCGCATACGCATGCCGGTACATGGGCATACGGGACCAATGGCCCGCGTCCCCCTCGCAGCCCTGAACAGCATGCTGAACCGGACCCCGAACCGCCGCTCCTCCCGCACCCGCCCGCTCCCCGCTCTCGAACCCGGCTCCCGCGCCCGCCCCTGGACCCGTGCCCTCGGTCTCGTCACCGTCGTCCTCGTCGGCGCCTGGCTGGGCCTGCTGGTCGTCGGCGACGTCCGCGCCCCGGTCGGCCCGATGGACACGACGATGGCGCTGCGCCCCTCCGCCAGCGGCGGCACGAAGATCAACATCTCGCCGCTGGGCGCGCTCAGCCTGGACAGCCACATCGCCCCGGTCCGCCTGGACGTGAACGTCGACCAGCTCGACCCGGAGCGCTCCCAGGCTCTGGTGGACCACCCCGAGCGGCTCTCCGGGCTCCAGGACGAGGTGGCCCGGGACGTCGAGCACGGCACGCTCGACCTGGCGGTGCGCTCCTGTGTCGCCGTGGTCTCCGGGGCCACCGCCCTCGGCCTCGCCGTCTACCGCCGCCCGCGCCGCGCCCTGGCCGCCGGCGGACTGGCTCTGGCGCTGCTGGCCGCCTCGGGCGCGTCGGCGTACGCCACCTGGAACCCGAAGTCGGTTCTGGAGCCGAGGTTCTCCGGGCTGCTCAGCTCGGCACCCTCGGTGGTCGGCAACGCGCGCAGCATCGTCACGGAATTCGACGTGTACCAGCAGGAGTTGGCACGCCTGGTGACGAACGTGACGAAGCTCTACGACGTCACGTCCACGCTCCCGGCCTACCAGCCCGACCCCTCCACCATCCGGGTCCTGCACGTGTCGGACATCCACCTCAATCCGGCGAGCTGGAAGATCATCGGTTCGCTGGTGAAGCAGTACCAGGTGAACGTGATCGTCGACTCCGGCGACACGATGGACCACGGCGCGGCGGCGGAGAACGGCTTCCTGGACCCCGTGCGGGACCTGGGCGTGCCGTACGTCTGGGTGCGGGGCAACCATGACTCCCGGACCACCCAGCGCTATCTGGAGCGCATGAAGAACGTGCACGTCCTGGACGACGGCCGGGCGGAGACGGTGGCGGGACTGCGGTTCGCGGGCATCGGCGATCCGCAGTTCACCCCCGACCGCTCCACGGTGCCCGGCAGCGAGGCGTCGGAGGAGCTGGCGGGGGCGCGGCTGGCCAGCGCCCTGCGCGATCAGCAGGCGGCCGGCACCCCCGTGGACGTGGCCGTCGCGCACGAGCCGTCCGCGGCCCGGGAGACCGACGGCGTGGTGCCGCTGGTGCTCTGCGGGCATCTGCACCACGAGGGCACGGAGATGCTGCCGTACGGCACGCGGCTGCGGAGGGAGGGCTCGACCGGCGGCAGCGGCCTGCGGGCCGTGGAGCACAGGTACCCCGCCCCGATCGAGGCGTCGATCCTCTACTTCGACCGGGAGAGCCGGAGGCTGCAGGCGTGGGACGCGATCAAGCTGGGGGGCCTGGGCCTGACGACGGCCGAGGTCGGCCGCCATCTGGCGGACGAGAACCAGCCCGGCGCCACACGCTCGCCCGCACCGTCGTCCCGCCCGGTCTCCCCCTCGCCCGCACCGTCGTCCCGCCCGGTCTCCCCCTCGCCCGCACCCTCGTCCCGACCGCCCTCTCCCACGGCCTCTCCCGCCCCCTCTTCCCCGCCTCCCGCGGCCTCGCCGTAAACCGTTTTGGCGATACCCCTCGCCATCCCATATGCTTCTCACGTCCCCGACGCGCTGAGAAGCGCCCAGGCGGGCCGATAGCCCTCATCGTCTAGCGGCCTAGGACGCCGCCCTTTCAAGGCGGTAGCACGGGTTCGAATCCCGTTGGGGGCACGCATTACCGTGTGCGACACTGTTGCACGCACGCTTGGTCCTGTGGAGCAGTTTGGAGTGCTCGCCACCCTGTCAAGGTGGAGGCCGCGGGTTCAAATCCCGTCAGGACCGCTGGTGTTTCACGTGAAACACCGTGGCTGGGTAGCTCAGTTGGTACGAGCGTCCGCCTGAAAAGCGGAAGGTCGCCGGTTCGACCCCGGCCCCAGCCACCGCAGCCCTGTACAGGGCTTGAGCCCCTCTCCAGCGTCAATGGAGAGGGGCTCTTTCGTGCCCGCCCCATCCCCCGGTGCGCCCATGGAGCAGACCTGGTGAAGGCCTTATCCAGCATCGACCCGGCGCTGCCGCTCGATCGGCATCCCGAGCGGGTCTGGTACACCTCCTACGGCTCCAATGTGCACCTGGACCGTCTCGCCGCCTACATCAAGGGCGGACGCCTGCCCGAGGCGGCGCGGGAGCATCCGGGATGCCGCAACCCCGCCATGCCGGACCGGTCGATCCCCGTGGAACTGACCGGTGCGATGTACTTCGCCACCGAGTCGCCGGTGTGGGGCGGAGGCAGGGCCTTCTACGATCCCCGGGCGAACGGCCGGGTGCTGGCCAGGGCGCACCTGGTGACCAGCGACCAGTTCGCCGACATCGCCGCTCAGGAGATGTACCGGGGGCCGGGAGTCGACCTGGATCTGGCGGACGTACTCCAGCGGGGACGTGCCGTACTCGGCGAGGGACGCTACGAGACCCTCGTCTGCGCCGGTCAGCTGGACGGCCTGCCCGTACTGACCTTCACGGCGCCCTGGGGGATGAACGACGTGCAGTGGGTTCCTCCCTCGGCCGCCTACATCCGCTTCCTGGCCGCCGGCCTGCTGTCCGCGGGCGCCTGGGACGAGGAGGCGGTCGCCTCCTATGTCGCGGCCTGTCCCGGCGCCAGCGACCACTGGTCGACCGAGGCAATCACCTTCCTCCTCGGCACTGGCCCTGATCACCCGTGACCAGTACGATCAGGCCACGCCAGGGCGGGACATGGCCTGAAAGCGATAGGCCGCCGGTTCCTGCCCGGCCCCAGTGACACGAACGGAAACCCCCCTCCCGCACAACCGGAGGGGGGTTTCGTCGTCCATGAAAACCCTGAGGGGGGTTCTTGAGACCGATTGCCAGAGGGTTGGCGACGGCCGGCGCCGTCGTGGTCGCCACGCTCGCCGTACCCGGCACCGCCCACGCCGCGGGCCCCACCGTCAAGGATGCCTACAGCGACCAGTCCGACTGGTCGGTGCTCGACGTGCGCCTCAACTACAGCGGCGAGGTCAGCAAGCTCGTCGCCGAGCTGCGCCCGGCCGGCGGCAGCGAGACCGACGAGCCGGTGGCCACGATCACCGGCTTCACGAAGCGGTACGAGTCCTCGTCCTGGGACGCCGTCTGGGCGTCCCAGCCGATCCACCTGGACACCCTCGGCGACTACACGGTCGACGTCGAGGCCACCGACGGCTCGGGCGAGACCACCGTCGAGAAGAACGCGGGCACCCTGCACTACCAGAAGCAGCCGGTCTTCAGCAGCTTCTCCGTCACGCCGGCCGAGCCGGACATCGAGCACAGGACGATCACGGTCAGCGGCGACATGGTGGTCCGCGACCCCAGCACCCGCGCGACGGTGCCGCTGCCCGGCGCCACCGTGGACCTCAACGTCGACCACGCCGACACGAGCGCCGTCACGGACGACGCCGGCCATTTCTCCGTCGCCCACGAGACGACCTCGGGCGGCTGGACCTTCGCCGCCTACAACGGCGCCCTGGGCTACGCGGCCAGCGAATGGATCGACGTCCGGCCCCAGGCGGCGCCGACCCGGTTCGTCCTCGACAAGAACAGCTTCCACGTCACCGCCGGCGACAAGATCGACGTCACCGGCACGCTCCAGTACCAGAGCGGCGCGGACTGGAAACCGCTGCCCGGCGTACCGCTGGAGATGGACTACAAGGACTGCACCACGTGCAGCCCCGTCGAGGCGACCACCGACGCCGACGGCCGCTTCTCCTTCACGCGGTCCCCGTACGGCAGCAAGAGCGTCTACGAGGTGGCCTTCCAGCCGTACCCGTACAACCCCTTCATCCAGCGCACCGCGACCGCCGACGTCACCGTGGCGGTCACCGCGACGACGAAGTTCACCGAGTTCACGGCGGCGCTGGACAAGTACGCGCAGCTCGACGTCACCGGCAGCGTGGACCTGGTCGGACGCGACACCAACGACCGGATCGGCGTCGACATCCAGTACTCGCGCGACGGCAGGACGGGCTGGACCACCAAGAAGACCGTGCAGACCACCAACGGCTCGCAGTTCGTCGTGGAGAAGATGCCGGGCTACACGGACGGCTACTGGCGGCTGCACTACGCCGGCTCCACCACCAAGGACATCAAGGGCGGCGTCAGCAAGACCCTGCGCCGCAACCGCGCCCTCACCCGGGTCAAGGACGCCAACGCGTCCCCGGAGCCGGTGGCCAAGGGCCGGACGATCACCGTCAAGGGCGTGCTCCAGGAGCGCGCGGCCGGCTCCGGCACCTGGAAGTCGTACGGCGCCAAGAAGGTGCAGATCCTCTTCCGGCCCAAGGGCGCGAAGAGCTGGTACCTGATGTCCACGGTCACCACGAAGAGCAACGGATCCTTCAGCAAGGGCTTCACGGCGCGGCAGGACGGCACCTGGGTACCGGTCCACCTGTACCCCGACAGCAAGCACTTCGTGGGCAGCGGCACGGAGGACTACGTCGACGTCCGATGACGCCTTGGCACCACGCCCGGTCGGCGCTACGTTCAGGCTGATCGCGCGTGGTGCGCGACGGCGGGGGGGACGACATGGGCGGGGACGAGGCCAGAGCCATCCGGGACACCGAACTGGAGAAGGACCGGGCCCGCTACGGGCTGCTCGCGGTCGTCCTCGGCAATCTCGCGATCGCCGGGGTCGCGGTCTTCGGCGTGTGGCAGCTCGACGGGGACAAGGCGGTGACCGTCGGCGTCCTCACCGCCGCGTTCACCGCCGTCAGCAGCATGACCACCGCCTACCTGGGCATCAAGGCCGTCTCCAACACCGCGAGGTCGATCGCTCTCGGGGACGGCCCGGCCCGCAGGCACACCGAGGCCGCCCCGCCGGCCCCGCCCGCCCAGCGCACCCCCTAGGCCGCGTGGGCCGGCCGGACCGGCCGGCCGCCGGGGTGGCGCTCGCGCCAGATCACGAAGACCGCGCAGGAGACCACCGCCCAGCCCGCCAGCACCAGGAACGGGAACGCGTGCTGGTGGCCCCGGAAGTACACCGCGGTGTGCTGGGCGTTCACCGAGGCACCGGGCGGCAGCCAGCGGCCGATCGTGCCGAGCGGGGACGGCAGCAGCGGCCAGGACACCGCGCCGCCGGACGACGGATTGCCCAGCAGCACCATCAGCCCCCAGGTCGGCAGCATCGCCCACCGTCCGAACAGGGTGTTGAACATCGTGAACACCATGCCGGAGGTGAACATCGTCAGGGCGAGGATGAACCACGACTCGACGAACGGCAGCCGCACCGCCTTCAGCCACCAGTCCACCACCGCGGCGATCGTGAACCCGCCGAGCAGGGCGTAGGCGACGATGAAGGCGATGCGCTCCAGGGGGTTGAGCGCCTTCGCGTGCACGCTGAGCTGGATGGCTCCGATGAATCCGATGATCACGGCGGCGAGCGAGATGTAGAAGATCGCGAGCCCTCGCGGATCGCCCTTCTGCAACGGCTTCAGGTCGCGGACCACCACGGTCGTGCCGGTGGCCCGGCCCACCTTCACCGCCGCCTCCCCGAGCAGCTGGGCGACCGTGGCCCCCGAGGCACCCGACACGTCCAGGGTGACCGACCGGCCGCCCGCGGGCGCCTCCACCACGGCGAACACCTTCTGCTCGTCCACCGCCCGCACCGCCGCCCGCCGGCTGTCGTAGGCGTGCAGCCTCAGTGAGGCGTTCAGGGCCTTTTCCATGCCGTCGATGAAACGCCGGGCCGCCGGCTCGTCGTTGGACGCGGTCACCGCCGTGGGAATGACGTGCGGGGTCGGGTTGGCCATGGCGTAGGTGTAGGAACCGGCGAACAGGCCGGCCGCCGCGGCGATGAGCAGCAGCAGGACCGTCGCGGGCAGGAAGGGCGACTTCCGGAACGCCGTCCAGCGTTCCGCGCGGGTCGGGGGGCGGCCGTGCTCTCCGTGCCGGCCGTGCTCTCCGTGCGGGGCATCGCGTTCTTCGCGCGGGGGACCCTGGCCTCCGTGCGGGGAACCGTGCTCTCCGTGCGGGGAATCGGACATAACGGTTACTTTGGCATCTCGCCGTGGGAGGTGCCCGTCGGTCGCCGGGCTCGCACCCCCTTCGCGGTCGGCCGCATCCGGGCGGCGGAAGCCGCACCTCGGACCCGGTCCCGCGCCCCTTCGAGGCGCTCGCCACCGCCCGCGGTCAAATCGTTCGCGTGATTTTCGGCTGGGGTGAGATCCTGGACCGCGTATGTCTACGCATCCCGCCCCCGCCCTCGGCACCCTCGCCCCCCGTCTGACCGAGCTGTCGCTGCGCGACGCGCACCGGCTCGGCCGACGGCTGGAGGGCGCGCGCAAGATCCGTAAGCCCGAGGCCCGTGCCGCCGTCCTCACCGAGATCGAGACCGAGATCGGCCGCGCAGAGGACCGGATGGCCGAGCGACGCTCCCGCGTGCCGGCCGTCACCTACCCCGAGCAGCTGCCCGTCAGCCAGAAGAAGGACGAGATCGCGGCAGCCATCCGCGATCACCAGGTCGTCATCGTGGCCGGTGAGACCGGGTCCGGCAAGACCACGCAGATCCCCAAGATCTGTATGGAGCTGGGCCGCGGCCTGCGCGGCATGATCGGGCACACCCAGCCCCGTCGTATCGCCGCCCGGACCGTCGCCGAGCGGGTCGCGGACGAGCTGGACACGCCTCTGGGCGAAACCGTCGGCTGGAAGGTCCGGTTCACCGACCAGGTGAACCCGGACGCCACCTTCGTCAAGCTGATGACGGACGGCATCCTGCTCGCGGAGATCCAGACCGACCGCGAGCTGCGCGCCTACGACACGATCATCATCGACGAGGCCCACGAACGGTCCCTCAACATCGACTTCCTGCTGGGCTACCTCGCCCAGCTGCTGCCGAAGCGCCCGGACCTCAAGGTCGTCATCACCTCGGCCACCATCGACCCGGAGCGCTTCTCGCGGCACTTCGGCGACGCCCCGATCGTCGAGGTCAGCGGCCGGACGTACCCCGTCGAGGTGCGTTACCGGCCGCTCCTGGAGGAGGACTCCGAGGACGCCGACCGCGACCAGATCACGGCGATCACGGACGCCGTCGAGGAGCTGATGGGCGAGGGGAAGGGCGACATCCTCGTCTTCCTCTCCGGCGAGCGGGAGATCCGGGACACCGCCGACGCCCTGGAGAAGAAGAAGTACAGATTCACCGAGGTGCTGCCCCTCTACGCCCGGCTGTCCCACGCCGAGCAGCACCGGGTCTTCCAGCCGCACACCGGCCGCAGGATCGTTCTGGCGACCAACGTGGCCGAGACCTCCCTCACCGTCCCCGGCATCAAGTACGTCATCGACCCCGGCTTCGCCCGGATCAGCCGCTACAGCCACCGCACCAAGGTCCAGCGGCTGCCCATCGAGCCCATCTCCCAGGCCAGCGCCAACCAGCGCAAGGGCCGCTGCGGCCGTACGTCCGACGGCATCTGCATCCGCCTGTACTCCGAGGACGACTTCGACGCCCGCCCGGAGTTCACGGACGCGGAGATCCTCCGCACGAACCTGGCGAGCGTCATCCTCCAGATGACCGCGGCCGGCCTCGGCGACATCGAGAAGTTCCCCTTCATCGACCCGCCGGACCACCGCAACATCCGCGACGGCGTGCAGCTGCTGCAGGAGCTGCACGCCCTGGACCCGGACCAGAAGGACGTCCGCAAGCGGCTCACGGACACCGGCCGCAAGCTGGCCCAGCTGCCCGTCGACCCCCGCCTGGCCCGGATGGTCCTGGAGGCCGACCGCAACGGCTGTGCGCGCGAGGTCATGGTCATCGCCGCGGCCCTGTCCATCCAGGACCCGCGCGAGCGCCCCGCCGACAAGCAGGCGCAGGCCGACCAGCAGCACGCCCGCTTCAAGGACGAGACCAGCGACTTCCTCGCCTACCTGAACCTGTGGCGGTACATCCGCGAGCAGCAGAAGGAGCGCGGCTCCAGCTCCTTCCGCCGGATGTGCAAGCAGGAGTACCTGAACTTCCTGCGCATTCGCGAATGGCAGGACATCTACACCCAGCTGCGCACGGTCGCCAAGCAGATGGGCATCCACCTCAACGAGGACGACGCCCCGGCCGACCGCGTCCATGTCTCCCTCCTCGCCGGCCTGCTCTCCCACATCGGGATGAAGGACGTGAAGGACGGCAACAAGAACGAGTACCTGGGCGCCCGCAACGCCAAGTTCGCGGTCTTCCCGGGCTCGGCGCTGTTCCGCAAGCAGCCGAAGTTCCTGATGTCGGCCGAGCTGGTGGAGACGAGCAGGCTCTGGGCGCGGGTCAACGCCAAGATCGAGCCGGAGTGGGTGGAACCGCTCGCCGGGCACCTCCTGAAGCGGACGTACAGCGAACCGCACTGGGAGAAGGACCAGGCGGCCGTGATGGCGTACGAGAAGGTCACGCTGTACGGCGTCCCGATCGTCGCCCAGCGCAAGGTGAACTACGGCCGGATCGATCCCGAGGTCAGCCGCGAACTGTTCATCCGCAACGCCCTGGTCGAGGGCGACTGGCGCACGCACCACAAGTTCTTCGCCGACAACCGCAAGCTCCTCAGCGAGGTCGAGGAGCTGGAGCACCGCGCCCGGCGCCGGGACATCGTCGTGGACGACGACACGCTCTTCGACTTCTACGACCAGCGGGTGCCCGAACACGCCGTCTCGGGGGCCCACTTCGACTCCTGGTGGAAGCGGAAGCGGCAGGAGCAGCCGGACTTCCTGGACTTCGAGCGGGAGATGCTCATCCGGGAGTCGGCGGAGGCGGTCACCAAGGCCGACTACCCGGACACCTGGCGCCAGGGCGACCTGAAGTTCCGGGTCACGTACCAGTTCGAGCCGGGCGCGGACGCCGACGGTGTGACGGTCCACGTCCCGCTCCAGGTGCTCAACCAGGTCACCGACGAGGGCTTCGACTGGCAGATCCCGGGCCTGCGCGAGGAGGTGGTGACGGAGCTGATCCGTTCCCTCCCCAAGCCGATCCGCCGCAACTACGTGCCCGCGCCGAACTACGCGCGCGCGTTCCTGGAGAGGGCCGTGCCCCTCCAGGAGCCGCTGCCGGTCACGATGGCCCGCGAGCTGAAGCGCATGGTCGGTGTCCCCTTCGAGGCGGAGGACTTCGACTGGGCGAAGGTCCCCGACCATCTGAAGATCACGTTCCGGATCGTCGACGAGCGGCGCCGCAAGCTCGCCGAGGACAAGGACCTGGAAGCGCTCAAGCTGAGCCTGAAGCCGAAGGCCCGCCAGGCGCTGTCCCAGGCCGCGGCGGCGACCGCGTCCCGGGAGGGCGGCGAGTCCCTGGAGCGCAAGGGGCTGACGGACTGGACGATCGGGACCCTCACCCGGGTCTTCGAGACGCGCCGGGCCGGACAGCCGGTCAAGGCGTATCCCGCGCTCGTGGACGACGGCGACACGGTCTCCGTACGCCTCTTCGACACGGAGGCCGAGCAGGCGGAAGCCATGTGGAAGGGCACCCGCCGGCTGATCCTGCGCAACATCCCCGTGAACCCGGCGAAGTTCGCCTCGGAGAAGCTGACGAACGCCCAGAAGCTGGCGCTCTCCGCCAACCCGCACGGCTCGATCCAGGCCCTGTTCGACGACTGCGCGACGGCGGCGGCGGACAAGCTCATCGCGGACTTCGGGGGGCCGGCGTGGGACGAGGAGTCCTACCGGAAGCTGTACGACAAGGTGCGCGCGGAGATCGTGGACACCACGGTCCGCACGGTCGCCCAGGTGCAGCAGGTCCTCGCCGCCTGGCAGGCCTGTGAGCGCCGTCTGAAGGCCGTCCGCAGCCCGGCGCTGCTCGCCAACCTCACGGACGTCCGCAAGCAGCTGGACGCCCTCGTGAAGCCCGGTTTCGTCACCTGGGCGGGCATACGGCGCCTGCCCGACCTGATGCGCTACATGGTGGCCGCCGACCGCCGGCTCCAGCAGATGGCGACCAACGTCCAGCGGGACACCACGCGCATGGAGAAGGTCCACGAGATGCAGGACGAGTACGCCTGGCTCCTGGAGCAGCTCCCCAAGGGCCGCCCGGTGCCGTCCTCGGTCCTGGACATCCGCTGGATGATCGAGGAGCTGCGGGTCAGCTATTTCGCCCACGCGCTGGGCACGGCGTACCCCGTCTCGGACAAGCGGATCGTGAAGGCGATCGACACGGCAGCGCCGTAGCCGTACGGGTACGGAGGGTGAGTTCGACCAGGACCCTCACCCTCCTGTACAGTCCTTCTCGCAGCGCAACGCACGAACAAGCGCAGCGAAGCAAGGTCCTGTGGAGCAGTTTGGAGTGCTCGCCACCCTGTCAAGGTGGAGGCCGCGGGTTCAAATCCCGTCAGGACCGCACAGAGATCGAGGCCCGCACCCGAGAGGGAGAGCGGGCCTCCGTCGTATCCCCCCACCACCAAGCACCGTCACCCCGCACGGCGGAGACCGCGCCCGCGGCGCAGCCGCCATCAGACACAGCACATCCCGTCAGGACCGCACAGAGACCGAGGCCCGCACCCGAGAGGGAGAGCGGGTCTCCGTCGTATCCGAGGCCCGCACCCCGAGACGGCAGCGAGCCCCGCACCCGAGGCCCGCACTCCGAGGCGGCAGCGGGCCCCGGTCGCGCCCGGGTTCACGCCCGGAAGGGGCAGCGGGCCTCAGGCGCGTCCGGGGCGCCTCCCGTCACCGTGGCGGGGAAGGACGCACGGCCGGCTTGCGCGGGGCGCCCCCGGGGGGTGGCGCGGGCGGTCTCGCGCCCTTGACGGCGTCACATTCCCTCGGTACCCAGGGAGCAGGGCTCGTTCCTCCCGTGCGGCCCCTGGAGGTGGCGTATGGCGGCGTCGGTACGGCACGAGACACGGGCACTTCTGAGGGCGCACCTGTCGGCCGCCTCGTCCTACCGGCACCTCACCCGCCACTGTCCCGTCTGCCACCGCCTGCTGCAGCTGGCGATGGACGCCGGCTCCCGCGGCCAGGAGGCCGACCAGGAGACCGCCGAGGACGAAGGCCCTCGTCCCGCGTGACCCCGCCGGGCCCAACCCCCTTGCGGGCATGGGACGCTGGAGCGATCGGTTCCACTAGCGCATGCCGACCGGAGCGAACAAGCGTCCGGACATGTGACGGGAGTCACCGCATGGGTTTTTGAAACAGTGGAACTTACCCCCGTCATACAACGGGTCAATTTAATATGTGCAATTGCACCCTCCCCAAGGACCGCGCACAGCCGTTCCGACAGGCGCCCCCAGACTCCGACAAGGACGCTCACCAGCAGCGCCCCCACCACCGACCTGCGCACAAAAAAGATCGCGCTGGACCCGGCGGAGTCCAGCGCGATCTACGACGCACCCTGTGTCGCTTGCCTACAACGTTCTCTTCGGCCTGGGCGAGGGTCCTGTTGGGGCAGGTCCCGCGTCGCTTGGAGCTAGGGTTTCGGGCGCCTCGGCCGGTTGGGGGACCGACCGTCTTGCCCGGTTATGGAGTTGTTCAGGCCTCGCTGCGCTGCTGCGGGATACCCGCCAGCAGGGCACGAACCTCGGCCTCGCGGTAGCGGCGGTGCCCGCCGAGCGTACGGATCGAAGTGAGCTTGCCGGCCTTCGCCCACCGCGTGACCGTCTTGGGGTCGACACGGAACATGGTGGCGACCTCAGCCGGGGTCAGCAGCGGCTCGGCATCAGGGGTGCGAGCGGTCATGAGCGGCCTCCTCGGGAGAACCGAACCTTCTCGGTTCTTTCCTCTAAATTCTGCACCTTGACCCGCGTTGCCCGAAATGGCGGACGCGAGTCGAGTCGGTTATAGGACGAACGGCTTGTCCTCGGCACTACAACTACACCATCTGTCCAGCCGCGTCGGCCAAACCGATGGAATTGCCCTCCCAGGTGTTCATCAGCGACGGAAGCCGATGGACCATGCCATAGCGGACAGTCACGCCACTGTGACGATCAGTCACAGGGGCGATCAGGAGTCACCAGACCCCCCAAAGCGTGCAATGCTGAGAATCCGCCCAGAGCGGAGCATAGTTGGGCGGATGGAGCCCTCCCCGGACTCCTTGTCCTATTTTGGCACGAGGAGCGGTAAGGGGCGCAAGAGCCGGGTAAGTGCTGTCCGTCACCCTTGAGACAAAAGTCCAGATCGGGACCAACGTCCCATCAGGTGGTCTAGGCGAGTAGAACGTACGTCCTTGGGACGCGATTTGACCGTGACGTACGTCACTCAGTTCGCGGAACGTCTGTCCCGCACGGCCCGCCACCGCTCCACCAGCCGCCCGTACGCCTCCCCGGCGGCCGTCCCGTCCCCCCGGCGCAGCGCCTCGATGCCGGCGGCCACGTCCGCCGCCGAGTGGTCGCCCTCCAGCTCCCCCGCCGGCAGCACGTGCACCAGCCCGCCGTAGTCCAGCTCCACGAGCGAGCGCGGGTGGAACTCCTCCAGCCACCGGCCGACGTCCAGCAGGCCGTCGATCAGCGGCCCCTCCTCGACGGCGTCCTTCAGCGTGCGCAGCCCCCGCGCCACCCGGCGCCGGGCCTGCACCATCGGCGTGCGGTAGCGCAGCACCGGCGGCACGTCGGCGGTCCCCTTGTCGTACCGCCGCTCCTCGTCCGAGACCAGCACGAACCAGTTCAGCGGCACCTGCCAGGTCGCCGTGCGGATCCACGGGCGGGCGTCGGGGTTGCGGGCGAGCCAGCGCTCGTAGTCCTGGGCGGCCTGGCGGCGCACCAGCGGCGGCAGCACGGCGTCCAGCACGGGCGGCGGCAGCTCCTCGGCCAGCTCGTCCAGGGCCTGCCAGCCGCGCAGCCGGGTCCGCCAGGGACAGACGCAGACCACGCCGTCGACCTCCAGCACGAAGGCGTCGCCGCTCTCGTGCACCGGCACCGCGATCGGCGGGGTGGGCAGCAAGTCGGCCAGGGAACGCCGCAGTTCGTCCTGGTAGGAGGGTCGGTCGGAGCGGCGGGCGTAGCGCGCCCAGTGGCCGCGCTCCGGCTCCGGGAAGGCGCCCAGCGGCTCGTACACACGCAGGTAGGCGGCATAGGGGACGACCACGGAGGACACCTTCGGCACGCCTGCTCCCCTCCCCATCGGACCCGGCTCGAAACCACTGCAAATCGTGCCACGGTCATGCGTGCGCAGAGGGCCCTGGAGGGTGATCCTGAACACTGCGCGGATGGTGAGTGGGCCGAGGCTCTACGCTCATGCCACGGCTCTCCGCCACCCGTACGGGGACCGCACCCCACTCGCCGCTATGTACACAGGAGTCACCACAGTGACCGACGTAACCGGCGCGCCTGCTGATGTCCTGCACACCCTGTTCCACTCGGACCAGGGCGGCCATGAGCAGGTCGTGCTCTGTCAGGACCAGGCCAGCGGCCTCAAGGCCGTGATCGCCATCCACTCCACCGCCCTGGGCCCCGCCCTCGGCGGCACGCGCTTCTATCCGTACGCCACCGAGGCCGAGGCCGTCGCCGACGCCCTCAACCTCGCGCGCGGAATGTCCTACAAGAACGCCATGGCCGGTCTCGACCACGGCGGCGGCAAGGCCGTGATCATCGGTGACCCCGAGCGCGACAAGACCGAGGAACTGCTCCTCGCGTACGGCCGCATGGTCGCCTCCCTCGGTGGGCGCTACGTCACCGCCTGCGACGTCGGCACGTACGTCGCCGACATGGACGTCGTGGCCCGCGAGTGCCGCTGGACCACCGGCCGCTCCCCCGAGAACGGCGGCGCCGGCGACTCCTCCGTGCTCACCGCCTTCGGCGTCTACCAGGGCATGCGCGCCTCCGCCCAGCACCTGTGGGGCGACCCCTCGCTGCGCGGTCGCAAGGTGGGCATCGCCGGCGTCGGCAAGGTCGGCCACCACCTGGTCCGGCACCTGCGCGACGAGGGCGCCGAGGTCGTGATCACGGACGTGCGCGCGGACACCGTCCGGCGGATCCTCGACCAGTACCCGGCAGGGGTCTCGGCGGTCGCCGACACCGAGGAGCTGATCCGGGTCGAGGGCCTCGACATCTACGCCCCCTGCGCCCTCGGCGGCGCCCTGAACGACCTCAGCGTGCCGGTGCTCACCGCCAAGGTGGTGTGCGGGGCGGCCAACAACCAGCTGGCCCATCCGGGTGTGGAGAAGGACCTCGCCGACCGCGGGATCCTCTACGCGCCGGACTACGTGGTGAACGCCGGCGGGGTCATCCAGGTGGCCGACGAGCTGCACGGGTTCGACTTCGACCGGTGCAAGGCGAAGGCGGCGAGGATCTTCGACACCACGCTGGCCATATTCGCACGTGCGAAGGAGGACGGGATCCCGCCGGCCGCCGCGGCCGACCGGATCGCCGAGCAGCGGATGGCCGACGCCCGTGCGAGCCGGGTCGCGCACTAGCCCGATCGCACATATGAGCGGTACCCGTCGGCGGCAACTTAGAGAGAACTCTCACTTCCACCGGCGGGTCGTTCCCCGATAAGTGGTTAAAATCGCCATTGACCAGCGAGGACGGGGCGCCTCGAAGGTCCAGGGCACACGCGCGTGCTGCGGGCGACGTACCGTATGGGCGCGGGCTCAGGTACCGTGGAAGCCCTACGGACCGGCCTCTCCACGGAGGGTCCGTTCCGATCATGAACGCGTGTCAGACTCTGGGGCCGTCGAGCCCCGTCACCGAGGGGGTCGAGCCATGGGGCGCGGCCGGGCCAAGGCCAAGCAGACAAAGGTCGCCCGCCAGCTGAAGTACAACAGCGGTGGGACTGATCTGTCACGTCTGGCCAGTGAACTGGGCGCATCGACTTCGAGCCAGCCGCCGAACGGCGAGCCGTTCGAGGACGATGAGAACGACGAGGACGATCTTTACTCTCGGTACGCCGACCTCTATGAGGACGACGACGAGGACGAGGACGAGGGTCCCTCACAGCACCGTCGCGGCGCTTGACCTAGTACTCAGCACCCGCCCGGTCGGTGGCACTGCCACCGACCGGGTTCTGTGCTGCCCACGGTGCTACCCGCGGTGCCGCCCGCAGGCTCAGCTCGCGTAGTCCCCGACCAGCTCGGCGCCGGTCTCCTTGTCGCCCCGGTCGGTGATCTCGCCGGCGACCCATGCCTCGACCCCGCGGTCGGCCAGGGTCGCGAGGGCCACCTCGGTGGACTCCTCCGGCACGATCGCCATCATGCCGACGCCCATGTTGAGGGTCTTCTCCAGCTCCAGGCGCTCGACGTCGCCGGTCTTCCCGACCAGGTCGAAGATCGCGCCCGGGGTCCAGGTGGAGCGGTCGACCACGGCGTGCAGGCCGTCCGGGATCACCCGGGCCAGGTTGGCCGCGAGCCCGCCGCCGGTGATGTGGCTGTAGGCGTGCACCTCGGCGGTCCGGGTCAGCGCCAGGCAGTCCAGCGAGTAGATCTTGGTCGGCTCCAGCAGCTCCTCGCCGAGGGCGCGGCCCAGCTCCGGGATCTCCGCTTCCAGGGCGAGGCCCGCGCGGTCCAGCAGGACGTGGCGGACCAGGGAGTATCCGTTCGAGTGAAGCCCGGAGGACGCCATGGCGATCACGGTGTCACCCGTACGGATACGATCCGCGCCCAGCAGGCGGTCGGCCTCCACGACGCCCGTACCGGCGCCGGCGACGTCGAAGTCGTCCGCCCCCAGCAGACCGGGGTGCTCGGCCGTCTCGCCGCCCACCAGGGCGCAGCCGGCCAGCACACAGCCCTCCGCGATGCCCTTCACGATGGACGCGACACGCTCGGGGTGGACCTTGCCGACGCAGATGTAGTCGGTCATGAACAGCGGCTCGGCACCGCACACCACGATGTCGTCCATGACCATGGCGACCAGGTCGTGGCCGATGGTGTCGTAGACGCCCATGCGGCGTGCGATGTCGACCTTCGTGCCGACGCCGTCCGTGGCGGAGGCCAGCAGCGGGCGCTCGTAGCGCTTGAGGGCGGAGGCGTCGAAGAGCCCGGCGAAGCCGCCGAGGCCGCCCAGGACCTCGGGCCGCTGGGTCTTCTTCACCCACTCCTTCATCAGCTCGACGGCGCGGTCGCCCGCCTCGATGTCGACGCCCGCCGCTGCGTAGCTGGCACCAGTTGTCTCAGACATGACTGTGAGAGCTTTCGTGTCGTACTGCAGGGTGTTACGGGCGGCGGATCGCGTCGGCCGCGGCCGTGGCGGCGGGGCCGGCCGCCAGCTCGGTCTCCAGAAGCTGCTTGCCGAGCAGCTCGGGGTCCGGCAGCTCCATCGGGTACTCGCCGTCGAAGCAGGCGCGGCAGAGGTTCGGCTTGGCGATCGTGGTCGCCTCGATCATGCCGTCGATGGAGATGTAGGCCAGGGAGTCGGCGCCGAGGCTGGTGCCGATCTCCTCGATGGTCATGCCGTTGGCGATCAGCTCCGCGCGGGTGGCGAAGTCGATGCCGAAGAAGCACGGCCACTTCACGGGCGGGGAGGAGATCCGGATGTGGACCTCGGCGGCGCCGGCCTCGCGCAGCATGCGGACCAGGGCCCGCTGGGTGTTGCCGCGCACGATGGAGTCGTCCACGACGACCAGGCGCTTGCCCTTGATGACTTCCTTCAGCGGGTTCAGCTTCAGGCGGATACCCAGCTGGCGGATGGTCTGCGAGGGCTGGATGAAGGTCCGGCCGACGTAGGCGTTCTTCACCAGGCCGTTGCCGAAGGGGATGCCGGAGGCTTCCGCGTAGCCGATGGCGGCCGGAGTGCCGGACTCCGGGGTCGCTATGACCAGATCGGCCTCTGCGGGGGCTTCCTTGGCCAGACGGCGGCCCATCTCCACCCGGGAGAGGTACACGTTCCGGCCGGCGATGTCGGTGTCCGGGCGGGCCAGGTACACGTACTCGAAGACACAGCCCTTGGGCTTCGCTTCCGCGAATCGAGAGCTGCGCAGACCGTTCTCGTCGATGGCGACGAACTCGCCCGGCTCGATCTCCCGCACGAAGCTCGCGCCGCAGATGTCGAGCGCCGCGGACTCGGAGGCGACCACCCAGCCGCGCTCCAGGCGGCCGAGGACCAGCGGGCGGATGCCCTGCGGGTCACGGGCGGCGTAGAGGGTGCCCTCGTCCATGAAGACGAGGGAGAAGGCGCCCCGCACCTTCGGAAGCACCGCGTGCGCGGCCTCCTCGATGGTGAGCGGCTTGCCGTCCTCGTCGACCTGGGCGGCCAGCAGGGCCGTCAGCAGGTCGGTGTCGTTGGTGGCCGCGACCCGGGTGGAGCGGCTGTTGTTGTCGTTCGGCAGTTCGGCGACCATCGCGGCGAGCTGCGCCGTGTTGACCAGGTTGCCGTTGTGACCGAGCGCGATCGAGCCGTGCGCGGTGGCACGGAACGTCGGCTGGGCGTTCTCCCACACGGAGGCGCCGGTGGTCGAGTAGCGGGCGTGTCCGACCGCGATATGACCCTGGAGCGAACCGAGCGAGGTCTCGTCGAAGACCTGGGAGACCAGGCCCATGTCCTTGAAGACGAGGATCTGGGAGCCGTTGCTGACCGCGATTCCCGCGGATTCCTGACCCCGGTGCTGGAGGGCGTAGAGCCCGAAGTACGTGAGCTTTGCGACCTCTTCGCCCGGAGCCCAGACGCCGAAGACGCCGCAAGCGTCCTGGGGGCCCTTCTCGTTGGGAAGCAGATCGTGATTGAGTCGACCGTCACCACGTGGCACGCCACCGAGTGTAGGCGAGATCGACCACTGGTCCGAATTGGGGATACACGGCCTTAACAGATCCCGGCTTGCCGATCACCTTGGTGCTTTCTGGGTTTACGCAGGTCAGCGGGGTGGGCCTGGGGCCAGAGTGGCCGGTGGTGCCCTTGTGGCCGACGCTCGCGGCCCTTCGGCCCGTATCCATGAGTGAGGTGTCGCACATCATTCGGGGGCGCCTCGGCTGAGCCGGACGAGGTCGCCGTCGCCGTCGGTGAGCGTCAGCCTCCCGTCGTCGGTCCGGGCGGTGAGCGTGCCGGTGGTCAGCGCGCGGGCGAGGGCGCGCTCGAAGGCCATCCGCTCGGGGTCGCAGGCCATCTTGGTGCTCCGGAGGCCGCCGAGGGTGATCCGGTCGCCGGCCACGGTGACGCGGGCGCTGAACCCGTTGCAGCCGAGGTTGCCGGTGGCCTGGCCGTCCGTGCCGAGGCGGATGCGGGCGGCGGCCGGCGCCTGCCGGGTGACGCCGTCGGCGGTGAGGCTGTCGACCCGCCACTCCACTCCGGTCAGGGGCGGCCCGGCCGGTGCGCCCTGGGCGCTCCCACAGGCCGCCGCGAGCGGGACGAGCACGGCGGCCATCACCAGGAACATGCGCTGCTTGTGCCGTTTCATACCGGTTCGACGGCCGGGCCGGGCCGCCGGTTCCGTCAGGACATGACCGGCAGCAGACCCCCGATGTCCGACCGCTCCCCGCTCGCGCTGACCTTCGCCGCCGCCACGGCCTCCTGCCAGACCGAGCGGCCGGTGGCCAGCCGGATCCAGGTCAGCGGGTCGGTCTCCACGACGTTGGGCGGGGTGCCGCGGGTGTGCCGGGGGCCCTCGACGCACTGCACGACGGCGTACGGCGGCACCCGCACCTCCGTGGAGCCGCCCGGCGCCTTCGCGGCGAGGGCGTCGGCGAGCAGCCGGGTGGCGGCGGCCAGCGCCTGCCGGTCGTACGGCACGTCCAGGCCGGGGACGGCGGCATTGAGGTCGTCGGTGTGGACGACGAGTTCGACCGTCCGGGTGACGAGGTAGTCGTCCAGCGGCAGGGCGCCCGCGCCGGTCTCCAGCAGCCGGCCGCCGGGGTGCTCGTCGAGCAGGGCGCGCAGGGTGTGGTCGGCGTCGGTGAGGTAGGCGTCGAGGTCCGGGTGGGCGGCGGTGGCGCCCCGGGTGGAGTCGTCGATGCCGGCGGCCCGGTGCCCGGTGGAAAAGGCCCACTCGACGAGGGTGACCGTCTGCCGGGGCGGGGCGGGGAGGTCCAGGGCCCGGTGGAGGGCGGTGGCCGCCGTGCCGATGTGCGCGACCAGGTCCCGTACGGTCCAGTCGCCGAGCCGGGTGGGCAGGGCGAGCTGCTCGGGGGCGAGGCCGCGCACGGCCTGCCGTACGTGGCCGAGCTGGGCGAAGACCGCGGTCCGGGTCCTGGCGGGGTCGTAGCTGCGGGCGCGTTTCCTGGCCGGTGGCATGGCGGTGAGCCTATGCCCTCGCGACACGGGCCTCCGGGGCCGGGTGACGACGCGGTGCGCCGGCCCCGCCACGGCGGCCGAAGGGCCGGCCCCGCACGGCGGAACGGCCGGCGAAACGGCCCCGCCCGGCGCGGAAGGCCCCGCCCGGAACCCCGGGCGGGGCCTTCCTGGGGAGACGGGCGGCGGCGCGCCGCGAGGCTAGGCCAGCAGCGCCGGAATGGTCTCCTCGTGGGCCTTGCGCAGCTCCTCCAGGGTGAGCGCGAACTCGCCCTGCACCTCGACCGCGTCCCCGTCCACGACGCCGATGCGGGTGGCGGGCAGGCCGCGCGCACCGCACATGTCGTTGAACCGGACCTCCTCCGAACGCGGCACGGCGACGACGGCACGCCCGGCCGACTCGGAGAGCAGGAAGGTGAAGGCGTCCAGACCGTCGGGGACGACCAGACGCGCGCCCTTGCCGCCGAGCAGCGCGGACTCCACCACGGCCTGGATCAGGCCGCCGTCGGACAGGTCGTGCGCGGAGTCGATCATGCCGTCGCGGGAGGCGGAGATCAGGATCTCGGCCAGCAGGCGCTCCCGCTCCAGGTCCACGGCCGGGGGCAGGCCGCCCAGGTGGTCGTGGATCACCTGGGACCAGGCCGAGCCGCCGAACTCCTCGCGGGTGTCGCCGAGGAGGTAGAGCAGGTGGCCCTCCTCCTGGAAGGCGACCGGGGTGCGGCGGGCGACGTCGTCGATCACGCCGAGCACGGCCACCACCGGGGTCGGGTGGATCGCCACCTCGCCCGTCTGGTTGTAGAGCGAGACGTTGCCGCCGGTCACCGGGGTGCCCAGCTGCAGGCAGCCGTCCGCCAGACCGCGCACGGCCTCGGCGAACTGCCACATCACCGCGGGGTCCTCGGGCGAGCCGAAGTTCAGGCAGTCGGAGACGGCCAGCGGCTTGGCACCGGTCGTGGCGACGTTCCGGTACGCCTCGGCCAGGGCCAGCTGGGCGCCCGCGTACGGGTCGAGCTTGGCGTAACGGCCGTTGCCGTCCGTGGCGATGGCGACGCCGAGACCGCTCTCCTCGTCCACGCGGATCATGCCGGAGTCCTCCGGCATGGCGAGGACGGTGTTGCCCTGCACGAAGTGGTCGTACTGGGACGTGATCCACTTCTTCGACGCCTGGTTCGGCGAGGCCACCAGCTTCAGGACCTGGTCCTTCAGCTCCTCGCTCGTCGCCGGGCGGGGCAGCTTGTCGGCGCTGTCGGCCTGGAGGGCGTCCTGCCAGTCGGGGCGGGCGTAGGGGCGCTCGTAGACGGGACCCTCGTGCGCGACCGTACGCGGGTCGACGTCCACGATCTTCTCGCCGTGCCAGAAGATCTCCAGGCGGTCGCCGTCGGTGACCTCACCGATGACGGTGGCGATGACGTCCCACTTCTCGCAGATCTCCAGGAAGCGGTCGACCTTCGACGGCTCCACGACCGCGCACATGCGCTCCTGCGACTCGCTCATGAGGATCTCCTCAGGAGACAGGGTCGAGTCGCGCAGCGGGACGTCGTCCAGGGTGACGCTCATACCGCCCGAGCCGTTGGAGGCCAGCTCGGAGGTGGCGCAGGACAGACCGGCCGCGCCGAGGTCCTGGATGCCGACGACCAGCTTCTCCCGGAACGCCTCCAGGGTGCACTCGATGAGGAGCTTCTCCTGGAAGGGGTCGCCGACCTGGACGGCGGGGCGCTTCGACGGCTTGGCGTCGTCGAAGGTCTCGGAGGCCAGGATCGACGCGCCGCCGATGCCGTCGCCGCCCGTGCGGGCGCCGTACAGGATGACCTTGTTGCCGGCGCCGGAGGCCTTGGCAAGGTGGATGTCCTCGTGCCGCATCACGCCGATGGCACCGGCGTTGACCAGCGGGTTGCCCTGGTAGCAGGCGTCGAAGACGACCTCGCCGCCGATGTTGGGCAGGCCCAGGCAGTTGCCGTAGCCGCCGATGCCGGCGACGACGCCCGGCAGGACGCGCTTGGTGTCGGGGTGGTCGGCGGCGCCGAAGCGCAGCGGGTCCACGACCGCGACCGGGCGGGCGCCCATCGCGATGATGTCGCGGACGATGCCGCCGACGCCGGTGGCCGCGCCCTGGTAGGGCTCGACGTACGACGGGTGGTTGTGCGACTCGACCTTGAACGTGACCGCGTAGCCCTGGCCGACGTCCACCACGCCGGCGTTCTCGCCGATGCCGACGAGCAGCGCGTCCGACTGGGGCGCCTTCTCGCCGAACTGCCGCAGGTGGACCTTGGAGGACTTGTACGAGCAGTGCTCGGACCACATGACCGAGTACATGGCGAGTTCGGCGCCGGTCGGGCGGCGGCCGAGGATCTCCACCACCCGCTCGTACTCGTCCTTCTTCAGACCGAGTTCGGCCCAGGGCAGCTCGACGTCGGGGGTCGCGGCCGCGTGCTCGACCGTGTCCAGAGGCGTCCGGCTCATGCGTTGACCAGCTTCTTGAGGATCGAGGTGAAGAACGGGAGCCCGTCGGTACGGCCCGTACCGATCAGCGGCTCGACGGCGTGCTCGGGGTGCGGCATGAGGCCGACGATGTTCCCGGCCTCGTTGGTGATGCCGGCGATGTCCCGCAGCGAGCCGTTCGGGTTGTAGCGCTCATCAGCGACTCCGTCGCGGGCCACGTAGCGGAAGGCGACGCGGCCCTCCGCCTCCAGCTTGTCGAGCGTGTACTCGTCGGCGACGTACCGGCCGTCCATGTTCTTCAGCGGAATGTGGATCTCCTGGCCCGCGCGGTAGTCGGCGGTCCAGGAGGTCTCTGCGTTCTCCACCCGCAGCTTCTGGTCGCGGCAGATGAAGTGGAGGTGGTCGTTGCCGAGCATCGCGCCCGGGAGAAGGTGGGCCTCGGTGAGGATCTGGAAGCCGTTGCAGATGCCGAGGACCGGGAGACCGGCCTTCGCCTGCTCGACGAGCGGCTCCATCACGGGCGAGAAGCGGGCGATGGCACCGGCCCGCAGGTAGTCGCCGTAGGAGAATCCGCCGCACAGCACGACGGCGTCGACCTGCTTGAGGTCCTTGTCCTTGTGCCAGAGGGCGACGGGCTCGGCGCCGGCGATACGGATCGCACGCTGGGTGTCCCGGTCGTCCAGGCTGCCCGGGAAAGTGACGACGCCAATACGAGCGGTCACTTCGCCGCCTCCGCGACTTCGTCGATCCGGACCGTGAAGTCCTCGATCACCGTGTTGGCGAGGAAGGATTCCGCAAGATCGCGGATCCGGGCGAGCGCGGCCTCGTCAACCGGCCCGTCAACTTCCAGTTCGAAACGCTTTCCCTGACGTACGTCCGAGATCCCTTCGAATCCCAGGCGCGGCAGCGCACGCTGGACCGCCTGGCCCTGGGGGTCGAGGATCTCCGGCTTGAGCATGACGTCGACTACGACGCGTGCCACTGGCACTCCCGGTGTGTGGTGCTGAGCAGGTTCCTTCAGACTACCCGCACAAAATTTCTACGCGGGTAGAGTTGGAGGAAACTACGTGAGGCGCATCACGATCGGGTGTCGAAGCCGCACACCCGCGAAAAGTTCTGGGAAAGTTCCCACCGTCCGTCCGTTCACCTATTGCGACCCGGACACGCGGACGGTTTTAGTCGGGCTTCACTTTCCATTGCCGGGCACTGTACAAATGAATTGGCAATAGCCGATACTCGGCATGTCGTCGGCGTTGAGCTGTAACGACGTGCCGCACGAAGGGACCGATATTCGTGGCGCAAAAGGTCGTGGTCACTCTCTTTGACGACATCGACGGCTCGGAAGCGGCGGAGACGATCGCCTTCGGACTCGACGGCAAGTCGTACGAGATCGACCTGAACGAATCCAACGCCGGGAAACTGCGCGAGGCGCTCGCGCCCTATGTCGAGGCCGGCCGCAAGCGGTCGCGGTCCGGCAAGGCGTACAAGCAGACGGAGGTCGCCCCCGACCCGGCGGCCGTCCGCGCCTGGGCCCAGGCCAACAAGATGGACGTCCCGGCCCGCGGACGCATCCCGAAGAAGGTCTACGAGGCGTTCAGCGCCGCCCAGTGAGCCCGCGAAGGGGCGAGCCCTCAGGGTCCGTCAGCGGACCCTGAGGGCCGTGCACTTGGGGCGGCCGGGGACCGCGAGCGGAACCGACTTGCGCTACCCCCCTGCTGATCAGCTAATGTCTGAGACACGCCGAGGGGCGAGGCCGAGAGGCCGGATCCCGAGGACCATGCGGGTGTAGTTCAGTAGCAGAACATCCCCCTTCCAGGGGGAAGGCGCAGTGTGCAATTCCTGTCACCCGCTCTGCACCGCCGACACGACCACTGTTGTGGATCAGGTAGGCTGGTGCTCGCACCGATCGGTGGGAGCCGATCGGGAGCAGTGCGGACGTAGCTCAGTTGGTAGAGCGCAACCTTGCCAAGGTTGAGGTCGCGAGTTCGAGCCTCGTCGTCCGCTCGGGAATGAGACCCCGGTCCATCGGACCGGGGTCTTTTCGTTGTCCGGCGACCGGTCCTGACATTTGTCATGCCGAGTGATGACACCGCGCACTGCCCGCCGGTGCCCGCCGCCGGGACGCTGGTGGCATGAACATCCACGGACACGAGCACGTGATCGAGGTCACCGACCTCAGGCGTGTGTACGGGGGCGGGTTCGAGGCCGTACGCGGAATCACCTTCTCCGTGGCACGCGGGGAGATCTTCGCGCTGCTGGGCACGAACGGTGCCGGAAAGACGTCCACCGTCGAACTGCTGGAAGGACTGGCGGTGCCGACCGGCGGCCGGGTCAGAGTGCTGGGCCACGACCCCTGCCGCGAGCGGGCCGCCGTCCGGCCCCGCACCGGCGTGATGCTCCAGGAGGGCGGCTTCCCCGCCGAGCTGACCGTCGCGGAGACCGCCCGGATGTGGGCCGGCTGCACCAGCGGGGCACGGCCGGAGGCAGAGGTGCTGGAGCTGGTGGGGCTCGCCGGCAAGCACCGGGTGCGGGTCAAGCAGCTCTCCGGCGGCGAACGCCGGCGCCTCGACCTGGCGCTCGCGCTGCTCGGCGATCCCGAGGTGCTGTTCCTCGACGAGCCGACGACCGGACTCGACGCGGAGGGCCGCCGGGACACCTGGGCCCTGGTGCGCGAGCTGCGCGCCGCGGGCACGACCGTGCTGCTCACCACGCACTACCTGGAGGAGGCCGAGGGGCTCGCCGACCGGCTCGCCATCCTGCACGAGGGCCGCATCGCCGCCTCCGGCACCCCGGCCGAGGTCACCGCCGGCCGTCCCTCCCGGATGTCCTTCGAACTGCCCGACGGCCATGTCCTCGGCGACCTGCCGCCCCTCGCCGACCTCGGCGTCTGCGCGCACGAGAACGACGGCAGGGTCGTCCGGCTGCGCACGCACGAACTGCAGCGGACCGCCACCGCGGTCCTCCTCTGGGCCGAGCGGTCCGGCGTCGCACTGCGCGGGCTGGACATCCGCTCGGCCTCGCTGGAGGAAGCCTTCCTCGGGATCGCGCGGGAGCAGGAGGTGGCGGCGTGAGCGGCTCGGCCCCCGGACTCCGTCCGGTCTCCCCGCGGCGGCTGCGAGCGCTCGGCCGGGCCGAACTCGCCCTCCTCGGCCGCAACCGCGGTGTCGTGTTCACCGCGCTGGCCGTGCCGCTCCTGCTGCCGTTCAGCATCCGGCCGGCGCTCGACCAGATGGACCTGGACCAGCAGGGGCTGACCATCGGCACCACCCTGCTGACGGCCGCGGTCGGTTTCTCCTTCCTCTTCGCCGTGTACGCCTCCCTGGTCAACGCCTACGTCGCCCGCCGAGAGGAACTCGTCCTCAAACGGCTGCGCACCGGTGAGCTCTCCGACGCCGAGATCCTCACCGGCACCGCCCTGCCCGCGGTCGGCATCGGCCTGGCCCAGTCGCTGCTGCTGTGCGCCGGGTGCGCGGCGCTGCTGCGCACCGGCGCGCCGAAGGCGCCGTACCTGATCCTGCCCGGCCTGGTGAGCGGCCTGCTGGTCGCCGCCGCGCTCGGCGCGCTCACCGCGTCCGTCACCCGCAGCGTGGAGAGCGCCCAGATCACCACCCTGCCGCTGATGTTCGTGTCGATGGCCGGCTCCGGGATCACCGTCCCGGTCGAGGTCATGCCGGACCGGCTGGCGGCCGTCTGCGAGCTGCTGCCGCTCTCCCCCGCGGTCCGGCTCTTCCGCGGCGGCTGGACGGGCCAGTTGAGCGCGGGGGAGACACTCACCGCACTCGCGACCGCGGTGGCCTGGATCCTCGTGTCGGTGTTTGCTGTACGGCGGCGGTTCCGCTGGGAGCCCCGGCGCTGAGCACGGACAGGGCGCCGAGAGCGGGAGGCGACGGGGGGGCACGGGGATGACGGGGCCGCGCGGCTGGTGGCGGCGCAAGAGCACACCGGCGAAGGTCGAGACGTACACGCGCTGGTCGTTCCACTTCTTCACCGTGGTGGAGATCGTCGGGGTGGCCCTGCCCGCGGTCGGGCAGGTGGCGCCGGGGCTCGCGGGGCGGCTGGTCGCCATGGTCGCCGTGCACGCGGTGGCGGTCGCCGTGACCGCCTCCCGGGCGCTGGACTGGACGCGCGGCCGGCGCCCCCAGCCGGTGCGGGCCCTGAGCGCGCTCGCCGTCCTCACCTTCGTCCTCGCGGCGACCGCCCTCGCGCTGCACCGGTTCGGACCGGCCGGCACGGACACCGGCACCGGCACCGGCACCGCCATCGGCACGGTCTACGGCGGGCTGCTGTCCTGGGGCGGGGGCATGCAGGCGCTCGGTGTCCGCAGCCGGCGGCGGGTGTTCGCGATCGTCTCCGGATTCGCCTGCGGCGCCGCGCTGATGGCGCTGCCGCTGGGGGCGCCCTGGCCCCTCGCGGTGGTCACCGGCCTCATGGTGTTCCTGGGTGCCGGATTCCTCGCCCTCACCTGCATCTTCTCCGTCTGGCTGCTCAACTGCGTGTACGAGCTGGACGAGGCCCGCGAGACCCGGGCCCGGCTCGCCGTGGCGGAGGAGCGGCTGCGGTTCGGGCGGGATCTGCACGACGTGCTGGGGCGGAACCTGTCCGTCATCTCCCTCAAGAGCGAGCTGGCGGTCCAACTGGCCCGGCGGGAGCGGCCGGAGGCGGTGGAGCAGATGATCGAGGTGCAGCGCATCGCGCAGGAGTCCCAGCGCGAGGTCCGGGCCGTCGTACGCGGCTACCGAGAGGCCGACCTGGGCGCCGAACTCGCCGGGGCCCAAGGGGTGCTGGCGGCGGCCGGCATCGCCTGCGAGGTCCGGGCGGAGGCCGCCGGACTGCCCGCCGAGGTGCAGTCCGCGCTCGGCTGGGTGGTGCGCGAGGCGGCCACCAACGTGCTGCGGCACGGGGACGCGATCCGGTGCGAGGTGGGGCTGAGGATACGGCAGGGGTGTGCGGTGCTGACGGTGGAGAACGACGGTGCCGTGGCACCGGGCGGTGGCGGCGGCTCGGGACTCGCCGGACTGCGGGAGCGGCTGGCCGCCGTGGGCGGCACCTTGGAGGCGGGACTCGTCGCCGCCGACGGGGACCGGTTCCGGCTGAGGGCCGAAGTACCCCTGACGACTGTGAGAGGAGTCACCTCGTGAGCGCTCCGGTACGGCTGTTGCTGGCCGACGACGAGCATCTGATCCGGGGCGCGCTGGCCGCGCTGCTGTCGCTGGAAAACGATCTGCTGGTCGTCGCGGAGGCGGCGAGCGGCCCCGAGGCACTGGCGATGGCGCGGGCGCACGAACCCGACGTCGCCGTCCTGGACCTCCAGATGCCGGGCGCCGACGGTGTGAAGGTCGCCACATCGCTGCGCGCCGAACTGCCCCGCTGCCAGGTGCTGATCGTCACCGGGCACGGGCGCCCCGGGCATCTGAAACGGGCGCTCGCGGCCGGTGTGCGCGGTTTCGTCCCGAAGACCGTCAGCGCCCAGCGGCTCGCCGAGATCATCCGCACCGTGCACGCCGGAAACCGTTACGTCGACCCGGAGTTGGCCGCCGACGCGATCTCCGCCGGGGACTCGCCGCTGACCGCGCGGGAGGCCGAGGTGCTGGAGCTGGCCGCCGACGGGGCACCGGTCGCGGAGATCGCCGAGCGGGCCGCGCTGTCACCGGGGACCGTGCGGAACTACCTCTCCGCGGCCGTCACGAAACTCGGCGCGGAGAACCGTCATGCGGCAGTGCGTCTCGCACGGGAGCGAGGTTGGGTATAGTTGCTCTCGCGCCACGGCGCACTGCGGACGTAGCTCAGTTGGTAGAGCGCAACCTTGCCAAGGTTGAGGTCGCGAGTTCGAGCCTCGTCGTCCGCTCCATGGAGAAGCCCCCGGTTCCGGCCGGGGGCTTCTGGCGTTGCCCCCGGCCGGAGCCGGGGGCTCTTCGCCGCTACGACCAGCCGGCGCCCGTCAGCCGCTCGTACGCCTCCACGTACTTGGCCCGGGTCGCCTCGACGACCCGCTCGGGCAGCGGCGGCGGGGGCTGCTCGCTCTTGCGGTCCCAGCCGGACTCGGCCGAGGTCAGCCAGTCACGGACGAACTGCTTGTCGAACGACGCCTGCGCGCGGCCCGGCTGCCACTCGTCGGCCGGCCAGAACCGGGAGGAGTCCGGGGTGAGGACCTCGTCGGCGAGGACGAGGGTGTCGCCCTCGAAGCCGAACTCGAACTTGGTGTCGGCCAGGATGATCCCCCGGTCCCGGGCGATGTCCCGGGCCCGCGCGTACACCGCGAGGGTGGACTGGCGCAGCTGGGCGGCGGTCTCGGCGCCGACCTGGCGGGCCACCTCCTCGTAGGAGACGTTCTCGTCGTGCTCGCCGACCTCGGCCTTGGTGGCCGGGGTGAAGATCGGGGCGGGCAGTTCGGAGCCGTCGACGAGACCTTCGGGGAGGGCGAGGCCGCAGACCGTGCGGGACTCCTTGTACTCGACCAGGCCCGAGCCGGTGAGGTAGCCGCGGGCCACGCACTCCACCGGGACCATCTTCAGCGACTTGCACACCAGCGTGCGGCCCGCCCAGTCGGCGGGGGCGCCCTCGGGCAGCTCGGTGCTGATCACATGGTTGGGGGCCAGGTCGCGCAGCTGGTCGAACCACCACAGGGAGAGCTGGGTGAGGACGCGGCCCTTGTCGGGGATCTCCGTGGGCAGCACCCAGTCGTAGGCCGACATGCGGTCACTGGCGACCATCACGAGGTCGCCCGCCTCGTTCTGGTACAGCTCGCGCACCTTTCCGGTGTGCAGGTGCACCAGGCCCGGAACCTCGATCGGCTCGGGCTTTTCTACGAATCCGGACACGGTTCCTCCCCGTGGCTCTGTCCAAGTGCCTCGATTCTCCCGTATGCGGGTGATCGGGGTGCGGCCAGGGGGTCAGTCGCGTTTGCAGATGCGGTCCAGGAGGTTCGCCGTGGCCCGCTGGATCCTCGAGTCCACATGGCCCGGGCGGTCCAGGGACGGGGACCAGGCGAAGGTGCCGGAGGCGAACACCCAGGCGCCGGAGGGCGCGCGGTAGAGCGAGGTCTCCTGGTGGCGCAGGACGCCGTCGTTGTCGGTGTAGGGGGAGTGCGCGAGCAGGATGCGTTCGTCGTGCTCGGGCAGCGGGGTGCGCGGGAAGTAGCGGTCGGCCTCGCCGGCGACCAGTCCCTCGATCGCGTCGCCCTCGTGCGCGCCGGTCGCCTCCCACAGCCAGTGGCCGGCGTTGCGGACGATCAGTGGGTGCGGCTCCGGGACCCGGCCCGCGTACTGGATGCCGATCAGCTGCTGCTCGGCACGGTCGATCTCCCGCCAGAGCACCGGCCGGCCCGGGCCCTTGCGCTTGCGGCAGGTCAGCAGCCGGTCCGGGACACCGGACGGGGAGGGGCCCAGTTCCACCTGCCAGTACATGGTGTTGGCGGAGAGGAAGACCAGCGAGGTGCCGTGGTCGCGGGCGGCCTCCACGGCCCGGCGCATCGGTCCCGACCAGTACTCGTCGTGGCCCGGGAAGACCAGGCCCCGGTAGCGGGTGGGGTCCACCCGGCCGGCGTGCAGATCGCGGGCGTCGGCGTAGGCGAGGTCGTAGCCGTAGCGTTCGGCCCAGCGGATGAAGTCGTAGGCGTGGCCGACGTGCAGGGGCAGGCCCGCGCCCGCGTACGGACGGTCGAAGCAGACCGTGGTGGCCGCGTCGGCCTCGCCGAGCAGCCGGCCCTTCTCGTCCCAGGCGTGGTAGAGGCTGGCGCCGGTGCGGCCGTCCTCCGGATACAGGTTGTACGCCTGCCAGGTGATGTCCGGCAGCAGCAGGAGCAGGTCGGCGGGGTGGTCGTCGCGGACCGTGAACGGCACGTGGGAGCGGTAGCCGTCGCGGGTGGTGAGGACGGCCACGTAGGCGCCGATGCTCCAGTGGGCGGGCACCTGGAGGCGCCAGGACAGCCACCAGTGATGGCAGGAGACCGTGCGGTCGGCGGCCAGCGGCTGGGGCTGGACGATCCCGGAGAGCCGGGGACTGGTGGTGATCTTGGCGGCGCCGTCACCGCCGTAGTGGCCGATGCGGTAGATGTCGACGCCGAACTCCTGCGGCGGGTCGACCGTGATGTGGAAGTCGATCGCCTCGCCGGGCGAGACCGCGCCGGTGGAGGCGAAGCCCTTGATCTGGCGGTGCACGTCGTCGGCCGCCCGGGGGCCGGCCCCGGCCGTGCGGGGCGCCGGGACGCGCGCCCCGCCGCGGGCCGGCTGCTGCGTGCCGGGGTCGACGTACCAGGGCACGACGTGGCCGGTGTCGTCGAAGTACGTCTCACTGCCCCGCAGCCAGGGCACCGGGCCCTGCCCGAAGGGGTCCGTGACGGCGTGCGCGAGCGCTCCGGACTCCCAGCGGCGAATGTGGTCCGAGGCCATGGTCGCTCCCCTCCCTCATACCCCCGTGCCTGTCTCGGTGGTGCTCGCTGTCCTCGCTGTGCTCGACCGTGCTGTCGTATGTCGCGTGCCTTTGCCAAAGGCGTGGTCGGTCCCAGCACATCACATAACGCACGGGCCCGGTCACTAGTCGTTGCGAATTGACCTGAAGTGGAAGTCGACTCTCCGTTACGGCGGTGAAAACGGCGCTACGACGGGGTCACACGAGCCGCACGGGTTTCTCGGGGCGTATTCCGGACCGGACCAGCCAGTCGCGCAGCGGGCCCGGGTCTCCCTCCTCGATCAGGCGGAAAACCTTCGGTGCCAGATCGGCGGCCCGCTCGCCGCCGAGCAGCAGGGACGGGCCGTCCAGCCAGTCCAGCGCGGGGACCGCACCCGCGGTGTCGACGGCCGCGCAGCACACCATCGCCGTGACGTGGTCGGCGAGCAGTTCGCGGGCGGTGCGCTGGGGCTGGAGCGGGAAGGGCGGCAGCACGCAGCCGCAGTCGTCCCACAGGGCGCTCTCGGGGCTCCTGGGCGCCGCGTCGCCGCCCGGCACGGCGGCCTCCTCCCGGGCCAGCTCGGCGCTCAGCCCGGCGGCGAGGGCGGCACTGCGCTCGGTGGCGGGGTCGCAGTCCTCTTCGTCGCCGTAGCGGGGACAGGGGGCGGGCTCGGGGCCGGGGAGGGGGGTGTCGTGGGAGGCGGAGTCGGCGGCGGAGGCGGGGTGAGAGGGGTCGGCGGGGAGGCCGACGGTGTCGGCGGAGGTGCCGGGTGCGGTGCCGCCGGGCGCCGGTCCGTCGGCTCGGTCGGCTCCGTCGGCTCCGTCGGCTCCGTCGGCTCCGTCGGCTCCGTCGGCCAGAGGCTCCGGGGGTTCCGGGTGGGCGTCGGTCGGGCGGCCGGGGCTCGTGCGTGCCGTGGACGGCTCGGTGAGGTGGTCCAGGAGACGGGCCAGGGTGGGGCTGCCGGGGCCGGGCTCCCGGGGGTCGGGGGAGGTATGGACGCCGAGAGAGTCCAGGACGCGGTGCAGCCGGGCCGCGTCGGCGCGCCAGGTGCGGTCCACGACCTCCTCCGGATACGCCTGCCAGTCCACCGGAGCCCAGTGGGGGCCGGGCTCGGCCGGGCCGCCGTGGAAGAGACGGGCGGCCAGCAGCGAGGCGGCCTCGTCCACCGCGCCGGGCTCCTCCAGCAGGTCGCACGCGGGTCGCTCGCCGAGCCGGGAGGCGAAGCCCTCGGCGAGCCGGTCGCGGCGGGACAGCTCGGTCAGCGCCGCCACCACGCCCGCGTCCAGCCGGGACGGCCAGCGGCCCATGCGCCAGGCGGGTAGCGCGACCCTGGTCAGCAGCCGGTCCCAGCCGGCGTAGGCCAGCCCGACCTGTTCCTGCGCGACGATCCGCAGGCCGTAGTCGACGGCCTGGGCGCGCTCGGCCGCCGCCGCCGCGACCCCGCGCTCCATCTGCGTCGCGTGCTCCCGGCAGCCGCGCAGCAGCAGCCGGGCCACCCGGCCGAGGACCGCGCACACCCCGCGGGTCAGCGGGCAGCGGCCCGGGGTCGAGGCGACGGCCACGGCCGCGTCCAGCCCGCGCACGAAGCGGCGGGCGGCGGCTATGTCCGGGTGCGCCGAGGGACCCGTGCCCGCGATGACCGGGGCGAGGACCGCGCGCAGCTCGCCGACGCGCATCCACCACAGGAAGGGGGAGCCGATGACGAGGACCGGCGCGACCGGGGCCCGGCGGCGGCCCGGGCCCGCTATCTCGTCGGGCGCCGGGCGCGGGGGCGGCCCGTGGGCGGAGTGCGCGCGGTCC
Source organism: Streptomyces sp. NPDC038200 (assembly GCF_055600785.1). Classification (NCBI taxonomy): domain Bacteria; kingdom Bacillati; phylum Actinomycetota; class Actinomycetes; order Kitasatosporales; family Streptomycetaceae; genus Streptomyces; species Streptomyces sp. NPDC038200. The sequence goes on from NZ_JBVJYH010000006.1 coordinate 69,766, forward strand.
TCCAGCCAGCTGTCGCAGTCCGGAGTGAGCGCTATCGCCGAGGGGGCGGGCACGTCCAGGCGGTCGGCGAGGTCGCGCACCATCCGGTACAGGTCGGGGGCGGACTTCTCCGGGATCGGCACCGTGGGGGTCGTGGCGGGGCGGGCCCGGGCCACGACCAGACCGATGCCGGCCGCGGCCAGCAGCACCAGCACGGCGAGCACGCCCACGATCCAGCGGGCGACGTCCCAGCCCCGGCCCACGAGATGGCCGGTGGTGGCGCCGGTCAGCAGGATCACCGCGGCGCCCGCGGGCAGCAGGGCCACGGCCAGCGCCCGGCCGCGGACCCGCAGCACGGCAAGGGCCCGGGAGCGCGCGGCCTGCGCGCCCATCTCCACACCGACTCCGCTCACGTGCCGACCTCGCCCCCTCCCCGCCGATCGCGTCCTGCCCTGGTCTTGTTCACTCCCCCACTGTGGCACCCGCCAGTGACATCGCAATGCCGGTGGGCCAAGTGCCGGAACGCTTGCGCGGCACCCTAGTTGGGGCCTCGGCCCCCGTCAGCCGGATGGCTGATTGCTCACTCGATGGAATGGCTCTGGTCAGAGCTGGGTGACAGAAAGCAAAGATCAGGCCCCGGATTGTCTCCGGGGCCTGATCCGGTACGAGGACGCGCGCGACCGGCGCGTTCGCCGCCTCGCCCTACGCCTGCGCCACCTTCGCCGCGATGTCGGTGCGGTGCTGCGAACCGTCCAGCCCGATCCGGCCCACCGCCCGGTACGCCCGCTCGCGCGCCTCGGCCAGGTTCGCGCCGGTGGCGGTGACGGACAGCACACGGCCGCCCGCGCTCACGACCGCGTCGCCGTCCCGCTTGGTGCCGGCGTGCAGCACGAACGCGTGCGGGGCGTCCTCGGCGGCCACTTCGTCCAGACCGGTGATCGGGTCGCCGGTGCGCGGGGTGCCCGGGTAGTTGTGCGAGGCGACGACGACGGTGACGGCCGCGTCCTCGCTCCAGCGCAGCGGCGGCAGGTCGGCGAGGTTGCCGGTGGCGGCGGCCATCAGGACGCCGGCCAGCGGGGTGTTCAGCCGGGCCAGCACGACCTGGGTCTCCGGGTCGCCGAAGCGGGCGTTGAACTCGATGACCCGGACCCCGCGCGAGGTGATCGCGAGACCGGCGTAGAGCAGCCCGGAGAACGGTGTGCCCCGGCGGCGCATCTCGTCCACCGTCGGCTGGAGCACCGTCTCCCGCACCTCGTCGACCAGCTTCGGGTCGGCCCAGGGCAGCGGCGAGTAGGCGCCCATGCCGCCGGTGTTGGGGCCCTCGTCGCCGTCCAGGGCGCGCTTGAAGTCCTGGGCGGGCTGGAGCGGGACGACGGTCTCGCCGTCGGTGATGGCGAACAGCGACACCTCGGGGCCGTCGAGGAACTCCTCGATCACCACGCGCTCACAGCCGGCGGCGTGCGCCTTGGCGGCCTCGAGGTCGGAGGTGACGACGACGCCCTTGCCCGCGGCGAGACCGTCGTCCTTGACGACGTAGGGGGCACCGAAGGCGTCGAGGGCCTCGGCGACCTCCTCGGCGGTGGTGCACACGTAGGAGCGGGCGGTCGGCACCTCGGCCGCCGCCATCACGTCCTTGGCGAAGGCCTTGGACCCCTCGATCTGCGCGGCCTCCCCGGAGGGGCCGAAGACCGGGATGCCCGCCGCGCGGACGGCGTCGGCCACACCGGCGACCAGCGGGGCCTCCGGGCCGACGACGACCAGCTCGGCGCCGAGGCCGGTGGCCAGTTCGGTCACCGCGGCACCGTCGAGCGCGTCGACCGGGTGCAGCTCGGCGACCTCGGCGATGCCGGCGTTGCCGGGGGCGCAGTACAGCGCGGTGACGTCGGGGTCGAGGGACAGGGAGCGGCACAGGGCGTGTTCGCGGGCGCCGCTGCCGATGACGAGGACCTTCACGGGGTCAGCCTACTGGCAAGGTCGCCGAAGGCCGGGGCCCGGGTTTGTTGGACTTTTCTCCAACGGTGCCGTCATGGGCCCCGGACGCCGGGCCGCCCCCTCACTCGTTCGAGAACTCCTCCACCACGGTCGCCCCCAGCTCCCGCACGATCAGCTCGTGCCCGGACAGGGCCGACTCGTCCAGATCCGGATCGTCGTCCTCGGGGATGTCGTCCTCGGGCGCGACGGGCGGCGGCTCGGGGGCGGCGGCCGGCCGGGGGGCCGGTGCTGCGGGCGCGGCCGGGGCGGTGCCGCGGGGTGCGGCGGGGGCCTGCGGGGCCGGCTGGGGGGTCGCGGGGCGGGGGGCCGCGGGGGCGCCGTAGCCACCGCCGGCGGGGGAGCCGCCGTAGCCTCCGCCTCCGCCGTAGCCGGAGGAGCCGCCCGGGGCGGGCGGGGCGGAGCCGCCCGACGGGTCGACGACGGCCTCGATCTTCCACTGCACGTTGAACTGCTCCGCCAGCGCCTGCCGCAGCACGTCCTCGCTGCCGCTGCCGGAGAAGTTGTCCCGGGCGCCGGCGTTGACGAAGCCGAGCTGGAGGGTGGTGCCGTCGAAGCCGGTGACCTGGGCGTTCTGGCTGAGCAGGATCCAGGTGAAGCGGCGGCGGTTCTTGACGGCCTCCAGGATGTTCGGCCAGAGCGCGCGGGGATCGACACCGCCGACGGGGGCGGCCGGGGCGGGCGCGGGAGCCTGCGCCGCCGGGGCGGGCTGCTGCGGGGGCTGCGGGGCGGGAGCCGTTCGGCCGGGGCCTCCCGGGCCCGGGCCCGGCTGACCGCCCGCGGGAGCGGCGGCCGTGGGCCAGCCACCGGGGCGCCGGCCGCCGCCGGCGGAGGCGGCGGCGGGCCAGGCGCCGGGGGCGGCCGGGGCGGGGGCCGGTGCCGGGGGCGGGGCCGCGGGGGTCTGCGCCGCGGGGGCGGCCGGGGCAGGGGCGGCCGGGGCGGGAGCGGGAGCGGGTGTGGCCGGCACCGCGGCGGGCGCGACCGGCTCGACCGGGGTACCAGGCCCCGCCGGGACACCCGGAGCCATCGGAGCGCCCGGACCCGCGGGAGCACCCGCGGACCGGACGGCCGCGCGGGCCGCCGCGGGTCCCCCGCCGGGCGGAACGGGCATCGCCCCGGAGGCGGCACCGGCACCGGCACCGGCGCCCGGTGCGAAGGCGCCGCCGTGGGCCTCGGGGCCCGGGACGTACCCCATGGCGGGCGCGCCGGCGCCGCCCGAGAAGTTGACGCCGCGCTCCAGACGGTCGAGACGGGCCATCACGGACCGCTCGTCGCCGTAGGCGGCCGGGAGCAGGACGCGGGCGCAGATCAGTTCCAGCTGGAGGCGGGGCGAGGTGGCGCCGCGCATCTCGGTCAGGCCCCCGTTGACCAGGTCGGCGGCGCGGCTCAGCTCGGCGGCGCCGAACGTCTCGGCCTGGGCCTGCATGCGCTCCAGGACGTCGGCCGGGGCGTCGAAGAGCCCCTTCTCCACGGCGTCCGGCACCGCGGCGAGGATCACCAGGTCGCGCAGCCGCTCCAGCAGGTCGGCGACGAAGCGCCGAGGATCGTTGCCGCCCTCGATGATCCGGTCGACGACCTCGAAGGCGGCGGCTCCGTCACCGGTGGCGAAGGCCTCCACCACGGAGTCGAGCAGGGACCCGTCGGTGTAGCCGAGGAGGGAGGTCGACATGGCGTATGTCACACCATCCTCGGCGGCACCGGCGAGGAGCTGGTCCATGACGGACATGGAGTCACGCACGGACCCGGCGCCGGCGCGCACGACGAGCGGCAGCACGCCCTCCTCGACCGGGATGCCCTCCTTCTGGCACACCGCGGACAGGTAGTCCCGCAGGGTGCCCGGGGGCACGAGCCGGAAGGGGTAGTGGTGGGTACGCGACCGGATGGTCCCGATGACCTTCTCGGGCTCGGTCGTGGCGAAGATGAACTTGAGGTGCTCGGGCGGCTCCTCGACGACCTTCAGCAGCGCGTTGAAGCCGGCCGACGTGACCATGTGGGCCTCGTCGATGATGTAGATCTTGTACCGGCTGCTCGCGGGTCCGAAGAACGCCTTCTCGCGCAGCTCACGGGCGTCGTCCACACCACCGTGAGAGGCCGCGTCGATCTCGATGACGTCGATCGAACCCGGGCCGTTCCGGGCGAGGTCGCGGCACGACTGGCACTCCCCGCAGGGGGTCGGCGTGGGACCTTGCTCACAGTTCAGGCAGCGGGCCAGGATGCGCGCGCTGGTCGTCTTGCCACAGCCGCGCGGCCCGCTGAACAGGTACGCGTGATTGACCCGGTTGTTCCGCAGCGCCTGCTGCAGCGGGTCGGTGACATGCTCCTGCCCGATGACCTCGGCAAAGGTCTCCGGGCGATAGCGGCGGTACAGCGCGAGAGACGACACGCATACGAGGTTAATGGCGCCCACCGACAACGGGGCCCGCCCGCGGCCCCGGGGAACGCAAGGGCCCCCCACGCACCCGCCAGAGCCGACCTACCCTTGCTGCCTTCCGGCCCTGGGGGAGTTCAGTCAGATAGCGCCGCGTGAGGGGCTGTGCCCCACAGTACCCGATCGCGGGCCCCGGACTCCAACCCGTCCCGCCCACGAACCCACCCGACGACTGCCTGCGAGAACGGGTTCGCGAGCACTCCCCTCGGTCATGTAATGTTCTCGGCGGAGGATTCGCCTAGAGGCCTAGGGCGCACGCTTGGAAAGCGTGTTGGGGGCAACCCCTCACGAGTTCGAATCTCGTATCCTCCGCCAGTGCCTCACCGGGCACGATGTCGAAGGGCCCCACCGTTCGCGGTGGGGCCCTTCGACGTGTGTCAGCGCTCGTTGTCCTGGTTTTTGTCCACAGGATGTTTTTCCGGCGCTCCCCAAATGGCTCGCTCGATCTTCCGAGCCGCGGAGCCCGGAGCAGCCCAAAAACTGACCGTGCATGAACGCAGGTGAACGCCCCCGTACGAGGGCTCCGAGCGCCCCAGACGTTTCCTGAACGACATTCCCGGCTCGCCCCCCGAGCGGCGTCCGCACCCGGTCCGAATCCTCCGGCGTTTCCGGCCCAGAGCAGTAGGCTTTTCGCCCACACGAGCTGAGGGGGCGGGGTGGCACAACAGATCGTGTCCTACGCACTGGACGACGAGACGGTGGTCCACATCGAGGTGGAGCCCACCGGGGACTGGCACCCCGTCGGGGCGAACGAGACGGCCGGCCGTGTCCGGGACGCCGTCGGCCCCGCTGTGGAGGCCGCACGGACCGTGCTGGACAGGGTCACCGAGCTGCGTCCGGACCAGGTCGAGGTCAAATTCGGCATCAAGGTCAACGGCACGGCGAACTGGATCGTGGCCAGAGCGGCCACCGAAGCCAATTTCGAGATCACCCTCGCCTGGAACGCCGAGACCGCGGCCGGCCAGGACACCTCCACGCCGTGAGCACGGCCGTGCCGGGAGCCCGGCCCCAAGGGGACACCTGGGTCGCGGCGGTCCACAGCACCGAGCAGGACATGCGCCCGCTGGGCTCCGGTGTCCTGATCGACGGCAAGCGGGTGCTGACCTGCGCTCACGTGGTGGTTCCGACCTGGAGCAAAAGTGGGGCCCTGTGGGTTTCGCTGCCCAAGGCGGGAGAGTTCGTCGGCCGGCGGGTCCCGGTCGTCGATGTGACGCTGCCGACAGGCGGTGCCGACGAGGTGCGGGACGTGGCGATGCTGCACCTGGCCGACGAATTACCCGAAGTCCTGGCCGCGCGTCTCCGGGGAGCCGTACCCAACGATCTCGTCGGCACGGGGTGGTGGTCGTTCGGTTTCCCGGAAGGAGTGCTCGGCAACTCCGCCTCCGGTGCCGTGGGCGAGACGCTGGGGCACGGCTGGATGCGGCTGGACGTCCGGGACAGCCGCTACCCGGTCAAAGGCGGATACAGCGGCGCCCCCGTGTGGTCTGCGGCGCTCCGAGCGGTGGTCGGCATAGTCGGCCAGGCGCACAGCAGTACCGGCGACGCACTGGCCCTCACCGTGCGGGAGATCGACCGGCTGCTGCCGGACCAGAATCTGCACGCGCTCACGAAAACCTCGCTCGAAGCCGCGGAAGAGAGCACCCTCGCCGCCTGGGGCTGGTCCCTGGGCACCGATCCGGAAGCCACGCGGCACTGGCGACCCCGGGCTCGGGGAGTGAGCACCGACGCCGAGCGGGGCTTTCGCTTCCGCGGCCGTACCGCCGCACTGCGTAAGATCACCGAATGGATCGGCGCCGACCGGACGCAGCGCCAGGTCCTGGTGCTGACGGGCGCCCCGGGCTCGGGGAAGTCCGCGGTGCTGGGCCGCATCATCACAACCGCCGACCCGGAGCTCACCGCATCGCTGCCGTCCGGTGACACGGCTCTGCGGGCTCGTCCCGGATCCGTCGCCTGTGCGGTGCACGCCAAGGGCAAGACGGCGCTGGAGGTGGCCCAGGAGATCGCACGCGCCGCGTCCGCCCCTGTGCCCGGCCAGCTCGTCGATCTGCTGCCTTGCGTGCGTTCCCGTCTCGAAGAGGGCCCCTGCCGGAACTTCGCACTGATCATCGACGCGCTCGACGAAGCAGCCTCCCCCGCCGACGCGCGGGCGATCGTGCACCACATCGCGATGCCGCTCGCCGAGACCTGCGCCGACGTGGGAGCCCGTCTGGTGGTGGGTACGAGGCGCCGGGACGATGCCGGTGACCTCCTGGGCAGCTTCGGGCGGTCCGCGCGGGTCCTCGATCTCGACGCCCCCGGGCTTTCGGACCGCTCCGATCTCATCGCGTACGCATTGGCCACCCTTCAGCTGCAGGGCGACGAGCGCTCAGGCAATCCTTACGCGGACCACGGACGCGCTCTGCCGGTCGCGGAACGCATTGCGGCCCTCTCCGACGGCAACTTTCTGGTCGCCGGTCTGGTCGCCCGTTCCCACGGTATGCACGACCCGCAGGCGGTGGACCCCGGCACCTTGTCGTTCCCGGTGAGCGTGGACACATCACTGCGCGAATACCTGCGGCACCTGCCCGCTGTCGGCGGGCTGTCCGCCGAGAAGCTGCTCGTCCCACTCGCCCACGCCGAGAGTCCCGGTCTGCCCCCGAAGCTGTGGCAGACGGCGCTGGCGGCGCTGTTCGGCACGGCTCCTCCCGAGGAGAACCTGCTGGCCTTTGCCCGGTCCTCCGCAGCGAACTTCCTCATCGAGACCACGGGCAGCGGCTCGCGCCACCTCATGTTCCGGCTCTTCCACCAAGCTCTGAACGATGCCTTGCGCACCGCCCGCGCCGACCTCGCCCTCCTGGCCGCGGACGAACGAGCCATGACGCTCGCCTTCATCGACGAGGGTGCGGAGAACGCCTGGGCGAGTACACACCCCTACCTGCTCCGGTCCCTTGCCACGCACGCGGACCGTGGAGGCGTCATGGACCGCCTGCTGCTGGAGGACGACTACCTCCTCCATGCCGACCTTCGCCGCCTCATACCGAAGGCGCGCTCGGCGGTCACCGAAGACGGGCGCCGACGTGCCGAGTTGTTGCGCCGGACGCCGCGCGCTCTCGATGCCGCTGCGCCCGTGCGGGCGGCTCTGTTCAGTGTCACGGAGGTTCAGGAGCACCTCGGGGAGGCATACCGGCACAGCGCTGTCGCCGCTCCGTACAGGGCCGTGTGGTCGACCGTTCCGCCCTCGCTGGAAGTAGCCGTCTTCGAGGGGCACACCAAACAGGTGGACGCCCTCTGCTTCGTTCACACCGGGCGGCGCGGACTCCTCGCGAGTGCGGACGAGGACACCATCCGGCTCTGGGACGTGGTGACGGGGGACGCGGTGCGCACTCTCCACCATGGTTCCGGATGGATAGGGGCGCTGTGCCCGGTGGTCGTGGACGGTCGCCGTCTCCTGGCCGGCGCCGGAAGCGACGGCACGGTGCGGCTGTGGGACTCGCAGACCGGCGAAGTCGTCCGGGAACTGCGGGGGCACCGCACGTCGATCGAGACGATGTGCACCATCGACATCGCCGGGACGGTCTGTCTGGTCACCGCCGGGCACAACCGGGTGACGGTCTGGGACACCGGGACCGGCGAAGCACGGCGTACGTTCCGCACCCGGACCAATCGTCTCGGCGATGTGTGCGCGATCGAGCTGGACGGACGAACACTGCTGGCCATCGGGATCCATCGCTCGCAGCGCTACGACCAGATTCGTCTCTGGGACCCGGGCACAGGTGAGACCGTCCGTCTCTTCTCCGCACGCAGCGGCGACATCGTGACCCGCAAACTCGCCACCGTCCCTTGCCGGAACGGTCCTCTTCTGGCCACCAATCACGGCGATGACGTGCTGCTCCTCGATCCGCGCACCGGGACGCCCGTCGAGCTGCTCGCGGGTGAGGGAGGCGACCTGTTCTCCATCTCCGTGGTGCGCAGCGCGTACGGATCGCTCGTGGCTGCCGGTTATGCCGTGGACGACGACGGCACCATCGTGGTCTGGGATCCGGTTACCGGCGTGCGCACGCACCGCCTGGAAGGTCATGACGGATGGGTGGGCGATGTGTGCGCGGTGGAATCGGAAGGGGAGTGGCTGGTTGCGAGTACCGGTGAGGACCGCACCGTGCGTCTGTGGGACCTCGACCGTCACCGGTCTCCGGAGCAGGCAGAGGACCCGGGGGGCTGGGTCGGCTCCCTGTGCACGCTCCAGGTCGGCGGGCGGACGGTGATCGCCGACACCGGCTCGAACGGAGGCGTGCGGCTCCACGACCTGGTGACGGGGCAGCTCGTCGACCGGTTCGACAGTCTTCACCCGCTTGTCTCCGACGTATGCACGGTGCGGGTGGACGACAGTGTCTGCCTGGCCATCGCCAGCCGTGGCGACGGAGAGGGCGCCGTCCAGCTCTGGCAGCCCTCCTCCGGTGCCGTGCATCAGACGTGGACGGGACCGGAACCTCGCAAGATCACTCAGGTGGAGGTGAACGGCCGGCCGTGCCTCGCGGTGGCCGCCTATGCGGAGAAGACGCAGTCGATCTCGGTCTGGGACCCGTCGTCCGGCGAAACCCTGCGGTACCTGCAGATCCTCGAAGCAGGGTTGACCAACGACCTCTGCAGTCTGCCGGTCGCAGGTCACCCGGTGCTTGCGGCCCTCGGCAGTGGGTGGCCGGGGAACCAGGGCACGCTCACCCTGTGGGACCTGGACCGCGCGGAAGTGACGGCGTCCTGGGAGATTCCTGATGCCGACTTCGGATCCATGTGTGTGCTGGAGACCGGCACCGGCACCTTCCTGGCACTCAAGCAGCAGGTGAAGTCCGACGACACCGACTCATGGGGCGTGGGGGCCGTGTCGGTCGTCGATCCGGTCACCGGCCGCAGAGTGTTCGGGCGAGAACTGCACAACGGCTGGGTGAACTCCATCGCCTGCGTGCGGCCAGGTTCCCGTCCGCTCCTCGCGAGCGCCGGTCAGACCGCTCGGACCGTCGGACTGTGGACCCTGGACGGCCTGCGCCAGGTGATGAACATCCCCGTGCGACGAGAGGTCTACTCGGTGGTCGAGGCCGAGGGTCATCTGGTCATCGGCCTCGATACGGGCCTGTTGACGGTCAGACTCTTGGAGTGAACAAGGCCCGTGCTCACCGCGTCACCCGCACCGGTGCCGTCACCGTCGTCTGGTCCACGTCCGAGGTCCGGACCGTCGCCTTCAGGGTCCAGGTGCCGGGGAGGGGGAGGGTGAAGGCGTCGGCGGCCCAGTAGCCGCCGCGGTCCGTGACCTTGGTGTCCAGGGGGCCCACGCGCTGGGCCGGGAGCGTGAGGGTGACGCGGAGTTCGGGGACCGTGGAGAGGCCGCCGTCGGGGCCGTAGATCACCGCCTGGACGGAGTTGGTGCCGACGCGGCCGGGGTCCAGGGTGATCTGGACCTTGCCCTGGCCGCCGGGGGTGCCGATGTCGAAGGGGATCGTGGTGACGGAGGCCGTGGGGATGCCCGCCGTCACCGGGAGGGCCTGCGGGGCGGACTCCGTCGCCGCGCGGCCGGGCACGGTACTGGTGAGGAGCGTGGTCAGGGCCAGGACCAGCATGGCGACCGTCGCCTCCACCAGGACCGAGCGGCGCAGCAGGTACAGGGCGGTGGTGGCGGGGGCGGTGACGGAGGCAGGCCCGGTGCCGGTGGCCGGTTCGGGCGGAAGCGGGGGGCCGGTGGCCGGTTCGGGGACGCGGGCGGGGGCGGGGGCGCCTGCTCGGGCCAGGCGGGCGGTGAAGGTGCGGGAGCAGGCCGCCGCGAGCAGGAGCGCGGTGACCGCCGCCAGCTTGGCCAGGAGGGTACGGCCGTACGTCGTGTCCGTCAGCGCCTGCCAGGACCCGAGGCCGCGCCAGGACTGGTAGACGCCGGTCACGACCAGGACCGTCACCGAGGCGAAGGCCAGGCGGGAGAAACGGGCCGGGACCGAGGCCGGCAGGCCCGCCGGTGCCGGGGTGCGCCGCAGCGTCCACAGGAGGGCGGCCAGGCCGCCCAGCCAGGCCGCCATGGCCAGCAGGTGCAGGGTGGTCGCGGCGATGGCCACCGGGACCTGGATGCCGGCCGAGGCGTGATCGGACGCCGACCAGGTCAGGGACAGGGCGAGGGCGAGGACCGCGCCCGCAGCCAGGGTGGCGCGGCGCGGGAACCGGGCCCTGCGGGTCCTCAGCAGGGCCACGCCGGCCGCCGCCGGCAGCAGGAGCGCCGGACGGGCCAGGAGAAGCAGGCCGGGGCGGGTCGTCGCCGTGTGGCCGAGGGACCGGAGGGTGAACGCCGTCGCCGGGGAGGCGCCCTCCTCGTACGGGGCCCGCAGCAGGTACAGGGCGGCCGTGGAGACGAGGAGCACGGCGAGGGCGGCCAGGGCGGGGGCGCGCAGGTGGGCGGTGGACGGCGGACGGCAGTACGCCACGAAGGCGGCGGTGCCCAGGAGCAGGGCCAGGGAGAGGTAGGCGAGATAGCGGGCGATCGTGTGCAGCGCCGTGGTGGCGGGGTTCTCCGTGCGCTCCGGGGGCGGGGTGACCGCGTTCGCCGTGCGCTTGCCCACGGAGAAGGTGAGGGCGCCGGACACCGGGTGGCTGTCCGCCGACACCACCCGCCAGGCCACCGTGTACGTGCCGGTGGCGAGCTTGGCCGGGAGGCGGACGCGGGCCGTGTCGGAGCGGCCGGGAGCGTGGCCGGCGGGGCCGGTGCGGACGCGGTGGTTGCCGGGGTCGTAGATCCGGAAGGAGTCGGTCAGCAGGCCGACCGACTCGGTGAAGGCGAGGGTCACCTGGCGGGGCGCGGTGCGCAGCACGGTGCCGTCGGCGGGGTCCGACGCGCGCAGCACCGCGTGGGCCGAGGCGGGGGAGGCCGTGCCGACGAGGAGGCCGAACAGGACGGCGGGGAGGAGCAGGAGCACGGCCCGGGTGAGCCGGGCCGTGCGGTGCGGTCGTCGCGGTCCTCGGTGTTCCTCGCCCAGCACCCTCAGCCTCCGTCCCCACCGGCACCCGTGCTCCGTGACAGAGCCTCCCTGTACGTACGCGGAGAACGGCTCGTGTGCTCACCGGGCCGGGCAAGTCGTCGCCCCGCCGTCCGCCACCGGGTCGGACCGCTGGTCCGGGAGGCCGGCGGGGAGGCGGGGAACAGGCGGTCACCGGGCACGGACCGCCCGCGCCGCTCACCAGGTCGGACGCGCCGTCCACCACGAGGTCGTGACCGCTGATCCAGGAGGCCGGCGGGGAGGCGGGGAACAGGCGGTCACCGGGCACGGACCGCCCGCGCCGCTCACCAGGTCGGACGGGCCGTCACCCCGCCGTCCACCACGAGGTCGTGACCGCTGATCCAGGAGGCCAGCGGGGAGGCGAGGAACACGCAGGCGTCGGCCACGTCCTCGGGGCGGCCCAGGCGGCCGGTGGGGGCGGCGGCGAGCCAGCGGCGTACGCCGTCCGGCCAGGACTCCGCGAGGCCGGGGCGGTCGACGAGGCCGGGCGAGACCGTGTTGACCCGGATGCCGTCGGGACCGTACTCCAGGGCCGCCGCGCGGGCGTGCAGGACCACGGCCGCCTTGGCCGCGCTGTAGTGCGCGTGGCCGGGGGCGGGGTGGCCCGCCTCGATGGAGGCGATGTGGGTGATGGTGCCGCCGCCGTGGGCGCGCATGTGGTCGGCGGCGGCCTGGGTGCAGGCGAAGACGCTGGTGAGGTCGGTGTCGACGACCGCGCGCCAGTCCCCCGCCGTCATGCCGGGCAGGGGCTGGACGGGCTGCACGGCCGCGTTGTTGACGAGGGCGGTGAGTCGGCCGGCCGACCAGGCCGTCGTCTCCGCGACCAGGCGGTGGCAGGCGGCCTCGTCCGTCAGGTCCGCCCGGAGCACGACCGCCCGGCCGCCCGCGTCCCGGATGCGGTCCGCCGCCTCGGTGGCCGCGGCGACCGCCGTACGGCAGTGGAGGGCCACCGCCGCGCCCTGTGCCGCGAAGCGCAGGGCGATGGCACGGCCGATGCCGCCGCCGGCACCGGTCACCAGGGCGGTCTGTCCGTCGAGCAGGGTCATGGGCGGCACAGTTCCGTGATCGGGCCGGCCTCGGCGGGGTAACGCGCCGTCAGACGGGCCGCGTCCCCGTGTTCGTAGTCCGCGTAGGTGAATCCGGGGGCCATCGTGCAGCCGAAGAACGTCCACGCGCCGCCCGGTGCCACCCGTGCGCCCATCCAGGTGCGGGCCGGCACGGTCAGCTGGGGGTGCCCGCCGGGGCCGAGGACGGGGGCGCTGGTGGTGCCGTCGGGGGCGAGGAGCAGGAGCCGGAGCGGGTCGCCGAGGTAGAAGTGCCACACCTCGGCGAAGGGCAGGCGGTGCAGGGCGGAGAAGTCGTCGGCCGTGAGCAGCGCGACTATGGCGGTGCCCTCGGGGCGGCCGTCGGGCCGGTCGGGCCCGGTCCAGGTACGGCGGAACAGGCCGCCCTCGCGGGGGATGGGTTCGAGGTCGTAGTGCGCGATCAGCTCTTCCGGCGTCGTCACCCGGGGAAGGCTACCGCCCGGTCCAGGAAGGCGAGTTGTGCGTGCTTCTCCGGCAGGTACACGTCGGGGAGATCGATTTCGGGGAGGACGACGACGGGGCCGCGGCGGAAGCCCTGGCGTTCGAAACGGGCGATCGCCCTGGCGTTGCGCACGTCCGGGTCGACCACGATCCGCTGCCGGTCCAGGACCCGCAGCGCGTACGTCGTCATCGCCGTGAGCAGGGCGGACGTCCAGCCGGGCAGCGGGCCTCCGGGTCCCGCGGGAGCGAGGAGGAGGTGTACGCCGAGGTCGCCGGGGCGGACGTCGTAGCACTCGCCGACCCGGTCGGCGGACGGCTCGTACGTCTGGAACAGGGCGGCCGGTTCGCCGTCCTTGGTGACCAGGTGGGCGTGGTGGGTGTCGAGCGTGGCCATGTGGGCGTAGATCTCGGCGACCTGGGTCCGGGTGAGGCCGTTCATGCCCCAGAAGGCGGCGCGTTCGTCGCTCACCCAGGAGTGGATCAGGTCGGCGTCACCCTCGGGGTCGAGGGCGCGGACGCGGACGGTGCCGTAGCCGTCGACGTGCTGGGCGTGCAGGTCGGTCATCGGGTTCCTGACTGCTCGGTGGGGTTCGGGTGCTGGAGGCGCGGCGGCCGGGTCGGTCGGCTCGAAGGCTCAGGTGGCGGCCGGCTCGAAGGCTCAGGTGGCGGCCGGCTCGAAGGCTCAGGTGGCGGCCGGTTCCGCCGGTTCCGCCGGTTCGGCCGGTTCCGTCGGCTCGGGGGTGAGCCGGGTCCAGTCGGTGATCACCGGGACCAGTCGGCCCTCTGTCCACAGGGGGAGTTGGTCGCGGTGGTGGGCGGCGCCGGGTACGCCGTCGGCGCCGAAGGGCACCACCCAGCCGCTGTTGTCGCGGTCGGCCAGGTCCCACACGTAACGGGCGGCCGGGCCGCGGGCGGCGCGGTCGGTGAGACCGGGGACGGCGGAGGTGCAGAGCACGCAGTCGTGGTCGCCGGCGAGGCCGGGCTCGGCGGATCCGTCCGGCGTGGTGTCCGGCTGTTCCGGCAGGGCCTTCCACGGGGCCAGGCGGTGGACGGCCGCCCAGGGCCGGGTGGGCGGTGCGGCGGCCACCTCCTCCAGGGCGGCGCGGACGGCTGCCGCGCGGTCGATGCCGTACAGGTCCTCGGCGCTCAGCAGGTGTTCGAGGGCGAAGCCGATCCGGGGGACGAGGGCCAGCCAGGGGAGCAGGACGTCCGGGTAGGCCGGGGGCTCGGTGAGCGCGGCGAACACCGGGTGCGCGGCGAGGTGGCGTACGAGCGCGCCGCGCACCGCCGCGTACGCCGCCGCGGCGGTGCTGTCCGCCTCCATCCGGCGGTCCCAGACGAGCAGGCGGTCGCGGAGGGCCGCCGCGGCGGGGGTGAGGCCGGTGAGGGCGGCGATGCGGTCCAGGAGGGGGGCGGCGGAACCGAGGTGGGTGTCGGTGTGGATCGCGGGCATGCCGTCGGCGGTCCAGGTGCGGCGGGCGTCGAGCAGGGTGCGGATGCGGGCGGCGCGGTGGGGCGGGGCGAACTCGACGCCGAAGGGGGTGGCGAGGCCGCGGCCGTTGGCCATCACCGCGATGCCGTCGACCGGCTCGGCGTACGGCGTCCGGTGCGTGCCGTGCCAGTCGTGTCCTGGCTCCCACGCGGGGACCGGACGGACGCGGTTGGCCTCGGCGCGGACGGGGACCTGGCCGGCGACACGGTGCAGGGTGCCTCCGGCGGTGTCGGCGGCCTGTACGACGTTGACCGGCTCGGTCCAGGCGTCCAGGGCGCTGTCGATGTCGGCGACGGTGCGGGCGCGGAGGAGGGGGAGGAGGGCGCTGAAGCCGAGGTCCTCCGTGACCCGGGGCGGGTAGCGCAGGGCGAGCGCCTCGGCTTCGGCGGCGCCGGAGCCAACGTCGCGGGCGCCGGCACTGCTCCCGAAGCCGGTACCGGTCCCGATGCCGGCACTGCTCCCGAAGCCGGTACCGGTCCCCATGCCGGCACTGGTTCCGAAGCCGGCACTGGTTCCGAAGCCGGCACTGGTTCCGAAGCCGGCACTGGTTCCGAAGCCGATGCCGGACGCTTCCAGGCCCTCCGGGCCTCCGGCGATCACCGGGCCCCGGGGGGTTTCGATGATCTCGATCTCCGTGGCGGGCTCGCCCGCTGTCGCCACCGTCTCCGTGTGACGGGTGGCCCGGTGCCAGGTGCCGTCCGGGCCGAGGGCCTCGATGCCGGCGCCGGTGCGGCGCAGCCGCTCGCGGTAGAGGTCCTGGTAGTCGGCCATGGCGTTGGTGATGGCCCACGCGGCCGTGCCGGTGTGGCCGAAGTGGGCGATGCCGGGAACGCCGGGGACGGCCAGCCCGACGACGTCGAACTCGGGGCAGGAGAGGCGGATCTGCTGGTAGACACCGGGGTCTTCGATGAAGCGGTGCGGGTCGCCGGCGATGAGGGCGTGCCCGGTGGCGGTGCGCTCGCCGGTGACCAGCCAGCCGTTGCTGCCGGCGGTGCCGGGCCCGTCGGTGGCGAAGAGACCGACGGCCTGCGGGCCGAGGTGCCGTACCGCCTGTTCGCGCCAGAGCTTGGCGGGGAAACCGGCGAACAGGATGTGCGTGCCGAGCCAGACCCCGAGCGGCGTCCAGGGCTGCCAGCGGCCGGGGGCCAGGCCGGTGCGGGCGAACTCGGGGGCACGGCGGGCGCCGACGGCCAGGCCCGCGTTGACGCCGTCGACGTACGCCCGTACCCACTCGGCCGTCTCCGGGTCGCGGCGTTCCAGTGCGGCGAAGCAGCGGCGGGCGGTGTCGTCGAGCCGGGCCCGACGGGCGAAGACGTCCCAGGAGAGGGCCCCGGCGCCGAGGAAGGAGGCGGAGGTGCCCTGGGCGCGGTGCCGCTCGACCTCCAGCTGCCAGGCCCGGTCGTGGGCGGTGACCCGGCCCTGCGCGTGGGCGAGTTCGCGCGCGTCGGCGGCGCGCAGATGCGGGATGCCCCAGGCGTCGCGGTAGGTCTCGATGGTCACCCGGAGACCCCTTTCGTGCTTTAGGTTAGCCTTGCCTAAGTTTTACGTGGCGGAATCGTACGCGAACGATGGAGGGGTCATGGGGCAGGGGCGGGGCTGGGAAGGCGCGGTCCTCAGACTGCTGCGCGCCAAGGACTTCGTGCTGACCGTCCTCGACACCGAGGACGTGACCCCGCACTACCGCCGGCTGAGGCTGAGCGACGGGGGGCTGCTCGCCGCGGCCGGGGTCCACCCCACGATGTGGGTACGGCTGTGGTTCTCCGCCGACGGCCGGCCCCACCAGCGGGCCTACACCCTGGTCGACGCCGACCCGGCAGCCGGCACCTTCGGCCTGGAGTTCGCCCTGCACGAGGGCGTGGCCTCCGACTGGGCCCGCGCCGCGCGGCCCGGCGACACCGTCGAGGCGACCGTGCAGGGCACCGGCTTCCAGGACCCCGACCCCGCGCCCTCACACCTCGTCGCGATCGCCGACCCCGCCTCGCTGCCCGCCGTCAACTCCCTGCTCGGCGCCCTGGGTTCCGCGCCGGCGACCGTCTGGTTCGAGGGGGAGCCGGCGGGGCTGCCCAGCCGGGCCGAGCCCGGCCGGCACGAGATACGGCCGGTGCCGCGCCGGGACGCGGGCGCCCACCTGGTGGACCGGGTCCGCGCCGAGCTGCCCGCCGTGCTCGCCGGCACCCCGCACCCGTACGTCTGGATCGCCTGCGACACGGCGACCACCCGCACGCTCGCGTCCTACATCCGCAAGGAACTGGGCCTGCCGAAGCACCGGGTGCACGCCCTGGGCTACTGGCGCGCGGACTGAGCGGGGCGGGGCGAGCACCGAACACCCGAGCGCCGGGAGAGCCGTACGGACCGAGGGGGCCGAGCGGTGCCGAGCGCGTCCGGAGAGCGGGCGGGCTGCGCGGGCGGGAAGCGGGGGTGCGCGAGATCATCGACCCATGGACGTCACCCTGCACCTCGCCCAGGACCCCGCGGCCGACGCGCTGCTCGGGCGCTCCCCGCTCGCCGCGCTGACCGGGATGCTGCTGGACCAGCAGATCCCGATGGAGTGGGCGTTCAAGGGGCCCCGGACCATCGCCGACCGGCTCGGCGCCGAGGATCTGGACGCGCACGACATCGCGGCGATGGACCCGGAGACCTTCGCCGCGCTGCTCTCCGACAAGCCCGCGGTGCACCGCTACCCGGGTTCCATGGCGAAGCGGATCCAGCAGCTGTGCCAGTACCTCGTGGAGCACTACGACGGGGACGCGGAGGCGGTCTGGCGGGGCGTCGGCAGCGGGGCCGAGCTGCTGCGGCGGTTGGAGGACCTGCCGGGGTTCGGCAAGCAGAAGGCGCAGATCTTCCTGGCCCTGCTCGGCAAGCAGCTCGAGGTCACCCCCGCGGGGTGGCGGGAGGCCGCCGGGGCCTACGGCGAGCCGCAGTCCTTCCGGTCCGTCGCCGACATCACCGGCCCGGAGTCGCTGGCCAAGGTGCGCGCCCACAAGCAGGAGACGAAGGCGGCGGCGAAGGCGGCCAAGGCGGCGAAGAAGTAGCGCCCGGCAACGCCCCCGAGGGACCCGGGCCATATCGGCCTGCGCTCCCGCCGCGCGGCCCCCACCCTGACCCCCGAGGGACCCGGGCCGTATCGGCCTGCGCTCCCGCCGCGCGGCCCCGGCCCCACCGTGGCCCCCGCCGCACCGGACCCCCACGGCCTCGCACCACCGCCGCACCGCACGCCCACGGCCTCGCACCACCCGTACGGCCCCCTCCTGATGGCCCCCGCCCGGCGGCCGGTCACAGCATGGGGCATGACCGACATACCGAGCAGCGGCCCGGACCGGGACCGCGCATTCGACGACCGGCGTGTCCACGAGCCGGCACCGGCCGGCGGCCCGCGTCCGACGGAGCCGTCCCACGGCCACCACGAGCCCGAGCCACCGTTCGAGGGCCCGCTGCACGCCTTGTCCCGGGCCGCCTGGCAGACCGTCCTGATCACCGGGATCGGCTCCCTGGTGCTCGGCATCCTGGTGCTGGTCTGGCCCGGCCCTTCCCTGCTGGTCATCGGCGTGCTGTTCGGCCTCTACCTGCTGTACAGCGGGGTCTTCCAGCTGGTGGCCGCCTTCGGCACGCACCAGAGGACCTCGCTGCGGGTCCTGGCCTTCATCAGCGGCGCGCTGTCGATCCTGCTCGGCCTGCTCTGCTTCCGCGGCCCCATGCAGTCGATCCTGCTGCTCGGCCTGTGGATCGGCATCGGCTGGCTGTTCCGCGGGATCACCCAGACCCTGGCCGCCGTGCACGACTCCCGCATCCCCGCCCGGGGCTGGCAGATCTTCCTCGGGATCCTCACCTTCATCGCCGGGATCGTGCTCATCGACTCGCCGTACGAGTCGGTCGCGGTGCTGACCCTCGTCGGCGGGATCTGGCTGATCGCGGTGGGCATCGTGGAGATCATCACCGCGTTCCGCATCCGCGGCCGGGCACGTCACGTGCCGCAGACGGTATGACGGTGTGACCACCGTCGACCGGGTGCGCCGCGGATACGCCGAGCGGGCGGATCTCGCGCCCGGCGTGCTGGCTCCCCCGCCCGCCCCGGGGAGAAAGATGCCGTGAGCGGGAGCGGGAGCAGGAGCACGCTTCGGGGCCGTAGCGGGCTACGCGTCCTCGTACTGCTCCTCGCCCTGTGGGTGCCCGGCGCCCATGTGCAGACCCAGGGGGTCCTCGATCCCGTCGTGGCCGCCGCCGAGACGGCCGAGCACGACGCCTGCGACACGCCCCTGAGGCCGCCCGCCCGCACCGTCCACCGGGCCGACGCTCCCGAGCGCCCGGCCCCCCTCCCGGGCCCGGCGCCCGTCCGCCCGGCGGCCCGTCCCGGCCCCGCCACGTCCCGGGTGCCGCACACCACGCCCCTGCTGCGCACGGTGGTCCTGCGCTGCTGACAGACCCGCGTCCCCGCGAGGTCAGTCGGCTCGACGCAAGGAGCAGCACAGCCATGCCCAAGGATCCCTACGCCGTCCTGCGCGCCCTGCTGCGCGCGGAGGCCCGGCGCGGTACGGCGGCCAAGCCGGACCGGCAAGCACCGCAGCCGCAGCGGACCCCCGAGGACCGGGACCGCTGAGCCACCGCCCGGCGGAGGCGGGCTACCGCCTCCGCCGGGCGGTGCCGAACAGCGAGCGGGTGATCTCCCGGCCGAGCTGGGTGCCGACCGAGCGGGCCAGGGACTTGAACATCCCGCTGCTCACGACCTGTTCCATCAGGGACGGCTCGTCCTCGGGCACCGGCCGGGACCGCTGCTGCCGCGCGGGCTCCTGCGGCCGGGCGGCGCTCAGCTTCTCGTACGCCGACTCCCGGTCCACAGCCTGTGCATAACGGTCGTGGAGAGGGGAGTCGCGGACCGCCCGGTCCAGTCCGGCGGCGTCCACCGGGCCCATCAGGGACCGAGGGGCACGCAGCCGGACGGCGGCGACCGGGGTCGGGGCGCCGGTCTCGCCGAGCACGGTCACCACGGCCTCGCCGGTGCCCAGGACGGTGAGCAGCTCCTCCAGGTCGTACGCCGATTTCGGGAAGGTCCGCACGGTCGCCCGCAGGGCCTTCTCGTCGTCGGGGGTGAACGCGCGCAGGGCGTGCTGGACACGGTTGCCGAGCTGGCCGAGGACGTCACCGGGCACGTCCTTCGGGGTCTGGGTGACGAAGAAGACGCCGACGCCCTTGGAGCGGATCAGGCGGACCGTCCGGGTGATCGCGTCCAGGAACGCGGTGGAGGCGCCGTCGAACAGCAGGTGCGCCTCGTCGAAGAAGAACACCAGCCTGGGCTTGTCGGCGTCGCCGATCTCGGGCAGGTCGTGGAAGAGGTCGGCGAGCAGCCACATCAGGAAGGTGGAGAACAGCTGCGGCTTGTCCTGGACGGCGGGGAGTTCGAGCACCGAGACGATGCCCCGGCCGTCCTGCGCCGTGCGCAGGAAGTCGGCCGTGTCGAACTCCGGCTCGCCGAAGAAGTCCGCCATGCCCTGCGCCTCGAAGGCCGTCAGCGAACGCAGGATCACCCCGGCCGTGGCGCCGGACAGGCCGCCGATGTTCTTCAGCTCGGCCTTGCCCTCGTCGGAGGTGAGGAAGGCGACGACCGCGCGCAGGTCCTTGAGGTCGATCAGCTCCAGGCCCCGGGTGTCGGCATAGTGGAAGATCAGGCCGAGGGACTGCTCCTGGGTCTGGTTCAGCCGGAGCACCTTGGCGAGCAGCACCGGGCCGAAGCTGGTGACGGTGGCGCGTACGGGGATGCCGTGGCCGACTCCGCCGAGCGCGTAGAACTCCGCCGGGAAGCCGGCCGGGGTCCACTCCTGGCCGACCTCGCCGGACCGCTTCCGCACCCGGTCCCCCGGCTGTCCCGGCCGCGCGATGCCGGACAGGTCGCCCTTGACGTCCGCGAGGAACACCGGGACGCCCTGGGCCGACAGCTGCTCGGCGATCAGCTGGAGGGTCTTGGTCTTGCCGGTGCCGGTGGCGCCCGCCACCAGACCGTGCCGGTTGAGCACGGGCAGCGGGATGCGGACCGGGGCGTCGACGTGGCACCGCCCGTCCCACAGGAGGGCACCGAGGTCGAGCGCGGGACCGGTGAAGGCGTAGCCGGAGGCGATCTTCCGGGCCTCGACGGGCAGTGCGGCATCCCCCCGAGGGCCGGCGGGCGGCACGGTCTCGCTGTCACTCATCTCCGGCCTCTGTTCCCGTAGTAACCCGTATGCCCGTTTTGCTGCGTCTTTTCAAGCGTCGCACTCGGCCGCCATGGCTGCGCCCGGAACGTCTTGACCGGTAGGCTTTCCGTGTGATCTTCAAGCGCATCGGAAACGGCCGGCCGTACCCCGACCACGGCCGGGAGAGCACCCGGCAGTGGGCGGACGTCGCGCCGCGCCCGGTCCGCCTCGATCAGCTCGTGACCACCAAGCAGCAGCTCGATCTGGAGACTCTGCTGGCGGAGGACTCGACGTTCTACGGCGACCTCTTCGCGCACGTCGTGAAGTGGCAGGGCGATCTGTACCTGGAGGACGGGCTGCACCGCGCGGTCCGCGCCGCCCTGCAGCAGCGCCAGGTGCTGCACGCGCGCGTGCTCGAACTCGACTGACCCGGCACGACACGGCCGTTGGCCCTTTCGGGTTCCGCTGAGCCGCATCGGCTGATCATCAGATAGGCATTGCCGCTCCAGCGCACTACGCTGCGCCCATGAGCATGCTGACTCCCCCCGGCATGGGCGGCCAGTACCGGATCACGGGGGGCAAATACCCTCGGATGCGCCCGCCCCGACGGCACGGCAGGCTCGTGGCCGCCGTGGTGGCGTCCGCCGCCGTGCTCGGCCTGATCGGCTGGGGGACTCTGCAGCTCATCGACGTCTTCACCGGCCACGGCGACAAGTTGACCGCGTCCGGCTCCCACTGCCGCACCAGGACCGCGGCGGCACCGGCGGCCGAGGTGCGCAAGACCCTGCCGGCGGCTCTGCCCGAGCCCGGCCGGATCACCGTGAACGTCTACAACGCCACCAAGCGCACCGGGCTCGCCAAGACCACCGCGGACGAGCTGAAGAAGCGCGGCTTCAAGATCGGATCCGTGGGCAACGCGAGCAAGCAGTTCGACAAGAAGGTCAAGGGCACGGGGATACTTCTCGGCTCCGCCGCCGCCCAGGGCACCTCGCTGCGCGTGCTCGGCACCCAGCTCGCCGGCGCGCCGTCGCGCGCCGACGGCCGCAAGGGGGCCGACGTCGACCTGGTCATCGGGGACGGATTCAAGGGGCTGGCCAAGCGGACGGCCGCCGATCAGGCACTCGCGAAGCTGAGTGCGCCCGAGCCGACGGCCGTCACGGAGAAGAAGAGCTGCTGAGGGAGCGCTACTCGGCCGCGCCGTAGAGCCGGTCGCCCGCGTCGCCCAGCCCGGGCACGATGTAGCCCAGCTCGTTGAGGTGGTCGTCGACCGCCGCGGTGACCACCGTCACCGGGGTGCCCGCCAGCTCGCGCTCCATGATCTCGACGCCCTCCGGGGCGGCGAGCAGCACCACGGCCGTCACATCGTCCGCGCCGCGCTTGATCAGCTCCTGGATCGCCGCGACCAGGGTGCCGCCCGTGGCCAGCATCGGGTCCAGGACGTACACCTGGCGGCCCGAGAGGTCCTCCGGCATGCGCGAGGCGTACGTGGACGCCTGGAGCGTCTCCTCGTTGCGGATCATGCCGAGGAAGCCCACCTCGGCGGTGGGCAGCAGCCGGACCATGCCGTCCAGCATGCCGAGGCCGGCGCGCAGGATCGGCACCACCAGCGGGCGGGGACGGGCGAGCTTCACACCCGTGGTCCGGGCGACCGGCGTGTCGATGTCGACGGCCTCGGTGCGCACGTCCCGCGTCGCCTCGTAGGCGAGCAGGGTGACCAGTTCGTCGGCGAGCCGCCGGAAGGTCGCGGAGTCGGTGCGCCGGTCGCGCAGCGTGGTGAGCTTGTGGGCGACCAGGGGGTGGTCGACGACATGGAGACGCATGCCCCTAACGGTACCTGCGCCGCGCGTCACCCTCGCGCTGGCATCAAACCGGCCGTCCGAGGGAAAGTGGGAGGGACGGACTGGGGTGGTGTGACGTGTCTGACCTGCCTGATCTTCCCGCAGACGCTCCCGGGCCGGCCCGCAGGGCGGTCGGCTCCCGGGCGGAGTCCGCGCGGAGCGCATCCGACAAACCCGAGACGGAGAGCGAGCGCCGGCGGCGGCGCGCCCAATTCCTGCGCGATCTCGCCGAGGCCCGGGAGCTGCGCGCCCGGGTCCAGCCCCGGCGCGCCAAGGCCGCCCGGCTGCGCCACGCGATGCGTATGCGGACGTTCCGCTGGTAGCTCCGCGGGACCGTGCCCGGAGCGGACGATCCACGCCCGCGCCGGTGTTGGGGAGGCGGACGTGCGTGAGCGCGGGGAAAAGCCGCGTACGATCCGCAGGTGGCGGCAATGAGCGCACTGCTGGGCCGATCGCGGATCCGCGGTCGAAACAGCCGGACACAGGGAGCCGAAGACGTCCCCTGAGCGCCTTGTTTCTGCCACGATTCCGAGTGGGTGGGGCTCGGAGCCCTGGCTCTCTCCGCCCACGTACCTCCGCCGGGGGGACCCCCAACCGGCACGCCTATGACCAGTGGGAGAGTCACGGTGTACTTCGCCGCACTGCTCGCGCGCACCGAAGACGGGTGGGAAGCGAGCGACACAGAGCTCGACGATGTGGAGACCCTGTCGGATCTGGCCGACCTGGCCCGGGAAGCCTCTCCCGACGAGGACACGGTGCTCGTCCTGATCGAGCAGGAGGACGCGTGGTTCGGCGTCGTCCGCGTGGACGGCGAGGACGACCCTCGCATCTACGTCTCGGACGCCGCCGCCGCCCAGCGCAGCGCGTACGGGGAGCTGCTGCTCACCGACGAGCTGCTCGGCCGGGAGCCCGGCTCGGACGACGGCCCGGACCTGGACGCCCTGGACCTCGACGGCACGGAGGACGGTGAGTCCGAGGACGACGAGGACGAGACCGCGGCCGACGCGGTCCCGCACAGCCCGGTGGGCGACAGCGAGATCCTGGACGACCTGGGCATCGGCGAGAAGGAGCTGCGCGCCCTGGACGCCGACGACGCGCTGAGCGCGATCGCCGAGGCCCTGGGCGCCTCGGAGGTGCTGGAGACCGTCCGCTGACCCCGCCACACGACCCGCAGGACGCACCGGACCCGGTTCGGGACCGCTGGCGGCCCGCGATGCGACTCGCCCTGGACGAGGCCGAGCGGGCCGTCCGGGGCGGAGACGTCCCCGTCGGCGCCGTCGTGCTGTCCCCGGACGGTACGACGGTGCTGGGTGCCGGGCACAACGAGCGCGAGGCCACGGGTGATCCCACCGCCCACGCGGAGGTCCTCGCGATCCGCCGGGCGGCCGCCCGGCTCGGGGAGTGGCGGCTGACCGACTGCACGCTGGTCGTCACCCTGGAGCCGTGCACGATGTGCGCGGGCGCGCTCGTCCAGTCCCGGGTGGACCGGGTGGTCTACGGCGCCCGGGACGAGAAGGCGGGCGCGGCCGGCTCCCTGTGGGACGTGGTGCGCGACCGGCGGCTCAATCACCGGCCGGAGGTCGTCGAGGGCGTTCTCGCGGCGGAGTGCGCCCAGCTGCTCACGGAGTTCTTCCGGGACCGCTGACGGGGACGGCGCAGGTGCCCCCGGATATCGATTTCGAACCATGCCCCACTGTGCTGTAGGGTCTCCCTCGGTAGCGTGTCCGAGCGGCCGAAGGAGCTCGCCTCGAAAGCGAGTGTGGCGCAAGTCACCGAGGGTTCAAATCCCTCCGCTACCGCTTGCAGAAAGGCCCCGCCGACCGGCGGGGCCTTTCGCGTGTCCGAGACCGAGGCGGCGCAACCGTGCCGCGCCGACGGGCCGTTGGCCGGCGAAGAGGGGCCGAAGGTTACACTCGCGGCCGGCAGCAGGGGGCCCTCCGGGGCACTGGCACTGGGGAGGCCGAGGTGGCGGTGAACGCCAAGAAGATCGCCGTGTACGTGCTCGTGGTCTTCGCGCTGTACGTGATCATCACGGACCCGGCCAAGGCGGCCGACTACGTCCAGATAGGCTTCGAGGGCATATCGGACGCGGCCAAGGCCATAGGCGACTTCATGACCTGGGTCGCCCACGGAGGAAAGAGCTGAGGTACACCGCATGATCCGCCACCTGGTCCTGTTCAAGCTCAACGAGGGTGTCGAGCGCGACGATCCGCGGGTCGTGGCGGGCGCGGAGGCCTTCCGGGCGCTCGGCGGCCGGATCGAGGAGCTGCGCTTCTGGGAGTGCGGCTGGAACATCAGCGACCGTCCGATCGCCCACGACTTCGCGATCAATTCGGCCGTCGAGGACGCCGACGCCCTCAAACGCTACCTGGAGCATCCGGCCCATCAGGCGGGCGTCGCGCTGTGGCGCGAGTTCGCCACCTGGGTGATCGCCGACTACGAGTTCTGAGCCCCGCGCCCCCCGGAGCCCCCCGCCGTCCCGGCGGGGGGCTTTCCCGTGTGTCCCATGCTCCAACTTGGCGAAGTTTGCGCACAACACGGCGTTATGCGGTGCTTGCACACAGTGCACATGTCTTGTGATGCTATGACCGCTTTTGACGGATGATTGACGGACGAAGAGGTGGCGTTGACCGTGTCGGCCAGTACTGCGCCGCCCCAGGAGGAGGAGGCCACACCGCCCCCGCCGCCCCCCGAGAAGCGCCGCGGCGCGGACACCCGGGCCCTCACCCAGGTGCTCTTCACCGAGCTGAAGGAGCTGACCCCCGGCACGCCGGAGCACACCCGGGTACGGGGGGCACTGATCGAGGCGAACCTCCCGCTCGTGCGCTACGCCGCCGCCCGCTTCCGCTCCCGCAACGAGCCCATGGAGGACGTCGTCCAGGTCGGCACCATCGGCCTCATCAACGCCATCGACCGCTTCGACCCCGACCGGGGCGTGCAGTTCCCGACCTTCGCGATGCCCACCGTGGTCGGCGAGATCAAGCGGTACTTCCGGGACAACGTCCGCACGGTCCACGTCCCGCGCCGGCTGCACGAGCTGTGGGTGCAGGTCAACAGCGCGACCGAGGACCTGACCACCCTCTACGGCCGCTCGCCCTCCACCGCCGAGATCGCCGACCGGCTGCGGATCAGCGAGGACGAGGTGCTCAGCTGCATCGAGGCGGGGCGCTCGTACCACGCCACCTCGCTGGAGGCCGCCCAGGAGGGCGACGGACTGCCCGGCCTGCTGGACCGGATCGGCTACGAGGACCCGGCCCTGGACGGCGTGGAGCACCGCGACCTGGTCCGCCATCTCCTCGTCCAACTCCCCGAGCGAGAACAGCGAATCCTGCTGCTGCGCTACTACAGCAATCTCACCCAGTCACAGATCAGCGCGGAACTCGGCGTCTCCCAGATGCATGTCTCACGGCTGCTCGCGCGTAGCTTCCAGCGGCTGCGTTCCGCAAATCGGATCGAGGCATAGCAGGCGCCGGACCGAAGCACAGAGGGCGTTCGGTCGATGCATAGCAGGCGCACGGAAGCACGGCCCGAACAGCACTGCATCGCAAACCCGATCGAGCGGTAACCGGTGAGAGCGAATCGCTCACCAGGCCAGATGCCGACAGTTGGGTCCCGAATAAGCGTCAGACCCCTTTTTTCCAGGGGCGATTCGCATCTTCGGTGTCGACATGTCGGTACAGCGTGTTGCCGACATGTGACATTCTGCGGGAAGCGCGTTTGCCGTGGCTCCGGCTCCGGTATTCAGGTGAAGGCTGCGTTGCTCGAAAGGGAGCGCCGCCCCGACCGTCCCGCGACCCAAAGGGGGTGGCATGTCCGCAGACCAGGGCAGTTCCAAGGTGCTGACGCCCACGAAGAGCGAGGCAGCGCCCAAGGAGCTCGACGCTCTCGACGTCCTCGACGGCTTCGAGGGCGTCACGGCCCTCGAAGCCGTGCCGTCCCCGCCCGCCGACCCGGCCGCCGAAGCCGTCCCGGCCGCGCAGTCCACGGCGAACATCGACACCCGCACCCTGTCCCGGTCGCTGTTCCTGCGCCTGGCCGCGCTGGACGCGGACAGCCCCGAGCGGGCCTATGTCCGGGACACCCTGATCGAACTGAACCTCCCGCTGGTCCGGTACGCGGCGGCGCGCTTCCGCTCGCGCAACGAGCCGATGGAGGACATCGTCCAGGTCGGCACGATCGGCCTGATCAAGGCGATCGACCGGTTCGACTGCGAACGGGGCGTGGAGTTCCCGACCTTCGCGATGCCCACCGTGGTCGGCGAGATCAAGCGGTTCTTCCGGGACACCTCCTGGTCGGTGCGCGTCCCGCGCCGGCTGCAGGAGCTGCGCCTGGCCCTGACCAAGGCCAGCGACGAGCTGTCGCAGAAGCTGGACCGCTCCCCCACGGTGACCGAGCTGGCCGCCGTGCTCGGCGTCTCCGAGGAGGACGTGGTCGACGGCCTCGCGGTCGGCAACGCCTACACCGCCTCCTCGCTGGACTCCCCCGCCCCCGAGGACGACGGCGGCGAGGGCTCCCTGGCCGACCGGCTCGGCTACGAGGACACGGCCCTGGAGGGCGTGGAGTACCGCGAGTCCCTCAAGCCCCTGCTGGCCAAACTCCCGCCCCGGGAGCGGCGGATCATCATGCTGCGCTTCTTCGCCAACATGACCCAGTCGCAGATCGGCGAGGAGGTCGGCATCTCCCAGATGCACGTCTCCCGGCTGCTCACCCGGACCCTGGCCCAGCTGCGCGAGGGGCTCATCTCCGACTGAGCACCGCACGCAGCGGCATTCCCATCTGACGTGGCGTCAGTCACCATGACGGGATGCTGCGTACCGGGATGCTTCGTACGTCGACATGGACGCGTGGCCGCCGAGGCGCCGTTACGGCAGCGTCGGCGGCCGTCGTCTGCCTGGGCGGGGTCCTGGCCTCGTGCGGGGGCGGCGGCTCGGGCGGCTACACCGCGGTCGGCGCCGGCCGGGGCGGCCCGACGGCCGTCGCGCCGCCGGAGCCCGTGACGCTGGTGCCGCTGGACGGGGAGAAGGCGCACGGCACGGGCGGTAAGGGGCACGGCGCGGGGGAGAAGGGGCGCGGCGAAGGCGGCGCCGGACCCTCGCGGGGTGCCGGCTCCGCGGCGCGCCCGGACGGCCCGGCGGGCTCCGGCGGTCCGGGCCCCACCACGGCGGCACCGGCCGCCGGCGAGACGCCCACCGGTCCCGCGCGGGACCCCGCCCCCGGCACTCCGCGGCCCGGCGGCGGTCAGGACGGCGGCACGACACCGCCGGCCACCTCACCCGGCCCGGCTCCCGGCCGTACGACGCCCGCCACGCCCGCCGATCTGTCCTGGGGCGAGCCGGCGACCGAGGAGACGGACCGGCGCTGGTGCCAGAAGGTGACCGTCGCCTTCCGCAACTCGGGCGGTACGGCGGTACGTTCGGGCGAAGTGACGTTCGGGACGCACGTCATCGGCGCGCTGGGCGTCGACTGGGCGACGGTCGGGTCGACCGTGGAGCTGCCGGTGCCGCTCGCGCCGGGCGCGCACAGGAGTCCCACGTGGACGGTGTGCGTGGACGCCTGGCGGGTGCCGCTCGGCATGCACATCGAGACGCGGGACGTGTCCGTCGAGTGGGACTGATCCCTACTTCAGTGCCAGCCAGGCGACGCCGGCCACGACGGCGAGCACCACGACGACGCCGATGATCAGACCGACGCGGGGGCCGGAGGAGGCCGCCTGCTGCCGCGGGGCCGCGGGTGCCTCGTCGACGAACGCGCGGAACATCTGGGTGCTGCCTGCCGGGTCGTAATTGCCCTGGGGGCCCTGGGTGTTAGCCATGGCCCGAGACCTTAGCGAAGACGGGCCGGGGCACCCAAGTGGGGGGCCACCGGGACAGACGGGGGCACCTCACCCTCAGCGACCTGGATATTTACGTTAGCAATACTTGCCTTTGCCAAGTTTTTGCGCCGCCGGTCCCGAGCTTGTTTGCCTTCAGCAACCAAACAGTCTTATGGTTGCCCCAAGCAACGAATACGGGAGGTGTGATGGCCGAGCAGGCGCAGTTCGAAGAGCTGGCGCGTCAGCTCAGTGCCGTCGGAGCCGTGAACCGGGACATGGGACGGATCCTGCCGCCCGACTGCCCGGCCGGCTCGGCCGCCGTGCTGACCCTGCTCGGCCGCCACGGCGACATGCGCATGAGCAAGCTCGCGGAGCTGCTCGCCGTGGACATGTCGGTCACCAGCCGGCACGTCGCGCACGTCGCCGCACGCGGCTGGATCGAACGGCACCCGGACCCCGCGGACAAGCGCTCGCGCATCCTGCGCCTGACGCCGGAGGGCCGGGAGCAGCTCGACGAGCTGTCCCGGCGGACCACGTATCTGCTCGCCGAGCGGCTGGCGGACTGGACCGACGACGAGGTCGGCCAGCTGACCCGGCTGATGACGCGCCTGCGCGCGTCCTTCGGCGACTGCCGGTCCGCCCCCCTGCGGCTCCCCGCCCCCGTAGTCGAAGAGACCACCCGTACACCCGCAAGCACGTAAGCAAAGGAAGCCCATGGCAACGACCACACCAGCCGGTGTGCGGGCTCACGCCAAGCACGGGGGAGGCACAGGCCACGCCCCGATGACGCACCGGCAGATCATGGAGGCCCTCTCCGGGCTGCTGCTCGGCATGTTCGTGGCGATCCTGTCGTCCACGATCGTCTCCAACGCCCTGCCCGAGATCATCGGGGACCTGGGCGGCGGCCAGTCCGCCTACACCTGGGTGGTCACCGCCGCCCTGCTGTCGATGACCGCGGCCACTCCCCTGTGGGGCAAGCTCGCCGACCTGTACAGCAAGAAGGCTCTCGTCCAGATAGCCCTGATCATCTACGTGGTCGCCTCGATGGCGGCCGGTCTGTCGCAGAACCCCGGCATGCTGATCGTCTGCCGTGTGGTGCAGGGCATCGGCGTCGGCGGTCTGTCCGCCCTGGCGCAGATCGTCATGGCGGCGATGATCTCCCCGCGTGAGCGCGGCCGTTACTCCGGCTACCTCGGTGCCACCTTCGCCGTCGCCACCGTCGGCGGCCCGCTGCTCGGCGGTGTCATCACCGACACCTCCTGGCTGGGCTGGCGCTGGTGCTTCTACGTCGGTGTCCCCTTCGCGATCATCGCTCTGATCGTGCTGCAGAAGACCCTGCACCTGCCCGTGGTCAAGCGGGACGTCAAGGTCGACTGGAGCGGCGCGTTCTTCATCTCCGCCGCCGTCTCCCTGCTGCTGATCTGGGTCACCTTCGCCGGTGACAAGTACGACTGGGTGTCCTGGCAGACCTACGCCATGGTCGGCGGCTCGATCGTGCTCGGCGCGATCTTCGTGCTCGTCGAGTCCAGGGCGGGCGAGCCGATCATCCCGCTGCGTCTGTTCAAGAACCGCACGATCACGCTGGCCTCGCTCGCCTCGCTGTTCGTCGGTGTCGCGATGTTCTCCGGCACGGTGTTCTTCAGCCAGTACTTCCAGCTGGCCCGCGACAAGTCCCCGACCATGTCGGGCGTCATGACCATCCCGATGATCGGCGGTCTGTTCGTCTCCTCGACCCTCTCGGGTCAGTTCATCACCCGCACCGGCCGCTGGAAGGCGTGGCTGGTCAGCGGTGGCGTGCTGGTGACGGCGGGCCTGATGATGCTCGGCAGCCTCCGCTACGACACCGAGTACTGGAAGATGGCCATCTGGATGGCCCTGCTGGGTCTCGGCATCGGCATGATGATGCAGAACCTGGTGCTCGCCACGCAGAACCAGGTGGCGCCCTCCGACCTCGGCTCGGCCAGCTCCACGGTCACCTTCTTCCGCTCCCTCGGCGGTGCGGTCGGCGTCTCGGCGCTCGGCGCCGTGATGTCCCACAAGATCACCGACTACGTCAAGGACGGCGTCTCCGCCCTCAGCCCGAAGTACCAGGCAGCCCTGGCCGGGGGCTCCGGTTCCACCGACAGCATCCCCGACATGGACAAGCTCCCGGCGCCCATCCGGACGCTGCTGGAGAGCGCCTACGGCCACGGCATCGCCGACGTCTTCTTCATCGCCGGCTGCCTCGCCGCCGTCGCCTTCCTGATCACGCTGTTCATCAAGGAGGTCCCGCTGAAGACCAAGGGCGCGCTCGCGCAGGGCGCCGAGAGCGAGGCCCCGGTGACCGACCCGGCCGCCGCTCCCGTGGTCGCCGAGGCCCAGGCCCCGGCCGCCGAGCAGATTCCGGCCGCCGTCGCCGCCGCCCCGGTGGCCGAGACCGCCCCGGGCACGGCCACCGCCACCGCCACCCTGCCGATGACCGCCGTCGCCACCGTGGCGGAGGCCGGCGCCCCCGGCGGCACCCCGGTGCACGGCTTCGTCCGCGGCGCCGAGAGCGCCCCGGTCCCGCAGGCCGCGGTCACGCTGATCTCGCTGTCCGGCCGGCAGCTGGGCCGCTCGGTCGCCCAGGCCGACGGTTCCTACGCGATCGGTGCCCCCGGCGCCGGCTCGTACGTCCTGATCGCCTCCGCCGACGGCTACCAGCCGCAGGCCTCCACCGTCCTGGTGGGCGAGGACGCGCTGGCGTACGACATCCTGCTCAGCGGCACCAGCGGGCTGACCGGTGTGGTCCGGGCCGCCGGGAGCGCGCTGCCGGTCAAGGACGCGATGGTGATCGTCACCGATGTGCGCGGCGATCTGCTGGCCACCGCCGCCACCGGGGAGCAGGGCGACTTCGCCCTCGCCGACCTGGTGCCGGGCACGGTGACCGTCGCGGTCAACGCGAGCGGGTTCCGGCCGCGCGCCCTGCCGGTCGAGGTCGGCGCCACCGGCGTCACCCGTGTCGAGGTCGACCTGGACGCCGGCGCCCGTCTCCAGGGTGTCGTCCGGGCCCCGCACGGTCCGCTGGCCGACGCCCGGGTGACCCTGGTCGACCAGGCGGGCAACGTGGTCGGCACCGCCACCACCGGTACGGACGGGGCGTACGCCTTCACCGACCTGGACGGCGGCGAGTACACCGTCATCGCGACCGGCTACCCGCCGGTGGCCACCGCGCTGACCGTGGCCGGCCCCGGAGTCGACGGCCACGACATCGAACTCGCCCACCCCGGCGAGTAGCTCACACCCCGGCCCGTGGCGGCGCGCGCCTTGAGCGGAGGGCGCGCCCGCCACGGGCCGGTCTCGTACGACCAATTTTTGAGCCTTTTTCAGGGAGAAACGGGATGGGACTGACCGCGAAGATCCGTACGCGGGACGGGTGGGCCGTGTCGCACGCGGTCGTCACGGTGACCGACATGACCGGTACGCAGGTGCTGCGGGCCGAGGCGGACGCCGAGGGAGCCGTACGGGACACCACCGAGCTGGCCCCGGGGGCGTACACCGTGATCGTGACGGCCGTCGGGTACGCGCCGGCCGCGTCCAGCGCGATCGTCACCGCGAGCGGCCGGGCCGAGGTCGGCACGGTGACACTGGCCCGGCAGGGCGGCACCGAGTTGCCGCCGCCCGGACCCTGGACCATCGACCCCGCGCACTCCTCCGTCGCCGCGGTCGCCCAGCACCTGGGGATCTCCAGCGTGCACGGCCGGTTCACCGAGTTCGGCGGCACGATCGAGATCGCGCCCGACGACGTCGCCAAGTCCCGGGTGGAGGCGGTGATCCGGGCGTCCTCCGTCGACACCGGCAACGGCATGCGCGACACGCACCTGCGCTCCGCGGACTTCCTCGACGTCGAGCGGCACCCGGAGATCACGTACCGCTCCACGGGGGTGACCGCCGTGGGTTCCGACCGCTGGACCGTGCACGGCGAGCTGTCCCTGCACGGGGTCGTACGACCGGTGGACCTGGACCTCGCCTACCTCGGCACCGGCGCGGACCCGTGGGGCGGCACCCGGGCCGCGTTCCGGGCCACGGCCGAACTCCACCGCGAGGACTTCGCGATGCACTACAACCAGGTCCTCCAGGCTGGCATCGCCGCCATCGGCACCACGCTGAAGGTGGAGCTGGACATCCAGGCGGTGCAGGGAGAGTCCCTGCCCCAGGCGTAGGCACAGCGGGGTCGGGCAGGGTCGGACACCGGGGCAGGCGTTGCCCCTAGGCTGCTTCCATGGCACCGAACATCGCTACCAACACCCGTGTATCGCTGGACGAGCTGCTGGACTTCGTACGACCCCGCCACCGCGCCCTGCTGATCACCCGCCGGGCGGACGGCTCGCCGCAGGCGTCACCGCTGACCTGCGGCGTGGACGACACGGGCCGGATCGTGGTCTCCACCTACCCCGAGCGCGCCAAGACCCGCAACGCCCGGCGCGACCCCCGGGTCGGCCTGGTCGTCCTCAGCGACGACTGGAACGGCCCCTGGGTCCAGATCGACGGCACGGCCGAGGTCATCGACGCCCCCGACTCCGTGGAACCGCTGGTCGAGTACTACCGCAACATCGCCGGCGAACACCCCGACTGGGACGAGTACCGGGCGGCGATGGTGAAGCAGGGCAAGTCCATCATCCGCGTGACCCCCGAGCGGTGGGGCCCGGTGGCCACCGGAGGCTTCCCGGCACGACTGGCCGCCGACGACCGGTAGTCGGCAGGGGGCGGCGGTCATCGCCCGCGGTCAGCCGCGGGCGACCATCGCTTCGAGGCCGGCGATCAGCAGGTCCAGGGCGAAGGTGAAGTCGCGGTCCAGCATCTCGGCCACCGTGTCGCCGCCTCGGGCCGCCATGAGGTCCTTGGACTCCTTCATGACCTCCGCGGTCCCCGGGATCTCGTCCACCGCGCTCATGGCCTGCTCGAAGTACTCGTCCGCGCTGAGCCCGGTGTCGGCGATCCGGGCGAGGAAGTGGCCCTCGATCGTGCCGTAGCCGTACACGAACTGGAAGACGGCCGAGATCGCCCCGGTCACCCCGTGCGTGGGCAGCCCCGCCCGGCGGACGACCCGCTGGACCACACGGGAGAAGGCCAGCGAGTTCGGGCCGATGTTGAGGTAGCGCCCGGCCAGCGGCGACAGCCAGGGATGACGGACCAGCAGCGCCCGGTACGCGGTGGCCAGCTCCCGTAGCTGCTCCCGCCAGTCCTCGTCGGTGTTCTCCGGGTCGGGCAGCCGCAGCTCGGCATAGGTCCGGTCGAGGGCGAGTTCCAGCAGGTCGTCCTTGGTGTCGACGTACCAGTACAGGGACATCGCGGTGACGTTCAGCTCGGCGGCCAGCCGACGCATGGAGAACCCCGCCAGCCCCTCGGCGTCCAGCAGCCCCACGGACGCCTCGGTGATCCGCTCCCGGTCCAGTCCGGAGGGCTGCCCGCTGCGCCCACCGCGCCGGGGCCTGCCCTCCCGCCACACGCTGTCCCGCGCCGACCGACCCGCTGCCTTCGTCACCGGCGCACCTCTCTCGATTCCGGCCACTGTCCCAACTTACGGGGCGGGACGACCGCCCACGGTCCGGGCCGTCAGGCGGACGCCCGCTCCGCCCGCCGGAGCAACCCCGCCGCCACGAACCCGCCGAGCAGCACGGCAACGGCCCCCACCAGCTGACCGGTCCCCAGCGCGGCGGACAACGAATCCCCCGACGCCACGGAAGAGCTGAGGACGGCACCGAGAACGGCCACACCGAGACCGTTCCCGAACTCGGCCAGCGTTCCGTTGATCCCGGCGCCCACCCCCGCCTTCTCCGGAGGGATCGCGCTCATGATGGCGTGGGCCATCGCCGGGTTGGCGACAGCGCACCCCACGCCGATCAGCAGCAGCCCGAGCAGCGTCCCCGTATAGCCGCCGTCGTCCACCTCCGCGATGCACACCAGGCCCCCGGCCATGCACACCATCCCCAGGGCGACCGACACCGGCGTGCCCAGCCGCGCCGACCACTTCGCCGACAGCCCGCTGAAGTTGAGCACCACCACCGTCAGCGCCAGCGGGGCGGTCCGCAGACCGGCTTCCAGCGGCTCGTACCCGAGCACGAACTGAAGGTGCTGCGTCAGCAGGAACAGCGCACCGCCCATGCCGAACACGATCAGTACGGCTCCGGCGACCGCACCCGTGAACCGCCGGTCCCGGAAGAAGTGGACGTCGAGCATCGGCTCGTCGACCCTGCTCTCCCACCAGGCGAAGGCGCCCAGCACCAGCACGGCGACGGCCGCCGTGGCGAGCACGCGCCCCGACGTCCAGCCGTGGCCGGGGCCGGAGATGATCGCGTAGACCAGCGCGGCCATGCCGACGGTGGACAGCAGCGCACCCGGCAGGTCCGGGCGTTCGCCGCGCGGATTCCTGGACTCGGGTACCAGGATCACGGCGGCGACCAGGCCGAGTGCCGCGACCGGCAGATTGATCAGGAAGATCGCGCCCCACCAGAAGTGGTCGAGCATGAACCCGCCGATCAGCGGGCCGCAGGCGAAGCCCAGCGCGTTGACCGCGCTCCAGATGCCGATCGCCTTCGGCTGCTCCTCGGGGGAGAAGATCTGCATCGCCACGGCCAGCGTGGTGGTCATCAGCAGCGCGCCGCCGATGCCCATTCCGGCCCGCGCGGCGATCAGCTGGCCGGTGCTGCCGGCGAGTCCGGCGACGAGCGAACCGATGCCGAACAGGGCGAGGCCGGTGATCAGCATCTTCTTGCGGCCGTAGCGGTCGGCGGCGCTGCCCGCGGTGAGCAGCAGGCCCGACTGCACCAGGGAGTAGGCGTTGATCATCCACTGGATGTCGGAGGTCGTCGCGTGCAGTTCGCGGGTGAGCGAGGGGATGGCGACGTTCAGGACGGTGTTGTCGAGCAGCACGGTGAGCTGCGCGAGACATATGACGGCGAGGATCACCCAGCGCTGTGGATGGCCTTGGGGAGCGGACATGCCATACACCGTATAGCCGTCGCTATACGGTGTACAACAAGGTTGTCCGTCAGGCGCTCGTCCTCTGCGTGAGGTCGTAGAACGTGGCCGAACCGGCCGTCACCTTCTCGAAGTTGCTCTGTACCCACGAGGTGATCTGCGAGGCCGTACCGCTGTCGCCCCCTGCGCCGAAGCCGCCCCCGGCGATGAAGTAGTGGATCTTCCCGTCCGTGACGTACTTCTTGAACCGGGCCAGTGTCGGGGACGGGTCGGTGCCGTTGAAGCCGCCGATCGCCATCACCGGCTCACCCGTGGCGAGCTGGTAACTGGCCGCGTTCTGGGAGCCGATGGAGGCGGCGACCCACGTGTACCGCGCGGCGTCCGTCTCCAGCAGCTTCCTGGCCTCGGCCGACACGCTCGCGCCGTTCAGCAGACCGCCCGCGCCACCGGCGCCGCCCGTGCCGCCCTCGCCGGTCCGGCCGCCACCGGGGAAGCCGTTGCCGTTCTGCCCGCCCGGCACGCCCGGTCGCGTACCGGTGGTGCCGTTGCCGTTCTGCTGGTTCCGGCCCGGCATGCCACCACCGAAGCCACCGCCACCGGGAAAGCCGTTGCCCTGCTGGTTCTGCTGCCCCTGCTGGTTCTGCTGCCCCGGCCGGCCGGGCATGCCGTCGCCGAAGCCGCCTCGCACGCCGCCACCGCCGCCGAAGCCGCCCCGGCCGCCCCTCGTGCTCGCGCCCGCCGGACCGGCCGTGACGATCGAGCCGGTGTGGCCCTCCTGGAGCGTGCTGAGGGTGTACGCCGTCGGACCGGCCAGCGCCGCCATCACCCCCACCGCCGCCGCCCCGAGGGCCAGCCGCCGGGCGATCCGGCCCGCGAAGACCAGACCGAACGCCGCCGCCAGCCCGCCGACCAGGACCAGCCACCTCAGCCAGGGCAGATAGTCGGGGGTCCGGTCGAGCAGGACGTACCCCCAGGCCGCCGCCGCGACCACGGACGCGGCGAGCGTGACCGACGCCCACGTCTCCCGCCGCCTCTCCCACAGCAGCCCGGCGCCCATGCCGGTCACGGCGGCCAGGTAGGGGGCGAGCGCCACGGTGTAGTACTGGTGGAAGATGCCCGCCATGTAGCTGAAGACCACCGTGGTCATCAGCAGCGAGCCGCCCCAGACCAGGAACATGGCGCGGGTGACGGACGTCCTGCGGGCCCTGCGGGTGGCCACCAGACCGGCGGCCAGCAGGATCAGGGCGGCGGGCAGCAGCCAGGAGATCTGGCCGCCGGTCTGGGAGTCGAACATCCGGTCCCAGCCGGTCTCGCCCCACATGCCGGTGCCGGCCGCCCCGCCACCGCCGCCCACGCTGCCGGTCTCGTCGCCGTTGAGACGGCCGAGGCCGTTGTAGCCGAAGGTCAGCTCCAGGAAGCTGTTGTGCTGCGAGCCGCCGATGTACGGGCGGGAGGCGGCCGGCCACAGCTCGACGATCGCGACCCACCAGCCGCCCGAGACGACCAGCGCGAGCGTCGCCGCGGCCAGCTGCCCGCACCGCCTCTTCAGCGGCACCGGCGCGCACACCGCGTACACGGCCGCGAGCGCCGGCAGGATCAGGAACGCCTGGAGCGTCTTGGTGAGGAACGCGAAGCCGATGGCGACCCCGGCCCACACCAGCCACCTGGTACGGCCGTCCTCCACGGCCCGGACGACGAGGTGGCAGGCCACCGCCATCAGCAGGGCCAGCAGCGCGTCCGGGTTGTCGAACCGGAACATCAGCGCCGCGACCGGGGTGAGCGCGAGCACCGCCCCCGCGATGAGACCCGCCACGGGGCCGAACCGGCGGCGCACGGCCGCGTGGACGACGGCGACGGCCGCCACGCCCATCAGCACCTCGGGCGCGAGGATCGCCCACGAGTTCAGCCCGAAGACGCGGACGGACAGCTCCATCGGCCAGAGCGAGGCCGGCGGCTTGTCGACGGTGATGGCGTTGCCCGCGTCCAGCGAACCGAAGAAGAACGCCTTCCAGGACGTGCTGCCCGCCTGGACGGCCGCCGAGTAGAAGGAGTTGGCCCAGCCGGAGGCGCTGAGGTTGCAGAGGTAGAGCAGGAGGGTGGCGGCCAGCAGGCCGAGGAGGGCCGGGCGCGCCCAGCGGGGGTCCTCGGGCCGGCCGCGCCACACCCTGCGCACGAAGGGCTGCTTCGGCTCGTCCGCTCCGGGCGCCCGCGGCGGTGCGGCGGGCGGCGGTCCCCAGACGGCCGTACCGCTGTGCGGGGTGGCCCGCGGGTCGTACTGCGCGGTCATCGGACGTCCCCCGGCTCGGTGTCGTGAGGGCGCACCGGCTGCAAGCGCAGGGGCGCGTCCCTCCAGCTGCCGTCCGCGGCTTGTCCCGCGCGGACCTGGGTGGGCGGGTACGGCTGCTCGTACGAGCGCTGGTCCGGGAAGACCCAGGCGCGGAAGAGCAGGAACCGCAGCACGGTCGCCGCGAGGTTGGCCGCGATGAGCACCGCCAGCTCGGTGGAGTGCGCCGGGCTGTCCGTGGCCGCGTTCAGGGCCGCGAGGGAGCCGCTGGTCAGCGCGAGGCCGATGCCGAAGACGACCAGGCCCTGCGCCTGGTGCCGCACCGCGCCGCCCCGGCCGCGCACCCCGAAGGTGAGCCGCCGGTTGGCGGCCGTGTTGGCCGTCGCGGAGACCAGCAGCGCGAGCGCGTTGGCGCTCTGCGAACCGGTGAACTGCCGGAAGAGGCTGTACAGCAGCAGGTAGAACAGGGTGGACAGGACACCCACCACGCAGAAGCCGACCAGCTGGCGGGCCAGGCCCCCGGGCACGTCGGTCAGCTCGCGGTCGCGCGGGTCGTCACCGAAGGGCCGGGTCAGCCGGTCCAGCGGCAGCGAACCGGTGGCGAGGGCCTTGCCGACCCGCCACACGCCCCTGAGGTCGTCGGTGGCCGTCCTCACGATGTGCACGGTGGAGTCCGGGTCGTCGACCCAGTCGACCGGCACCTCGTGGATCCGGAGCCCCGCCCGCTCGGCGAGCACCAGCATCTCGGTGTCGAAGAACCAGCCGGTGTCCTCCACCAGCGGCAGCAGCACCTGCGCCACATCCCGCCGGATCGCCTTGAAGCCGCACTGGGCGTCCGAGAAGCGGGCCTGGAGCGAACCGCGCAGGATCAGGTTGTAGGCCCGGCTGATGAACTCCCGCTTGGGGCCGCGCACGACCCGCGAACTGCGGGCGAGCCGGGAGCCGATCGCCAGGTCGGAGTGGCCGGAGATCAGCGGCGCCACCAGCGGCAGCAGGGCGTTGAGGTCGGTGGACAGATCGACGTCCATGTAGGCGAGGACCGGGGCGTCCGACGCCGACCACGCGGTCCGCAGCGCCCGCCCCCGCCCCTTCTGCTCCAGGCGGAAGTCGGTGACCTCGGGGAGTTCCGCCGCCAGCCGCGCCGCCACCAGCCCGGTGGTGTCCGTGGAGGCGTTGTCCGCGATCGTGATGCGGAACGCGTAGGGGAAGGTGCGCGTGAGGTGCTCGTGCAGTCTGCGGACGCACGGCTGGAGGTCCTTCTCCTCGTTGTAGACGGGGATCACTACGTCCAGGACAGGCGCACCGGCGTCTCCGGCCGGGAGGTGCTCCCGCGCCGGCAGGGTGCCGGGAGAAGAGTCGGTTCGCATGGCACCGACTCTCGTCAGGCGCCCTGTTGCGCCCATGTGGTGGCACTGTGCTGCGCCTGTGAGTGCGATGGCCGGTTCGTTTCGGGCGCCGGCGGGGCGGCGACCGGGGCGAGGGCGGGCAGATACACGGTGAACACGGTGCGGCCGGGCACGCTGTCCACGGTCACGGCACCTCCGTGCGCGGCGGCCACGGCCTGCACGATGGCGAGGCCGAGCCCGGTGGACCCGGTGGCGCGAGACCGTGCGGAGTCCCCGCGGGCGAACCGCTCGAAGACGTGCGGCAGCAGATCCGGTGGAATCCCCTGCCCGTTGTCCTCCACGTCGACGCACATCCAGGGCCCGCGCCGCTGCACCCGCGCGGTGACGGTCGTACCGGGCGGCGTGTGGTTGCGGGCGTTGCCCAGCAGATTGACCAGCACCTGCTGGAGCCGGGCCGCGTCCGCGGACACCGGTGCCGGCTCGTCGGGCAGGTCGAGCCGCCAGTTGTGGTCCATGCCGGCCGCACGGGCGTCGCTGATGGTGTCCACGACGAGCGGAAGGAGATCGGTGTGCTCGAACTGGAGCCGGCGCCCGGCGTCGAGCCGGGCGAGCAGCAGCAGATCCTCGACGAGCAGGGTCATCCGCCCGGCCTCGGACTCGATCCGCCCGAGCGCGTGCCGGGTGTCGGGCCCGACCTGTTCCCGGCCGCGCCGGGTCAGTTCGGCGTACCCGCGGATGGAGGCGAGCGGCGTCCGCAGCTCGTGACTGGCGTCGGCGACGAACTGCCGTACCCGTGTCTCGCTCCGCTGCCGGGCGTGCAGGGCGCCGTGGACGTGGTCGAGCATGCGGTTGAGCGCGGCACCGACCTGGCCGACCTCGGTGTGCGGATCGCACTCCGCCTCCGGCACCCGCTCGCTGAGGTTCACCTCGCCGGTGTGCAAGGGGAGTTCGGAGACCCGGGTGGCGGTGGCGGCGACCTTGCGCAGGGGGCGGGTGGCGAGGCCGACGAGGACGTATCCGGCGATGACCGCGGCGCCCAGCCCGGCGGCGGTGACGCTGACCTCGACCAGGATGAGGGTGTTGATGTTGCTGTCGGTCTCCTTGGTGGGGACGCCGACGTAGTAGCCGCTCTTGTACTGGACGCGGTACGTGCCGAGCCCCGGCAGCTCCGCGGTGTGCGCGCGGCCGTCCCGGGCGACCTCGCCGAGGGCGTGCTTCTGGGCGCCGGTGAGTTTCTCGGCGCTCATGTCGAACGTGGACGTGGACTTCTTGCCGACCCGGCCGTCGGTGACGGTGCCGTCGACGACGACGGCCGCGAACGAGCCGCTGGGCTGGGGGCCGTGCTTGACGAACTCGCCGAGATCGCTCGGCTTGCGGCTCGGAATCTCCAGCCGCGGCACGCCGCCGCTCCGGGCCGGGCCGGGCGGCGCGAAGTCGCCCGACAGACGCGCCGCGGCCTCGCGCAGCTGTCCGTCCAGCTGTTCGTACAGATGAGACCGCAGCGCCAGCGTCGTCACCGTTCCGATGACCGCGCACACCACGGCGATCAGCACCACGGACGCGACGACGAGCCGCGTCCGCAGGGTGCGCGGCTGTCCAGCTCGTCGCTTCCGCGGACGCGGCCGTCGTCGTCCGCTCATGACACGGCGGGCTTGATCAGGTATCCGGCCCCCCGCCTGGTGTGGATCATGGGATCGCGGCCCGCGTCGATCTTCCGCCGCAGATACGAGATGTACAGCTCGACCACATTGGCCTGGCCGCCGAAGTCGTACGACCACACGCGGTCCAGGATCTGCGCCTTGCTGAGCACCCGCCGGGGGTTGCGCATGAGGAAGCGCAGCAGCTCGAACTCGGTGGCGGTCAGGTGGATGGACTGCCCGGCCCGCGAGACCTCGTGGCTGTCCTCGTCCAGGGTCAGGTCCCCCACGACGAGCACGGAGTCGGACCGCCGGTCGGCGGCCCCGGACCGGCGGATGAGCCCCCGCAGCCGCGCCACGACCTCTTCCAGGCTGAACGGCTTGGTGACGTAGTCGTCCCCACCGGCGGTGAGCCCGGCGATACGGTCCTCCACCGCGTCCTTGGCGGTGAGGAAGAGAACCGGCACGTCCGGCAGCTCGCGCCGCAGCCGCCCCAGCACGGTCAGCCCGTCCATGTCGGGCAGCATCATGTCGAGCACGACGGCGTCGGGCCGGAACTCACGGGCCGTCTGGAGGGCGCCCTGCCCGTCCCCCGCGCTCCTGATCTGCCAGCCCTCGTAACGAAGAGCCATGCTCAGCAGTTCGGTGATCGACAGTTCGTCGTCCACCACAAGCACGCGGACGGGGCTCCCGTCCGGCCTCAGCAGTTCGGTGCGCCCCTGGGGCGAGGTCGTGGTCATGGTGGACACCCTGTCGGGGCCCTCTGAGAACACGCTTTCACGAATCTGTGATTTCCCTGAGAAACACACAGGCGCCGCTCAGGAAACTCCTGGGTTCAGAACAACCCGTCCGGGGCCCTCCTGAACTCCCTTACCGGAAAGGCGCATCCGGCCGTCGCCGACTCCGGCGGCACCAGCTCCCAGCCGGTCATCAGCCGGGTGTCGAGCACGACGGCGCCGCGACCGCCGGCCGCCAGATGCAGATCGGGCCCGGCCGCCGCGACCAGTTCCCCGCACACGCTTCCCCCGGGCACCAGCTCCATCACCTCACCGAACGCCGCCGGGGCCCCGCCGATACCGAAAGCCCTTGCGTGATCGACGACCCGGCAGGGCTCGGGCCGCAGCGACTCCGGCCACCCGGACAGCGCGGCGGCCCGCGCGTGCAGCTCGCGCAGCTCGGCGGCCCGCTCCGGCTCGGTCGCCGGCAGCGCCGACCGCACCGCCCGTTTCTCGGCGTACGGAATCCGGTCCGGCACCCGCAGCGCGGCCCGCAGCAGTTCCTCGGTGCGCCGCGCGGCCATCAGCGGACCGGTGCCGAGCCAGCTGAAACAGACGGCGCCCTGTTCGAGCAGCCGGGCCGGGCCGCGTTCGAGCGCGGTGATGCCGACCTTCACCATCGCCGGCCCGAACCAGGCCAGATAGACGCGGTACGGCCGGGGATCGTCCGCGATCGTGTCGGCGGCCACGGAGTGCGCCCGGTCCAGCCGGGCGCACTCCTCGCACCGGGCCCCCGTGGTCCGCCCCGGCACGGCCGCCCGCACCGGACAGGCATGCCCCCGCGCCCCCACGCAGGTCCGCACACCCCGCTCCGGCACGGCGAAGGCGACCCGCTTCCCCCGGGGCAGCGCACTGCGCCGCCCGCCGTCCCACTCCAGCGCCGGACCGTCCGCCGTCCAGCGCAACCCCGCGCACTTCCACACCTGTGCCATCACTCGTGAGGGTACGAGGTGGGTCCGACAGCGGCCCGGGGCGGCGGGGAGGAGCCCGGCGGACCGCGGCCCGGCGCCGCGCTCCGGGCCTCCCCGGCCGTCACCTCGGCCCCGGAGGCCAGGGCCCGTGCTCATACGCGCCGGAGGCCGAGGCGGGTGTTCAACTACCGTCCGGGGACAGCCCGTTCACGCGACTGCTCGCGACTGGACTCGACTTCACTCGACTTCACTCGACGGGGGACAGCGGGGTCGGTTCGGCGGCGATCGGCCCGGACGCCGACATCGTCGCCGACGCCGTCGCCGTCGCCGTCGCCGACGTCACCGTCCGTCCCCGCCCCGCCAGCCGGCAGCTGACGCACCCGGGATGCCCCTGCCGGGCCTGGGCATCACGGATCCGCATGCCCCATTGGCCGCGCGGCCGCACTCCGGGCGGCTTGCCCCAGCCGGCCAGGTGCAGGGCCCAGGTCACCAGGACGCTCACCGCCACGACCGCCAGTCCGCCCACGACCAGCGGGAGCGAGGCCGCGCACACTCCCCATCCCACCACCGCGCTGCCCACGGCCGCGATACCGAAGCCGGTCCAGCCGGCGATCGTGTGACCCTCGTCGTACAGACTCATGGAGCCGCCTCCAGGGGACGTACCAAGTTCCCTTAGTAGCTAAGAAGTTTACAGGCCGAATATCTCACGAGCTAAGGGATTCCGAAAGATGCACGGCACGCCGCGTCCGCCCGCCACCCCGGCCCAGGCACTGTCGGCGATGGATCACCTCATCGCCGCCCACCTGATCGGACAGCAGGAGCTGGCCCGGCGGCTGGGCCTGACCGTCACCGACCTGACCTGTTTCGCCTTCGTCCTGGAGGCCGGCGACGACCTGCTGACCGCCGGCGACCTCGCGGCCCGCGCCCACGTCACCACGGGCGCGGTCACCGGCATCCTCAACCGCCTCGAACGCGCCGGCTACGTCACCCGCCGCCCCGACCCCGCGGATCGCCGCCGGGTCCGGGTGGCCGCCGTACCGGCCGCCGTCAGCCGCGTGGAGGCGGTGTACGCGGGCCACTACAAGCGCCTGACGGCCCTCTTCGCCGACTACTCCGCGGAGGAGCTGGCGATCATCACCGACTGGTTCACCCGCGCCACGGCCCTGGCCCACGAATACCTGGAGAAGCTGAACCGGAACGATCCGGACGAGGAGTGCTGAACAGGGAGCGCGCCGAAGGCCCCGGACCGCT
Organism: Streptomyces sp. NPDC038200; assembly: GCF_055600785.1. Taxonomy (NCBI): domain Bacteria; kingdom Bacillati; phylum Actinomycetota; class Actinomycetes; order Kitasatosporales; family Streptomycetaceae; genus Streptomyces; species Streptomyces sp. NPDC038200. The sequence goes on from NZ_JBVJYH010000006.1 coordinate 113,139, forward strand.
CCGGGGCCTTCCCTCCGCGCCCGCTCGGCGGCTCAGCCCTGGCAGGCGTCGGGGCCGCCCTCGGCGAAGACCTCCTTGGCGCAGTAGGTGACGGTCGGGTAGTAGTCGCCCATCGCCTTCGCCGGGTCGTCCCCCTTCCCGACGCTCTGGACCGCCTCGGAGAAGTCCCGCGCCGGCAGCATGTTGCGCAGGACGAGCACGCCGGTGACATCGGTGGGGCCCCAGTCGATCCAGGTCACCCCGTTCTTCGCGGTCGCGTCGGCGGGACGGTCCTGGGCGGTGGACACCACGTAGGTGTAGCGGCCGTCCTTGTCCCGGGCCGTCTGGAAGTCGGCCGCGCAGGAACTGACCGGGTACGGGAGCCGCACCTGGTTCTGGCACAGCGACCAGTACCTGACCTGGGCCTTGGTGAGCACGGACTGGCCGTTGGCGGTGTCGGGGAAGGTGGGCGCCTTGCCGCGGACGACGGCGATGCGGCCGGGCTCGTACGCCAGCTCCGTGCACAGGTACTTGTTGTAGGGGTTGGGGAACAGCCCGCTGGTCCGGTTGGGCAGCGCGAAGCCCGGCGCGCTCGCCGTGGACGTGCCGCAGCCGGCGAACCCCCCGGTCGGGGCGTACTTCTTCACCACGTCCTTCAGCGCGGTGGCGACCGGACCCGAGGGGCCCTGGACCGCGTCGGCCCGGGGACAGGTCGCGACGGGCTCCGGGCTGCCGCCCTGCCGCTGCCTCGTCAGCGTGGGCAGCGGGACACCGGCCGCCGGGTCGGACTCCTTGTCCGGTGCGTAGATCCGCAGCACCAGCCAGCCCGCGCCCGAAGCGGCGTTCTTCGCGGTGGCGGCCAGCGTGTTGCCGCCGGAACCGGCCGCGACGCCCGGCTCCAGCGTGACCCGGTAGCGGTGCCGCGCCGGGTCCGTCCCCGCGTCCGGGACGGCGAACGGGTTCTTGCTGCCGGGACGCGGGGCGATCTGGTGGTCGGCGAGGGAGTCGACGGGCGAGCCGGTGAGGTCGTAGGAGGTCAGCGAGGTGAACCGGGCGGCCGGGTACGTTCCCTCCACCACCAGGCGGTCTCCTCGGTCCAGCCGGTACGGCATCATCCAGTACGTCGCGTTGGACTCGGGGAAGGCGAGGTTCAGCCTGCCGGGCCTGACGACGGCCGGCCACGCGCAGGAGGCATCGGGAACCGCCGCACTCGTCCCGGCCCGGAGCGGGGCGCCTGTGGCGGCCGACGGCGCGATCAGCACGGTGACGGCACCCAGCCAGGCCAGAGCGGATGCTTTCAGGGTTCGCCACGGGGCACGCAGCATGAAGCCCCTCCGTCCATGGGTAGCGGAAGCGGCGGAGAGTGGGCGTCCCTGCGGTGAACACACGCTTCAGGAGCGGGGCACGGGTCCCGGCCGGGACCCGTCCGCCCGACGTTCCGGGACGCGACCACCGCCCTCAGTGTGACCCCGCCCAGGGGACCCGGCAACGCGTCCCCCTCCCCGCGGACCGGTTCCGGCTCCGCGAACGCCAAAGGCCCCGGATCTCTCCGGGGCCGCTGATCCGTGCGCACTCGGCGGGATCCGAACCCGCGACCTTCTGATCCGCGGGACCGGGCAGGCAGTTGGGCGGGGCTCCGTCTCCCTCCCGACTGATCGCCGATGATCGCGCTCAACGGTCCCCGTGTGCCGTCGTGGCCGTCCAGTGGCTGCCCTCGCAGCCGGCGGCTGACGGCATGTCACGGCACAACCGGTCCTCGTGGGACTGCGCCGCAGCCCCACCGAAGACGATGACGCAGATCAGAGCGGCCATGATGGCCTGGGCGACCACCGTCATGGCGGCCCCGGCCCGCGCGGCGATCACAGCCGCCGCGATGGCGAGGACTCCGACCCCGCCGGCGGCGGCCAGGTAGTTCCACAACGAGTCGGTCGTGACGGTCTTGCCCGGGTCGAGGTTGAACCCGGACAGGAACCAGAGCCCGAAGATCACCGCCAAGGCGGTCAGCTCCAGGAACACCAGACCGCACCCGGCTCCGATGTCCGCGCCCCGGTCGGCACGGCGGTGCTGTCCCGGACCGGTGGTCGCGTCGAAGGCCGGCGGGGCGACGGGTAGGTTCATACTCGCCACCTTGCTGGTGCGGGCGAGGCGGGCGCATGAGTAGGAGTACTCAGCCCGGCCCGGGCGAGTCCCATGGTCCACCCGACACCCCTGAGCGGCCCGCGCCCGCCCCTCTGAGGCCGGTTGCCGTCACCCACTGCCGTCAAGGCAAAGCCAGAGGTCATGGGGTCACGGCGCGGACCAGGAGCGTTCTGATATACCCAGGCTGCGGTGCGTCGAGGATCTGCGCATTGGCCGTGGCGAAGCCGGCCCGGGTCAGCAGGCGCTCCCACACGGCCGGACGGTAGCTGTAGCGGTAGGTGAACATCGCCTTGCCGGCGAAGCCTCCCTTGTACATGCCCTGCGGCCCGTAGGCGCCGGGGATGGCAGGAGGCTGCGAGAAGACGAAGACGCCCCCCGGCTTCAGCCGCTGACGGACAAGAGGGAAGAGACGACTCGGGTCGGTGAACCAGGCGGCTCCGAAGATCGAGTAGACCGCGGCGTACGCCTCCGTGTGCTCGCTCAGGTACTCCAGAACCTCTGAGCACACGAACTCGGCGCCGGTGCCGGCCCACTTCGCGGTGGTCTTCTTGACCATGACGGGAGACAGGTCCACGCCCCGAGTCGCGATGCCGCGCAGGCGGACGCGGCGAAGGTGTCCCACAGCTCAGTCTCGGCGGCGATGTCGTGTTGTGCGGGCAAGGCGATTCCTCTTCGAAAAGGCTGGCCCCTGTCCTCCGGGGGACCGAGGACAGGGGCCAGGGTAGGACCATTCAGTGGCTGTCGGGGACCTTGTTGTCGCACGGCGAGCAGTCCGTGCCATCGATCGCCCACAGCTCCTCGTCGACTCCGAAGCCGATGGACTTCAGGAAGTCCGCCGTGCGCAGGCACAGAGGATCTCGTTCGCCTCAGCTCGCTCACGATCAGTTCGGCGGGCCGCGCTCGGCAAGATGTCCGCCGCCATGGGCGGGACCGAGACCGGCTGAGCCAGGCCCCGTTGCTGTACTTCGCCGCTGTACGCCCCTGAAACGCAAGAGGCCCCGGATCTCTCCGGGGCCTCTCACCTGTGTGCACTCGGCAGGATTCGAACCTGCAACCTTCTGATCCGTAGTCAGATGCTCTATCCGTTAAGCTACGAGTGCTTGTTCTTTTGTTTTGTCCCCGTTCCCGGCCCTTTCGGCCCGCTCCCGGCGACAGGAAGAACATTACATGACTGCCGCCGTCATGTGAAATCCGATCCGCTCACCCCTTGTGACCTGCGAAAACGCCGGATGTGGGGGCGGGGGCAGGGGCGCCGGGGGGGAAACGACGAAGCCCCGGTCCAGGGGACCGGGGCTTCGGTTTGGGGCGGAGGCGGAGGGATTTGAACCCTCGATGGGCTTTAAGGCCCAAACCGCATTAGCAGTGCGGCGCCATAGACCGGACTAGGCGACGCCTCCAGCACAACCGCTCCCGCGAGCGCGCGAGTGGTGCGTGCAGATGATGACACAGGCGCGTGCCCTGTCACCAATCGCCCCCCACGGTACTAGGCACTCGGGCCACAGGGCAAAGGGCTTCGCCCGGCGGGGCGGCGCAACGTCTCGGGAGGTTCCGCGTTGGACCGGGCATGACCTCCGTCCTGCCCGGCGCCGGGTGGCGCCTGCTCGCCGCGTCCCTGGCCTCCGCCGCGTCCCTCGCCCCGCTCACCGCCGTGCCCGCCGCCGCGGCCGGTGCCGTACCGCCGCCCGTCCGGGCCGAGGACCAGGGTGATCACCTCACCGTCGTGGTCCGCGGGGCCGGCGCGGGACGGGACGGGACGTACGAGATCCGCTGCCATCCCGGGGCCGGCCGGCACCCGGACGTCGACGGGGCCTGCCGGGCGCTCGACGCGCGCACCCGCTGGGGGCGTGACCCCTTCGCGCCGGTGGCCCCGGGCACCACCTGCACCATGCTCTACGGCGGCCCGGCCACCGCCCGGGTCACCGGCACCTGGGCCGGACGCCCGGTCGACGCCTCGTACGACCGCGGCGACGGGTGCGAGATCGGGCGGTGGGACCGCATGGTGCCCCTGCTGCCGGGGATGGGCCCGGCCCGGGGAACGCGGGACTGGGCGGACGCGCCGGTTCCGTAAAGGTCCCGCGCAGGTATCGGGGAGCGACGGCATGCGGTCACGCGTTCGCCGTCACTTCCTCGTGGGACCTCCCTCTCATCCGGCGTCGCGAGCGCAACCCATGCCCTTAGACTCCCTCGCGTGACACGTCGCGGGCCGGTTGGCAAGATGGCCCGAGCGGTCGGCAAGGTGCGGTAACAGGGAGGAAGGCGTCTCGTGAGCAGCAGGCCATCCCGAGGCGCTGCTCGCCTCGCAGCCATACTCGACGCTCTGCCGGACGCGTTGGTCCTGGTCAACGCCAACGGAACGGTCGTCAACGCCAACACCATCGCGTTGGAGGCCTTCGAAGCGCCCGGTACGGCGCTCGTGGGGCGTGGGCTGCTCGATCTGCTGCCCCAGTTCGACTCCAGGCTGATCCCCGGGTCCATGCGGCGCCCCGATCACATGGATCCCCGGGGGCGGACCAAGCCGACCCGGATGGTCGCCCGGCGGACCGACGGGAGCGAGTTCCCGGTCGAGGTCACCAGCGCGAACCTGGAGAACGGGCAGCAGGCGTACGACGGTTACGGCTACACCGGTGACGAGCTGCTGATGCTCGTGGTCCGGGATCTGTCCGGGACCGTCGACACCGAGGCGGAGCTGGCCCGCTCGCAGCGGCAGACCGAAATGATCCTGCGGGCCGCGTCGGAAGGCGTCGTGGGCACCGACACCGACGGGCGGATCGTGCTCGTCAACCCGGCCGCCGCCCAGATACTGGGGTACCGGGCGGGTGAACTGGGCGGCAAGGAACTGCACACCCTGGTGCTGCACTCGCGCGCCGACGGATCGCCCTTCCCGTACGAGGAGTCTCCGCTCGCCGACACCCTGCGCTCGGGGCGCAAGCACCGGGTGCGCGGGCAGGTGCTGTGGTCCAAGGGCGACGCGAAGGTCTCGGTCGATCTGACCACCGCGCCGGTGCGGGACGGGGACCAGCTCGTCGGCGCCGTGATGACCTTCACCGACCGGCGGCCGTTCGACGCCCTGGCGGACGAGAAGGACGCGCTGGAGAAGGCGCACGCCGAGGAGCTGGAGCGGCTCTCCGAGGAGCACGCCTCCGACCTGACCGCCCTGCGCCAGCAGCACGTCACCGAGCTGGAGGAACTCCAGGACAAGCACGCGGAGGAGGTGGCGTCCGGCGAGGACCGGTACGCCGCGCTCGCCGAGCGGGAGAAGGACCGGTACGAGGCCCTCGCCGGCCGGCACGAGCAGCTGCTGACGCTGCTCGCGCAGTCGCTGCGCGGGCCGCTGGACGAGCTGCGCCGCGAGCTGTCCGCGCTGGCGGCGGACGACGCCGGGCAGCTGTGGCCCGAGGCGAACCAGGTCCTGCACCACCTGTCCGCGGGGTACTCGCGGATCACCACCCTCATCGACAACGTCCTCGGCTATCAGCGGCTGGACGCGGGCAGCGAGGACATCACCCGTACGAAGGTGATGCTGGACGCCGTCGTCGCCGCCGGGGTGGACGGGGCGGTCGAGCTGATCGGTCCGGGACGGGTGCAGTTCGCCGTGCACGCGCCGCCCATCGAGGCCGAGGTGGACCCGCAGCGGCTCGCGACCGCGCTCGCGCATCTCGTGGCGGATGTCGCCGGGGTCGACGCCACCGGCAACACGCCGCTCTCCGCGGGCGGTTACCTGGACAGCACCGTCGTGGTCGCCGCCGCCCAGCGCGGCGAGGTCGCGCGGATCGAGGTACGCGGGCCGTATGCCGGGGGAGACCCGGTGCACGAGCCGATCGTGCGCGGGATCGTGCGCGCCCACGGGGGCGTGCTCCAGACGCACGAGGTGCCGGGCATGAGCGGCAGCGCGTACGTGCTCGAAGTGCCGCTCGGCGGCGGCGCGGGCGCGGTCGCCGCGCGGCTTCCGGAGGTGGCGCAGGTCCCGAACGCCGCGCAGGTCCCGGGTGCCGCCGCGGACGACGCCGTCACGGCGGACCAGGCCGGCGGCCGGCGGCGGGCCCGGCGGGCCTCCACGGACGCCTTCCTGGAGAGTGACGTGCCCGGTGCGGGTGACGTCGTCGAGGCGGGGGCGGCCGTACCGACCGGACGGCGTCGGCGGCGTGCCGCCGCCTCCGTCGAGGAGGATGCCGCGGTCCCGGCCGAGGGCGCGGAGGACGAGTTCGGCGGGACCGGGCGACGCCGTGGCCGGCCCGCCGAGCGCGGCACCGACGGCACCGGCACGGACGACGGCGACGGCGTGGCCGAGGGGGCCGTGGTGACCGCGGCCGAGCAGGGCACGGGGGCCGCCGCCTCCGGTACGGGACTCGGTGGCACCGTGCCGCCGCAGGGCGTGCCCGTGCCCTCGGGCCGGCGTGCCCGCCGCGACTCCGGCGCCCCGCAGGCCGCCCTGCCTGCGGCGCTTCCCGCGGCCGGCGGCGAGCCGGCACCGGGCCCGCAGGCACTGCCGGCGGCCCAGGCGCTGCCCGGCGCGCAGGCCGTGCCCGCCGAGGGGACCTCGCCGGTTCCGGCGCAGGGCGGCGAGGCCGCCGCGGACGAGGACGCGCAGCCGACGGGGCGGCGCCGGCGTGCGCTGGCCGCCGCGGCCGAGCGCGCCGCCGCGCAGGAGGCGGCCGGCGCACGGACGGTCTTCGCCCTGCCGCCGGCCGAGGCCGACCGGTCCCCGCAGCCCCCGAACCCGGCGTCCGGCACCGCCGTGCCGGTGACGCCGGACGCCGGTACGCCCCTGCCCCCGGACGCCGGTGCGCCCCTGGTCCCGAACGCCGGTGTGCCCCTGCCGCCGGACGGCGGTGCGCCCTTGGTCCCGGACGCCGGTGCGCCCCTGGTCCCGGACGCCGGTTCTCCTGTCGCCCCGGGGGCGGCCGTCCCCGCCGGCGGCCGGCCGGCCTCCGTTCCCCTGCCCGGCCAGGTGCGGGTGCCCGCCCAGCCGCCGGTGACCGCCGAGGGCGTCCCGGATGACGCCGGGCGGCACGACGCCGTACCGCTCGACCAGGCCGAGGACCACACTCCGCCGCAGCCGCACCCCACCAGCGCCCCCACCGGCCGACGGCGCCGGGCCGTGGGCCGGCCGGCCGAGGCCGCGCAGCCGGTGGCGCCGGGGGCCGTACCCGGGCAGGTCCCGGCGCAGGCCGTTCCGGTGCCGCCCGTTCCCGGCCAGGTGCCGCAGGGGGCGGCCGTACCGACGGCTCCCGCTCAGGGCACCTCGGCACACGGCATTCCGGAGCAGGGCACGGCCGGTCGGGGCATCCCCGTCCAGGCGGGTGCCGTGCCGCCCGCCGGACAGGCCGGGCCCGCCGCGCCTCAGGCGGCCGTACCGGCGGCTCCCGGCGCCCCGCAGGCGGCAGCCGTGGGCCACGCCGCCGTACCCGCGCAGGGTGGGCCCGGCCGGCCCACGCCCGGTGCGCCCGGCCAGCCCGCTCCGGCACCGGCGGCACCGGCCTCGGCCGCGCCGGCCCAGGGCGCCGCGGCGCAGCCCGGACCCGCCGTGCCCGCCCAGCAGCCTCCGGCCGTGCCCGCCCAGGGCACCGGCCCGCACCCCGTTCCCGCCCAGGCGCCGCAGGCCCCGGGTGCCGCGCAGCCCGGCACCCCGCCCGCCGGTGCCGCGGTGGCGGGCCCGGGCGGACTGCCGTTGCCCGCCGAGTCCGGCACCGGACAGGTACCGGCGCAAGGCGCCCAGGCCGTACCGGTGCCGCCCGGCACCGGCGCCCCGCAGCAGTGGCCGGGTACCGGCGACGCTCCCGGAGCGGGCACGCCCGTCCCGACCGCCGGCACCCCCGCTCCCGGCACCCCGGCCGCCGGCACCCCCGTTCCGCAGGCGGTGGCGCCCGGTGCCCCGCTTCCCGGCGGGCCCGGTGGCGCGCCGCCCCAGCGGGCCGCCCAGCCGCTGCCCGCCGAGGCCGCGGGCGGCGTACCGGTCGACCCGGACTCGACACAGGGGCGGGCGATCAGCGTGCGCACGCTCGGGCAGGGCGTGCCGTTCGCCCGGCAGGCCGCCCAGGTGCAGCAGCCGACCGCGACACCGCCGCCGCACACGCCGGGCGGTTCGGGCCGGCGGCGCAAGCTCGGCACGCCCCCCGACCCGGCCACGCGCCCGGAGCCGCAGCCGGACCAGGCGGCCCGGCCGCATCCGGCGGCCGAACCGGCACCCGCACAGCCGTCGCTCGCCGGGCAGCCGTCGGTCCCGCAGCCCTCGCCGGCCGGTCAGGCGCCCGTGGCGCAGCCCTCGCTCGGCGGGCAGTCCCGGACGGCCCCGGGCACCGAGGGGGCGGGACGGTCGTACGCCATAGGCGCACCGGGACCCGACGCCGCCGAGGGGCCGGAGCCGCTGGACGGTCCCGGCGGGGCCGTGGAAGTGGCGGACACGCCGCGTCCGCAGCCCATGGACGACGAGCTGCCGCCGGAGCCGCTGGACAACCCGCGCCGGCTGCTGGTGTGGCCCGCGCCGGACGTGACGACCCAGCAGGCGCTGAGCGACCGTGGCTACCGGCCGGTCATCGTGCACTCCCGCGAGGAGGTCGACGCGCAGATCGCGGCCTTCCCCGCCGCGCTGTTCGTGGACCCGCTGACCGGGCCCATCACGCGTACGGCGCTTCAGTCGCTGCGCCAGGCCGCGGTGGCCGCCGAGGTGCCGGTGCTGGTCACGGCCGGTCTCGGGCAGGCGACGCGTGAGGCTGCGTACGGTGCCGACCCCGCGGTGCTGCTGAAGGCGCTGGCGCCCCGGGACAGCGAGCAGCATCCGCCGCGGGTGCTGCTGATCGAGGAGCACGCGGAGATCGCGCTGGCGCTGACCTCGACGCTGGAGCGGCGCGGGATGCAGGTGGCGCGGGCCGCGAACGACAACGACGCGGTGACGCTGGCGGGGCAGTTCCGGCCGAACCTCGTGGTGATGGACCTGATGCAGGTGCACCGCCGGCGGGCCGGGATCGTGGACTGGCTGCGGGCGAACGGCCTGCTCAACCGCACCCCGCTGGTCGTCTACACGGCCGCCGTCGACCAGGCCGAGCTGCCCCGGCTGGCCTCGGGCGAGACGGTGCTGTTCCTCGCGGAGCGGTCCACCAGCACCGAGGTGCAGAGCAGGATCGTGGACCTGCTGGCCCGTGTCGGCACCAACTAGGTACCGGACGGGCAGGAGCTAGCAGGCGACCAGCCTGCGGGCCGCCTCCTTGACGGAGGCCCGCAGGCGGTCCTGGTCGGCGTCCTGCGTGCCGGCGAGGATCCGCCGCATCTGCGGGACCACGGCCATCCAGTTGGTCAGCGCGGTGAGCAGGATCAGCAGGTCGCCGGGCGGGATGGCGTCGGTGATGACCCCCCGCTCCTGGCCGTCCCGGAGCGCGGCGACCTTGCGGGCGTAGTGCTCCTGGCGGGCCGCCTCGTCGGGCAGTTCGGCGCTGCCGTACTCGATGCCCTCCCAGAAGAGGAGGCGCAGCAGTTCGGGATGGGTGGCGTGGTAGTCGAGGAGGCGGTCGACCCAGCCGTCGATGTCGTCGGGGTCGACGGGGACGTCCGCCGCCAGGTCGACCATGCACCGGCCGAGGACCTGGGTGAACAGTTCCGCCTTGTTGCCGAAGTAGGCGTAGATGAGCTGTTTGTTGGCCTTGGCCGCGGTGGCGATGCGGTCGATGCGGGCACCCGCGATGCCGTGCCGGGCGAACTCGGCGACCGCCGCCTCGAAGATGCGGGCCCTGGTGGCCTCGGGGTCCCTCACTGCTGCCATGGGGACAGGGTAGGGGCATCCAGGCCGGTAACCAACTGTTTGGTTGACGGGAATGCGGTGGACGGTGCACGCTGTTGCACAGTTTCAACCAACCAGTTAGTTGTGTGAGTCGGCTCTAAGGAGTAACTCCGCTCATGCCGTCAGCCACCACCACCCGCCGGCCCGCCGAGATCCGGGTCCCCGCACGTGAGCGGTCCGCCTCCGGCACCCTCTTCCTCCTGCTCATCGCCGTCTGCACCGCCGTCACGGCCGCCAACATCTACCTCGCGGCCCCGCTGTTCCCCCTGATCGCCCACGACTTCGGCACCCTGCCCGCGGCCATCGCCTGGATCGCCTCGGTGGCCCAGCTCGGCTACGCGGCCGGCCTGCTCTTCTTCGCCCCGCTCGGCGACCGCGTGAACCGCCGCCCGCTCGTCGCCGGCCTCACCGTGGCCACCGCGGTGGCGCTGCTCGGCGCGGCCGTGGCCCCGGGCACGGCGGTCCTCGCCGTCGCCGTGTTCGTCGCCGCCGCGGCGACCGTCGTACCGCAGCTGCTCGTCCCGCTGGTCGCCGCCCGCGCCCCGGCCGACCGGCGCGGCCGGCACGTCGCGGCCGTCATCGCCGGACTGTTCACCGGCATCGTCGCGGCCCGGGTCGTCGGCGGACTCGCCGGGCAGGCCTTCGGCTGGCGCTGGGTGTTCGCCGGGTCCGCCGTGCTGACCCTCGCCCTGGGGCTGGCCACCGCCGCGGCCCTGCCGGCCGAGCGGCGCGTGCGGCAGGGCGGGCTGTTCTCCGGCATGGCCGAGCTGCCGGGGCTGCTGCGCCGCTCGCCCGACCTGTGGCGGGCGTGCCTGCGGCAGGCGGGGATGTTCGGCGCCTGGAGCGCCCTGTGGACCTCGCTCGCGCTGCTGCTGACCGGCCCCGCGTACGGTCTGTCCACCGCGACCGCCGGGCTCTTCGGCCTCTTCGGCCTGACCGCCAGCGCGGTGGCGCCGCTGGCCGGCGGGCTGGTGGACCGCTTCGGTGCCGCGAAGGTCGTCGGCACCGCCTATGCGCTGGCCGCGGTCGCCGTACCGCTGTTCTGGCTCGGCGGGCACGTGCTGCCGGCGCTGTTCGCCGCCGCGATCGCGATCCACGCGGCCCTGGTCGCCTCCCACGTCGCCAACCAGACCGTGGCCCTGACCACGACCAGCACGCCGGCCACCGCCAACACGGCCTACGTCGTCTCCGGCTTCGCCGGCGGGGCCCTCGCCTCGGCCGCCGCGGGCCCCGCCTTCGGACACTGGGGATGGACCGGGGTGAGCGCGGTGGCGGCGCTGTGGCTGGCGCTGGGCTGGGCGGCCACGGCGCGCACCGGGCGGCGGTGACCACACCACTTCGCACCGGGCGGCGGTGACCACACCGCCGCCCGGTCACGCGTCCCCGGGATCGCGGGGGCCGACCCGGGGACCGGGACGCGGGGGCCGGTGGCCGTGGGGGGCCGATGACGCGGGGACCGGGACGCGGGGGCCGATGACGCGGGGACCCGGGACGCGGGGGCCGATGAGGTGGGGGCCGGGAGACGGCCCCCACGGTCCGTCCCGTCAGATCAGGGTGACGTCCAGCCCGCCGTCCGCGTACTGGCGCCGCAGCACCTTCTTGTCGAACTTGCCCACGCTGGTCTTCGGCACCGTCTCGACGACCGTCCAGCGTTCGGGCAGCTGCCAGCGGGCGATCCGGCCCTCCTCGGCGAGGAAGGTGCGCAGGGTCTCGAAGTCGACGGTGGCGCCCGGCCGGAGGACGACGGTGGCCAGGGGGCGCTCGCCCCACTTGTCGTCGGGTACGGCGACCACCGCGGCCTCGGCGACGTCCGGGTGGGACATCAGCGCGTTCTCCAGCTCGACCGAGGAGATCCACTCGCCGCCGGACTTGATGACGTCCTTGGCGCGGTCGGTGAGGGTGAGGAAGCCGTCGGCGGAGATCGTGCCGACGTCACCGGTCTTCAGCCAGCCGTCCGCGCTGAACTTGTCGGCCGGGCGCAGGGGTTCGGCGTCGGGCCCGTTGTAGTAGGCGCCCGCGATCCAGGGGCCGCGCACCTCCAGCTCGCCCGCGGACTCGCCGTCCCAGGGCAGGCGTTCGCCGTCGGGACCGGTGAGGCGGGCCTCGACGCCGGAGGGGAAGCGGCCCTGGGTGAGCCGGTAGCCGAACTCCTCGTCGGTGCCGACCGCGTGGGCCGGCGGACGGGCCACCGTGCCGAGGGGGGAGGTCTCCGTCATGCCCCAGGCGTGACAGACCCGCATGCCGAGCCGGTCGAACGCCTCCATCAGGGACGGCGGACAGGCCGAGCCGCCGATCGTGACCTGGCCGAGGAAGGACACGTCCCGGGGGCGGGCGGTGAGTTCGCCGAGCAGGCCCTGCCAGATGGTGGGGACGGCCGCCGCGTGGGTGGGCCGCTCGCGCTCGATCATCTCGGCGAGCGGGGCCGGCTGGAGGAAGCGGTCCGGCATCAGCATGTTGACGCCGGTCATGAAGGTGGCGTGCGGCAGGCCCCAGGCGTTGACGTGGAACTGCGGGACGACGACGAGTGAGGTGTCCTGGTCGGTCAGGCCCATCGACTGGGTCATGTTGACCTGCATGGAGTGCAGGTAGATCGAGCGGTGGCTGTACACCACGCCCTTGGGGTCGCCGGTCGTGCCGGAGGTGTAGCACATGGCGGCGGCCCGGCGTTCGTCCAGCTCCGGCCAGTCGTAGTGGGCGGGCCGGTCCGCGATCAGTTCCTCGTACTCGTGCACCCGGGCGGCGGTGCCGGCCAGCGGGGCGCGGTCGCCGGGACCGGTCACGACGACGTGCTCCACCGTCGGGAGCTTCGGCAGCAGCGGCGCGAGCAGCGGGATCAGCGAGCCGTTGACGATGACGACCTTGTCGGCCGCGTGGTTGACGATCCACACCAGCTGCTCGGCGGGCAGCCGCAGGTTGAGCGTGTGCAGCACCGCGCCCATGGACGGGATGGCGAAGTACGCCTCGACGTGCTCGGCGTTGTTCCACATGAGCGTGGCCACCCGGTCGTCGCCGGTCACCCCCAGCTCGTCGCGCAGGGCGTGTGCCAGCCGGGCGCTGCGGGCCCCGACCTCGGCGAAGGTGCGCCGGTGCGGCTCGGGTTCACCGGTCCAGGTGATCACCTGCGACGATCCGTGAACCGTCGACCCATGGGTCAGGATCCTGGAGATCAGCAGCGGTACGTCCTGCATGGTGCTCAGCACGGAGTCCTCCCGGGCGACATTGCCTACGCGGTGATAGAGGTAGCGCTGATTCTGCTCACATACCGCGCGGTATGTCACTAGGGAGTATGTCACTAGGGGGAGGAATTCGCGGCTAGCGGGCCCGCTCCAGCTCCGGGTCCTCGCGCAGCTTGCCCAGCGCGCGGGACACCGCCGACTTCACCGTGCCCACCGACACCCCCAGCACCTCGGCGGTCTGCGCCTCGCTGAGGTCCTCGTAGTACCGCAGGACGACCATCGCCCGCTGACGTGCCGGCAGCTTCATGACGGCCCGCCACATCGCGTCGTGCAGCGCCTGCCGCTCGGCCGGGTCGTCGCCGCCGGGCAGGGGCTCCGGCTCGGGCAGCTCGTCGCAGGCGAACTCGTCCACTCTGCGCTTGCGCCACTGCGAGGTGCGGGTGTTCAGCAGGGCCCGGCGCACATAGCCGTCGAGCGCCCGCTGGTCCTCGATGCGCTCCCAGGCCACATAGGTCTTGGCGAGCGCGGTCTGCAGCAGGTCCTCGGCATCGCACGGGTTCGCGGTCAGCGAACGCGCGGCGCGCAGCAGGACCGGCTGGCGGGCCCGCACGTACGACGCGAACGACGGGTAGGCGGGGGTGGTCCCGCGCGAGCCGAGCCGGGCGTGGGGGACGCCCTGCCGCCCGGGTGCGGCGGCGGCCGAGGCGCTGGTGCAGACGGGTGTGGTCATGCCTCCACGCTAGGAGCGGCGCCCACCGCGGCGGATCGGCCGCAGGTCCCGAAGCGGAGTCCCCCTCAGGTTGTAGGGGTGGGGGTGGCTGCACCTCCTGAAGGTGGACGGCGGGTCCGCCCCGGCTGCGGGTCGGACCCTGAGGAATCAGCCGTCCGCCGTCAGGACCAGCCCGGACGTCGGCACCCCGGTGCCGGCCGTCACCAGGGTCCGGGACGCCCCCGGTATCTGGTTGACGGCGGTGCCCCGCACCTGGCGGACCGCCTCGGCGATGCCGTTCATGCCGTGCAGGTACGCCTCCCCGAGCTGGCCGCCGTGGGTGTTCAACGGCAGCCTCCGCTCCGCCACGAAGTCCCCCGCCTGCCCCCTCCCGCAGAAGCCGAACTCCTCCAGCTGCATCAGCACGAACGGGGTGAAGTGGTCGTACAGGATGCCCACGTCGATGTCGTCCGGGCCGAGGCCGGAGGTGCGCCACAACTGGCGGGCCACCGCGTTCATCTCGGGCAGGCCGGTCAGGTCGCCGCGGTGGAAGCCGGTCATCTGCTCCTGGGCCCGGCCGGCGCCCTGGGCCGCCGCCGCGATCACGGCCGGCGGACGCGGCAGGTCCCGGGCCCGCTCCAGGGAGGTGACGACGACCGCCTGGCCGCCGTCGGTCTCCTGGCAGCAGTCCAGCAGGCGCAGCGGCTCGGTGATCCAGCGGGACGCGGCATGGTCGGCGAGCGTGATCGGGCGGCCGTGGAAGTACGCGGCCGGGTTGGTGGCCGCGTGGGCGCGGTCCACGACGGCCACGTGCCCGAACGCCTCCGGGGTCAGCCCGTAGGCGTGCAGGTACCGCTGAGCCGCCATGGCCACCCAGGAGGCCGGGGTGAGCAGCCCGAACGGCAGCACCCAGCCGAGCGCCACGCCCTCCGCCGACGGCTCCCGGTGCCGGACCCCCGCGCCGAACCTGCGGCCCGACCGCTCGTTGAACGCCCGGTAGCAGACCACCACCTCCGCCACGCCCGTCGCCACCGCGAGCGCGGCCTGCTGGACGGTGGCGCAGGCCGCTCCGCCGCCGTAGTGCACCCGGGAGAAGAAGGACAGCTCGCCCATCCCGCAGGCCTGCGCCACGGTGATCTCGGGGCTGGTGTCCATCGTGAACGTCACCATGCCGTCCACGTCCGCCGGGGTCAGCCCCGCGTCGTCGAGCGCGGCCCGCACGGCCTCCACCGCCAGGCGCAGCTCGCTGCGCCCGGAGTCCTTGGAGAACTCGGTGGCGCCGATGCCGGCGATCGCCGCGCGTCCGCCGAGGGTGTCGCGGGTCCGCAGGCTCATCGCGTGACCTCCGGGACCGTGACCGTCACCGTGCCCGTGACGTGGTCGCCGAGTCCGTTGGCGCCGACGACCCGGACCACGGCCGTGTCGCCGTCGACCCGCTCGACGCTGCCGGTCAGCACCATGGTGTCCCCCGGGTGGTTGGGCGCGCCCAGTCTGATGGCGACCTTGCGGAGCACCGCCGTCGGGCCGAAGTGGTCCGTGACGTACCGGCCGACCAGGCCGTTCGTCGTCAGGATGTTCATGAAGACGTCCGGCGCGCCCTTCTGCCGGGCCAGCTCCGGATCGTGGTGCACGTCCTGGTAGTCCCGGGAGGCGATCGCGCCCGCCACGACGAGGGTGCGGGTCACCGGAATCTCCAGCGGTGGCAGCCGCTCGCCGGCCCTCACCGCTCCACCGCCCGGAACACGGGCAACGTCAGCTCCGCGTCGTACCGCTGGAACACGAGCCGTACCGGCAGCCCGATGCGGACCTCGTCGTACGGCACTCCCACCACGTTGCTCACCATCCGCACGCCCTCGGCGAGTTCGATCAGGCCGACCGCGTACGGGCCCGCCGCGTCGGTGGCCCGGCCGGCCGCGGCGAAGGCCGGGAAGGACGGGTGGTGCTGCACCACGTACGAGTGGACCGTGCCCTCGCCGCTCGCCTCCACCGTGTCCCAGTCCAGGCTTCCGCAGGCGTTGCAGCCGGGCAGCCAGGGGTGGCGCAGGAGGCCGCAGCCCGTGCAGCGCTGGATGAGGAGGCGGTGCTCGGCCACGCCCTGCCAGAAGCCGGCGTTGTCCCGGTTGACCACCGGGCGGGGGCGGGGAGGGCGGGGTCCGCGGGGCGCGGGGGCGTATTTAAGGATGCGGAAGCGGTGGGTGCCGACCGGCTCACCGCCCACCCGCAGGTCCGTCCTGGTCGTGACGAAGTAGCCCGTGCCCAGCTTCGTCGTCTTGCGGCCGGAGACCGCCTCGATCACCGTGTCGAACGCGACCTCGTCACCCGGCCGCAGCGGTCGCAGGTACTCCTGCTCGCAGTCGGTGGCCACCACGGCGGTGCAGCCGGACGCCTCCAGCAAACCGAGCAGTTCGTCGTACGCCCCGGTGCGGCCCTGGTGTCCGGACAGGCCGCCCATCGTCCAGACCTGGAGCATGGTGGGCGGGGCGACGGCGTCCGGGCCGGTGTAGGCGGGGTTGGTGTCGCCCATCGCCTCGCACCAGTGCCGGATCATCGGCGCGTTCACCGGGTCCTTGCCGATGCCGGAGAGGGCCGCGGGCAGCCCCTCGAACTCCTTCAGACGCGCGCCCAGTTCGTCGTACCGCCGCTCGTCGCTCACGCCACCACCCCCTGGCTCGGCTCGGGACAGTTTCTGACTGTCCGTCAGATACGCCGGGGTGTCAAGGTCACCCGCCTGCGCGCCCGCGCCCCGGAGCACGCCGACGCGGCGGTACCGGAGTACCGCCGCGCGGACGTGTCACGACCCCGAAGTACACCCCGCGAGCACCCTCGTCAGGAGGGCCCTCGCCCCCGGCTCACCAGAGGTGGTCGAAGAGGACGGAGACGTCCTCGTTGCCCTGCTGGAGGGCGTGGACGCGGAGCCGTTGACCTGAGCGGTGTTGCTCTGGTCCGAGGCGCCGGAGCCGGCCGCGTTCTGGTTCGTGGTGGCCGCGTTGCCGTGGTTGTCGCCACCCACCCCGCCGCCGAGGACGGCCGCCACGCCGGAGTCAGCCCTTCAGCCGACACAAGGGATGAATCGTTCCAGCACCTTTCCGGCCCCTCGGCCGCGCACCGGCACGCCGGCGCGACCCACCCTTCCCTTTTTCGAACGTACGTACGAACATGGAGGCATGGCCACCACCGACCGGCAGGCCACGACGCTGGCCCTCGCACACGCCCTGTCAGCCGCCGAACGCGGCCTGGCCGTGATCCCCCTGTCCCGGACGAAGCTCCCGGCCCTGCGCTCCCCGCACCGCGACGAACCGGATCCCCCGGACCGTCCCTGCCACGGCGAGTGCGGCCGCTTCGGCCACGGCGTGTACGACGCCTCCACCGACCCCGACCGCATCCGCGCACTCTTCGCCGCCGCCCCCTGGGCCACCGGCTACGGCATCGCCTGCGGCCTGCCCCCGTACCACCTGATCGGCGTCGACCTGGACACCAAGTCCGGCACGGACTCCTCGGCCGCGCTGCGCGAACTGGCCCTGCGCCATCTGTTCACCCTCCCGGAGACGGTCGTCGTCCTCACCCCGAGCGGAGGCCGCCACCTGTGGCTGACCGGCCCGCCGGACCTGGTCGTCCCCAACTCGGCCGGCCGGCTCGCCCCCGGCATCGACATCCGGGGCGCCGGCGGCTACCTCGTGGGCCCCGGCTCCCGCACCGACCACGGCGTCTACACCGCCGCGCCCGGCACCGCCCGGCTGGCCCCGGCGCCCTGCCCCCCGTCCCTCCTCCGCCTCCTGCTGCCCCCGCCGCGCGCCCACACCCCGGCGCCGCCGGTCTCCGGCGACCACGGCCGCGGCCTGGTCCAGTTCGTCCTCTCCGCACACGAGGGCCAGCGCAACACCCGACTCTTCTGGGCGGCCTGCCGCGCCTACGAGAACGGCATCGGCCCCGCGCTGGTGGCCCCCCTCACCGAGGCGGCCCTCCACACGGGCCTGTCGGAACGCGAGGCCCGTGCCACGATCGCCTCGGCGGCCCGGATGACGGGGCACCGACCCTGAGCCGGGCACACCACGACGGCCGCCCACCGACCGCGCCGGGCGCAACCACGACGGCCGCCCCCGGCTGAACAGGCGATGCGGCCCGATGACTCTTACGATCCGAAGGTGACGGACATACCCGACGAACTGCTGAAGCTGGAACGCTCCACCGAAGAGGAGCGCGCCCGCCTGGCGGGCCTCACCGGCGACGAGTACGAGGAGCAGCGGCGCCGCTGGTGCGCGGTCGCGGAGGCGCTGCAGGCGGCGATCACCGCACACGCCGAGGCGACGGGGACCGACCCGCACGAGGTGGAGGGTGCGGTCCGGCTGGCCGTACGGCAGGGGCAGGAAGACCCGGCCGTGGAGTAACGCTCACCAGAACACGGAGCGATCACGTCATCGCATCGACCGGCTACGCGCCTCTCACCGATGACCGGCATCCTCACCTGCGCGGATACGATCCCCGACCATGAAGCATTCGGTGATCGCGCTGGTCAGCGCAGGAGCAATCGCGCTCGCCGCGGGCGGGTACGCCGTCGGAGCGACGCGGCACGACAGCGCGTCCGAGCGGTCCGCCACGTGCCGGCGGGCCGGCAGCGACTTCGGGAAGCGGGCCGACCAGCTACGGGAGCAGAGGAAGCGCGAAGCCCGCGAGGAGGGCTTGCTCAACCCGTACGCGGAATCGGCCCGAGTGCAGATCCTCGGCCTGATCGTCGAGCAGAACCCGACCTGTTTCGGTAGCGCGACTCGTGCGGCAGCGGCGTATCTGCAGAAGCTTCGATCCACGGACGCGGAGGGTGCCGAGGCGGGGGAGGACGTCGCCGCCTGTGAACTCCTCGGCATCCCCGCCAAGGACTGCTCGGTCACAGCAGACGGCTGAGTGCGCCGACGGCGCGGCACAGGTCGTCCGTGCCCCGGCGACGCGTGTGCCGCAGTCGGCCGCCATGGACAAGGGCGAGCGGCTCAGCGGACGTGGCCCCGTCCCGGAGGCCGGAGCGGAACCGGCGCGCACGGTGCCGAGCAGTCACCTCGCAACACCACGGCCCCCGACCGGACGTCCAGGTCAGGGGCCGCTCTCAGTGCTCACCACGCGGAGGCGGTGGAATTTGAACCCACGGTGACATCGCTGCCCCGACGGTTTTCAAGACCGCGCCCTTAGGCCGCTCGGGCAACCCGGGATGACCAATCAAGACCCGTCGCTTTTGCCCGCCTCACATCGCACCTTACGCCCAGCTCGTTCTCGTATGCAGCTTGAAGGTCAAGCCCTTGTTCATCGAGCGCCCGAAGGTATTTCTGAGCCTGGCCGACCGCTTCGTGTACGTCGTTACCGACGATCCAATGATTGCGGTTTCGCTTAACGAGTCGCGGAATATTTGGACCCTTGAGCTCTACGCTATGCAGGGAGCCGTCTGAGCAGATGAGCAGGGGCCGGAGGCATGGGGAGGGCAGGGCCTCATCTACTGCTCGCCTGCCGGTTGAGTGCGAGGTTGTACAGGCGGGCGATGCCGTGCGTCGCATGCTGCACTCCATCGCCTCTCAGGCGGCAGTCTCGGAGGATCTTCCAGGTCTTCATGCGGGCCAAGGCGTGCTCGACGCGGGCGCGGACCTGGCGGTGAGAAGCGTTGTGCTCTTCCCCTGCCCGCGTCCCGACTGCGGGTGGGCCGAGAAGTACGCCGAGCGGACCCGCGTACCTGACGACGGCTTCGAGCGGGCAACGGTCTCGGCCGTGTGTCTCCACCATGGCGAGTACGAGGTGGTCATCGAACCGGCGGACGGCGGCTACCTGGACCTGGCCACGCTCTACCGGAACCTGGTCAAAGAACTGATGATCAGCGGGGCGGTCGGCACGCTGTATGTCATGGTCAAGGGCAGCGACTGGATACCCGGCTGCATCCTCGTCGACGGTGCCCTCCAGGGGGTCGGCCTCACCCGAGGGCAGTTGCCCGCCCGGCTGTCCTGCCCCCAAGTTGTCACGGACACGGGCGCGAAGCTGTCCAAGTCCCTGATCCGCGAGGGGCGCGCACCCTTGCCGGACGGTGCGGCCCCGTGATGCTCGACACCCGAGAGTGGCCCGGCTCGTTGGGTGAGTACGTCGACCGCTTGCTCGGTCCGACGGACGTGTTACTCGCTGCGTCCGCGAACTGAACCTCTACCGCCGATACTTCGATCTTGTCACCGCCGGCCAGAAGACGATCGAGGTGCGGGTGAAGTATCCCCACCTCGAAGACCTGGCCGCCGGAGACGTCATCCGCTTCCGCGTCAAGGGCACGGACGAGACCTGTGTCGTCCTGGTGAAGCGGGTCACGGAGTACAAGACGTTCGAGGAACTGCTCGACGGGGAGGGTCCGGCGAACGTCGATCCGACCTCCTCTCGCGAGCAGCAGCTCGCCGATATCCGCGAGATCTACCCGGCGGAGAAGGAAGCGCTCGGCGTGCTCGCCATCGAAATCGAGCTGCTGCCGCAGTAAGCCGCCGTGTCGCCCTCGCTCCCCCGAGAGGGCGTACGGAAAAGAGACCGGCTGGTCCAGCCGGTTGAAGCATCCGACGTGGAGGCTTGACCGCCCCGGCAGCCCCGCCCAGCTCCGGTACCTGGGTGCAAACTCGCCATCCGCCTGATCGTTACCCTCGCAGAACGAAGCCCCTCACTGGCTCGGCGATGTGTGCTGCGGCGGCACGAGCGCCAGCTCTCCGCCGGACGGAGTGCCCGCCTCCCTGCCGTGTGTCCGCCAGGTGGTGCCCCGCCGCAGCCGACCGAGATACCGGTAGAAGCGGTCCGGGAGGAACACGGCATCCGCAACGATCATCGCGCCGGAGAAGAGCGGCAGGCCCAAAAAGAGCGCGATACCCAGGTGCATGCCCAACAGCACTGCCAGCACGGGGTACTTGAGTCTGCCGAAGAGGACGAACGGGAAGGCCACCTGCACCAGCACCGTCAGGTAGCAGACGACAGTGATGAGTACGTCGTGTCGGTCCGCCATGGTGGAGAGCACCGGCCAGGGCCGGAACACGTCGAGGTTCAGGGCGTAGTGGAGGGCACTTCCGTTGCCCCAGGTGGCGCCCTGCACCTTGTACAGGCCCGCGGATCCGTAGAGGAAGCAGACCTGGGCGGCGATGACGAGCATGCCGCAGTTGTGCAGCACGGTGACCACCGTCAGGCGCGCGTCGCGGAGGTGGCGTCGCAGCTCGCCGGACGGCTGGTCCAGCGGAAGCCGGTGAGTCCTGTCGGCGGATACCAGCCGGGCCCTGCGCGCGTCCAGGGACCAGCGTCGGCCGCATGCGGTGACGACGAGGTAGAGGGCCATGAGGAGGATGAGGTTGTCCCCTCCGTCCGTCATGAAGATCGCCCTGGCGTGAAACGAGGCCACCACGACCGCGAAGAGCACAGACACCGCTCTGGTCCGCCAGCCCAGCATGAACAGTGCGGAGGTGACGAGGGCCACCGTGTAGCAGACCTCGAAGTAGGCGCGGCTGTCGGACAGGGTGAGGATGCTGGCCCATCCGGTCTGGTCGAAGAGTTGCCCGGCCAGTGTCGGCGTCCACGGTGCGCCGGGACCCCAGATCTCGTCGCGGTGGGGAAATTCGCGCAGTAGGAAGGCGAAGTACAGGAACCCGTACCCGATACGCAGAACCGCCGCGGCATACAGGGAGATCGGCTGTTCCAGCAGGAGGGTGAGGAGCGTGAGGATGCGGGCGGGCATGTGCTGCGACGCGCGTACGCCCGCCCGCTCGGTGCCGTGTCCGGGGCGCGAGGGCATGGTTGCCGCGATCGGTGTCTGCTCAGCCTGTTGCATGGGGGGCCACCTTCCACCAGGGCAGGTAACGGGTGTCCGCGGGCTTCTGTGCTGCCGCGGCGGGTTCGGGGCCCACCGCTGCGGGCGCGGCGACGGGCAGGCTGACCACTCGCAGCTGGATGGACTCGAACGCGCCGTGATGCCGAGCGGCGACGCGCTCCGCCGCGATGTTGCGCAGGTATTCCTGGATCATCACAGCGCGCTGGGAGTGCGGCCGATCGTCGCCTCCGTGCGTCTCGAGGTAGGAAGTCCAGGCCCGGCGCAGCATGTTCTGCGCGGTATGGCTCGGGAAGGGGTCGTGTCTCACCGCGGCTGTATCGACGGCGCTCAGGTCGAACCAGCCGCTGACCCGGACGGCGCCATCCGCAGCGGTGTGCATGGTCCGCGCCGAGATCCTCCGGTTGACCGACTCCGGGTCCGGGGCGAAGAGTCGCCAGTTCTGCTCGAACAGCGGGAAGACCCAGGCGTCGACCTGCCGGCTGTATTGCCGGGAAACGGGATTCGGTGGTGCCACCTCCAGGAACACCAGGAGCACGTGCACCAAGGTCATCGCCAGACACAAGACTACGGCGACTCGTACCCCGGCCCTGACGGCGAGGGGGGGCTTCGACGGTGTGTCGACGGCAAGTGGTCCGCTGCCCCCGTTCTGCACGGCTCGCCCGGCGACGGCCCGGTCCGACTCGTCGGCGTCCGGTGACGCGACGCCACCACGCACGGCCCCGTCCGGCCGGTCCCACCCGACTTCTCTCACTTGTTTCTCCTGAGGTTCGCCGGCGGCGTGCGGCGGAATCGGTGACGATTCGCGCCGTACGCCGTCCGTCCTACTCACGCACGTGGGCGGTGGCCCCCGAGCACACACGCCGCCGGAGACCGCACGCGCGTGACCCAGCTACGCCGTCGCAGATCCCCAGGACGCGCGGGAATCGCTTCGGGCCGCGCTGACAATCGCGCTAGGCAGGATCACAGCCGTAGCCATAGTCCGTGCCGCCCTGGTCTCCGTAGTCGCCGGGCTTATCGGGCTTGCCTGGCTTGCCTGGCTTGCACCCATGGCCGTTTCCACCGGTGGTGCCGGCGGTCGTCGCACCCGTGGTGCCGGCGGTCGTCGCACCGGTCGTGCCGGCCGTCGTCGCACCCGTGGTGCCGGCCGTCGTCGCACCCGTGGTGCCGGCGGTCGTCGCACCGGTCGTGCCGGCCGTCGTCGCACCCGTGGTGCCGGCCGTCGTCGCACCGGTCGTGCCGGCCGTCGTCGCACCGGTCGTGCCGGCCGTCGTCGCACCCGTGGTGCCGGCCGTCGTCGCACCGGTCGTGCCGGCCGTCGTCGCACCCGTGGTGCCGGCCGTCGTCTCACCGGTCGTGCCGGCCGTCGTGGTGCCCGTCGTCCCGGCCGTCGTCTCACCGGTCGTGCCGGCCGTCGTGGTGCCCGTCGTCCCGGCCGTCGTCTCACCGGTCGTCGTGGTGCCCGTCGTCCCAGCGGTCGTGGTGCCCGTCGTCCCGCCCGCGCACTGTGGCCGGGTGATCGTGTTGGTGTCCAGCGTCACGGCACCGTTACGGGCCAGTGCCCGCCCGTCGATCGTTGCGCCCGTCGTGGCAGAGATGGACGTCAGGGCCAGGATGTTACCGACAAAGGTGGAATTGGTGCCGAGGGTTGCCGAACTGCCGACCTTCCAGAACACGTTGCACGGCGAGGCGCCGTTGATGAGAAGCACCCGGCTGGCAGACGCCGTCGTCAGACCCGAACCGACCTGGAACACCCAGACGGCGTTGGGGTCCCCCTGGGCGTCCAGGGTGAGAGTGCCGGTGAGCCCCAGAGTGGAGGAAGCGGTGTAGACGCCAGGCACCAGTGTCAGGCCACCAGCGTCCGCGGGGAGAGCACCGTCGGTGGCCTGTCCGGCAGCGTCGTTGTACGCCGTGACCAGGTCGGTCTGGGCCTGGTCGGCCACGGCGTCCGCAGAGTGCTGCGCCCCGTTCACCAAGCCGGGAGGGAATCCAGTGATGGACGTCCCCGGACTCACTCCGAGATCCCCGGTGACCACCGAGGGACCGGTGTTGGTGACGGCCGAACCGGCCAGTACCGCAAAGCTGTCCGCCGTGCCCAGCGGCACAGGTGTGGCGATGGCATTTGCCTGCGTCGGCGTCACAGCGACTACGACAGCGGCGATCACCACGGCAAGTGCCGCCGCGATCCAGACCGACAGCGTGCGCCGTAGCGGCGCGACAGGGATATTCAGCGTCATCGAGGGGCCAACTCCTGTGAGGGGATGGTGAGGTATTTGGCGTTCTCGGTCGCACAGAATCGCCAGGTTTCTCTCGCTGGCATATTACTCAGGAACATGCATCGGATTACGGTTCATCTGAGTGGTTTCGCTGAACTTGACAAGCGAATCGCGAATGCCAGCAATGCCTGGTAGGCCGAATGGCGTCAACTGCTCACCCGGACGGGCGAGGACTACATCACCAAAGAGGACTGCTTCTCAGAGAGACAGTCGGCCAGAGTCACGGGAACAGAAGACATACCACAGGGAGATTATTCGTACCCTGCGCGACACCACCGAAGGCAACCACCTTGCAGGCACCCCCCAGGAGCGGAACCATTCCGGCGATCTTCCGGGCAAAATGAGCCCGGTAGACCCAGGCTGCGAGATTCTCCCCCCGCCGCGATCACGCCGCCGGGTCGGGAAATTCGACGGTGGGACCGATTCAAGAGTGCAGGACCACGCAACGCACGAGCACAGCCAAGCCGAATAAGTCATACTAATTCAATTGCACATGAGTTCGCTTTCTCCGGACCCGCAGAAGGCCGACTCCGGTGTTGCCAGATCCGTTGCCTCGGTTCTCACCCACCCGGATAACGCTCGCAGGTGGAGAGAAGCAGTACACGTTCACCGATGCCGAAGGTAAGCGGACGCCTTCGCATCCGGCTCGTTCCGGGTTATCGGCATGCGGCCTTGGGGCCTGTCCTGGCGATCACGAGCGGAGCCAGATGACGAGTGCGGCTGCGGTGACGGTGCCGAGGTAGACGTAGCCGCGCTTGTCGAACCTGGTCGCAACCGCGCGGAAGGTCTTCAGCCTGTTGATCGCCCGTTCAACGGTGTTGCACTTCTTGTAGCGGTCCCTGTCGAAACCGGGCGGCCGACCCCCGGAGCTGCCGCGTCGGACCCGGTTGGCGGCCTGGTCGGCCTTCTCCGGGATGACGTGCCGGATTCCTCGTCTGCGCAGGTAACGGCGGGTGCGGCGGTTGCCGTGGCCCTTGTCGGCGCTGGCACTGTCCGGCTTGGTGCGCGGCCTGCCGCAGGTCAGCCGCGGCACGCGGATCCTGTCCATGACCGACTCGAACTGGGTGCAGTCGGCGTATTGCCCGGGCGTGATGACCAGCGAGAGCACCCGGCAGCGCCCGTCCGCACTCAGGTGGATCTTGGTAGTGAACCCGCCACGCGAGCGGCCGAGCGCCTCACCTCCCGCACCACCTCCGCCGGCCGGTCGATCAGTTCCGACCGGACCCGAGCGACTTTGACCGTCTGGACAGAGCCCCCTTTGAAGGAGGGCGCTCGTGCACCGTCTTCCACGGTCCAAACCGCTCCGGCACATCGCGCCACTGCACGCCCGTGCGTATCCGGTACAGCACCCCGTTCACGACCTGACGATGGTCCCGCCACCTGCCGCAACGCCCGTTGCTCACCGGCAGAAGCGGCTCCAGCCGCTCCCACTGGGCATCTGTCAGATCACTCCTACTCCCCATAGTCGTATCAACGACTGACTGATCGTCGGAACGTGGTCCAGCCCCCAGCGATGCTCGGTCCTGACCGCTGAATGGGGTGGAGGGGCCCGGTTGCATGAGAGGACGCGAAGACGTGGATGTGTATGAGGCCGTCGACAGCCGCCGGGCCGTACGGGCGTTCAGCGATGAGCCGGTGCCCAAGGAGGTCCTCGAACGAGTGTTGACCGCAGCAACGCGGGCTCCGTCCAGCGGGAACCTCCAGCCGTGGCACATGTATGTCGTGAGCGGCGAACCCCTGGCCGAACTGAAGAGGCGCGCGACGGCCAGGGCACTGGCGGGAGACCCGGGTGATGAGCGGGAGTATCCGATGTACCCGGACGAACTGACCTCGCCGTATCTGGACCGCTTCTCCGCTGCGGCGGCTCAGCGATACGAAGCGCTGGGGATCGAGCGCGACGACCCCGACCGGCCCCAGAAGATCGCTACCTTGAACTCGGAGGCGTTCGGAGCGCCGGTCGTCTTGTTCTGCTACCTCGACCGCACGATGGGGCCCGGACAGTGGGGTGATGCGGGGATGTACTTGCAGACGGTCATGCTGTTGCTGAGGGCGGAAGGCTTGCACAGCTGCCCCCAGGTGATGTGGACCATGTACCGCAAGGCCGTCAGCCGAACAGTCGGAGCCGATGACGAGCTTGTGCTGTACTGCGGCATCTCAGTGGGATTTGAGAAGGAAGGCGTGCCAAGGCTGCGTACCGGGCGGGCGGACATGACGGAAACGGTGAGCTTCATCGGAATGTGACCGCTGACGGCCGAGATCGACAGGACAGGGCCTGGTGGCTGATCGCCCCTACGAGTGTCGGGAGCGATAAAGGCTTACGCAGGTGGAACAAATTCGTAGCAGCGATGTGCGCGGATGCTCCTGATTCCGGTCACCTCGGATATCGTGACGGGCCGGGCCGCAGGCTGTATGCGCCCCTGCCGTTCCTCCGGTGTCGGCCACAGGGACGGGCTGGACGGGCCGCCGGTTCGCGCATGGTCGGCGGCCCGCCTGTCACCTCACCGCGCCACGCGTCGGAAGTCTGATACGGGGCACACCCATGTCAGCTGTGCCCGCTCCGCGCCGGCGTCGGACTGGTACCGCAACGCCGCCCGGCGGGCGGGTGTCGCTATGCCGTCATGGCCTCGATCAAGCACCAGTGGCTCCCGTTCGCCGGGAAACGCGACCTCTCAACTGACTCCAGGTCAATGCAGGGACGGCGTTCCACAATCTGGTCCACGCCTGGTCCGCACGCAGTGATCCACAACGCGACAGGGCCGGATCGGGGTGAGACAACCCCCATGCAGAAGGGGTGCCCCTCACCGAGGGGCACCCCTTCTGACCAGCACGTCTGTGACCTGCGGAGGCGGTGGGATTCGAACCCACGGTGACGCTTTCACGTCACTACGGTTTTCAAGACCGTTCCCTTCGGCCGCTCGGGCACGCCTCCCCGCGTCGCCGGACACCGGCGGCGCGGGTACACATTACCGGCCCGCCGCCGGATCGCGGGGCCGTGGTTGCCCTACTGGGCACGGCCGGAAGCCGACGAGGGGCCGGGGCGGCGGGATCACGCGAAGCAGCAGGGGCACCCCTCGTCGAGAGGTGCCCGCGAAGCACAGGGGCACCCCTCGTCCGAGAGGTGCCCCTGGTGGCGTGTGCCGGCCGGCCGGGTCAGCTGTCGCCCTCCCGCGCTCCCAGCGTCAGGGTCACGTTGTGCTCCTGGCCGCCGCGCTTGTAGGTGATGGTGACCTTGTCGCCCGGCTCGTGCGTCCAGATCTCGCCGATCAGGGTCGGGCCGCTGTCGATCACGTGGTCGTCGAGCTTGGTGATGACGTCGCCGGGCTTGAGGCCCGCCTTGTCCGCGGGACCGCCCGACTCGACCGCGGCGGCCCCGCCCGTGCCCTGGTCGGTGATCTTGGCGCCGTCGGAGGAGTCCTCCAGGGAGACGGACGCGCCGATCCTGGCGTACACCGGCTTGCCGCTCTTGATCAGCTGCTGGGCGACGTACTTGGCCTGGTTGATCGGGATGGCGAAGCCCAGGCCGATCGAGCCCGACTGGCCGGAGCCGCCGAAGCCGCCGCCGCTGCCGGACGACTGGATCGCCGAGTTGATGCCGATGACCGCGCCGGAGGCGTCCAGCAGCGGACCGCCGGAGTTGCCGGGGTTGATGGACGCGTCGGTCTGCAGGGCGCTCATGTACGACGCCTTGCTGGTGGAGCTGCCGTCGCTGGAGGCCACCGGGCGGTTCTTGGCGCTGATGATGCCGGTCGTCACCGTGTTGGACAGGCCGAACGGGGCGCCGATGGCGATGGTCTCGTCGCCGACGGCCACCTTGTCGGAGTCGCCGAGGGCGAGCGGCTTGAGGTCGGAGGGGGCGTTCTTGAGCTTGATGACGGCCACGTCGTAGCCCTGGGCGTGGCCGACGATCTCGGCGTCGTACTTCTTGCCGCTCGGGAAGGTGGCCGTGAGCTTGCCGCCGTCGACCGCCTCCGCCACCACGTGGTTGTTGGTGACGATGTGGCCCTGGGTGTCGAAGACGAAGCCGGTGCCCGTGCCACCCTCGCCGTTGCTGCTCTCGGCCTCGATGGTCACCGTGCTGGGCAGCGCCCTGGAGGCCACGTTGGCGATCGTCCCGGGCGCGCGCTTGACCTGCGTGGCGCTGCCGTCGGAGGCGGAGACGGTGGTGGAGCCGCGGTCGTCCCGGTCCTTGGCCAGGGTGTAGCCGAGGCCGCCGCCCAGGCCGCCCGCGACCAGCGCCGCCACGAGGACCGCCGCCACCAGTCCGCCGCGCCCGCCGCGCGGCTTGGGGGCGGGCTGCTGGTACGAGGCGCCCCAGCCGGCGCCCGCGCCGCCGTCGGCGTAGGCCGGGGTGGCCGGCGGCGGAGGCGGCCAGGAGCCGTCGGGTGCCGGGCCGGCCGGTACCGGGTCGTGTGCGGTGGGGGCCGCCGGGCTCTCCTGGGGCACGGGCGGCAGCGGAGCCGTCGGCGCGTTCCCCCCGGGGCCGGGGCCCTGCGGGGAAGCGGCGGGAGAGGCCACCGGCACGGGAGGTGCGGACGGCGCCGGGGGTACCGCGTTGCCCTCGTTCTCGGTGCTCACAGCTCTTCTCCTCGGTCCACGCCTGATTTCATCCGTCTGCAGTCAGCTTTTCCCACGAGCCGTCAGAGCACCATAAGCGGTGCCTGTGGGTCCGGCGGTCCTCTTTATATAGAACCTTTATCGCAAAAGTTACATAAAGGGGCAGGCTGTATGCGCCCGTTCGTCGCACGGCCGCATGCACGCCGCCCCGTGTACCCGGCGACGGTGGCACCATGACGCGGTGACCCACGCACCACACCGCTCCATTCAGGTCGTCGCCCACCGGGGCGCCTCCGAAGACGCACCCGAGCACACCCTCGCCGCCTACCGGAAGGCGATCGAGGACGGCGCCGACGCCTTGGAGTGCGACGTACGGCTGACCGCGGACGGCCATCTCGTCTGTGTCCACGACCGGCGGGTGAACCGTACCTCCAACGGCCGCGGCGCGGTCTCCGCGCTGGAGCTGGCCGACCTCGCCGCGCTCGACTTCGGCTCCTGGAAGACCCGCGAGGCCTGGCGGGGACGGGACGAGGAACCCGACTGGGAGCACCGCCCGGAGGACCGCGAGGAGACCTCCGTGCTCACCCTGGAGCGGCTGCTGGAACTGGTCGCCGACGCCGGGCGGCGGGTCGAGCTGGCCATCGAGACCAAGCACCCCACGCGCTGGGCGGGCCAGGTCGAGGAGCGGCTGCTGACCCTGCTGAAGCGTTTCGGCCTGGACGCGCCGGCCTCCGCCGAGGAGTCGCCGGTCCGGGTCATGAGCTTCTCGGCGCGCTCGCTGCACCGCGTGCGTGCCGCGGCGCCGACGCTGCCGACGGTCTACCTGGTGCAGTTCCTCTCGCCGCGGCTGCGCGAGGGCCGGCTGCCCGGGGGCGTGGGCATCGCGGGCCCCTCGATCCGCATCGTGCGCAACCACCCGGCCTATGTGGAACGACTGAAGCGGGCCGGGCACCAGGTCCACGTGTGGACCGTGAACGAGCCCGAGGACGTCGACCTCTGCGTCGAGCTGGGCATCGACGCCATCATCACCAACCGCCCGCGCGCGGTGCTGCACCGGCTGGGCCGCTGATCCGACCATCCGACCATCCGCCCGAACGGCCACCCCACCGGCCGTCCCACCGGCCGCCCCACCGACCTCCGGGCAGTCTCCGGACGGACTCCGGACAGGACGCCGGACGGATTCCGGACAGGACGCCGGACGGACTCCGGACGGACTCGGGACAGGACGCCGGACGGACTCCGGGCGGCCTTCGGGTGGACGTCGGGCGGCCTTCGGATGGCCGAAACCGGCCCGGAAGGCCACCCTGCGGCGCCGTTCGTCACGGGGAGTGCTCCGGCGCGTTCGCTGCGTGTGCGCTCGTACCGAATGCGTCACCGGAAGTGGATTGGCCGGTTTCCGGTACAGGCCAGGGGGGCATCCACACCGTGGCGTGGGGCGAAGGAGGTCTCGGGGGTGGCGTTGGTGGTGGCACAGGAGGTGCCCACGTCGTCGAGCATGGCCGTACCCCATGGCCCTGCGGGCGTGGGGAAGGCGCGGCACCGCATGCGGGCGCAGCTGCGCAGCGGTGGCGTAGCGGAAACGGTCATCGACGACGCCGTACTGATCCTTTCCGAACTTTTGAGCAATGCCTGCAAACACGGGCGGCCCCTGGGGGACGCGCCGGCCGGGGACGGTGACGTCCGCGCCGCCTGGCGGGTCGACACGCGCGGGCGGCTCGTCGTGGAGGTCACGGACGGCGGCGGCCCGACCCGCCCGGCGCCGGCCACACCGTCGGTGACCGCGCACGGCGGTCGCGGGCTGAACATCATCACGGCCCTCGCCGACGACTGGGGGGTCCGGGACGACGTCCGGGGCGAGGTGACCGTCTGGGTGCTGGTGCACGAGGACGTCCACGATCCCGATGCGGGGTGTCGCCGCGACGCGTTCGCTACGCGCGTCACGCGCTCCGCACCCCCGGAGCCGCCGCTCACGGACGAGGGGTTCGCGGGCCTGACGGCCCGGGACGTACGGCTGCCGGACCTGTCCGGCCTGGACTTCTCGGACGTGTTCGACGGCCTGGACTGAACGCCGGACGGGCGGCCCGCGTCGTCCACGGGTTCACACCACCGGAGTCGAGCGCCCGTGCGTTGTCCACAGGTTCCCGTCGGTCATGGCCCGAACGGCTAGGCTCCCGCCGTACGAGAAGAGCCGTAACCGGGAGACACCCACCATGGCCAAGAAGCGACCCCAGACGAAGGCCAAGCCGCAGCCGATCGACGGGGAGATCCCGGTCGTCGGCGCTCGCGAACCCTGCCCGTGCGGCAGCGGCCGGCGCTACAAGGCCTGTCACGGCCGGGCCGCCGCGCACGCCGCGACCGAGCTGGTGCAGCGCCCGTTCGAAGGGCTGCCCGGCGAGTGCGACTGGGTCGCGCTGCGCGAGCTGGTACCGGCCGCGACGGCCGAACTGCCCCTGAAGGACGGCCTGCCCGAGGGCGTTCCGTCCGTCACCCTGGCCACGGTGCTGCCGATGGCCTGGCCCGCACTGCGCCGCGACGACGGCTCGGTCCTGATCGGCCTGCAGAACGACACGGCGTCCGGCGACATCAGCCGCGACCTCGCCGACACGCTGCGGCGCGCGCTGGAGGCCGAGCCCGGCACCCCGGTGCAGGGCCGCCGCGCCCCCGCCGACGGCCCGCGGCTGCAGGACCTGCTCGACCCGGAGGGCGCCTTCGAGCCGGTCGTGCACACCGGCTTCGAGTTCTGGGTGCCGGACGCGGAGAACGCCACGCCGGAGGTGGCCGCCTCCCTGGAGCGTGCCAACGCCGCCGCCATCCCGACCGTGAAGCTGACCGGAGTGGACGCCGCGTACTGGTGCGAGACCCCGGAGAAGAACCACCTGCGCTGGGTCATGCCGCATCCGGAGGAGCAGCTTCTGGACGCTCTCGCCCGGCTGCACGCGGCGGGCCGCTCCAGCCTGGGCGAGGGCACCCGGCTGGTGGGCTCCTTCCGAGCTCACGGCCTCACGGTGCCGGTCTGGGACCTGCCGAGCGGGGTCACCGCCGAGGACGTGGAGAAGCCGGCCGCCGAGTTCGCCGAGCGCCTCGCCGCCGCCCTCGCCGTCCAGGAGCCGCTCACGGCGGACGAGCGCCGGGCGCGCGGCGGGCTGACCAACCGGCAGGTCACGCTCAGCTGACGCCCCGCGCGCCCCGGTGTCACGGCTGACTGGTCGGTCAGCCGTGACACCGGCCGCGCGGCAGGTGACTCCTGTCACAACTCCCCGTTCCGCCAGGGAAATCCGTGTCCGAATTGCCGAGACGGAATTTGCGAACCGCGGATCTCTTGTTACCGTTCCAGTAGCCCGGTTGCTGGTGCATCCCCCGTCGCCAGCAACCGGGTCTTTCCATGTCCGCGCCCGTCCGCCCGGCCACGCCCGCACCGGCGCCCTCTCGTCGCCGAGTGCCAACTCCCTTGCCTCTGTCAGGAGTTGCTGCCCGAGCGGAGCAGCAGCGCCCCGTCCGCG
Source organism: Streptomyces sp. NPDC038200 (assembly GCF_055600785.1). Taxonomy (NCBI): domain Bacteria; kingdom Bacillati; phylum Actinomycetota; class Actinomycetes; order Kitasatosporales; family Streptomycetaceae; genus Streptomyces; species Streptomyces sp. NPDC038200. The sequence goes on from NZ_JBVJYH010000006.1 coordinate 145,047, forward strand.
CCGTGCGCGGCGAACTCGACGACGGCCGTGTAGGCGTCCGGTACCCCCCGGCTGTGCTCGCGCGGAGTCTCACAGGTGGCGGGCTCGTCGTCGGCTCCGGTGACGCAGCGCATCTGCACGGTCCGGCCGCCCGGTCCCATCAGGCTCAGCAGGGAGTCCAGCGACTCTCCGGTGGCGTTGCGGTAGTAGGTGCGCGCCCAGGTGTCCTCGCCCTGCGTGAGCACACAGGTCTGCGCCTCGATGCCGTCGGGCGAGGTCAGCTCGGGGCCGCAGCGGGTGGCGGTGGCGAGCCCGAGGCCGAGCAGGAAGGGGGAGCGGCGGGCGGTGTCCGGCAGGGACTTGGCGTCACCCCGGGGAGCGGCGGGTTCGGCGGCCCGGCCGGCGTCGCCCACCTGGCCGGACGCCACGGTCAGCGGCAGCGCGACCACCACCGCCACGACGCCCACGAGGGCGAGCAGACGAAGCCTTCGGGGGTCCCGCCGGCCACGGGGCGGCTGGGGGGCACTGTGGCGGCCGGAATGACGCAGCATGTGCGGAAGATAACGAGCGAGCGCGGCTCGCCCGCCCCTCCGCGCCGGACATCCCCTACAACTCGGGCGCGCTCACACCCGTACGAGTGAGGGCGTCGACCACGGCGTCCACCACCGCCTCCACGTCCGGCACCCAGGGCGAGGCCGAGCCGGGCAGCGGGGCCCGCTCCCAGCGGACGGCGCCCTGACCGGTCTCGGACGGGGGCAGGGCGAGATAGCCGCCCTCGCCGTGGAAGCGCAGGGAGCCGGGGACGAAGTCCTTGGCGTAGAGCAGCTCGCCGAGCTGCTCCATGGAGTAGGGCTGCACGAGCAGCGCCCAGCGGGTCGGCGCGGCGATCACCGGGCCCAGCCGCATGCCGCGCCGGTCGAGCAGGGCGAGGGCACGGGAGGCGGCGAGCGCCGGCAGGCTCACCGCGCAGGGCGCCGTACCGCCCGTGGCGAGGACGATGGGGGCGGCGGGCCGGTTGGCCCACCACCAGCGCACCATGCGCGCGTCGGTGGTGGCCGCGAGCAGGCCGGGGTCGAAGGGGTGCGCACCGGGCACCGTGCACTCCGGGTCGGGGCAGGCGCAGCGGGCCCGCCCCTGCGGGTCCGGTGCGACACCCGGAAGCACCGGCCACTGCCATTCCGTGGCGAAGGTCAGGGCCGCGCTGAGCAGCTCGGGCTTCCCGTCGTTCCGCCTGGACAGAAGCCTGCGTCGCCTTCCGAGGATCTCGCGCATGAGCGCTCGTTCCTTTCCGTTGCACCGCTGGCAACACCGTGGGCTACATCACACCATGTGTCGATCACTTCACTGTGCGTACCTGATGGCGCATCACACCCCTGTACACGACAGGAGGAACCCCAGGGGGTCGAGCGTTGGCCGCGTCCGTAGTGCGTCTGTCAAAAGCACGGCTGCGGCATGGGGGTGGCGAAGTCTGGCGTTTTGCCGTCGCGCGTATTTCTCTCCGCCTCCGCCACGGGAGGATGGGGCTCGGTCGTCGGTGGTTATGACGCCCGGGTCCGTCGCCAGGTTCCGGGTGGTCCCCAACCACCCCTGGCCTTCTCCGAGTACGTACCCATCACGACCGCTGTGACGCTCTGTGGAGCAAGGCCAGTCGACCGCAATGAACCGATACCTAAGGCAGTTTTGAGCCAACTTGGCAGTAAGGCAAGAGGTTCGGGAAAAACCCTCGTCCCACCCATGGACACCAGGAATCCCCGCAGGACAATGCTGGACATCCCCTCACGAGTGCGTGTACATGTGGAGACACTGCTAGCGGCGCAGAATGACATGGGGGTTTGCGATGCTTTTGGGCAATACGCACCGGTCTGAAAGCCGGACGCCATGAACGCCCCGCACACCGCGAAAGTGGCCGGAATCGATCCGGCGGTTCCCACGCCCGCACACACTGTCGCGCCCGCCTCCACCGGCCCCGCCCCCGTCCCCGCCCCCCACACACCCGCCCCCGGCACCCTCCTCCAGGACCGGCTGGCCGGCTGGGTCTCCGATCTCACGACCCTCCACGAACTCACCGAACGCCTCGCCCGCACCCACGCGATCGACGCCGCCCTCCAGGAGCTGCTGCGCGCCGGAGCCGCCCTGGTGGGCGCCCGCCGCGGTCTGGTCGTCCTGGAGCCCGCCGACGGCCTCGGCCCCCGCACCAGCCTCGGACTCGGTCTCGGCCGCGCCGACCTCGGCCACATCGAGACCGTGCCGCCCGGCGCGCTGCCGTACGACACCGGCGGCACCGCCGAGATCGTCCACCCCGACCTGCTCGCCGAGGACGGCCTCGACCCGCGCCACCGCGAGGTGGCCGCCCGCCTCGGCTACGCCGCCAGCTACGCCCTCCCCCTCGCCACCGAGTCCGCGGGCCGCCTCGGCGCCGCCGTCTGGCTCTACGACGAACCGGCCGAGCCCGACGAGCGCCGGCGCCACCTCGCCGGCCTGTACGTCCGGCACGCCACCGAACACCTCGCCCGGCTGCTGGAGGTGGAACGCACGCGCGCGTGCATGGCGACGGTCACCGAGGAACTGCTGCCCTCCCGGCTGCCCCGGGTGGCCGGCGTCCAGCTCGCCGCCCGGCGCCGCACCGGACCGCGCGGCGGCGGCGACTGGTACGACGCCCTGCCGCTGCCCGACGCCGCGCTCGGCCTCTCCGTCGGCTCGGTCACCGGCTCCGGGCCGAGCGCCGTGGCCGCCATGGGCCGGCTGCGCGCCTCCCTGCGCGCGTACGCCGTGATGGAGGGCGAGGACCCGGTCGCCGTCCTGTCCGACCTGGAGCTGCTGCTGCGGCTGACCGAGCCCGCCCGCTCCGCCACCGCCCTGTTCGCCTACTGCGAGCCCGCCCTGCGCAAGATCACCCTGGCCGGTGCCGGGCACAGCCCGCCGCTGCTGATCGGCGAGCGGCGCACCGAGTTCGCCGAGACCTCCGTCTCCGCGCCGCTCGGCATGCTCGCCTGCTGGGAGGCGCCCAGCGTGGAGGTCCAGGCGGAGGCCGGGGAGACGGTCCTGCTCTACACCGACGGGCTGCTGCACCGCACCGGCGACCCGATGGACCGCGCCTTCGCCCGGCTGCACGCCGCCGCCGCGAGCGTCCCGCGCACGGTCCGGCACGATCCGGGGGCCGTAGCCGACCATGTGCTGCGCACGGTCCTGCCCGACGGCCTGGACACGGCCGACAGCGAGGAGGACGTGGTACTGCTCGCGGCCCGCTTCGACTGAGCGCGGGCAGCGCGGGCCGCGCCCGCTGGCATGACCGGGCATAACAGGTCATCCGACCCACGCCCGCCCTGGGTACGACCGTACGATGATGGAGGTCCCCGCTCGGCCACAAGCAGGAGCGTCGCGGGCCCGGGGGAGATCACAAGGCGTATCGAGGAGGATCACGTGTCCGACGAGCTCAACCCGGCCGTCCCCGACTCCGCTACCGCGGAGGGCCCGGAGACCGAGTCCGAGGAGACCGTCAAGCAGCGGAAGAACGGCCTGTACCCGGGCGTCTCCGACGAGCTGGCCGAGAACATGAAGTCCGGCTGGGCCGACACGGAGCTGCGGGACCTGGCGCCGATCGAGCAGGCCGGGCACACCGCGCGCCGCCGCGCCGCCCTCTCCGCCCGTTTCCCCGGCGAGCGCCTGGTGATCCCGGCGGGCAACCTGAAGACCCGCTCGAACGACACCGAGTACGCCTTCCGCGCCTCGGTCGAGTACGCCTACCTCACCGGCAACCAGACCGAGGACGGCGTCCTGGTCCTGGAGCCCAAGGGTGACGGCCACGAGGCGACCGTCTACCTGCTGCCCCGCTCCGACCGCGAGAACGGCGAGTTCTGGCTCTCCGGCCAGGGCGAGCTGTGGGTCGGCCGCCGCCACTCCCTCACGGAGTCCGAGGCGCTGTACGGCATCCCCGCCGCCGATGTGCGTGAGCTGGCCGACCAGCTCCGCGAGGCCACCGGCCCGGTCCGCGTGGTGCGCGGCCACGACGCCGGCATCGAGGCGGCCCTGACCGACAAGGTCACCGCCGAGCGCGACGAGGAGCTGCGCGTCTTCCTGTCCGAGGCCCGTCTGGTCAAGGACGAGTTCGAGATCGGCGAGCTGCAGAAGGCCGTCGACTCGACCGTGCGCGGCTTCGAGGACGTCGTGAAGGTCCTCGACAAGGCCGAGGCCACGTCCGAGCGCTACATCGAGGGCACCTTCTTCCTCCGCGCCCGCGTGGAGGGCAACGACGTCGGCTACGGCTCCATCTGCGCCGCCGGCCCGCACGCCTGCACCCTGCACTGGGTCCGCAACGACGGCCCGGTCCGCTCCGGCGACCTGCTGCTGCTCGACGCGGGCGTGGAGACGCACACCCTGTACACGGCCGACGTCACGCGCACGCTGCCGATCAACGGCACGTACAGCGAGATCCAGAAGAAGGTCTACGACGCCGTGTACGAGGCCCAGGAGGCCGGTATCGCGGCCGTGCAGCCGGGCGCCAAGTACCGCGACTTCCATGACGCCGCCCAGCGCGTGCTCGCCGAGAAGCTCGTCGAGTGGGGCCTGGTCGAGGGCCCGGTCGAGCGCGTCCTGGAGCTGGGCCTCCAGCGCCGCTGGACCCTGCACGGCACCGGCCACATGCTCGGCATGGACGTCCACGACTGCGCCGCCGCGCGGACCGAGACGTACGTCGAGGGCACGCTGGAGCCGGGCATGGTGCTCACCGTCGAGCCGGGCCTGTACTTCCAGGCCGACGACCTGACGGTCCCGGAGGAGTACCGGGGCATCGGCGTCCGGATCGAGGACGACATCCTCGTCACCGAGGACGGCAACCGGAACCTCTCCGACGGTCTGCCGCGCCGGTCCGACGAGGTCGAGGCGTGGATGGCCGCGCTCAAGGGCTGACCGGACCTCAAGGGTCGACAACCTCACAGGTTGGTAAGACCTGGCAGGTTGGTAAGACCTGGCAGGTTGATAAGACCTCGCAGGTTGATAAGACCTCGCAGGTTGATAAGACACTGATGGCCGGGCACCGGGAAGGTGCCCGGCCATCGGCGTGCTCGTACACGCGCGAAGGCTTCACGTGCCTAGGGGGAGGGTGTTCGTGGACGACTTCTGGTCCGGTGTGGGTGCCGATCTGCATCTCGAACCCGACGCGGCGGACGGACGCCGGGTCGGTCTGGAGCGGGCCCTGCGGGACGCCGTGCGCGACGGGCGGCTGGGCCCCGGCACCCGGCTGCCCGCCACCCGCCGGCTCGCGGCCGACCTCGGCATCTCGCGGGGCACGGCGAAGGCGGCGTACGACCAGTTGGTCGCCGAGGGGTATCTGACGGCCCGGCAGGGCTCGGGCACCCGGGTCGCGGAGCTGCCCGTCGTACGGGCGGACGAGCCGGGCACGGCCGCACGCGCGCGTGCGCCGCGTCTCGACCTGCGCCCCGGCAGCCCGGACGTCGGCGCGTTCCCGGCGGCGGCCTGGCTGCGCGCGCTGCGCCGCGCCATCGCGACGGCCCCCTCGCTGGCGTACGACTACGGCGACCCCCGCGGCCGGATCGAGCTGCGCACCGCGCTCTCCGGCTACCTGGGGCGGGCGCGCGGGGTGCTCGCACCGCCGGAGCGGATCGTCGTCACCTCCGGGTACGTGCAGGGCCTGGCCCTGCTCACGCGGGTGCTGGACGGCGCCGCCGTCGCCATGGAGGACCCCGGGCTGCCCTTCCACCGGGAGGTGGTGCGGCGCAACGGCGGAACGGTCCTGCCGGTCCCGGTCGACTCCCGCGGGGCACGCCCCGGAGAGCTGGGCGAGGCGGCGGCCGTGGTGGTCACACCGGCCCACCAGTACCCGACCGGGGTGACGCTGCGTCCCGAGCGGCGCCGGGCGCTCACCGACTGGGCCCGCGCGCGGGGCGGGCTGATCGTCGAGGACGACTACGACGGCGAGTTCCGCTACGACCGGCAGCCGGTGGGCGCCCTCCAGGGCATGGCACCGGGCCAGGTCGTCTATCTGGGCACCGCCTCCAAGACGCTCGGCCCCGCGCTCCGCCTCGGCTGGATGGTGCTGCCGCCGCAGCTGGTCGACGCGGTCGCCGACGCCAAGCTGCACAGCGACCACCACACCGAGACCATCGGCCAGCTCGCGCTCGCCGAGCTGATCGACAGTCACGCGTACGACCGCCATGTGCGCGCCTGCCGGCTGCGCTACCGGCGGCGCCGGGACCGGTTGCTGGACCGGCTGGGGGCGGCGCGGAACGTGCACGGGATCGCGGCCGGACTGCACGCGCTCGTCGAGGTGCCGGACGAGGCGGAGGTGCTGGCCCGCGCGGAGGCGGAGGGCCTGGCGCTGGGCACCCTCGGCGAGCACTGGCACGTCCCCGGCCGCGGCCGGGGCCGGCCGCAGGGCCTGGTCGTCGGCTACGGCACGCCGCGGGAGCGGGTGTATCCGGAGGCGCTGGAGGTGCTGGCGAAGGTGCTGGAGACGGCCGGCTGAACCGGTCAGCCGGCGGCCGGGGAAGCGTGGTCGTCGGCCTTGAAGTCGTAGTTCACCTGGCCGTCCTCGACCGAGGTCACCTTGACCGTCACGCCCAGCGTGCTGCCGTCGCCGGCCGTCAGCGTGCAGCGGGTGGTGGTGCCGACCTTGCCGGGGAGGTCCTCGGGGCAGTCGACCCGCGGCTTCGGCTGCCCCGTGGTCGCGGCGAGCTTCTCGGCGAGGGTGTCGGCCAGTCTGTCCGCCGACAGCTCGGGCGTGGACTTCTCGACCTTGACGGAGGCGGAGCAGCCGACGAGCAGCAGGCCGGCCGCCACGGCGGTGAGGGCCGGCAGCGCCGTGGACCACCGGGTCGCGGGTATGCGGCCGAGGGGCAGGCGGGTTTCGGGCACGTGGGACTCCGGTCTGGGCTGATCAGGACGGGGAAGGACCCCGGAGCCTACTCGCCGGCGCCGCCCCGGTCCGCCACGATCCCCTCCGACCTCGACTTCTTCGCCCTCCTTGCAGGACATCTCCACCGCGCGGGACATCTCCCCCGCCTGACCGGCACGCGCGTGGAGCCTCCGCGGCGGCCCGAGCCTCCCGGCGTGGACCCCTCGGCCGGCCGGGCCCGCCTCGACCCGCAGGCGCGCGCTATGCCGTGAGCAGCGACGGGTCCTTCTTCCACTTGAGCATCTTGTCGAAGCTGACCACCGTCCCGCTCCGGCCGGGCTTGGGCCCGATGTGGACGTGGTCGGCGAGTTCCCGGATCAGACAGAGGCCGCGCCCGTGCTCGGCGTCCGGTCTGGCGGGCCGCAGTTCCAGGCCGCGCGCGATACCGGGACCGGAATCGGCCACTTCGATGCGGCACTTCTCGCCGTCCAGGTACGCGGTCACCCGGTACGCCTCCGAGACGCCCGACGTGGCGTTCCCACCGTGCTCGACGGCGTTCGCGCAGGCTTCGCTCAGGGCGACCGACAGGTCGTACGAGATCTCCGGGTCGACGCCCGCGGTCTCCATCGTGCCGAGCAGCAGCCGCCTCGCGAGCGGCACACTCGCGGCCTCGCGCCGCAGATGGAGTGACCACCAGATGCTCATGCTCCAGCCTCCTGGCCGCGGCTCGACATACCGTTACCTATTGCCGCCCGTAGGCGGCCGTAAGCACTCCGTGGGCGTGACTCCCCCCATACAGCCGATGTGCCGGGGGAGGAATCGGTGTATGAGGGGCGGCTCAGACGACCTGCCGTATGCCGGAGGTAAGGGCAGTGCGATGATGAGCGCGCCATGACTGCCCCCCACCCGCGCACGGCGCGTCCCGGAGCCGGGCTCCGGATCCTGCGGGCCGCGGTGTTCGCCGCGGTCTGCGTCGCGCTGGCCGCGTCCGGGCATGCTCTGGCCTCCTGCGCGTCGGTGCCGCTGTGGACCCTCGGCGCGGGCTTCCTGGGCTGTCTGCTGCTCGTCGTACCACTCGCCGGGCGCACCCGCTCGCTGCCGGGCATCGCCGCGCTCCTCGCCCTCGGCCAGACCGTGCTGCACACGCTGTTCGGGCTGGGCCGGCACGGGAGCGTGACGGCCTCCGGCGGCATGTCGATGGCGTCGATGCCCGCCGGCGGCGGCACCGGTGCCTCCGGGTCCGCGGCCGGGGCGCTGAGCGACAGCGCGCTGATCGAGCAGGCCACCCGGCTGGTGTGCGGGTCGACCCCGGCGTCCCTCACTCCGGGGCACGCCTTCCGTCTGCTGCTCGACGCGCGTCTCATAGACCGCTCCGGCCGGCCGACGGCCCCCCTGGGCACCCTCCAGCACGCGCACGACGCCACGGGCGCCTCGGCCGGCCTGCTGCCCTCGCTGCCGATGCTGCTCGGCCATGTGCTCGCGGCCGTGGCCGCCGGCTGGCTGCTGCGCCGCGGGGACCTGGCCGTGCTGCGGCTGCTGACGCTGTCGGCGCATGGAGTCGCGGAGGGAGCGCTCGTACGATCCCTGCGCGCTGCGCTCGCGCTGACGTGCGCCCTGTGCGCCGGGCTGCTGCCCGCCACCGGGCCCGGCCCGCGCGGCCCGCGCCCCGAGCGGGACGAGGCCCCGGCCCCGCACACCGCCGCACTCCAGCACACGGTGATCAGGCGCGGCCCGCCCGTCGCCTTCGCTCTCGCCGCCTGACGCGACGCGACCGTCACTCCACCGGCCGGTGGGGAGGGGCCGCCGTCGCGCGGCAACCACGCGCGTGCGCCCTCGAACGAGTCGCACGGCCACGCGCACGCGTACCTCTCCCCATCACCGGAACTCTCAGAGTGGAGTGCTCCTGCCATGCAGGCTTCTCGTATCGCCCCGCGCCGCGCCGCCGCCCGTGTCACCGCCGCCGCCGCCGTCGCGGGCACGGCCGTCCTGGCGCTGTCCGCCCCCGCCTTCGCGCATGTCACCGTGCAGCCGGAGGGCACCGCGGCCAAGGGCGGTTACGCGGTCGTGGACTTCAAGGTTCCCAACGAGCGCGACGACGCCTCGACCACCAAGATCGAGGTCTCCCTTCCGGCCGACCACCCGATCGCCTCGGTGATGCCGCAGCCGGTCCCCGGCTGGAAGGCCGTCGTCACCAAGTCCAAGCTGGACAAGCCGCTCACCATGCACGGCGAGAAGATCGACGAGGCCGTCACCAAGGTCACCTGGACCGCCGACGGCAAGGGCATCGAACCCGGCTACTTCCAGAAGTTCCCGCTCTCCCTGGGCGCCCTGCCCGAGAACACCGACGAACTGGCCTTCAAGGCGATCCAGACGTACGACAACAAGGAGGTCGTGCGCTGGATCGAGGTGCAGCAGAAGGGCCAGGACGAGCCGGAGAACCCGGCCCCGGTCCTGGAGCTGTCCGCCGCCACCGACGACCACCACGGCGGCACGGCGGCCGCCGAGGACGCCGCCGACACGGACGAGAAGACGGAGAAGACGGCCGCCGCCGACGACTCCGACAGCACCACAGACACCACCGCGCGCGTGCTCGGCGTGGTCGGCATCGTCGTCGGCATCGCGGGCGTGGCCTACGGCGTCCTCGCGGGCCGCCGCCGCACCACCGCCTGAGCCCCTCGTTCCGTAGCGCGCACCGGGCGTCGGGCGATCCCGTCGCACGACACCTCGCACGACACCCGGCACGACCCCGGTGCGCGCCGGAGTTCACACATCTGGGACATTTTTCTATGCGCAAGAAGACGTTCGCCGCGGCCGTGCTGCTCGCCGCCGCCTCCCTGAACCTGTCCGCCTGCGGCAACGGGGACGACAGCGGGTCGCCGGTCGCCGTGGTCTCGGGCGGGTCGGACGCGAGCAAGGTCGCCACCGTGCTCGACCAGCCGTTCGACAAGCCGGACCTGGTGCTCACCGACACCCACGGCAAGAAGTACGACCTCCGCAAGGAGACCAAGGGCCACCCGACACTGGTCTACTTCGGCTACACGCACTGCCCCGACATCTGCCCGACGACGATGAGCAACATCGCCGTCGCCAAGAAGGCGCTGCCCCAGGCCGAGCAGGACGACCTGCGGGTCGTGTTCGTCACCACCGACCCCGGCCGCGACACCCCCGCCGAGCTGGGCAAGTGGCTCAAGGGCATCGACCCCGCGTTCATCGGCCTGACCGGCGACTTCGCCAAGGTCCAGGCGGGCGCCCGGTCCCTCGGCATCTCCGTGGAGCCGACGACGAAGGACAAGAACGGCAAGCTCGTCTCGGTGCACGGCACCCAGGTGATCGCCTTCTCCCCGAAGACCGACGCCGGTTACGTCCTCTACGGCGAGGCCGCCACGGTCGACGACTACACCAAGGACCTGCCCAAGCTCGTCGAGGGAGCCAACCCGTGAGGCGTCGTGCCGTGCTGGCCGCGGGCGCGCTCACCGGTGCGCTCGCCCTCGCGGGCTGCTCCGGGTCCGGTACGACGTCCGGACAGGACAAGGCGGACCTGTCCGTCAGCTCCCCCTACATGCCGCAGCCCGTCTCCGCCGACATGGCGGCCGGCTTCCTGACGATCACCAACAAGGGCGGGGCCGGCGACAGGCTGACCTCGGTCACCAGCGACCTCGCCGGCCAGATCACCATGCACAGCACCGTCGGCGGGGCCATGGCGGAGAAGTCCGCCTTCGCCATACCGGCCCACGGCCGGCTCGTCTTCAGAAGCGGTGGCAACCATCTGATGTTCGAGCGGCTGAAGCGGGCGCCGAAGCAGGGCCAGACGGTCACCGTGAAGCTCACCTTCGCCGCATCCGGACCCCTCACCGTCGAGATGCCGGTGGAGTCCGCCACGTACAACCCGTCGACCGGCCACTGAGGGAGGGACCACCGTGACCCGGACCATCACCCCCCGCCTGCGGACCCTGGTACTGCTGTGCCTCGCCGTCATCGGCGCGCTGCTGGCGGGCGCCGGCCCGGCCTCCGCCCATGCGGCGCTGACCGGCAGCGACCCCGCGCAGGGGGTGGTGGCCGACAAGGCGCCCACCCAGGTGTCGCTCACCTTCTCGGAGAAGGTCGCGATGAGCGACGACTCCGTGCGCGTCCTCGACCCCAGGGGCAAGCCCGTCCAGACGGGCAGCCCCGCCAACGTGAGCGGCACGACGTACGCCGTGAAGCTCAGGAGCGGCCTGGCCAAGGGCACCTACACCGTCACCTACCAGGTCGTCTCGGCGGACAGCCATCCCGTCGCCGGCGCCTACACCTTCTCCATCGGGGCACCCTCGCGGACCGTCGTCTCCGGCACCGGGCCGGCCGCGGGCGGCGGAGTGGTGGGCGGTCTCTACGCCTTCGGACGCTATGCGTCGTACGCCGGCTTCATCGTGCTCGCCGGCGGCGCGGCGTTCGTGCTCGGCTGCTGGCGGCGCGGCGCGGGCGTGCGGGCCCTGCAACGGCTGGTCGTGGGCGGCTGGGTGGCGCTGACCGCGGCCACCCTGTGGCTGCTGCTCCTGCGCGGCGCCTACACCACCTCGGGGAAGTTCGCCGACGTCTTCGACCTCGATCTGCTCGGCCAGGTGCTGCAGACCAAGACGGGTGCCGCCCTGGTCTCCCGACTGCTGCTGCTCGCCGCCGCCGCGCTGTTCGTCGCCGTCCTCTTCGGCGCCTACACCCGGCGGGAGGACGGCGCGGAGAAGCGCGACCTGACCTTCGGGCTCGCGGTCGGCGGGGTGGTCGTCGCGGCCGGGCTCGCGAGCAGCTGGGCCATGGCCGAGCACGCCTCCACCGGGCTCCAGCCGGGCCTCGCGATGCCCGTCGACGTGGTCCATCTGCTGGCCGTCGCCGCCTGGCTGGGCGGCCTCACCGCGCTGCTCGTCGCCCTGTACCGGGCGCCCGCCGACACCCCGGTCGAGGCCGCCGCCGTCCAGCGCTTCTCCCGGGTGGCCTTCGGTTCCGTCCTCGCACTGGTCGCCACCGGCGTCTACCAGTCCTGGCGGCAGCTCGGCTCCTGGTCGGCCTTCACCGAGACCCGCTACGGGCAGCTGCTGCTCGTCAAGATCGGGCTGGTGGCGGTGCTGGTCGGCGTCGCGGCCGTGTCCCGGCGGTGGACAGGACGGCTCACCGACCCCGTCGCCCGCACCGGGAAGGCCAAGAAGACCCGGGCCGAGAAGAACCGGAGCCAGACCGAGACCGCCCGAGCCGAGAAGAACCGGAGCCAGACCGAGACCGCCCGAGCCGAGAAGGGCCGGGCCGAGAAGGAGCAGGTCCCGGCCTCGAAGGCGACCGGCAAGGCCGGCACCGGAGGCAAGGGCAGCGCCGCGGATCAGGACACCAGCACCAGCACCGGCGCCGGCGCCGGCGCCGGTGACTCCCAGCGCGCCGCCCAGCTCGCCCGGCAGCGCGCGGCCGCCGACGCCGCCCGGCAGAGGCGGCTGCGGGACGCCGACCCGAACCGCTTCGGACTGCGCCGCTCGGTGCTCGCCGAAGCCGGTGTCGCCCTCGTCCTGCTGGCCGTCACCACCGCGCTCACCCAGACCGAACCGGGCCGCACCGAGCAGGAGGCCAAGGCGGCCACCTCCCGGCCGGCCGGTTCCGGCACCACGGCGACATCCGGCGCGCTCACCCTGGACATGCCGTTCGACACCGGCGGCACCGACGGCAAGGGCGTCGCCAGCATCGACCTCGACCCCGCGCGCGTCGGCGGCAACGAGATGCACGTCTACGTCCAGCGGCCCAACGGCCGGGCCTTCGACGTCCCCGAGGTGAAGGTCTCCTTCACCCTGGAGGCGAAGAAGATCGGCCCGCTGCCCGTGAACCCCGACCACATCACCACCGGCCACTGGTCGGCGAGCGGAGTGCAGATCCCCATGGCCGGCGACTGGAAGATCGCCGTCACGGTCCGCACCTCCGACATCGACCAGGTGACCGTCTCCAAGAACGCGCAGATCGGCTGACCCCCCACCATGCCCGACCAGTCCATCCCTCAGGCCCGTACGTCCGACACGCCGGTGGTGAAGCCCGTGTCCGGCCCGAGCGGCATCTCCCGCCGCGCCCTGCTCGGCACCGCCGGCGCCACCGGTCTCGTGCTCGGCGCGGCAGGCGGGGCCGTGGGATACGCCGCCGCGCCCGCCGAGACGACCCCGCTCACCTCCGTCGGCTCCGGCCGGGCGATGTTTCACGGGAAACATCAGCCCGGCATCACCGAGGGTCTCCAGGCGAGCGGTCATCTCGTCGCCTTCGACCTGGTGGCGGGCGCGGGCCGCAAGGAGGCGGCGGCCCTGCTGCGCCGCTGGTCGACGACGGCCGAACGGCTGATGGCGGGCGAGGCCGCTCCCCACGACGACACCGACGTGGCCCGGGACGCGGGGCCGTCCTCGCTGACCGTCACCTTCGGCTTCGGGCACAGCTTCTTCGGCAGGACCGGGCTGGAGAAGCAGCGGCCCGGCGCGCTCGACCCGCTGCCGGACTTCTCCTCCGACCGGCTCGACAAGAACCGCAGCGACGGGGACCTGTGGGTGCAGATCGGCGCGGACGACGCCCTGGTCGCCTTCCACGCCCTGCGCGCGATCCAGAAGGACGCCGGCTCGGCCGCACGGGTGCGCTGGCAGATGAACGGCTTCAACCGCAGCCCGGGGGCCACCGCCCGTCCCATGACGGCCCGCAACCTCATGGGCCAGCTCGACGGCACCCGCAACCCGAAGCCGGCCGAGTCCGACTTCGACCGCCGGATCTTCGTGCCCGCCTCGGGCGAGCCCGCGTGGATGGCAGGCGGCTCCTACGCCGTCGTACGCCGGATCCGCATGCTCCTGGACGACTGGGAGAAGCTCTCCCTCTCCGCCCAGGAGCAGGTCATCGGGCGCCGCAAGGCCGACGGCGCGCCGCTGTCCGGCGGCGACGAGACGACCCCGATGGACCTGGAGAAGACCGACGCCAAGGGCGGCTTCGTCGTCCCGGCCAACGCGCACGCCCGGATCACCCGGCCCGACCGCAACGGCGGCGCGGCCATGCTGCGGCGCCCGTTCTCCTACCACGACGGCATCGACGCGGACGGCACTCCCGACGCCGGTCTGCTGTTCATCTGCTGGCAGGCGGACCCGCTGCGCGGCTTCGTCCCCGTACAGCGCAAGCTCGACCGGGGCGACGCGCTGTCGAAGTACATCCGGCACGAGGCGAGCGGCCTGTACGCGGTGCCGGGCGGCGCGGCGAAGGGCGAATACGTGGGGCAGCGGCTTCTGGAGGGGTGAACCGCCTTCAAACCACACGGTCGAGTGGCATTCGTGAGACACATGCGACGGGTCTCCCTGGGGCCATTAGGGTGAGGACATGCCAGCGAGCTATGCCTATCTCGGCCCGGAGGGCACCTTCACGGAGGTCGCCCTGCGCACGCTTCCGGAGGCGGCCACCCGGGAGCTGATCCCGTACGTGTCGGTGCAGTCCGCGCTGGACGCGGTCCGAGCCGGCGAGGCCGAGGCCGCGTTCGTGCCGATCGAGAACTCCGTCGAGGGCGGCATCACCACCACCCTGGACGAGCTGGTCGCGGGCGAGCCCCTGACGATCTACCGCGAAGTGCTGCTGTCGATCACCTTCGCGCTGCTGGTCCGGCCCGGCACCGCGCTCGCGGACATCAAGACCGTCTCCGCCCATCCCGCGGCCCAGCCCCAGGTGCGCAACTGGCTGCGCACGAACCTCCCGGACGCCGTCTGGGAGTCGGCCGCCTCGAACGCGGACGCCGCCCGCCTGGTCCAGGAGGGCCGCTACGACGCCGCCTTCGCGGGCGAGTTCGCCGCCGCCCGGTACGGCCTCGAAGCGCTGGAGACCGGGATCCACGACGCGGAGAACGCGCAGACCCGCTTCGTGCTGGTCGGCCGCCCGGCGAGGCCGGCCGCGCCCACCGGCGCCGACAAGACCTCGGTGGTGCTGTGGCAGCGGGACGACCACCCCGGTGCCCTGCGCGACCTGCTCGGCGAGTTCGCCTCACGCGGCATCAACCTCATGCTGCTCCAGTCCCGGCCGACCGGCGCCGGCATCGGCAACTACTGCTTCTGCATCGACGCCGAGGGCCACATCGCCGACCGGCGGATGGCGGAGGCCCTGATGGGGCTGCGGCGGATCTGCCTCCAAGTGCGCTTCCTCGGTTCCTATCCGCGTGCGGACATCACGCCCGGCGAGATCCGTCCGACGCCCCCGGGGACGTCGGACAAGGAGTTCATGGCGGCGGCCGACTGGGTGGCGCGCTGCCAGGACGGCCGGTTCTGACCAGACGGCCCGTATCGGTCGTACCGGCACACGAACGTTATCCACAGGAGTTATCCACAGGTCCCCATCTCGACCTGGGGACAAGTCGACAGGGCAGGGGCACAGGGTCGACAAATCGCCCTGGAGCCCCCGTTCGAGGCCACCAACGCGCGCGTCACCCTTCGTCCACTCGTTTCCTTTGGTTCATCTTTTGGGGCGACCGTTTTCCACCCGAAAGTGGGCGTCGAAGGGGTTTGACCCGGGAATTCTTCAGTCGCTTCGCAGTTTCCGGAGTGATCAATTCCGAAGTCCACAGACCTTCCACACAGCCTGTGGATAACTCTCCGAGGGGTGTGGATCCCTGTGGACAACCCGGCGACGACCCGGCGACAACCCAGCTGCCAAATCCCGTTCTCCGCAAGGGAATCCGGTCAACCGGCCGTCCGGACCGTGCCCCGTCCCAGGGAGTGAGACACTTTCCCCTTGACGCTCGGCGCGACGCGCGGGCCGAGGCGCGCCTTGATGCGCGGCCTGATGCGCGGCTTGCAGCGGGGAACGCGTTCGGCAATTACCGCATACCGGAATGTAAGCCGCGAATCCGAATCCCCCGGAATAGTGATGCGTGAGCCGCTGTCGCGCACCGGTAGCCTTGGCCTCGTGATTGACCTTCGCCTGCTCCGTGAGGACCCCGACCGTGTGCGCGCGTCCCAGCGCGCCCGTGGAGAGGACGTCGCGCTCGTCGACTCCCTCCTGTCTGCCGACGAGCGGCGCAGGTCGTCCGGCGTCCGCTTCGACGAGCTGCGCGCCGAGCAGAAGCAGCTCGGCAAGCTCATCCCCAAGGCCACCGGTGACGAGAAGGCCGAGCTGCTCAAGCGCGCCGAGCAGCTGAAGAGCGACGTGAAGGCCGCCGACGCCGAGCGCGACGCGGCCGACGCCGAGACCCAGCAGCTGCTGCTCCGGCTCGGCAACCTCGTCCACCCCGACGTGCCCGTCGGCGGTGAGGAGGACTTCGTCACGCTGGAGACGCACGGCACGATCCGCGACTTCGGTGCCGAGGGCTTCGACCCCAAGGACCACCTGGAGCTGGGCCAGCTGCTCGGCGCGATCGACGTCGAGCGCGGTGCCAAGGTCTCCGGCTCCCGCTTCTACTTCCTCACCGGTGTCGGCGCCCTGCTGGAGCTGGCCCTGGTGAACGCGGCGATCGCGCAGGCCACGGCGGCCGGCTTCACGCCGATGCTGACGCCCGCGCTGGTCCGCCCGCAGTCCATGGCCGGCACCGGCTTCCTCGGCCAGGCCGCGCAGGACGTCTACCACCTCGACAAGGACGACCTGTACCTGGTGGGCACCTCCGAGGTCCCGCTGGCCGCGTACCACATGGACGAGATCATCGACGCCGACAAGCTGCCGCTGCGGTACGCGGGCTTCTCGCCCTGCTTCCGCCGCGAGGCCGGCTCGCACGGCAAGGACACGCGAGGCATCTTCCGCGTGCACCAGTTCGACAAGGTCGAGATGTTCTCGTACGTCGCTCCCGAGGACTCCCGGGCGGAGCACCAGCGCCTGCTGGAGTGGGAGAAGCAGTGGCTGACCTCGCTGGAGCTGCCGTTCCGCGTCATCGACGTCGCCTCCGCCGACCTCGGCGCCTCGGCCGCCCGTAAGTACGACTGCGAGGCGTGGATCCCCACCCAGGGCAAGTACCGCGAGCTGACCTCGACCTCGGACTGCACCGAGTTCCAGTCCCGCCGCCTGTCCATCCGGGTCCGCGACGGCAAGCAGGTCAAGCCGCTGGCCACCCTCAACGGCACGCTCTGCGCCGTCCCCCGCACGATCGTGGCGATCCTGGAGAACCACCAGCAGGCCGACGGTTCCGTCCGGGTGCCCGAGGTGCTGCGCCCCTACCTGGGCGGCCGTGAGGTCCTGGAGCCGGTGTCCCGGTGAGCTTCCCCTACGGGCTCATCGCCACCGACCTCGACGGAACGCTGCTGCGCTCCGACGAGTCGATCTCGCGGCGCACCCGTGACGCGCTCGCCGCGGCCACCGCGGCGGGCGCGGCGCACATCGTCGTCACCGGCCGCGCGGTCCCCTGGACCCGCCACATCCTGGACGACCTCGGCTACGACGGCCTCGCCGTCTGCGGCCAGGGCGCCCAGGTGTACGACGCCGGCGCCCACCGCCTGCTGACCTCCGTCACCCTGGACCGGCAGCTGGCGGGCGTGGCCCTGGCCAAGATCGAGGCCGAGGTGGGCCCGCTCCACCTGGCGGCCAGCCGGGACGGCCTGGACGGCGAGGTGCTGGTCGGTCCGGGATACGCGGTCACCGGCACGCTCCCGGCGACCCCGTTCACGGACGCGTCGGACATCTGGGCGGCGCCGCTGAACAAGATCTACATACAGCATCCGACGATGGGCGACGACGAGCTGGCGGAGGCCGCCCGGCAGGCGGCCGGCGGTTTCGTCACGGTGGCCATGGCCGGTCACGGCATCGTCGAACTCCTGCCGCTGGGGCTGTCCAAGGCCACGGGCCTGTCCCTGGCGGCCCGCCGCCTGGGTCTGAAGGCCGCCGACACGATCGCCTTCGGCGACATGCCCAACGACATCCCGATGTTCGCCTGGGCCTCTCGGGGCGTGGCCATGGCCAACGCCCATGAGGAACTGAAGGCGGTGGCCGACGAGGTCACCTCCTCCAACGAAGAGGACGGCATCGCGGTGGTCCTGGAGCGGTTGCTGGGCTGACCGCACCGGGCGCCTGGGCCGGGCGCCGGCGCGGTTGCTACTCTCGGCGGTCATGCGATCACGAGAGTTCGACCTCGACTTCCGCGACCGCGCCTCCCGGATACGCGCCTGGGGCATCGGCCTGCTGGCCGTGGCGGGGCTGCTGTGGACCTGGTGCGCCGTGCTGCTCCTCACGCCCTACGAGGCGCAGCGCAGTTCCGACGATCAGTACCCCGCCCAGTGCGAGTCCCGTCTGCTGACGGACCGCGGGACCGCCAACGACGGCCTCTACGACGGCGACTACTGCGCGAACGAGCGTGACTGGCCGGAGGCGCTGGCGATCCTCGGCCTGTCGGTCCCGGTGTCCCTGGCCGGCGCGATCCTCTTCACGACGGGCACGGTGAACCGGACGATGAGTTCCCACGCGGAGGCGATGCGGGAACTGGACAAGATCGCGGACGCCCGGGGCGCCCGACCGGCGTCCGCACCGTCCTGAGCGACCGTCGCCCGGCACGACCTGCGGCGCCGGGCGCCTTCGCTCCCCTGACACCCGGCACCTGACACCTGACACCTGACACCCGGCACCTGGCACCTGGCACCTGGCACCCGACGCACCTGACACCCGGCACCCGGCACCCGGCCGGCTCATGGCCGGCCACATGTCGGTGAGAACGTCTCGCGGAGGATGCACGGATCGAACGTGCGCGGGCCCTGCGGACCCGACCACGGCTTAGCAAGCCGGTGCCTTACCACTCGGCCAATCCTCCGGGTGGGCGGCCCACGCGCGTGCGACATCGCGTGCTCGAAGCGGCCGCCCCGGGCAGTTCCCATGGCTCTACGAAGAGGTGACGATCCGCTCCGGAGCCGGCCTCGGACTGCCCTGACGGGAGCTGGGCGTACTGCCGTGCATGGACATCGCCCACCTCCACTCCCAGTACCTGACGCCGGGACGATCCCGGCGGACG
Organism: Streptomyces sp. NPDC038200; assembly: GCF_055600785.1. NCBI lineage: Bacteria > Bacillati > Actinomycetota > Actinomycetes > Kitasatosporales > Streptomycetaceae > Streptomyces > Streptomyces sp. NPDC038200. The sequence continues at coordinate 163,805 of NZ_JBVJYH010000006.1, forward strand.
GGGCACGACCACTGTCCCCCGCCACCGCATCGGACGCCACCGAATAAAGGCCGCGCACACCGCCACCGGCGACGCCTGCTCTACTCCTCGCCCGCCAGCGTCAGCGACCGCAGCTTCTGGCCCGCATACCAGGTGGCCAGGACGGTAACCGCCACCAGCAGCACGGTGGCCGTCGTCAGACCCACCTCGGAGGTCACCAGGTCACCGCCGGCAACCTTGTGGGCGACGGCCAGCGACCACTGCTGGACGCTCAGCGTGCGCGCGCCCGGCACCAGCGAACCGAACAGCGCCTCCCAGACCAGGGCGTAGACGAGCCCGAAGACCACCGCGTGCCGGGAGACCGTGCCGAGCAGCAGGAAGAGCGCCGAGTAGGCGATGGAGGAGACCAGCGCGGCGACCGTGTACGCGACCGCGATCTGCTGGCCGTTGCCGTTCAGGATCAGGCCCGCGATCATCGTCGGCACCGCCGAGAAGACCATGGTCACGGCGATGGCGACGATGAGCTTGGTGAAGATGATCGCGGGCCGCTTGAGCGGTTTGGACAGCAGATAGACGACGGAGCCGTCGTCGATCTCCGGGCCGATCGCGCCCGTGCCCGCGATGACACCGATGATCGGCACCATGGTGGCGAGCGCGAAGCCGCCGAGCACGTCGGACGCGGTCTGGTCGTCGGCACCGGTCAGGGCGCGCACGGCCACGGAGATCACGATGAGCAGCAGCGGCAGTGCGCCGAGGATGAGGGCCCGACGGCGGCCGAGCAGGGCCCGGTAAGTGAGCCGGGCGACGGTGGGGTCGTACATTTCGGCCTCCTACGCCGCGACCAGGTAAGAGAAGACGGACTCCAGGGACTCGTCGGACGGCGAGACCGTGAGCAGCCGGATGCCGTGGTCCCGGGCGACCTTCGGCAGCAGGGCGGTGAAGCGGCCGAAGTCGACGGCCTGGATGCGCAGGGCGCCCTCGGCGTGGTCGACCTCGATGCCGGCCGTCGACGGGTCGGCGATGAGCGCCGCCGCGAGGGCACGGTCGTCGCTGGAGCGCACCAGGTAGCGGTGCGGGCGGTCGGTCATCAGGCGGCGGATCCTGCGGAAGTCGCCGCTGGCCGCGTGCCGTCCGGCGACGACGACCTCGATGTGCCGGGCGAGCTGCTCGACCTCTTCGAGGATGTGCGAGGAGAACAGGACCGTACGGCCCTCGTCCCCCATCCTGCGCAGCAGATCCATGAGTTGCATGCGCTGGCGCGGGTCCATGCCGTTGAACGGCTCGTCCAGCAGCAGCAGCGACGGGTCGTGCACGAGGGCGCTCGCCATCTTCACCCGCTGCCGCATGCCCTTGGAGTACGTGGAGATCTTCCGGTCCTGCGCGTACTCCATCTCGACCGTGGCGAGGGCGCGCTGGGCGGCCTTGTCGCCCAGGCCGTGCAACTCGGCGTTGGCGACGACGAATTCACGGCCGGTGAGGAAGTCGTACATCGCCTCGCGCTCGGGGACGATGCCGATGTGCCGGTAGATCTCCTCGTTGCGCCAGACCGGCCGTCCGTCCAGGGTGACCGTGCCGGTGGAGGGGGCGAGGAAGCCGCCCATCATGTTGATCAGGGTGGACTTTCCGGCGCCGTTGGGGCCGAGCAGACCGGTGACGCCGGGGCCGATGGTCATGGTGATGTCGTTGACGGCGACGACGTTGCCGAACCAGCGGGAGACGTGGTCGATGGAGAGCGTGGTCATCACAGGCCCACCTTCCGGTAGCGGCGGATCAGGAGGCCGTAGCAGGCGGCGATCAGGCCCAGGGCGAACAGGACGTGGACCACGCCCTCGCCGCTGGACGGGCCGACCCCGCCGGGGAAGGCGGAGCTGCCGCCGAGGAAGGCGGACTGCACGCCGTCGATCAGGGTGATCGGCGAGAACAGGCCGATCCACGGAACAGCACCGTCGCTGCCCTGGGTGTAGGCGATGGCCTGGAGCGTGGACACCGCGCCGTAGGAGATGGTCAGCACGGCGATCACGGCGGCGATGCCGAAGCCGCGGCGCGGGGTGAAGGCGGCGATCACCAGGCCGATACCGGCGAAGAGCAGTGAGAGGAGGGCCACGGCGACCAGTCCCTGTGCGCATTCCTTCGTCTGGTGGGCGAAGCCCATCTTGGCCAGCAGCGCGCCCGCGTACATCACCAGCAGGGGTGCCGCGGTGAGGACGAACAGCGCGGAGGCGAGCGCGGCGAACTTGGCGCGGACGTAGTCGGCGGTCTCGATGGGCCGCGAGAAGTACAGCGGCACGGTCTTGAAGCGCAGGTCGCGGGAGACGGCCTGGGGTGCCTGGGAGGCGACGTACAGGCTGATCACGGCCTGCATGACGATCGCGTACCGGGTGTAGGACACCGGCAGTTCGTGCGCCTTGGTGGCGACGGCGACGGCGACCATGATGGCGGCGGGCACGCACATCACCGCGAACAGCAGCATCGGCAGCACCTTGGACTTCACCGAGCGGCCGAGGCCGTAGGCGCCGCGCAGGGACTGCGAGTACAGCGAGCGGCGGGCGTACGCGCGGCCGAGGCGGGGGCCGTCGTAGCCGCGGTAGCCGATGTCGTGGATGCGGGTCTGGTCACCGGCGCGCGATGCCGGGGAATGCTCAACCGCCATGGCCGACGGCCTCCTTCCGCTCTTCGTCGCCGCTGGTGAACACCTCGGAGATGTGGTGGCGGCGCTGCTCCATGCGGACCAGGCCGAGACCGAGGTCGGCGACCACGTCCCGGACGAGGTCGTACGTCTCCTCGCCCGTGGCGGTCAGCAGCAGGATGTGTCCGGCGCCGGGCAGTCCGCCGGCCTCCGCGTGCGTCTCGGTCCCGCGCGCGTGCAGCGCCTCGCGGACCGCGCGGGTGCCGTCGGGATGCGTGTCGCTGTCGGTGACCTCGATCGCGAGGGTGGTCGTGGTCTGCGTGAAGTCCGTGGTGGAACTGGAGCGCAGGAGCTTGCCGCCGTCGATGACGACGACGTGGTCGCAGGTGCGCTCCAGCTCGCCCAGCAGGTGCGAGGTGACCAGGACCGAGATGCCGAAGTCGCTGTGGATGCGGCGGATCAGGCCGAGCATCTCGTCACGGCCGACCGGGTCGAGGCCGTTGGTCGGCTCGTCCAGGAAGACCAGCTGCGGGTCGTGGACCAGGGCCTGGGCGAGCTTCACCCGCTGCTTCATGCCGGTCGAGTAGCCGCCGATGGGGCGGTAGCGCTCCTCGTACAGACCCACATGGCGCAGGGTGTCGGCGGTGCGCTCACGTGCGGCGGTGGGCGGCAGGCCGGACATGCGGGCCATGTGGACGACGAACTCGGTGGCCGAGACGTCGGGCGGCAGGCAGTCGTGCTCCGGCATGTACCCCACGCGCTCCCGGATGGCGGCGCCCTCGGAGGCGACGTCCAGGCCGAGCACCGCGGCCCGGCCCTCCGTCGCGGGGGACAGCCCCAGCAGGATCTTGATCAGGGTGGACTTGCCGGCGCCGTTGGCCCCGACGAGTCCGGTCACACCGGGCCCGATGTCCACGGACAGCCGGTCGAGCGCGGTCACCCGGGGGAACCGCTTGCTCAGGCTTTCGGTCGCGATCACAGTCACGTCTCCGACGGTAGTGACACGGACCACGTCCGTCGTCAGACCTCAGAGCCGTTTCCTCGTCAGACCCAGGTAGTACGGGACCCTAAGGGGCGCCCACCCAAGGGTGGCCGGCGGGCCGCGCACGACCGTCGTCCACAGCCCCCATCCCTCCTATTGACGCCGCCTCTAACAACTGTCACATTCACCAGTGTCAAGTTACGGATGAGTACGGCGGTCGACGGGACGAGTCGCCCCGGCGGCGGACGAGCCGTCAGGACGACGGGACGGGGCGGCATGACGACGGCAGTGAAAAGCGAACTCTCCGTGGAGCTGCGGGGGTTCAGGCGGGTTCAGCGCCTCGCCTACGAGTGCGCGGAGGCGGTCGCGGCCCGCCTGGAGCCGGGCGTGACCGAGCGCGAGGCCGCGCGGATGCAGCGGGAGTGGCTGCGCGCGCACGGGGTGCGGGACTGGTTCCATCTCCCCTTCGCCTGGTTCGGGGACCGCACGGCGTTCGCGAACTTCCGCATCCCGCTGCAGTTCTTCCCGACCGAGCGCGCGCTGGAGCCGGGGATGCCGTTCATCCTGGACATGGCACCGGTGTACGAGGGATACACGGCGGACATCGGCTACTCGGGCTCGCTGGGCGTGAACCCGGTGCAGGACCGGCTGATGGCCGACCTGGAGGCGCACCGGGAGCTGATCCTGCGCGAGGTGCGCGAGCGGCGGCCGCTGCGCGAGATCTACCAGGACGTGGACCGGCTCATGGTCCGCCAGGGCTACGCCAACCGGCACCGGGCCTACCCCTTCGGGGTGATCGCCCACAAGGTGGACCGGGTGCGGCAGCGCCGCTGGTCACCCCATCTGTTCGGGTTCGGCACGCAGTCCCTGAAGGGGCTCGCCTCCGACGCCCTGCACGGCCATCGCGAGGGCTGGTCGCCCCTGTGGTCGCCGTACCGCTTCTCGGACCACCCCCCGCAGCCGGGCCTCTGGGCGGTCGAACCGCACCTCGGCTTCCGGGGCACGGGCGCGAAGTTCGAGGAGATCCTCGTGGTCACCGACTCCCGGGACCCCGTGGAGAGCGCGTTCTGGCTGGACGACGATCTGCCGCACGTGCGGCGCTGGGCGGAGGAGAAGTGACCTTGGAAGGCGCGCGTGAGCGCTGGGTGCGGACCGGCGGGGTCGAGCTGTGCGTGGCCGAGCTGGGCGACCCCGAGCAGCCGACGGTGGTGCTGGTGCACGGCTACCCGGACAGCAAGGAGGTCTGGTCACAGGTCGCGGCCCGCCTCGCCGACCGCTTCCACGTCGTCCTCTACGACGTCCGGGGACACGGCCGCTCCACCGCTCCCCGGCCGCTGCGCGGGGGCTTCACCCTGGCCAAGCTCACGGACGACTTCCTGGCCGTCGTGGACGAGGTCAGCCCGGACCGGCCGGTGCACCTCGTCGGCCACGACTGGGGCTCGGTGCAGTCCTGGGAGTTCGTCACGGTGGGCCGCACGGAGGGACGTATCGCCTCCTTCACCTCGATCTCCGGGCCGTCCCTCGACCACTTCGGGCACTGGATCGACGCACGCGTGAAGCGTCCGACGCCCCGCCGGGTGGGCCAGCTCCTCGGCCAGGGCGCCAAGTCCTGGTACGTGTACCTGCTGCACACGCCGGCCCTGCCGGAGCTGGCCTGGCGCGGCCCGCTCGGCAAGCGCTGGCCGAAGATCCTGGAGCGCGTCGAGCGGGTCCCGGGCGGCGACTACCCGACCGCCTCCCTCCCCTCCGACGCGGCCCACGGCGCCTGGCTGTACCGGGACAACGTCCGCTCCCGGCTGCGCAGGCCGCGCCCGGACGCGTACGCACACGCGCCCGTGCAGCTCATCACGCCCCAGGGCGACGCGTTCCTCTCGGAGCGGCTGTACGACGACCTGGACCGGTGGGTGCCGCAGCTGACCCGGCGCACGCTCCCGGCCAAGCACTGGGTCCCGCGCACCCGGCCCGACCAGGTGGCCGCGTGGATCGAGGAGTTCGTGACGTCCGTGACGGGCGGCCGTCCCGAGCCTGCCGCCACCGGCCGCCACGCCGACCGGTTCGGCGGGCAGCTGGTGCTGGTCACCGGGGCGGGCGGCGGCATCGGCCGGGCCACGGCGTTCGCGTTCGCCGAGGCCGGCGCGCGCGTGATCGCCGTCGACCGCGACGCCGAGGCCGCGGCCCGCACCGCCGAGCTGTCCCGGCTGGTCGGCGCGCCCGAGGCCTGGGCCGAACCGGCCGACGTCTCCGACGAGCAGGCCATGGAGAAGCTGGCGGAGAAGGTGCACCGCGCGTACGGCGTGCCGGACGTGCTGGTCAACAACGCGGGCATCGGCCTGTCGGGCTCCTTCTTCGCCACGACGACCGACGACTGGCGCAGGGTCCTGGACGTCAACCTCTGGGGTGTCATCCACGGCTGCCGCCTCTTCGGCGCGCGCATGGCCGAGCGCGGCCAGGGCGGCCACATCGTCAACATCGCGTCCGCGGCGGCGTACCAGCCCTCGCGCGCGCTTCCCGCCTACAGCACCTCCAAGGCGGCCGTGCTGATGCTCTCCGAGTGCCTGCGCGCCGAGCTGGCCGCCCAGGGCATCGGTGTCACCGCGGTCTGCCCGGGCATCGTCAACACCGGCATCACCGCCACGGCCCGCTTCGCCGGCGTCGACGAGGCGGAGCAGCAGCGCCGCCGGCAGCGCTCGGCCCGGTTGTACGGGCTGCGCAACTACCCGCCGGAGAAGGTGGCCGACGCGATCCTGGACGCGGTGATCCACAACCGGGCGGTGGCACCGGTGACCCCGGAGGCCCGGGGAGCGCACCTGCTGTCCCGGTTCGCGCCGGGCCTGCTGCGGCGGATCGCCCGGGTGGAACCCCGGTTGTGACGCGGCGGGGGAGGGCGGGTGAGCAGCCGAACCCGGGCGACGGCCGTACGACGTAGCCGTGGACAGCCGAACCGGGCAACGGTCGTACGACACGGCCGTGGACAGCCGAGCCCGGGCGACGGCCGTACGACACGGCCGTGGACAGCGTGCCCGGCCGGTGGTGCCACCCGTCCACCAGCAACTTCCGGTACGACTCAAGGGAACCCCACGATGCCCGACCCACCGGCCCGGAACACCTACCGCATCGAAGACCTCGCCCAGCACACCGGCACCACGGTCCGGACCATCCGCGCCTACCAGGACCGTGGCCTCCTCCCCCGCCCCGAGCGCCGAGGCCGCGCCAACCTCTACTCCGAGGCCCACGTCACCCGCCTCCATCAGATCGCCCACCTCCTGGACCGCGGCTACACCCTGGCCTCGATCAAGGAACTCCTGGACGCCTGGGACACCGGCCGTGGCCTGGCCGGCGTACTCGGGCTGGTCACCGAGGTCGAGGGGCCGTGGACGGACGAGCAGCCCGACCGCGTCACCCGCGCCGAGCTGGAGGCCCGCTTCGGCGGCGCCCCGGACGAGGACGCCGTGGCCGAGGCGGTGGCCCTCGGTGTACTGGAACCAGTCGTCGGCAAGCCGGACACCTTCCTGGTGCCGAGCCCCCAAGAACTGGCGGTGGCCGTGGAGTTGCACGCGGCCGGAGTGCCACTGTCGGCGATCGCCGGTCACCTCAGGGAGTTGAGGGGGCAGGTGGAGCACATCGCGGCCCGTTTCCTGGAGTTCACCACGGAGTACGTGTTCGCGCGCTACCTGGACGATCCGGGGCAGCGCACGGACGCGCACGCGGCGGAGGCGGCCTCACTCGTCCGCCGCCTGCGCCCCCTCGCCCAGCAGACCGTCGACGCGGAACTCGCCCGTGCGATGCGCGCGTTGGCCACCCGTCACCTGCGCAGCCACCTCGTGGCGCAGCCGCCCCCCGCGCCACCCGCCGACACGAGGAACGTGGCACTGCCCACCGAAACGATCGAGGCCGTGGAAAGGCTGGTTGGGCAGGGGCACGTTTCGGACTTCCTCGCTCTGGCCGCCGAACGCGAGGTCCGGGCGAGAGCATTGGACGATCTTGCCGCATCACCGCATGACCGCACAGGTGTTCACGAAACGCCGTAGAACGAACGCCAGTTGTCCACAACTTCGCCAATTAGCCTGTGGATAACTACACTTGGTTGTGGATCAAACCTCGGAAGAAAAAAACCTGCGTGATGCGGATCTCTCCCGCACGCTGGACGCATGGATGAACGACGCACCGTGAAGGTGTCCAAATATCTCTCCCGGCACCTGCGCCACCAGCCCGAACGCATCGGACTCACACCCGACGCCGGCGGCTGGGTGAAGATCGACACGCTGATCGCCGCCGCCACGGACCACGGATTCCGGTTCACACGCGCGGAGCTGGACCATGTGGTCGCCGTGAACGACAAACAGCGCTTCGTGATCGAGGACGACAGAATCCGCGCCAGCCAGGGACACAGCATCGAGGTCGACCTCGGCCTGCCCCCGGCGACCCCGCCGCCGTACCTCTACCACGGGACGGTGGCCGCGCACCTGGACGCGATCCGCGCGGAGGGCCTGCGCCCCATGACCCGGCACGCCGTCCACCTCTCCGCCGACCGGGAGACCGCCACCCGTGTCGGCGCCCGCCGGGGCCGCCCCGTGGTGCTCGCCGTCGACTCCGGCGCCATGCACCGCGACGGCCATGTGTTCCACGTCAGCGCCAACGGCGTCTGGCTGACCGCAGCCGTCCCCCCGCACTACCTGCGCTTTCCCGCTGCACACTGAAACCCCTGGCCGCGCTGCCCGCGCTGTCCCGCCCCTCGCGGAACACCCCCGCCCGCGCTGCCCGCACGTACCGGCCGCCCGCTGAAACCCCCACCACGTCGACGCCGCTCACTCCACGCCGCCGGACAGCAGCGCACGGTGGCCGTTTCGTCCGTCGTCAGCGGCGCCGCTTACCCTCGGACGCATGAGTCTGCGTCTGAGCACCGTCATCCTGCCGTACCGCCGCTGGCACGAAGGCGCCCGTGCGGCCTGGGTACGCGCCGAGCAGCTCGGCTTCCACACGGCGTACACGTACGACCACCTGTCCTGGCGCAGCTTCCGTGACGGCCCCTGGTTCGGCGCGATCCCGACGCTCACGGCCGCCGCGGCGGCCACCGAGCGGCTGCGCCTCGGCACGCTGGTCACCTCGCCGAACTTCCGCCACCCGGTCACCCTCGCCAAGGAGCTGATCTCCCTGGACGACATCTCCGGTGGCCGGATCACCCTCGGCATCGGCGCGGGCGGCACCGGATTCGACGCCACCGCCCTCGGCCAGGACCCCTGGACCCCGCGGGAGCGCGCCGACCGGTTCGCCGAGTTCGTGCCCCTGCTCGACCGGCTGCTCACCGAGGACACCGTGTCGCACGAGGGCCGGTTCTACTCGGCCCACGAGGCACGGAACATCCCGGGCTGCGCGCAGCGCCCCCGGCTGCCGTTCGCGGTCGCGGCCACCGGCCCGCGCGGCCTCCGGCTCGCCGCGCGGTACGGCCAGGCGTGGGTGACCACCGGTGACCCGAAGCTGTACGAGACCGGCACGCCGGAGCAGTCCGTCGAAGCCCTGCGCGGGCAGCTCGGCAAGCTGTCGGAGGCGTGCGAGGCCGCCGGCCGGGACACGGCCGAGCTGGACAAGGTCCTGCTCACCGGCTTCACCCCGGACCGCGCCCGGCCGCTGGAGTCCCTGGACGCCTTCGTGGACTTCGCCGGCCGCCACCAGGAACTCGGCTTCACCGAGATCGTCATCCACTGGCCCATCCCGGACTCCGACTTCGCCGCGGACGAGAAGGTCTTCGAGCGAATCGCCATGGAGGCCCTCGCCCAGCTGGCCTGACGACCTCGCCCGTCTCCCGGTCCCCGGGGCACTCGTGCCCCGGCCGCGGCGTCAGCTGTGTCTCATCTGTGCGGACCGACGCACGGCCGTGCGCAAGCCTGGGCGAGAATGGCCGGGTGACCTCAGCGACCAGACAGCCCGGGACCCCTGCCGCCGCCTCACCCGCGCGGCTGATCGCCACCGACCTCGACGGCACTCTGCTGCGCGACGACAAATCCGTCTCACCGCGGACCGTCGCCGCACTGGCCGCCGCCGAGGAGGCCGGGATCGAGGTCTTCTTCGTCACCGGCCGGCCGGCCCGCTGGATGGACGTGGTCAGCGACCACGTCCACGGCCACGGCCTGGCGATCTGCGGCAACGGCGCCGCCGTGGTCGACCTGCACGGCGGCCCCGGCGCCCACCGGTTCGTGAAGGTCCGCGAGCTGGCCCGGGAGAACGCCCTGAGGGCCGCGGTGCTGCTGCGCGAGGCCGCGCCCGGCACGGTGTTCGCGGTCGAGCAGACGTACGGCTTCCACCAGGAGCCGGACTATCCCAAGCTGCACATGGAGATACCCGACAATCTCCTGCCCGCCGAGAAGCTGCTCGCGCCCGACGGCCCGGACGCCGACCAGCCCGTGCTCAAGATCCTCGCCTACCACCCCTCCCTCGACCCCGACGCCTTCCTCACCCTGGCCCGCCTGGCGATCGGCGACCACGCCAACGTCACCCGCTCCAGCCCCAGCGCCCTGCTGGAAATCAGCGGCCCCGGCGTCTCCAAGGCCAGCACCCTCGCCCTGTGCTGCGCCGAGCGCGGCATCTCGCACGAGGAGGTCGTGGCCTTCGGGGACATGCCCAACGACGTCGAGATGCTGACCTGGGCCGGCCAGTCCTACGCGATGGGCAACGCCCACCCGGACGTCGTCGCCGCCGCATCGGGCCGTACGGTCGCCAACAACGACGACGGGGTGGCCGTGGTGATCGAGCAACTGCTCGCCGACCGCCAGCCGTAACGCCCGCACCACCGGTGCGCCGCCGACGCACCGCGACGAGCCGGCTGTCCCCGCCGGGGGACTCGGCCCGCCGCTCGAGGCTCCGCAGGCCGCTGCGTCGGCCGCCCTCGGGGAGCCCGGCCCCGTCGCGGGCGGCGGCCGACCGTACTCCTGGGCGCACGTCCGGCAGCGTGACGGTCGCGTCGACCGGGACGTCGGCCCGGGAGGCGCCGACGTGCCGGGAGGCGCGGGACAGCGCCTCCCGCAGGGCCGGCGATCAGGTTCGGCGACCGTCTGGGCCCGGGACCGGGCCCAGGGGCCGCGCCCGCTTACCCCATGCGCCCCCGTGCGTCGTTCCTCACCACACGCCCACCAGCGACTCGGCCTCGGCCTCCCGGCGCGCCATCTCCCGCAGTGGTCCCTCCTCGGCGATCAGCCGCTCGTACGGCCCCCGCTGCGCCACCCGGCCCGCATCGAGCACGATCACCTCGTCGACCGCGTCGAGCCCGGCCAGCCGGTGGGTGATCAGCAGCGTGGTACGGCCCTCCGTGGCGGCCAGCAGATCAGCGGTCAGCGCGTCGGCCGTCGGCAGGTCCAGGTGCTCGGCCGGCTCGTCGAGGACCAGCACGGGGAAGCCGGCCAGCAGCGCACGGGCCAGCGCCAGCCGCTGCCGCTGCCCGCCGGACAGTCGTGCCCCGTGTTCACCGACCAGCGTGTCGAGGCCGTCGGGCAGTGAGTCGACCCAGTCCAGCAGCCGCGCCCGGGCCAGCGCTGCGCGCAGGTCGGCCTCGGTGGCGTCCTTCCTGGCCAGCAGCAGGTTCTCGCGGACCGAGCTGTCGAAGAGATGCGCGTCCTGGGCGCACAGCCCGACGACGCGTCGTACGTCGTCCCCGTCCAGCGCGCACGCGTCCACACCGGCGAGCGTGTAGGCGCCGGCCTGCGGGTCCAGGAACCGCAGCAGCACCTGGGCGAGGGTCGTCTTGCCGGACCCGGACGGCCCGACGATGGCGACCCGGCGCCCCTGCTCCAGGGTGAGATCCAGCCCGGCGAGCGCCGCCCGTCGCTGCCCCGGGTATCGCGCCACCACTCCCTTGACGACCACCGGGAACGGCGAGGCGGGGGCCTGCCGGGGCGACTCGGGTTCCCTCACGGGCTCCGGCGCGTCCAGCACCTCGTACACCCGTTCCGCGCTGCGCCGCACCCGCTGCCGGTACCGCGCGGCGAGCGGCAGCCCCAGTACGGCCTCGAAGGCGGCCAGCGGGGTCAGTACGACCACGGCCATCGCCACGCCGCTCAGCCTGCCCGCGGCCACCGCCTGGGCACCGAACATCGCGGTGACCGTGACGGTCAGCCCGCAGATCAGCGCGGTCAGCCCGTCACCGAGGCCGGTGACGGCTGCGGCGCGGGCGGCGATCCGGGTCAGGGTGCCGTCGGCCCGCCGGACCGCCTTCGCACGGTGGGGCAGCGCACCGGCGACGGTCAGTTCGGCGGTGCCGGTGAGCAGGTCGGTCACGCGCGTCGCGAGCACTCCTCGGGCGGGCGCCAGCCGCTGCTCGGTCCGCCGGGCCACGGTCGCGGTCAGCAGGGGGACTCCGACGCCTGCCGCGATCAGGCCCGCGGCGAGGGCGGCGCCGGCCTCCGGCAGCAGCCAGGCCGTGAAGCCGACGGAGGCGGCGGAGACGGTGAGGGCGACACCGGCGGGCAGCAGCCAGCGCAACCAGTAGTCCTGGAACGCGTCCACGTCCGCGACCAGCCGGGTGAGCAGGTCACCGCGGCGGGCGCCGCGCAGGCCCGCGGGAGCGAGGCGTTCCAGACGCCGGTACACCGCGACCCGGGTGTCGGCCAGCATCCGCAGGACGGCGTCGTGCGACACCAGCCGCTCGGCGTACCGGAAGACGGCCCGCCCGATCCCGAAGGCACGCGTCGCCGTCACGGCCACCATCAGATACAGCACCGGCGGCTGCTGGGAGGCACGCGAGATGAGCCAGCCGGAGGTCGCCATCAGTCCGACGGCACTGCCCAACGCGAGACTGCCGAGCACCAGGGCCCCCAGGAGCCGCGCCGGCCGCCCCGCTCCCCCCCTTCGAACCCGCCCCACCACACGAGCCCCGCCCCCGACCAGCCCCCGTCCCGGCCCACCAAACCGGCCCCCCTCGGACACACCACTCAGCCCACCGAACCGGGACCCACTCGCCTCCTCCTCCAGCCCACGGAGCCGGGACGCGATCGCCTCCTCCTCCAGCCCACCGAGCCCAGACCCCGCCGGCTCCCCACCCAGCCCATCCAGCCCACCCAGTCGCAACCCCGTCGGCTCACCCTCCAGCCCACCGACCCCGGACCCCGCCGGCTCCCCACCCAGCCCATCCAGCCCACCGAGTCGCAACCCCGTCGGCTCACCCTCCAGCCCACCGAGTCGGGTGGCGGGTGGGCGAGGGCGGGGGTCCAGGGGGCGGAGCCCCCTGGGGGGCCACGCAAGCGCCGGGTTCCTCACAGGCTCGGCCCCCGACAGCCGTACCACCCGGTCAGCCACCCCCAACAACGCAGGCCGGTGCACCACGAGCAACACCGTGCGCCCCGCCGCCAACCTCCGCACAGCCGCCACGACGTCCCCCTCCGTCGCCCCGTCCAACGCAGCAGTCGGCTCATCCAGCAACAACACCGGCCGATCCGCAAGAAACGCCCGAGCCAACGCGAGCCGCTGCCGCTGCCCCGCCGACAGCCCGGCTCCGTCCTCCCCGAGCACGGTGTCGAGCCCCTCCGGCAGCCCCTCCACGAACTCCAGGGCACCCGCGTCCCGCAGAGCCCGCCGCACGGCACCCTCGTCGGCCCCGGGCCGGGCCAGCCGCACGTTCTCCGCGATGGTTCCGGCATACAGATGCGGCCTCTGCGGCACCCACGCGATCCGCGACCGCCACTCCGCCAGATCCAGCTCGGTGAGATCGGCACCCCCGATCCGCACCCTCCCCCCGGTCGGCCGTACGAACCCCAGCAGCACGCTCAGCAGCGTCGACTTACCCACCCCGCTGGGCCCGACCAGCGCCACGGTCTCACCGGGCTCCACGGTGAACGACACATCGGTCACCGCGTCCGAAGAGCGCCCCGGATAACGGACACAGACCCCTTCGAAGACCACGTCACCCGCCGGCACCGCCCCGGTGCCGGACACCGGCACCGGCGTCTCCAGCACGGTGAAGATCTCCTCCGCCGCGGCCAGCCCCTCCGCCGCCGCGTGGTACTGCGCCCCCACCTGCCGCAGCGGCAGATAGGCCTCGGGCGCCAGCACCAGGATCACCAGCCCGGTAGAGAGGTCCATGTCACCGTGGACGAGCCGCATGCCGATCGTCACGGCGACCAGCGCGACGGACAGCGTGGCCAGCAACTCCAGGGCGAACGAGGAGAGGAAGGCGATACGCAGGGTCCGCAGGGTGGCCTGGCGGTACTCGCCGGTGATCCGGCGGATGGACTCGGCCTGCGCCTTGGCCCGGCCGAAGACCTTCAGCGTGGGCAGGCCCGCGACCACGTCGAGGAAGTGGCCGGACAACCGGGACAGCAGTCGCCACTGGCGGTCCATCCGGGACTGCGTCGCCCAGCCGATGAGCACCATGAAGACCGGGATCAGCGGGAGAGTGCCGACGATGATCGCCGCCGACACCCAGTCCTCGGTGACGATCCGCGCCAGCACCGCCACCGGCACGACCACGGCCAGCCCCAGCTGCGGGAGATAGCGCGAGAAGTAGTCGTCCAGGGCATCGACACCGCGCGTGGCCAGGGTGACCAACGAGCCGGTCCGCTGCCCGCCGAGCCACCCCGGACCGAGCGCCGCCGCCCGGTCGAGCAGCCGCCCGCGCAGCTCCGACTTCACAGCCGCACTCGCACGGTGAGCCGCGAGTTCGGTGAGCCACGCGACAATCGACCGTCCCACCGCCACAGCGGCCAACAACAGCAGGGGAGTACGCAGCTCAGGGGCCGACTGCCCATGCTGGAACGCGCCGACGACGACCTCGGCGATCAGCATCGCCTGAGCGACGACCAGCCCGGCACCGAGGGCCCCCAGACCGATGATCGCCACAAGGAAGAGACGGGTGGCGCGGGCGTACCGCAGAAGGCGTGGATCGATTGGTTTCACGTGAAACATGCCCTTCGGTCCAGAGGGTGTGTTTCACGTGAAACACACCCTCGGCGGACTCAGTGCGTGGCGCCGGCAGCAGCGTCAGGAGCGATGTGCTGCGTGCCGATCCGCTTGCGGAACACCCAGTAGGTCCACCCCTGGTAGAGCACGACGAGCGGCGTGGCGATGGCCGCCAACCACGTCATGATCTTCAGGGTGTACGGACTCGACGAGGCGTTGGTGACCGTCAGGCTCCAGTCCCCGTTCAGGGTGGACGGCATGACGTTCGGGAAGAGCGAGAGGAAGAGCATCGCCACGGCGGCGACGATGGTGACGCCGGACAGAGCGAACGCCCATCCTTCTCGCCCAGCCTGGTTGGCCACCAGGGCGGCCACCAGGGCGACGACGGCCACGATCATGGCCACCAGACTCGTGCCGTCACCGTGATCGGCCTGCGTCCACAGCAGGAACGCGAGCCCCACGACGGCCGCGACCAAGCCGACCCATCGGGCCAGCGCCCGCGCCCGCACCCGGATATCCCCGACGGTCTTCAGGGCCGTGAACACGGCACCGTGGAAAGTGAACAGCGTGAGCGTCACCAGGCCGCCGAGCAGGGCGTAGGGGTTGAGCAGATCCCCGACACTGCCGACGTACTCGAAGTTCCGGTCGATCTTCACGCCCCGCACGATGTTCCCGAAGGCCACGCCCCACAGGAACGCCGGGAGCAGCGAGGTCCAGAAGATCGCCGTCTCCCAGGTGCGCTGCCAGCTCTCCTCCGGCCGCTTGACCCGGTACTCGAAGGCGACACCCCGGACGATCAGGCAGACCAGGATGAGCAGCAGTGGCAGATAGAAGCCGGAGAAGAGAGTGGCGTACCACTCCGGGAAGGCGGCGAAGGTCGCGCCACCCGCGGTGAGCAGCCACACCTCGTTGCCGTCCCAGACCGGGCCGATGGTGTTGATGAGCACCCGGCGCTCGGGCCGGTCGCGGGCCAGCAGCTTGGTGAGGATGCCGACTCCGAAGTCGAATCCCTCCAGGAAGAAGTAGCCGGTCCACAGGACGGCGATCAGGACGAACCAGACGTCGTGAAGTTCCATGACTGTTCCCCCGGCCTAGTACGAGAAGGCCATCGGCTTGTCGGCGTCACGCGTGTCGCCGCCGATCTTCGTGGGCGGGTTGAGGTCGGCCTCGGTCAGCTCGGGCGGGCCGGCCTTGACGTACTTCACGAGCAGCTTGACCTCGATCACGGCGAGGATCGCGTACAGCGCGGTGAAGACGGTCATCGAGGTGAGGATCTCGCCCTGGGAGACCCCGGGGGAGACCGCGTCACGGGTCTGGAGGACGCCGTAGACGACCCAGGGCTGGCGGCCCATCTCGGTGAAGATCCAGCCCCAGGAGTTGGCGATCAGCGGGAAGGCCATGGTCCAGGTCGCGATGCGCCAGTACCAGGGCGTGAGCTTCGGGCTGAGCGCCTTGTTCTTGAACAGCACCAGGTGCGGCACCTCGTCGTCGCCGACCCTGAGGTGCTGCGGCAGCATGAACTTCTTGCGGGTCAGCCAGAGTCCGGCCAGGCCGATGGCGAAGGAGGCCATGCCGAAGCCGATCATCCAGCGGAAGCCCCAGAAGGTGACGGGGATGTTGGGCCGGTAGTCGCCCGGTCCGAACTTCTGCTGCTCGGCCTTGTTGACGTCGTTGATACCGGGGACGTACGAGGTGAAGTTGTCGTCGGCGAGGAAGGACAACAGACCGGGTATCTCGATGGCCACGGTGTTGTGGCCCTTTTCCACATCGCCGTAGGCGAAGATCGAGAACGGTGCCGGCTTCTGCCCGTCCCACAGCGCCTCGGCGGCGGCCATCTTCATCGGCTGCTGCTTGAACATGACCTTGCCGAGCGTGTCGCCGCTGATCGCGGTGAGCAGACCGGCGATGACCACGGTGATCAGGCCGAGGCGCAGCGAGGTCTTCATCTCGCGGATGTGCTTCTTGCGAGCCAGGTGGTAGGCGGCGATGCCCACCATGAAGGCGCCGCCGGTCAGGAAGGCCGCCGACAGGGTGTGGAAGGCCTGGGTGAGGGCGGTGTTCTGGGTCAGCACGGCCCAGAAGTCGGTCAGCTCGGCGCGCCCCTTGACCTTGTCGATCTTGTAGCCGACCGGGTGCTGCATCCAGGAGTTGGCCGCAAGGATGAAGTACGCCGACAGGATGGTGCCGATCGAGACCATCCAGATGCAGGCCAGGTGGATCCTCTTCGGCAGCTTGTCCCATCCGAAGATCCACAGCCCGATGAACGTGGACTCGAAGAAGAAGGCGATCAGTGCCTCGAAGGCGAGCGGGGCGCCGAAGATGTCACCGACGAAGCGCGAGTAGTCCGACCAGTTCATGCCGAACTGGAACTCCTGCACGATGCCCGTGACCACGCCCATCGCGATGTTGATCAGGAAGAGCTTGCCCCAGAACTTCGTCGCCCTGAGGTACTTCTCCTTCTCCGTGCGCACCCAGGCCGTCTGCAGCCCGGCCGTGAGAGCGGCCAGGGAGATCGTCAGCGGGACGAACAGGAAGTGGTAGACGGTGGTGATGCCGAACTGCCAGCGCGCCAGTGTCTCCGGCGCCAAAGCCAGGTCCACGTCGTCACTCTCCTTACTACGGCGTGGTACAGCGGCGGTTTGCCCCCTTTACTGCACACAAACAGGAGCAAACGGGACGTGCTTGTGAACGCGTTCACATTCACAAGCCATTATGACCCACTGATTTTCGGCTGCGGAAGGGGGGTCCCCCCTTCGCCTTCACGTCAAGACCTTGGCAGCGACTTCAACATCTTGTTGAATTGCGCGCCATGCAGATACGTATCTCCTGGCCCGCGGGCAACATCACCGCGACCCTCGACGCAAGCACCCCCACCACGCAGGCCCTCGCCAAGGTGTTGCCTCTCACCTCAACAGCGCGCACATGGGGCGAGGAGGTGTATTTCGACACAGGCATCTCTGTTTCACGTGAAACGGACGCCCGACAGGTCGTGGAACCGGGCACGGTGGCCTTCTGGACGGACGGCGACGCGCTCGCCCTCCCCTACGGGCCCACGCCGATCTCGCAAGGCGACGAGTGCCGCCTCGCGAGTCCGTGCAACGTGCTGGGCCGTGTGGACGGGGACGCCCGCCTCCTGGCGACCGTACGAAACGGCGACCCCGTCCGTGTGGAACTGATCGACGCGTAGCGCGCCTGACGACCTACAGGCCCCTGCGGAACGCCTCCGCCACCTTCAGGAAGATGTCGTTCGCCTCGGCCTCTCCGACCGTCACCCGCACACCCTCGCCCTGGAACGGCCGGACGACCACACCGTGCTCCTCGCAGGCCTGAGCGAACGCGACCGTCTGCTCCCCCAGCCGCAGCCAGACGAAGTTGGCCTGCGTCTCCGGCACCGTCCAGCCCTGGGCCCGCAGCGCGTCGACCACGCGCGTGCGCTCGCACACGAGCGAGCCCACCCGGCCCAGCAGTTCGTCCTCGGCCCGCAGTGAGGCGATCGCCGCTTCCTGCGCGAGCTGGCTCACCCCGAACGGCACCGCCGTCTTGCGCAGCGCCGCCGCCACCGGCTCATGGGCGATCGCGAAACCGACGCGCAGCCCGGCCAGCCCGTACGCTTTGGAGAAGGTCCGCAGCACACAGACGTTGGGCCGCTCCCGGTACAGCTCCACGCCGTCGGGCACCTCGGGGTCACGGATGAACTCCCGGTAGGCCTCGTCCAGCACCACCAGCACATCGCCCGGCACCCGGTCGAGGAACCGTTCCAGCTCGGCCCGCCGCACCACCGTGCCGGTCGGGTTGTTCGGGTTGCAGACGAAGATCAGCCGCGTCCGGTCGGTGATCGCGTCCGCCATCGCGTCCAGGTCGTGCACATCACCCGGCGTCAGCGGCACCTGCACCGACCGGGCACCGCTGATCTGCGTGATGATCGGGTACGCCTCGAAGGACCGCCAGGCGTAGATCACCTCGTCACCGGGGCCGCTGGTGGCCTGGATCAGCTGCTGGGCGACACCCACCGAACCGGTGCCGGTGGCCAGGTGGGAGAGCGGCACGCCGAAGCGCTCGGACAGCTCGTTCATCAGCCCGGTGCAGCCCATGTCCGGGTAACGGTTGAAGTCACGGGCCGCCGCGGTCACGCTCTCCAGCACGCCGGGCAGCGGCGGGTAGGGGTTCTCGTTGGAGGACAGCTTGTAGGCGACCGGACCACCGGCCGCGGCCGGCTTGCCCGGCTTGTAGGTGGGGATACCCTCCAGCTCGGCGCGCAGCTTGGGGCTCGTCTCGCTCACCGCAGTCCTCCTCGCGACCACCGGCGGACCGTCGACACCGCCGGCTTCCAATACTCCTCACCTTATGAGGATTCGGCGCCGCTGCGTACAGGTGCGGGACGGGCAGCCGCGCGGGCGCCCGCTCCGGAAAGAGGCGAACATCACCCCTCGCACCGGCATCAGGGGCATCACCGTACGAAGGCGTACGTTTCGGGGGGCGCGCCGTACATATATCTAAGCGCCGGTGGCTTGCGCCGTGGCGCGCGTCCCCCGTGAAGGTGAGTTGAGACCTCTTCGATACATCGGGCACTTGGCAGGCCCACACGCGTCGACAAGTCACGTCTTACTATTGGATCAGCCAACTGCCTTTTATTTAGAGGCAGTTGACCTCCTATGACCATGCAGAAACGTGCCTGTCAACGCGTGCATATGCGTCCGCACTACCCCACCGCATGAGCCCTACTATCGGCTCGCCATGACAGCAGCAGGGAAGCACCAGGTGAGCCGCGCGGAAACCTCACGTCGAGGCAGCCGACCGGGCCGGGCGGGTATCAGAGACGTCGCCGCCGCCGCCGGGGTCTCCATCACGACCGTCTCCGACGCCCTCAACGGCAAGGGCCGGCTCCCGGACGCCACCCGGCGCCATGTCCGCGAGGTCGCCGACCGGCTGGGATACCGCCCCTCGGCCGCCGCCCGCACCCTCCGTACCGGCAAGTCGGGACTGATCGGCCTGACCGTGACGACGTACGGGGATGAACCTTTCACCTTCACGGAGTTCGCGTACTTCGCCGAGATGGCCCGGGCCGCCACCTCCGCCGCGCTCGCCCGCGGCTACGCCCTGGTCATCCTGCCCGCGACCTCCCGCCATGACGTCTGGTCCAACGTCGCCCTGGACGGCACGGTCGTCATCGACCCCTCCGACCAGGACCCCGTGGTCAGTGAACTCGTCCGGCAGGGGCTGCCGGTGGTCTCCGACGGCCGCCCGGCCGGCTCCCTGCCCGTCACCGCCTGGGTCGACAACGACCACGAGGCCGCCGTGCTCGGCATCCTCGACCACCTCGCCGACGCCGGCGCCCGCCGCATCGGCCTGCTCACGGGCACCTCCACCGACACGTACACCCACCTGTCGACCACCGCCTACCTGCGCTGGTGCGAACGGGTCGGCCAGGACCCGGTCTACGAGGCCTACCCGGCGCACGATCCGTGTGCGGGCGCCGTCGCCGCCGACCGGCTGCTCGCCCGCCCCGACCGGCCCGACGCGGTCTACGGGCTGTTCGACCCCAACGGCACCGACCTGCTCGCCGCCGCCCGCCGCTACGGCCTCCGCGTCCCCGACGACCTGCTGCTGGTGTGCTGCAGCGAGTCCAACGTGTACGCCAGCACCGAGCCGGCCGTCACCACGCTCTCGCTGAAACCGCGCCGCATCGGCACCGCCGTCGTCCAGCTCCTCATCGACGCCATCGAGGGCGTCGAGTCCGAGCAGCCGGTCGAGCAGGTGATACCGACCGAGTTGATCGTGCGCAGCTCCTCGCTTCGGCGACCCCCGCGCACGACGGTCAGCCCGCCGCGGACACCGGACGAGAAGTAGCGCCGCGTGCCGCGCCGGCGGGTACGAGGCCGGCCGAGGCGACGCGCGGAGGGGCCGACCAAGGACTCGACCGGCCGTCAGCCGGTCGAACATCTGCCCAAACGGGGCGAAAGCCGCGGTGAACCGGAGTCTTGTTCCGATTCACCACCCCTGGGTCATCACACGGCGCGACGCGCATTCCTATGATGGGCCCACGACACCGCGGACCGCTGCGACCAGGCAGTCCGAAGCGGTTCAGATGCGGCGCGATGGTGGAGGGGTCTGATGACTCAGGGGGCCGGTCAGGGACCCGAGGCGGAGCGGACAGCGACGCTGCGCGACTTCCGGGTACCCGCGTACGTCCACGAGACCGGTCCGTACGTCCGCAGCGTCCACCCCGGCAACGCCGTCCCGGACGCCGAGGAGGCGTACCCCGACGGCTACACCCCCACCCAGCGCGACCTGCCCGTCATCAACCGCGGTGACACCGTCCAGGTCCCCGTGGAGCCCGCGCCCGCCCCGGCGGCACCGGCCCCGCAGCCCGCGGCCGGGCCCGGACCGCTCTACGTCGTCGGCGACGTGCACGGCTACGTGGACGAGCTGGTGGCCGCCCTGCGGGAGCAGGGCCTGATCGACGCCTCGGGCCAGTGGTGCGCCGGCACCACCCGGCTGTGGTTCCTCGGCGACTTCACCGACCGCGGCCCGGACGGCATCGGCGTCATCGACCTGGTCATGCGGCTGTCCGCCGAGGCCGCCGCGGCGGGCGGCTACTGCAAGGCCCTCATGGGCAACCACGAGCTGCTGCTGCTCGGCGCCAAGCGGTTCGGCGACACCCCCGTCAACTCCGGCGCGGGCACCGCCACCTTCCAGGCGGCCTGGCTGCTCAACGGCGGCCAGAAGACCGACATGGACCGCCTCCAGGACCATCACCTGCAGTGGATGGCCCGCCTCGACGCGGTCGAGGAGGTCGACGGCTATCTGCTCGTCCACTCCGACACCACCGCCTACCTCGACTACGGCGACTCCATCGAAGCGGTCAACGACACCGTCCGTGAGACGCTGACCCGCAACGACGCCGACGAGGTCTGGGACCTGTTCCGCAAGTTCACCAAGCGCTTCTCCTTCCGGGACGAGGGTGGCGCCGACGCCGTGCGCTCCCTCCTCGATACGTACGGCGGCACCCGGGTCGTTCACGGGCACAGCCCCATTCCCTACCTTCTCGGCGAGGTCGGCTCCGAGGACGACGAGGAGGGCACCGGCCCGGTCGTCGAGGGACCGCACATCTATGCCGACGGACTCGCCATCGCCATGGACGGCGGCGTGACCATGGCGGGGAAGCTTCTGGTCCAGCAACTTCCCCTGGACAACTGACCGTTCCGCGAGAAGGCGTCCTCCCGCCGCGTACGCGCAGGCCGGCACGCAATTTCCGGCAACCCCTGTCACCGCGCGCCGTCGCGGCTCTACCATCGGCTTATCCGTAGCAGGCTCCCCTCCGTTTCTGCCCGACGGCTCGCCGGCGTGCGAGCCCCAAGCCCTACGGAGCATCGGGGGATGCACATGAACAGCGTTCCGCAGCACCTGCAGAGCGAGGACCGCCAGGAATTCGAGCGGCTCCTCGATGAGGCGCTGCGCTCCGCACCACACCGACCGGAACTGGCCGCTGTCGGACAGCGGCTCAACCCCGAGCAACTGCGCACCATGGCGCTCAACGCCTCCGCCCTGATCACGGCCGCCGCGGCGGCCGAGTACCAGCACTACGTCACGACGCGCGACGAACTGCGCCGCCCGGCGCTGTCCGTCCCGCCGGCCGTCGACGACTCCGATGCCGTCGGCCCCGGTTCGGCCGCCGCGGACCTCGCCGCCACGCTCGGCGAGGCCGCCGAGAGCACCGGCGCGGGTGCCATCGCGGTCGTCGCCGTCCTGGCCCCGGTCCTCTCCGGCACGGCCGCGGTGATCTTCCTGCTCGTCGGCTACATCCTGAGGATGCTGGACCCCGGGCAGACCCTCGCCCACACCATGCTCACCACCGGTTGGGTGTTCGGCGCCCTGACCGCGGCGGCGATCCTCGTCGCCGCCGTCGGGCTGCTGCTCACCGCCCTGCGCAACAGCACCTCGGCGGAGGCCCGGGCACGCGACACGGCACACGAGGAGCTGGCCAGGGCCAGAGAGGCCTGGCGAGACGCCCTGCTGGAGCGCGGCATCCTGCCCTTCCTCCGAGAGGCACTGGCCGCGCCCGGCCCGACCGCCGTACCCCACACGACCCCACCCGCACCCACCGGCCGCATGCCGCGCCTGGGCTACGACCGTCCGGGCTTCAGCAGCCCCGACGAGGGCACCGCGTCCGGCCGCCCCAGCTACTCCAGCCCCGACTACACGAGCCCCGACTTCGGCGGCCCGGAACACCCGCCCGAGTAACGCACGCCGAACCCGTCCCCACCTCAGGCGTCCCACGACACACCACTGGCAAGATCGTGCCTTGTGAGGTGACGTGGTCCGCTCATACTCTTTTCCCTCATTTCACGGCTCGGGGGGAATGTCTGCGGTGGGAATGTCGGCAATACCGCCAAGCGCCGCCATGACGGCGGCGCTGCTCACCATCGCGTGGTGCGGCGCATGCGATACGGATCGCGAGTCGAGTGCCGCACACCCCGCCCCACGCGAAAAGGCTTCCGGGAAAGCGGCAACGCACACCCTGAGCGTGGCGGAGCTCAAGGCCGTCACCTTCCAGGACGGGGAGGTGCCCCAGGCATACGAGGGCGCCATACCCGTCAGGGTCCGTGGTTCCGAGACTGACGACTCGCCGTTTCCCCCAGTCTCGGATCCGATGTGTCAGAGAGTCATGGACATCTCTGGCGGTGAGGGGGCCTCCGCCGCAGTCGAACAAACCTTCAACTGGAAGGACAACGTCTTTTCCGGCGGATCGACACTGGCCGCGTACGAGGGCACGAAGGCCCGGACTTCCTTCCACCGGCTCGGTGAGGCACTCAAGGCCTGCGGATCCTTCAGCGGAACCAGCTACGCCGGCACGTTCCGGTCGAAGCTGCTACTCGACAGGTCGCCACATATGGGCGACGAAGCCGTGCGTTATCACCTCATGACCCGCATGCGTGACAACCGCGTGCGCGACGATCAGTGCACCGTGGTCCGGGTGGGCAGCACCATGGCGACCTTCAACGCGATGGACGTGGGCAGTAGTGCGTCGTTCCCTTCCGATCTGATCGAGAAAGAAGTCGACCGCCTGAGGAACGCTCAGCGCGGATGAGGAGAGGGCGGTACTCCGAGGCGCCACCCAAAGGAGCACCGCCCTGCATCGTCAGTCGGCGATCGGCAGATACACCCGGTTCCCGCTCGCCGCGAACTCCTTCGACTTCTGGGCCATGCCTTCCTCGATCTCGCCCCGGCTGCCGCCGTGCTCGCGCCGGATGTCCTGCGAGATCTTCATGCTGCAGAACTTCGGGCCGCACATGGAGCAGAAGTGGGCCGTCTTGGCGGGCTCGGCCGGCAGGGTCTCGTCGTGGAACTCCCGTGCCGTGTCCGGGTCCAGCGCGAGGTTGAACTGGTCCTCCCACCGGAACTCGAAGCGGGCGTCGGACAGTGCGTCGTCCCACTCCTGCGCACCCGGGTGCCCCTTGGCGAGGTCCGCCGCGTGCGCGGAGATCTTGTAGGTGATGACACCGGTCTTGACGTCGTCCCGGTTGGGCAGGCCCAGGTGCTCCTTGGGCGTGACATAGCAGAGCATCGCCGTGCCCCACCAGGCGATCATCGCGGCACCGATGCCGGACGTGATGTGGTCGTACGCTGGCGCGATGTCCGTGGTCAGCGGGCCGAGCGTATAGAACGGAGCTTCATCGCAGATCTCCTGCTGAAGGTCGATGTTCTCCTTGATCTTGTGCATCGGGACGTGCCCGGGGCCCTCGATCATCGTCTGTACGTGAAAACGCTTGGCGATCCGGTTGAGTTCCCCGAGCGTCTTCAACTCGGCGAACTGCGCCTCGTCGTTGGCGTCCGCGATCGACCCCGGCCGCAGTCCGTCGCCCAGCGAATAGGTGACGTCGTAGGCCGCGAGGATCTCGCACAGTTCCTCGAAGTTCTCGTACAGGAACGATTCCTTGTGGTGCGCCAGGCACCACGCGGCCATGATGGAGCCGCCGCGCGAGACGATCCCGGTCTTGCGGTTGGCGGTGAGCGGGACGTACGGCAGCCGGACGCCCGCGTGGACGGTCATGTAGTCCACGCCCTGTTCGGCCTGCTCGATGACCGTGTCCTTGTAGATCTCCCAGGTCAGTTCCTCGGCCTTGCCGTCGACCTTCTCCAGCGCCTGGTAGAGCGGCACCGTTCCGATGGGAACGGGGGAGTTGCGCAGGACCCACTCGCGCGTGGTGTGGATGTTGCGACCGGTGGACAGGTCCATGACCGTGTCGGCGCCCCAGCGGGTCGCCCAGGTCATCTTCTCGACCTCCTCCTCGATGGAGGACGTCACCGCGGAGTTGCCGATGTTGGCGTTCACCTTCACCAGGAACCGCTTGCCGATGATCATCGGCTCGATCTCCGGATGGTTGACGTTGGCCGGCAGCACGGCCCGGCCCGCCGCGATCTCCTCGCGGACCACCTCGGGCGCGACGTTCTCCCGGATGGCCACGAACTCCATCTCCGGTGTGATCTCGCCCCGGCGGGCATACGCGAGCTGCGTCACCGCCTCGCCGCTGCGGCCCCGCCTCGGCTGACGCGGGCGTCCGGGAAAGACCGCGTCCAGATTCCGCAGACCGCCCCGCGGCGAGGTGTGCTTGACCCCGTCGTCCTCGGGACGGACCGGACGGCCCGCGTACTCCTCGGTGTCGCCGCGGGCGATGATCCAGTTCTCCCGCAGCGGCGACAGCCCCCTGCGGACATCCGTGTCGATGAGCGGATCGGTGTACGGGCCCGATGTGTCGTACAGCGTGACCGACCGCCCGTTCGTGAGGTGCACCTGACGGACCGGCACCCGCATGTCGGGGCGCGAGCCCTCGACGTACGCCTTGTGCCAGCCGATGGACTTTCCGGCCTCCTGG
The DNA here is from genome assembly GCF_055600785.1 of Streptomyces sp. NPDC038200. NCBI lineage: Bacteria > Bacillati > Actinomycetota > Actinomycetes > Kitasatosporales > Streptomycetaceae > Streptomyces > Streptomyces sp. NPDC038200. The sequence goes on from NZ_JBVJYH010000006.1 coordinate 189,147, forward strand.
GACTTCTCGTCCTGAGCAGAGGCAGGCGTGCGTGCGTCCTTGTTGGTCATGAGACCTACTCCCTACGCCGGCATTACCCGGTAACAGGTTCAGCGGTCGACGCAGCGGTTTCCGTCTGCCGACATTTCCTGTGGAACATCGCTCGTTCCACGTGAAACATCGCGTCTACGGAGGTCAGCGCCCTCTCAGCCCGGTGCTCCGAGCTCCCGCGTGTGCAAAGGTGCCTCCACGCTAGCGTCATGTGTGGCGCGGTGAACAGTGGGCCCCCGCCGTTCTTGCGATGATCAGGCGGTGACCAGGATGGAGCAGTACCCCCACCAGCCGCCCGAGCCGCTCCGCCCGGAGGGCTCGGGCCACGGCATCGGGCACGGCCACGCGGACCTTGAGAGCGGCCGCGAGGCAGGCTCTGGGCAGGGGCAGAAGCCGGGGCAGGGGCTCGGACAGGGTCAGGGTCATGGGCATGAGCCGCAAGGGCACTCGCACGGCCACAGCCACAGCCACGGTCCCGCCGCTCCCGTCTCCAAGCACCTGCGCAAGGTCATCGCGGCGATCCTGGTCCCCTTCACCGCGGCGGTCCTGGTCGGTCTCGTGGTGCTCTGGCCCGGAGACGCCCCGTCCCACAAGCGCACCGGCGTGGGCTTCGACCGGCAGACCCAGCAGGCCACGGTCACCCAGGTCGTGGAGGTCAGCTGCAAGTCGGTGAACGCCTCCGGCGGCGTACCGACCGGCGACACCTCCACCGCCGAGGGCACCTCGGCGCAGGTGCAGGCCAACGGGGCCTGCAAGAGGGCGACCGTGCGGGTCGACACCGGCAAGGACAAGGGCCGTACCTTCACCGAGATCGTGCAGCCTGATCAGTCACGGCAACTGCACCAGGGTGAGAAGGTCGTGGTCGCCTACGAGCCCTCGGCCCCCAAGGAACTGCAGTACGCGGTGACCGATGTGAACCGCGCGTTCCCCATGACGCTGCTCGCGGGGATCTTCGCGGTGGCCGTCGTCGTGGTGGGCCGGCTGCGTGGTGTCATGGCACTGGTCGCGCTCGCCGTGAGCTTCCTGGTGCTGACGCTGTTCATCCTGCCCGCGATCCTCCAGGGGGAGAACCCGCTGGTGGTGGCCGTGGTCGGGGCGAGCGCCATCATGCTGATCGCCCTGTACATGTGCCACGGCCTGTCGGCCCGTACGTCGGTGGCGGTGCTCGGCACGCTGATCTCGCTCCTGCTGATCGGTGTGCTGGGCTCGCTGTTCATCGAATGGGCCGCGTTGACCGGTAACACGGACGACAACACCGGTCTGATCCACGGTCTGTACCCGTCGATCGACATGAGCGGTCTGCTGCTGGCCGGCGTCATCATCGGGTCGCTCGGTGTCCTGGACGATGTGACGGTGACACAGACATCGGCCGTGTGGGAGCTGCACGAGGCCAACCCCTCGATGGGCTGGCGCGGGCTGTACCGGGCGGGCATCCGCATCGGCCGTGACCACATCGCGTCCGTGGTCAACACCCTCGTGCTCGCCTACGCCGGTGCCGCGCTGCCGTTGCTGCTGCTGTTCTCGATCGCGCAGAGCAGCGTCGGAACCGTGGCCAACAGCGAGCTGGTGGCCGAGGAGATCGTGCGCACGCTGGTGGGCTCGATCGGTCTGGTCGCCTCGGTCCCGGTCACCACGGCGCTGGCCGCGTTGGTCGTGTCGGCCGACCGGCCCGGCCCGGATGCCACGGCGCTCGCCGGGACTCAGCCGGGGCCGGCGCGCGGCGGCCGGGGCCGGCGCCGGAAGCGGTAAGAGCGGCGGCCGCCGGAGCGTTGCGGGCGGCGGGGGCCGGAAGCGGTGAGGAGGGCGGGGGCCGGGCGTTTGTTGCAGAAGCGTTCCTGCACCGTTCCAGACCGCAGGGCGGAGCGCCCGGACCCCTCGCCGTAACGCTTCAGCCGGCGCTCTGTTCCTCGGCCAGGATGCGGTCCAGGGCCTCGTCGAGATGAGCGTCGAAGTCGGCCAGCGCGCCCTCCTGCCCGAGCGGCACGAGCTTGTCCGTGCGGTCGAGGAAGGCCACGAGCGGGGGTGCCGACGAACGGAACAAGGCGTGGTCACCGCCGACCTGAAGACGGATCAGCACCTCACCGAGCACCTCGGAATCGGCGGGGGTGATGCGCACATCCCCCTCACCACACGGACGGCCGACGCCGTCGATCAGCAGTTCCCGCCCGAAGGCCCAGGTCACCGGCGCGTCTCCGGGCAGATGAAAAGTGAGCCGCACGGCATAGGGATCACTGGTCTCGTAGCGCAGCTCCACCGGAATGCGAAAAGAGAGCTCCTCCGACACGAGAAAGCTCATCATGACCTCTGCTTGTACGGACTCGCGCATCGCCTACCCCGTCACATGACATCGACTGGCCGGGTTTGATCCCTCTGACCGTGGTCAAATCTTGCTGAAAGTACACAGCAGATCACAAGGAGTAATTTTTCAGATACTGATAGAGAGAGTGAGTGACCCCAGATGTCGTCCGATCTCCGCCTGCAGCCGATGGGCCGCGGGGAGCAGCCGGTCGGCCTGGTGGACGGGAAGGGAGATGGCCATGGTGGCCGCAGTGGCGCCGACCGTGATCGGAAGGGCCGCGCAGACCGTGCCCACCGCGTACTCCTGCCGCTCCACCACCGGTTCCATGCGCCCCGTCCGGGCTAGGCGTCGTAGCAGCGCGTCGTTGTCCCGCACGGTGTACGGCGTGAGGGGCTGCACGGGATACCGGGCGAGATGGTCGCGCCGCGCGTCCTCGTCCAACTGGGAGAGCAGACACTGCCCGATCGCGTGCGCATGGCCGGTCTCGCGGAAGTCCGCCCACTCCTCGACCGCGGGCGTCTCCAGGGAGTCGGAGACGCACATGACCTCGATCTCCCCGTCGCGGTACAGGGCGTAGTACACCGGCACGCCGATGGAATCGCGCCAGTGCCCGAGTGTGTCCGCCACCGTGCTGCGACGTTTCTGCCGCGCTCCGCTGCGGCCGAGCCGCTCGGCCGCGTCACCGAGGAAGAACAGGCCCCTCTCCCGCCGCAGATAGCCCTCGTGCACCAGGGTGCGGAGCAGGTGGTACGCCGTGGGCAGCGCGAGGCACGTCTCGCGGGCGAGTTGCTTGGCGGGGGCGCCGTAGGAGTGAGCGGCGACGGCTTCCAGCAGGCGCATCGCACGCTGGACGGATCCGATGAGCGTGGCGGTGGCCGCCGGCTCCGGCCGGCCGGTGGAGGGCGACGGTCCGGGCAGGGCCGCCGCGGACGCGGGGCCGGGGAGGTCCGCCGCGTGTACGGGTACTTGGCCGGGGACGGCCAGGGGAACCCGCCGTCGGCCGGGGGGCGCGCAGGGGCGCGGTGGGGCGGGGGGTGCAGGGGATTCTGCAGGTGCGGTGTCAACCGTGGCCAAGGGTCACTCCCGAAGCGCGAGGGGGGCAGCCCCGTGCGGGGAAAGAGCACGGGAGGGGGGTCTGCGCCGCCCACGGGGCCGGGCCCCGTGGGGAGTTCCGGACTTTAACCGCCCACCACCGCGCGCAGACGGCTCCCGGGAAAACTTCCCTCCCCCGAGGGAACCGGTGCTCCCGTCACGGGACACCGGCTCCCGGACACCTCACCAGTCGCTGCGCGACGAGGAGCTGCCCATGAACTTGCGCACGACGTATATCAGTCCACCGACCAGGGCGACGAAGACCAGTATTTTGAAGAGCAGGCCGATCACGAAGCCGACCACGCTCGCTATCAGCCCCCCGAACACGACCAGGGCGATGACCGGCACCGCGACCCACTTCACCCACCACGGCAGCCCCGCGAAAATCTCTCGCATCGCCTCGTCCTTCGTTCTCGTCCGTTCCCGGTGTTCCGCACTCGATGCTAGGGCCGCGGGGGGCTCGCGCGGGGGCCTCGTGCCCCTTGTCCTCCCCTGACCCGTCCCCTAGGGAACCCGGGGTCCCGACTCACGCCTCGGGCGGAGAGAACACGACCAGCACCCTGAGGTCCTCGCTGATGTGGTGGAACTTGTGGGCCACCCCGGCGGGCACGTACACGATGCTGCCCCGCGCCACCTGGGTCGTCTCCAGACCGACCGTGAGGGAGGCCCGGCCGCTGACCACGAAGTACATCTCGTCCTGGTTGTGCGGCTTCTGCGGGTCGTGCTCCCCGGCGTTCAGCGCGTACAGGCCGACCGACATGTTCCGCTCGCGCAGGAACTGCAGATAGGCGCCCTCGTTGGCGGTGCGTTCCGCCTCCAGTTCGTCCAGCCGGAATGCCTTCATCGCCGCTGCCGCCCTCGCCTCACCGCTCGCTGCTCCGCTGCTCGCCGTCATACCGCTCGCCACCCGTCCGGCCAGTCCCCGTAAGGCCAGTCCCCGTCCGGTCTGCCACGATCAGACAGGTCTGCCACGATCAGACACATGAAGAATTTCGTAGTCAAGACGATCGTCAACGCGGGCGCCCTCGCGGTCGCCGTGTGGCTGCTCGACAAGATCACTCTCACCGGTGACAACACCGCCAAGAAGGCCGGCACGCTGATCGTCGTCGCGCTGATCTTCGGTTTGGTGAACTGGCTGGTCAAGCCGGTCGTGAAGGTGCTGACCTTCCCGCTCTTCATCCTCACCCTGGGTTTGATCACCCTGGTGGTGAACGCACTGATGCTGCTGCTGACCTCCTGGGTGTGCGGCAAGCTCGACCTGAGCTTCCATGTGGAGGGCTTCTGGACGGCCGTCCTCGGCGGTCTGATCATCTCCGTCGTCTCCTGGGCGCTGCACGTCGTCCTGCCCGACGAGGACTGAGCCGGCCATGACCTACCGCGTCTGTTTCGTGTGCACCGGCAACATCTGCCGCTCCCCGATGGCCGAATCCGTCTTCCGCGCGCGCGTGGCGGAGGCCGGGCTGGAGGAGCGGGTGGCGGTCGACAGCGCCGGCACCGGCGGCTGGCACGAGGGCGAGCCTGCCGACCCACGCGCCGTCTCGGTCCTGGAGGAGCACGGCTACGACAGCGAGCACGTCGCCCGGCAGTTCCAGCCGGCGTGGTTCGCCCGTCTCGACCTCGTCATAGCCCTCGACGCCGGCCATCTCAAAGCCCTGCGCCGCCTCGCGCCCACCGAGGCGGACGCCCGCAAGGTCCGCCTGCTCCGCTCGTACGACCGCCACGCCTCACCGAGTGCCGCGCACGCCTCTTCCGACGACGCGGGCGACGACCTCGACGTGCCGGACCCGTACTACGGGGGCCGGGACGGCTTCGAGGAGTGCCTTGAGATGGTGGAGGGGGCGAGCACGGGTCTGCTCGCCGCCGTACGGGAAGAGCTGGAAGGACGGGCCGCATGAGCGACGCCACGAGGAACGAGGGCCACACCGGTGACGGCACGCGCGCGGTACGGGCGGGGCTGCCCGAGCCGGTCAAGCACGAGCCGACGTTGCCCGGACCGGTGTTCGCGGCACACTTCCACCTGCCCGGCGAGGTGGCGGGACCGTACGCGTACGGCCGCGACGACAACCCGACCTGGACGCTGCTGGAGCGGGCCATCGGCGAGCTGGAGGCACCCGGGCGGGAGGACGTGGAGACGCTGGTGTTCGCCTCCGGCATGGCGGCGATCTCCTCCGTGCTGTTCTCGCAGCTGCGCGCCGGGGACGCGGTCGTCCTGCCGTCCGACGGCTACCAGGTGCTGCCGCTGGTCGGCGCCCAGCTGGAGGCGTACGGCATCGAGGTGCGCACCGCGCCGACCGGCGGTGACGCACAGCTGGAGCTGCTCGACGGGGCGCGGCTGCTGTGGATCGAGTCCCCGTCGAACCCCGGGCTCGATGTCTGTGACATCCGTCGGCTGACGGAGGCGGCACACGCGCGGGGCGCACTGGTGGCCGTCGACAACACCCTCGCCACCCCGCTCGGGCAGCGCCCGCTGGAGCTGGGTGCCGACTTCTCCGTGGCCAGCGGCACCAAGCAGCTCACCGGGCACGGTGACGTCCTGCTGGGCTACGTCGCCGGCCGCGACGCCGAGGCGATGACCGCCGTGCGCCGCTGGCGAAAGATCGTCGGAGCGATCTCCGGACCCATGGAGTCCTGGCTCGCGCACCGGTCCATCGCCACGCTCCAGCTGCGCGTCGACCGGCAGAACGCCACCGCGCTCACCGTCGCGGAGGCGCTGCGGCAGCGGCCCGAGGTCTCCGACCTGCGCTATCCCGGCCTGCCCGACGACCCCTCGCACAAGATCGCCACGCAGCAGATGCGCCGGTACGGCTGCGTGGTCTCCTTCACGCTGCCCACGCGGGCGCGGGCCGAGCGGTTCCTCGCGTCCCTGCGTCTGGTGGAGGACGCGACGAGCTTCGGCGGGGTGCGGTCCACGGCCGAGCGCCGCCGGCGCTGGGGCGGGGATGCCGTCCCGGAGGGCTTCATCCGGATGTCCGTCGGCGCGGAGGACCCCGAGGACCTGGTGGCCGACATCCTGCGCGCCCTGGACGAGTCCGCGGACTGACCGGGCGGCGCCTTCGCCGCATCGGACGGACGACGGTCCGAGCCTTCCCCCTCGTGGCTCGGACCGTCTGCGGCTTTCACAAGGGAAAGACCTGCGAACAAGGCTAGTTGACTCTGTGTCAGTGTCCAATCACCGTAGCGACAGAAGCCTATCGACATATTTATAGTTGGTGCCTGCCTGGGGGCCGGAGGAGGGCAGACACAGGAGAGGGCATGCCATGGATCTGGCCTTGCTGCGGACCTTCGTCACCGTGCACCGGGCCGGCTCCTTCACCCGCGCCGCCGCCCTGCTCGGGCTCTCCCAGCCCGCCGTCACCTCGCAGATCCGCACGCTGGAGCGCCAGCTGGGCAGACCCCTGTTCCTCCGCCAGGCGCGCGGGGTGACCCCGACGACCATCGGCGACGAACTCGCGCACAAGGCCGCGCCGCATCTCGACGCCCTCGTGGAGATAGCCGAGAGCGGCCTGGACGACGCGTACTCACCGCGGACGCTGCATCTGGCCGGGCCTCCGGAGTTCACCGCCGAACGTGCCCTGCCCGCCCTCACGCAACTGACCGGTGACGACGGCCAGGCCTTCGCACTGCGCGCCTCCTTCGGAACAGCCGAGGAGGCGCTGGAGGGGCTGGCCTGCGGCCACCACGACCTGGCCATCAGCACGGCCCGGCCGCGCGGGACCCTGCTCACCGCCACTCCGCTCTGCGACGAGGAGCATGTGCTGGTCGCTTCCCCGCACTGGGCGGAACGGATCGGCTCGGACGCCCTGCGGCTGAAGGGGGCGGCGGCCCTGGAGATCCTCCCCGTCATCGAGGTCCACGAGTCGCTGCCGTTCGTCTCGCGCTACTGGGCTTCCGTCTTCGACTCCCGCCCGGCCGCCACGGGCACGGTCATCGTTCCCGATCTACGGGCCGTGCTCTCGTGCGCGGTCGCCGGGGCCGGACTGGCGGTGCTGCCCCGCTATCTGTGTGCCTCCGTGCTGGACCGCGGCACGATCGTCACCCTGCACGAACCCGCCGTGCCCCCGCTGCGTACGTACTTCCTGGTGGTCCGCACCGGCACGCTCGCCCTGCCCCCTGTCGCGCGGGCTTACGAGTGGCTCCAGCGCGCTGCGACGGCCTGGTGCTGACACGGTCCGCCCCGGGGTGCACGCGCTGCGGTCGCACTGTGGCGCTTTGCGATGTTTCACGTGGAACCAGCCGGGCCACATTTCTCCCATGACCGTCCGACCCGTGGTCAAGCGCACCGCCCGTGCCGTTCTTCTCGACGGTGACGACCTGATCCTGATCAAACGCACCAAGCCCGGCGTCGATCCCTACTGGGTCACGCCCGGTGGTGGAGTCGAGCCCGGGGACTCGACCGTCGTGGACGCCCTGCACCGTGAGGTGTACGAGGAACTCGGCGCCAAGATCGCCGATGTGGTGCCGTGTTTCGTGGACACGGTGGAGCACATCGGCGAGGACGGCGGCGCCACCGGCGTGAAGGTGCAGCACTTCTTCGTCTGCCGGCTGGAGTCCATGGACCCGTCCTTGCGCCACGGCCCCGAAGTGGACGAGCCGGCCGGTGAGTACGAGATCGTCCGCATCCCGTTCACCCGCGTCGGCATCGCCTCCGTCCACCTTGTCCCCCTGTCCTTGCGGCACTACCTGGACGGCAACATCGAGGGGGTGCGTGCGATGCATGCCCCCGACCTCGGCTGACCGAGGTCACTTCGCGCCGACGAGCAGTTCCTCCACCGAGTCGTGCCGGATACGGCTCGACGGAATGCCGATGTCCCGGAGCGTGTCGATGCCACTGCGGATCATTCCGGGCGGCCCCGAGAGGTAGGCGTCGTACTCGTGCCAGGGGCCGTAGGCGCGTATGGCGTCGGGGAGCTGGAGATGGGCCTGCTGGTCTATGACCGTCCGCACCGACAGCCAGGGGTAGCTCTGCCGGAGCCTGAGCAGGGTGTCGATGTCGTACAGGTCATGGTCGGTGCGGGCTCCGTAGAACACCTCGACCGGGCGGCGTGCGCCATGCTCGGCGACGTCCTCCACCAGCGCCTTGATCGGCGCTATCCCGGTGCCGCCGCCCAGACAGAGCAGTCCGCTGTCGGCGGTGTGGTCGACGGTCATCGAGCCGGTCGGCGGGCCGAGGCGGATGACGTCCCCGGGCCGCGCCCGGTGCACCAGCGCATTGGACACCCAGCCGGCCGGGACCGCCTTCACGTGGAACGTCAGCAGTCCGTCCGAGCGGGGCGCGGAGGCGAACGAATAGTGCCGCCACACCCGTGGCCACCAGGGGGTCTCCACGCTCGTGTACTGGCCCGCCAGGAAGGGATAGGGCTGGCCGGGGCGGACGGTGAGGACCGCCACGTCGGGCGTTCGGAGATCGTGCGCGACGATCTCGGCCTGCCACCAGGCCGGGGCCCGCAGTTCGTCCGCCGCGGCCGCGTCGATCATGATCTGGGACATCGTCGTGTAGGCCCGTACCCAGGCGGCCTCGGTCTCCGGGGTCCAGACGGTGGCGTACCTGCTCAGCGCACCGATGAGGCATTCACCCACGGCCGGGTAGTGCTCGGCGCGCGTGCCGTACTTGCGGTGTCCACGGCCCAGATTCCGCAGGTAGTCCATAAGGACGGAGGTGTCGTCCAGATGCTCGGCCGCCGTGAGAAGGGCCTTCAGCAGGCGGTCTCGTTGGACGTCCATCGCGGCGGGGAACATCGACCGCAGTTCGGGGTGGCGGACGAAGAGCAGCGCATAGAAGTAGGAAGTGACCTTGTCGGCGACGGGCCCGATCTCGGTCATCGTGCCGCGGATGAGGAGGGTGTCCGGAGAGCCCTCTTCGGCGGCCGGGTGCGCCCGCGGGGCGGGCGCAGGCAGCGGGTCCGAGTCACCCCGCGGGCCGCCCTCGTACAGCGGATGCCCCGTCGTGGGCCGGTGCTCCCCGTGCGTCTCCGGATCACCGGCCGGCGGCGGATCCGATGGCACCGTGCGCGGCCTGAACCAGCCGCCGCCCGACATGTCGTTCTCCCCCGACGTGGTGGCCGGAGCGTCCATGGTGTGCCCTCGCCTCGAACATCTTTCGGTCGGTCTGCGCACCTTCGTCCTCGGAAGGCGCATGCTTTCCCCCGGCGGGCGGCCAGCCGTAGCGTTTCTCCGCAGCCTCTCATTCCCATCGGCTGCCTCGGTCGCGAACCCGGAAACGCGGTTCTTCGATTCTCTCCGTTCCCTCAGGCCGCCAGTCCTGCTCTCGGCCCGCGCGGAATGCCAGTGCTCCATCCCGCACGTGAACCGGAGTCGACCCTACCGGCCGTCGCCACGCACACAAGTCCCCCCTTCCCCCTTCACGACGAATGCGTCGCGCGCGGTGCGGGATTTGTCAACTACCGTGCCGGTCCGACCAATTCATACGCCTCCCACAGGTCCCGTCCCGTATAGGAGTGGGTCGCGAGGCCGGCCAGGTGGGCATCGGCGTTGACCGCCACCGAAACCGGGACGGCGGCAAACAGATCCTTGTCCGACGACGAATCGCCGTACGCCACACAGCCCGCGCGCGTCACACCGAACTGCTCGCAAAGCCGATCCGCGATGGTCACCTTGGCCGCGGCACTGAGCGCCCCGGAGGGGTCCACGGGCTCGGTGAACGGCACGGCCGGAAAGCGGGATCCATGCGCCGCGTGGGCACCCCAGTCGAGAAGGAGTTCCACGAAGAACGAGGGCGAGAGTGACACCACCGCGCAGTATTCGCCCGCACTTCTGATCTCCGTCCAGACCTCGCGGATCCGGGCCAGCCAGGGAGCCGCCTCGAATGCCGCCCGCACGTGCGCCTCGGTCAGGTCCGCCCACAGCTCGTACACCAGCGCCGCGTACTCCGGCGGACCGATCCGTCCCTCCGCGATCGCACGATCCAGCGCCACCGTTTCGGCCTCCAGGCCCAACTGGCGGGAAATGAGCACCGGAGCGGTGGTTCCGTGCAGCAACGTACCGTCGAGGTCGAAGAGATGAAGTCTCGCCATGGTCCGAGGCTAACCAGCTGTCGATGTTTCACGTGAAACACCCGCTGCTGTCCCTCGGCTGTACACCCGGCCACGAGATGGCCAAAAGCACGTGTGTCTGCATCGAAACGGGTGGACGACGGGGGTGCGGGTCGGACAGCCTGACCTGCGTGCCGACTCCTTCCCTCGCCGCTCTGCCCATCCGCCGCCTGACGCTTCGCGATCTCACCGCCTGCGCCGACCTGTCCGAAGACCGGGGGTGGCCACGCGAGGAACACAAGTGGAGCTTCCTCCTCACAGCCGGGAAGGGCTTCGGCATCGATGACCCCGCGGGCGGTCTCGTCGCCGCATGCGTGGTCACGGAGTACGGCGCGTGGGGGCGGCCGGATCTCGGCGCCGTGGGTATGGTCCTGGTGGCCGAACGCCACTCCCGCCGGGGCGTCGGGCGTCGCTTGATGCAGCATGTCGTGTCGACCATGGGCACCACTCCGCTGACCCTGCACGCCACTCCGTACGGCCTTCCCCTCTACGAGGAGCTGGGCTTCAAGGTGACCGGCCGAGCGGAGATGCTGAGGGGACGCTTCGTTCCCGGCGGTCCGGATTCCGGCATCGCCACGCGTGCTGCCACCGCCGACGACCTTCCGGCGATCCTGCGCCTGGACGAGGAGGTGTTCGGCACCGACCGCACCCCCCTCATCACCCGGCTGCCCGCCTTCGCCGATCAGCTGCGGGTGGCCGAGGAGAACGGTGGGCTCATCGGCTACACGGCCGCGTGGCCCAACATGGACACCCATGTCGTCGGTCCCCTGATCGCCCGGGACACGGAGACCGCCAAGGCGCTCATCACCTCCCTGGCGGCCCGTACGGAGCGTCCGCTGCGGACCGATATCGACGTGCGCCACGAGGAGCTGCTGGTCTGGGCGAAGGAGCGGGGGCTGGCCTCCGTGGCATTCAACGCCGTGATGACCTACGGCATCACGGACCTGCCGGGGGACTGGACCCGGCGGTTCGCACCACTGACGGTCGCCGCGGGCTGATTCCCCGCACGACGCACGACGCGCACGACGCACGACGCACGCCGGCCCCGCCGCTCGAAGCGGCGGGGCCGGCGTCATGAGGTCCGGTCCTGGGCTCAGGCGAGCGCCTGCACGGCCGCCGTGGCGAAGCCGTGGTCCTGCTCCGGCGCGCCGCCCCCCACACCGATCGCACCGATCAGCCGGCCGTCCCGGTGAACGGGGATACCGCCCGCGATGAACAGCAGGGGCCGGTCGAGGGCCGTGGGCAGCGTGTGGAAGAGACCGCCGGGCTGCACGGCGTCGACGAGGTCGGCGGTGGGCGCGTTCAGCTGGAGGGCCGTGTAGGCCTTGCGGGTGCTGGTCTCGCCGGAGATCAGCACGGCCCGGTCGTCCCGGCGGAAGGCGAGCAGGTGGCCGCCGGCGTCCAGGACGGTGACGCTGACGGTGACTCCGGCATCCTCGGCCGCCCGGCGGGCCGTGGCGACGAGCAGCTCGGCGTCCTCGGTGGTGAGCGGGGTGACGGCGGTGGTGCTCATGGAGGTGTCTCCTTGGATGGTGCTGTGGTGGGTGCTTGCCGTACCGGGGCCGGGGCCCCGGTACGGGTGTCTGTGGGGGGTGGCGCGGGTGGGGGCCTGCGTGCGGACGGCTCGGTCGTGACCGGGGGCCGGGCAGCTCAGTGGTGGACGGGAGTGCGCTGTCCCGTCGGCGTCCCGGAGACGGTCACGCTGCCGCGCGCTCCCTCACGGCGTTCGAGGGCCGCGGAGAGGAAGGCGAGGAGCAGTGCGGCAGCGGCGAGAGCGGCGCCGACCCAGTTGGGAGCGGTGTAGCCGAAGCCGGCCGCGATCACGAGACCGCCGAGCCAGGCGGACAGGGCGTTGCCCAGGTTGAAGGCGCCGATGTTCACGGCCGACGCGAGGGTCGGCGCTCCGTGCGCCTGGTCGAGCACGCGCTTCTGCAGCGGCGGCACGGTGGCGAAGCCGAGTGCGCCGATCAGGGCGATGGTCACGGCAGCCGCGATCTTGTTGTGCGCGGTGAGCGTGAAGAGCGCCAGGACGAGGGCCAGGGCGCCCAGGGAGACGTACAGCATGGGCATCAGGGCGCGGTCGGCGAACTTGCCGCCGACGAGGTTGCCGCCGACCATGCCGAGGCCGAACAGGACCAGGAGCCAGGTGACCGATCCGTCGGCGAACCCGGCGATGTGGGTCATCATCGGCGCGATGTAGGTGATGGCGGCGAAGACACCGCCGAAGCCGAGGACGGTCATCGCCATGGCGAGCAGGACCTGGGCGTTCTTGAAGGCGGCCAGCTCGTGCCGCAGGTGCACACCCTCCGGTCGCGGCAGCTCGGGCACGAGCTTGGCGATGCCGGCCAGCCCGACGACGCCGAGAGCGGCGACGACGGCAAAGGTGACACGCCAGCCGACGTGCTGTCCGATGAGCGTGCCCAGCGGGACGCCGACGACATTGGCCACGGTCAGACCGGTGAACATCATGGCGATGGCGCCGGCCTTCTTGTCCGCGGCGACCAGCTCGGCCGCGACGACCGAGCCGATGCCGAAGAAGGCACCGTGGGCGAGTGAGGCGACCACCCGTCCGATCAGCATGACCGCGAAGACCGGAGCCACCGCGGAGAGCAGGTTTCCGACGATGAAGAGACCCATCAGCAGCATCAGCATCCGCTTGCGCGGGACCTTGGTGCCGAGCACGGTCATCAGCGGGGCACCGATGACCACGCCGAGCGCGTAGCCGGTCACGAGCAGGCCCGCAGTGGGGATGGAGACCCCGAAGTCGCCCGCGACCTCGGGCAGCAAGCCCATGATCACGAACTCGGTCGTTCCGATTCCGAAGGCCCCGATCGCGAGGGCCAGAAGCGCGAGAGGCATGTGGGGGTACACCTTCCCAGACGATTGCAGGAGCGCTTTGCGTGCGTTCACAATAGTTGCAGACGCGGGCTAAGTGCAAGCGCCGACTATTGCGCGGGTGCTCTACCCTTGTTGCAGCCGCTCCGGGACGGAGGAAAACGCCAATGACAGCGACGGACCCCGCGCTCACCGCCCTCGCCCAGGGCTGGTGCGCTCTTTCTGCGCTGCACGGAAGGATCGAGGCGCACATCGAGCGCGCCCTCCAGGCCAAGCACGATCTGAGCGTGCGCGAGTACTCACTGCTCGATGTGCTCAGCAGGCAGCACGACGGCGAAGGCGGGCATCTGCAGATGAAGCAGGTCGCCGACGCGGTCGTGCTCAGCCAGAGCGCCACCACCCGACTGGTGACCCGGCTGGAGGACCGCGGCCTGCTGGAGCGCTATCTGTGCCCCACCGACCGACGCGGCATCTACACCAACGTCACCGCGGCGGGCCTCAGGCTGTTGGAGGAGGCGCGCCCCACCAATGACGCCGCTCTGCGCGAGGCCCTGGACGACGCCGCCAAGAGCCCCGAGCTGGCTCCGCTGGTCCGAGCGGTGGAGTCGCTGAACGTGCCCGCATAGGGTGCCCGCATGGGAGATCTTGAAATACGCGCCGCGACCGCCGAGGACCTCCCGGCGATCGTGGCCATGCTCGCCGACGATCCGCTCGGTGCCCAGCGCGAGTCGCCCGACGACCTGACGCCGTACCGCGCCGCCCTGGAGCACCTGGCCGCCGATCCGAACCAGCATGTCGTCGTCGCGGTGCGGAACGGCCGCGTGATCGGCACCCTCCAGCTGACGATCATCCCGGGGCTCTCGCACAAGGGAGCCACCCGGGCGCTCATCGAGGCCGTACGCATCCACGGCGACGAGCGGGGCAGCGGGCTGGGCAGCCGGCTGATCGAGTGGGCGATCGACACCTCACGGCAACTCGGCTGCCAGATGGTGCAGCTGACGTCCGACAAGACCCGCACCGACGCCCACCGCTTCTACGAGCGGCTGGGGTTCAGCGCCTCGCACGAAGGGTTCAAGCTGCGGCTCTGAATCCACACCCGAGGCGCCGGGCCGGACGCGCATCCGGACCGACCCGGCCGGCGCGCTGACGGCGCCCCGAAAGCGCGTCAGGGGTGTGTTTCACGTGAAACGCACCCCCTGAGCAGCTCTGAGCTAGCCGATGCCCCGCCATCCCTCCGGGTCGACCCCACCGGGCACTGCGGCCTCGGGGTCGTACGGCTGCCGTGTGAACACGAACGATCCGAGGTCGAGATGGCGCACGGACCCGTCCGGACGCCGTACGGGCCGCAGCACCTCACCGGCGTAGTAGCCCTCCAGCCCCGTCCAGGTGCCGTCGCCGTTCGCCTGGAACCGGGCCCTACGACCGCCACCGGTCAGCGGTGCCAGCGAGACAAGACCGTCGGCGGTCGCGCGCAGCCCGAAGGCATGGGTGCCCCAGTACCACTGCCCCACCAGCTCCAGTACCGCCGGATCGACCTCGCGCAGCGGACGCCAGGGCTGGGGGATACGGGGTTCCGCCTCGGCGACGAGCCGCACGAGATCCGCTCCCACGGCACCCAGCAGCGGTCCGCTGGTGCAGTTGGCGAGCACCACCGCGGCCACGTCGTCCTCGACGCTGAGGGTGAGGTTCGCCAGAAAGCCAGGCAGCGAGCCGGAGTGCCCGACGAGCAGCCGGCCGTCACGGCGCTGGATCTGCAGGCCCAGTCCGTACGTCACCCCGTCCATCACGTCGGCGGCCTCTGCGGGCGCCGCCGGGGTACGCATCTCGCGTACCGAGTCCGCGCTCAGGACCCTGTCGTCCCCCCGGGCCAGAAACGCGGCGAACCGCGCCAGGTCCCCGGTGGTCGACCAGAGCTGACCGGCCGGCGCCATCCGGCCCAGATCCTCCATCGGCTCGGGGAGCAAGGCGTCGGCCCACGGATGCACGGCCCAGCCCCCCGCGTGCGGCGGTTGGGGCTGTGCGCTCGTCCGGTGCAGGCCGAGCGGCTCCAGGATCTCGGCGCGCAGCACCTCCTCCCAGGAAGCGCCACGCAGCCTCTCCACCAAGGAGCCGAGCACGGTGTAGCCGGGATTGGAGTAGTGGTGTCGCCGGCCGACCGGATGCAGCAGGGGCTGTTCGCCGAGCACATCGCTGAGCTCCGGCCGCAGGGAGCCCGGCGTCCGTTCCCACCAGGGCGCGGGCGATTCGGCCGCCAACCCGGCGGTGTGGGCGAGCAGTTCCGCGATCGTCGCTTCCCCCGCGCTGGTGCCCGGCAGGTACTTCTCCAGCGGATCACCGAGATCGAGCACGCCCTCGTCCCGCAGCCGCATCACCAGGACCGCGGTGAAGGTCTTGGTGATGGATCCGATCCGGTACTGCACGGACTCGTCCGGCCCGTGCCCGTCCACCGAGGTGCGCGCTCCGTGCCACACGGCCTGCCCGTCCCGTACGACGGCAGCGACCAGCGACGGAGCCCGTCCTTCGGTCTGCGCGACGGCGATGCGGTGCAGCAGGGCTCGGCGGGTGCCGGGGAGCAGCGCTTCCTGAGTTGTCGTCATGGGGTCAGTCCACAGGCTGCGGCGGCCTGCGTCGAATGCATTGCCGTGCGCAGGTGCCCACGACCGGCGGATCAGGTCTGGGCCATGTCCACGAAGCGCGAGTAGTGGCCCTGGAAAGCGACCGTGATGGTGGCCGTCGGACCGTTTCGGTGCTTGGCGACGATCAGGTCGGCCTCGCCCGCTCGCGGGGACTCCTTCTCGTACGCGTCCTCTCGGTGCAGCAGGATGACCATGTCCGCGTCCTGCTCGATGGAGCCGGACTCACGCAGGTCGGAGACCATCGGCTTCTTGTCGGTGCGCTGTTCGGGACCACGGTTCAGCTGGGAGAGGGCGATGACCGGGATCTCCAGCTCCTTCGCGAGCAGCTTGAGGTTACGGGACATGTCCGAGACCTCCTGCTGACGGCTCTCGGCACGCTTGGAGCCACCGGACTGCATCAGCTGGAGGTAGTCGATGACGACCAGCTTCAGGTCGTTGCGCTGCTTCAGGCGCCGGCACTTGGCCCGGATCTCCATCATCGACAGGTTCGGGGAGTCGTCGATGTAGAGCGGCGCCGCCGACACGTCCGGCATGCGGCGGGCGAGCCGTGTCCAGTCCTCGTCGGTCATCGTGCCGGACCGCATGTGGTGCAGGGCGACCCGGGCCTCGGCGGACAGCAGACGCATCGCGATCTCGTTGCGCCCCATTTCGAGCGAGAAGATGACGCTCGGAAGGTTGTTCTTGATGGAGGCGGCCCGCGCGAAGTCCAGTGCGAGGGTCGACTTACCCATGGCAGGACGGGCCGCGATGACGATCATCTGCCCCGGGTGCAGGCCGTTCGTCAGCGAGTCGAAGTCGGTGAAACCGGTGGGCACACCCGTCATCTCGCCGCTGCGGGAGCCGATCGCCTCGATCTCGTCGAGCGCGCCTTCCATGATGTCGCCGAGCGGGAGGTAGTCCTCGCTGGTGCGCTGCTCGGTGACGGCGTAGATCTCGGCCTGGGCGCTGTTGACGATCTCGTCCACGTCTCCGTCGGCCGCGTATCCCATCTGCGTGATGCGCGTACCGGCTTCGACGAGACGGCGCAGGACGGCCCGCTCGTGGACGATCTCCGCGTAGTACTCGGCGTTGGCCGCCGTCGGCACGGTCTGGACGAGAGTGTGCAGATAGGCGGCGCCGCCGACCTTGTTGATCTCACCACGCTTGGTGAGTTCGGCGGCGATGGTGATCGGGTCGGCCGGCTCGCCCTTGGCGTAGACGTCCAGGATGGCCTGGTAGATCGTCTCGTGAGCCGGCTTGTAGAAGTCGTGGCCCTTGAGGATCTCGACGACGTCGGCGATGGCGTCCTTGGACAGCAGCATGCCGCCCAGCACCGACTGCTCGGCGTCCAGGTCCTGCGGCGGCACCCGCTCGAAGGACGAGCCTCCGTCCCAGCCGCCGCTCTCCCGGCCCCGGTCGTGCTGTTCGTCGCGGCCTCGGCCACCGTCACCGCGTCGACGGGAGGCAGGCAGACGATCACTGGGTCCGGCTTCGGCCCACGGATCGTCCAAGGGCTCGGAAATGCTCACCGAGCCACCTCCTCCCGTCCGCAGGGCGGACCTCGCCGTGTCCTCTTTTGTACGGCACGACACTGACAAATGAGAGGCCCAACTCCGGTTCCTGCGCGTCGGGTTTGTGACGATTCCCGAGCCGGAAGAAGGACACTTTCCGGGTCACGGGAAGGAGCGGGCGCCGGACAACGGTAGGCCCGTCGGCACCGTCAGCCAATCTGGTTATCCACAGGCCATGTGGACGACGGCCCCGATGCTGTGGAGAACTCGGCGAAACCTGTGCACGACCCGGTGGACAGCCCTGTGAACAAGCCCTCGATCTCGCCATGAGCAAGCTCCTGACCAGCGCTTTTGTGATCCACCGGCTGTGCAGAAGAAAAACTTCCCCAGTCGGGCCAAGATCGCTTCGAACGGTGCCCGAAAGGACACGACCCACGATCAAAAGTAAGGACCACTGCTCGGTTGCATCTCTTACCTGTGGACGATTACATTGATGCTCATGACACAGGCTCCAGAGATCCCCAGGGTCACCCGGCGGCGCCACGACCGAGAAATCGTCGCGCTGGCCGTTCCGGCCTTCGGTGCCCTTGTCGCCGAGCCTCTCTTCGTCATGGCGGACAGTGCGATCGTCGGCCATCTCGGGACCGCTCAGCTCGCCGGTCTCGGCGTCGCCTCTGCGCTCCTCACCACCGCGGTGAGCGTCTTCGTCTTCCTCGCCTACGCCACCACAGCCGCTGTGGCCCGCCGCGTCGGCGCCGGTGATCTCCCGGCGGCCATTCGGCAGGGCATGGACGGCATCTGGCTCGCTCTGCTGCTCGGTATCGCCGTCATCGCCGTCTTCCTGCCGCTCGCCCCCGGCATCGTGGACCTGCTCGGCGCCTCCCCCACCGCGGCTCCCTACGCCACCACCTATCTGCGCATCTCCGCGCTGGGCATCCCGGCCATGCTCATCGTCCTGGCCGCGACCGGAGTGCTCCGCGGCCTGCAGGACACCAGGACCCCGCTCTACGTCGCCGTTGCGGGTTTCGTCGCCAACGCCGGCCTCAACGGAGCACTCGTTTACGGCGCCGGACTCGGCATCGCCGGTTCGGCCTGGGGCACGGTCATCGCCCAGTGCGGAATGGCGGCCGTCTACCTGACCGTGGTCGTCCGCGGGGCCCGCCGGTACGGCGCCTCCCTCCGACCGGACGCCGCCGGCATCCGCGCCTCGGCCCAGGCCGGCGTTCCGCTCCTGGTCCGCACACTGTCCCTGCGGGCGATCCTCATGATCGCCACAGCGGTCGCGGCCCGCCTCGGCGACGCCGACATCGCCGCACACCAGATCACCCTGTCCCTGTGGAACCTGCTGTCCTTCGCGCTCGACGCCATAGCCATCGCGGGGCAGGCGATCATCGGCCGCTACCTCGGCGCGGACGACTCCCAGGGGGCACGCGAGGCATGCCGTCGCATGATCCAGTGGGGCATCGCGGCCGGTGTCGTCCTCGGCCTGCTCGTGGTGGCCGCGCGACCGCTCTTCCTGCCGTTGTTCACCGGCGACGACATGGTGAAGGACACCGCGCTTCCGGCCCTGCTGCTGGTGGCGCTGTCGCAGCCCGTCTGCGGGGTCGTCTTCGTCCTGGACGGGGTCCTGATGGGCGCCGGTGACGGCCCCTATCTCGCCTGGGCCATGGTCGTCACCCTGGCGGTGTTCGCTCCGGTGGCCCTGCTGGTCCCCGCGCTCGGCGGCGGCCTCACGGCTCTCTGGGCAGCGATGACGCTGATGATGGCGATCCGCATGCTGACCCTGTGGCTGCGGACCCGCTCGGGCCGCTGGATCGTGACAGGCGCGACCCGCTGACCGTTTCACGTGAAACATGCCGTGCCGACCGTGTCCGGTCATGGGAAAGGGGCCACACCCCGAAGGGTGCGGCCCCCTTTCACCGGCTCAAGCAAGCGCGGTGATCACGCGGCGATCAGGCCGCGACGACCTCGATGTTGACCTTGGCGGCAACCTCGGGGTGCAGACGCACGGACGTCTCGTGGGCGCCCAGGGTCTTGATCGGAGCGGTCAGCTCGATGCGGCGCTTGTCGACCTCGGGGCCACCGGAAGCCTTGATCGCGGACGCGATGTCGGCCGGGGTGACGGAGCCGAAGAGACGGCCGGCGTCGCCGGAGCGGACGGCCAGACGGACCTTCACGCCCTCGAGCTGGGCCTTGACCTGGTTGGCCTGCTCGATGGTCTGGATCTCGTGGATCTTGCGAGCACGACGGATCTGCTCGACGTCCTTCTCGCCACCCTTGGTCCAGCGGATAGCGAACTTCCGCGGGATCAGGTAGTTGCGAGCGTAACCGTCCTTGACGTCGACGACGTCGCCCGCGGCACCGAGGCCGGAGACCTCGTGGGTGAGGATGATCTTCATGTTTCGGTCACCCTTCCCTTAGCGCGCGGTGGACGTGTAGGGCAGCAGCGCCATCTCACGGCTGTTCTTGACGGCCGTGGCGACGTCACGCTGGTGCTGCGTGCAGTTGCCGGTCACGCGGCGGGCACGGATCTTGCCGCGGTCGGAAATGAACTTCCGCAGCATGTTCGTGTCCTTGTAGTCCACGTACGTGACCTTGTCCTTGCAGAAAGCGCAGACCTTCTTCTTCGGCTTGCGCACAGGCGGCTTCGCCATGGTGTTTCTCCTGTGTGATCAAGAAGTTGGGGTACGACCCACCTTCGGCCCGAGGGCTTAGAAGGGGGGCTCGTCCGAGTAGCCGCCAGCGCCGCCGGAGTTTCCGCCCCAGCCGCCGCCGCCCTGGTTGCCACCGGCGGGAGCGCCGGTCGCCCAGGGGTCGTCGGCCGGAGCGCCGCCGCCCTGCTGACCGCCACCGGGGCCACCGCCCCAGCCGCCGCCCTGCTGGCCGCCGCCACCGCCGCCGTAACCGCCCTGGCCACCGCGGCCGCCACCGGCGGTCTTGGTGACCTTGGCAGTGGCGTTGCGCAGGCTGGGGCCGACTTCCTCGACGTCCAGCTCGTAGACCGTGCGCTTGACGCCCTCACGGTCCTCGTAGGACCGCTGCTTCAGCCGGCCCTGCACGATGACGCGCATGCCTCGCTGGAGCGACTCGGCGACGTTCTCCGCCGCCTGACGCCAGACCGAGCAGGTCAGGAAGAGGCTCTCGCCGTCCTTCCACTCGTTCGTCTGGCGGTCGAAGGTGCGGGGAGTGGACGCGACGCGGAACTTCGCGACCGCCGCACCGGACGGGGTGAAGCGCAGCTCGGGGTCGTCGACAAGATTGCCGATGACCGTGATGACGGTCTCGCCTGCCATGGGGAACCTCTCGGCGGGTTTGCGGGCTGCTTGCTACTCGAATCCCGAGATCAACTGAGCGGAGGAGCTCAGTGGGTCTCGGGGCGGAGGACCTTGGTCCGGAGGACCGACTCGTTCAGGTTCATCTGGCGGTCGAGCTCCTTGACGACCGCAGGCTCGGCCTGCAGGTCGATGACCGAGTAGATGCCCTCGGGCTTCTTCTTGATCTCGTAGGCGAGACGACGACGGCCCCAGGTGTCGACCTTCTCCACCTTGCCGCCGCCATCGCGGACGACAGAGAGGAAGTTCTCGATCAGCGGGGAGACCGCACGCTCCTCGAGATCGGGGTCGAGGATGACCATCACCTCGTAGTGACGCATGTGGAACCCACCTCCTTTGGACTCAGCGGCCACGGTCGTTCCGTGGCAGGAGGGTTGTGATGCGTATGCAACGGTATCGGCCGCCACTGACAATCAGGGGGCCTCGAAGGGATCCCGCAGTGTGACCTGGGCAGGCCTGGGCAGACACCGGTGCAGACGGTACAGACTACCTGCACACCCGCTTCCGGTTGAAATCCGGCCGGGAAGACCGTCACTCTGTATACGTCGGGTGTGTACGGCGCTACTATGCGCCGCCTTCCGCTGGAGGTGCCCATGGCACAGGTTTCGCATCCCAACGTCGCCGGTTCCCTCTTCGCCACGGACGGCAAGCGCCGTCCGCTGCAGGACGCGCTGATGGGGGCCACCCTCGTCCTCGGCCTGCTGTCCTTCATCACGTCTTTCTTCCACGGCCTCCACCTGCTGTCCTCCTGGACGGGACTGGTGGGACTCGCCGTCGGCCTCTACGGACAGTGGATCTCGGTGACCACGCGGGAGCGCTTCGGTCTGATCCTGGGCCTCGGCGCCTCGGGGGTCGGTTTCCTGATCGGCATGGCCAACGGCGGCCTGTTCGGCGGGCTCGTCAACTGACGTCGCCGGGCTGAACGGCCGTACGCCCAGTCGGGGCGCTCGCAAGGCGCAGTAGGCTTCGGCGCGAGAGCCGGAGCCCCTGTACCCATGGGGACACACCAGCCCGAGGAGCGCCCCGAATGAGCCTGACCCTGAGGACCATCAGCCGCGAGCAGCATCTGGCCTACATCCAGAGCCTGCCGGCGGCGAGCCACATGCAGGTCCCGGCATGGGCCGATGTGAAGGCGGAGTGGCGCTCGGAGAACCTCGGCTGGTTCGACAAGAGCGGTCAGCTGGTCGGCGCGGGCCTGGTCCTCTACCGCCAGCTGCCCAAGATCAAGCGCTACCTCGCCTACCTGCCCGAGGGCCCGGTCATCAACTGGTACGCGCCGAACCTGGACGACTGGATCCAGCCGATGCTGGCGCACCTGAAGCAGCAGGGTGCCTTCTCCGTGAAGATGGGCCCGCCGGTGATCATCCGTCGCTGGAACGCGGACACCATCAAGCGGGGCATCCAGGACCCGGACGTCAAGCGGCTGCGCGACCTGGAGGCCGACTTCATCGAGCCGCGCGCCTTCGAGGTGGCCGACAAGCTGCGTCGCATGGGCTGGCAGCAGGGCGAGGACGGCGGCGCCGGCTTCGGCGACGTGCAGCCCCGCTACGTCTACCAGGTGCCGCTGGCGAACCGTTCCCTGGAAGAGGTCCACAAGAACTTCAACCAGCTGTGGCGCCGCAACATCAAGAAGGCCGAGAAGGCCGGCGTCGAGGTCGTCCAGGGCGGCTACCAGGACCTGGCCGAGTGGCAGCGGCTGTACGAGATCACGGCCGTCCGTGACCACTTCCGGCCCCGCCCGATGTCGTACTTCCAGCGCATGTGGACGGCCCTCAACACCGAGGACCCCAACCGCATGCGGCTGTACTTCGCCCGCCACAACGGCGTGAACCTGTCCGCGGCGACGATGCTGATCGTCGGCGGGCACGTCTGGTACTCCTACGGTGCCTCCGACAACATCGGCCGTGAGGTCCGGCCGTCGAACGCGATGCAGTGGCGGATGCTGTGCGACGCCTACGCGCTCGGCGCCACCGTCTACGACCTGCGCGGCATCTCCGACTCCCTGGACGAGACCGACCACCTCTTCGGCCTGATCCAGTTCAAGGTCGGCACCGGCGGTCAGGCCGCCGAGTACCTCGGTGAATGGGACTTCCCGCTGAACAAGCTGCTCCACAAGGCGCTCGACATCTACATGTCGCGCCGCTGAGCCGCGCGGGCGTTTGATTCCATAGCCTTCACAGCTCTCACACCTCTGATCCACCCCAGCCACGAGAAAGGTTCCGGGTCCGGCCATGGCGCTCACGCTCTACGTCGACACCGCGCGCTGGCGGGCGCACCACAAGCACGTGCAGGAGCAGTTCCCGGGACTCGTCCCGGTCTGCAAGGGCAACGGCTACGGCTTCGGGCACGAACGGCTCTCGGAGGAGGCCACACGGCTCGGTTCCGATCTGCTCGCCGTCGGCACCACGTACGAGGCCGCGCGCATCAAGGACTGGTTCGGCGGTGACCTGCTGGTGCTGACCCCGTACCGGCGCGGCGAGGAGCCCGTCCCGCTGCCCGACCGGGTGGTGCGCTCGGTGTCGTCGATCGACGGCGTGTACGGGCTGGTGGGCGCCCGGGTCGTCATCGAGGTGATGTCCTCGATGAAGCGGCACGGCATCAGCGAGCACGAGCTGCCGCAGCTGCACCAGGCCATAGAGAACATCCGGCTGGAGGGCTTCGCCATCCACCTGCCGCTGGACCGCACCGACGGCTCGGACGCCGTCGAGGAGGTCATCGGCTGGATGGACCGGCTGCGCGCGGCACGGCTGCCGCTGCACACGATGTTCGTCAGCCACCTCAAGGCGGACGAGCTGGCCCGGCTCCAGCAGCAGTTCCCGCAGACCCGCTTCCGGGCCCGCATCGGCACGCGGCTGTGGCTGGGGGACCACGACGCCACCGAGTACCGCGGCGCCGTCCTGGACGTCACGCGCGTGTCGAAGGGCGACCGGTTCGGCTACCGGCAGCAGAAGGCGGCCTCTGACGGCTTCCTGGTGGTCGTGGCGGGCGGTACGTCGCACGGGGTGGGTCTGGAGGCTCCCAAAGCCCTGCACGGCGTCATGCCGCGCGCCAAGGGCGTCGCCCGGGCCGGCCTCGCCACGGTCAACCGGAACCTTTCGCCGTTCGTCTGGGGCGGCAAGCAGCGCTGGTTCGCCGAGCCGCCGCACATGCAGGTGTCGATCCTGTTCGTGCCCTCGGACGCCCCGGAACCGCAGGTCGGCGACGAGCTGGTGGCCCATCTGCGGCACACCACGACCCAGTTCGACCGCATCGTGGACCGCTGAGCCCGTCCAGGACAGCGAGAAGGCCGTATCCGGGACGCCCGGGTACGGCCTTCTGCGTGCCTGCCGGCCTGCCGCGCCGACGAGGAGTTCGTGTGTTCGCTCAGAGCGAACGGTCGTGGTGGGACAGCGTTTCGGGCCGGCCCCAGTCCACCTGGTGCTCCTCGAACTGGACGGCGTGCTGCGGCGGGTGGGCCGCCGCACCGAGCACGAACGCGTCCTCCGCGCCGTCCAGGACCCCGCCCGAGGGATCGTCGTCGCCGGACCGGCGCACCACGTCCCGCTCCGGCATGAGGATGTCCCGTACGACGACGGCGCACAGGTACAGCGTCCCCAGCAGGTGCACCGCGATCACCCAGTGGTAGCCCTGCGTCGGCAGGCCCTTGTGGGCGTCTCCGCTGGTCGTGTAGGCGAGGTACAACCAGATGCCCAGGAAGTACGCCGCCTCGCACGCCTGCCAGATCAGGAAGTCGCGCCACTTGGGCCGGGCCAGGACCGCCAGCGGCACCAGCCACAGGACGTACTGCGGCGAGTAGACCTTGTTGGTCAGGACGAAGGCCGCCACGATCAGGAAGGCCAGCTGGGCGAAGCGGGGCCGGCGGGGAGCGGTGAAAGTCAGCGCGGCGATGCCCAGGAAGCACAGCACCACCAGCACCGTGGCCGCGTTGTTGACGAAGTCGGTGGTGGGCGGGTTGCTGGAGTTCTGCGCCCAGATCAGCCAGAAGGAGCCGAAGTCGACGCCGCGCTCCTTGCTGAAGGTGTAGAACTTCGCCCAGCCCTCACGGATGTGGAAGCCCGTGGAGTCGTGCGTGAGCATCACGGGCAGGTTCACCACGAGCCAGGCGCCCAGTGCGCCGCCCACGGCCTGGAAGAACTCGCGCCACTTGCCGGCCCGCCAGCACAGCACCAGCAGCGGGCCGAGCAGCAGGACGGGATAGAGCTTGGCGGCCGTGGCGAGCCCCAGCAGGACGCCGAAGGCGAGAGCCCGGCCCCGCGACCACATCAGCATCGCGGCGGCGGTCAGCGCCACCGCCAGCAGGTCCCAGTTGATGGTCGCGGTCAGCGCGAAGGCAGGTGCCAGGGCGACCAGCAGGCCGTCCCAGGGGCGACGACGGTGGGTGCGGGCCACACAGACGGCGATGACGGCGGTGCACACCATCAGCATCCCGGCGTTGACGAACCAGTACCACTGCTCCTGGTGCTGGATGGAGCCGCTGTGCGGGGTCAGCCAGGAGGCGACCTCCATGAACACGCCGGTGAGCACCGGGTATTCGAGGTAGTCCATATCGCCGGGCAGCTTGTCGAAGTACGGCACGAGGTGATCGGCGAACCCGCGGCCCTGGTAGAGGTGCGGGATGTCCGAGTAGCAGGCGTGCGTGTACTGGCTGCTCGCGCCGAAGAACCAGGCGTTGTCGTAGCAGGGTGCCTTCTGGACCAGGCCGAGGGCGAACATGCCGATCGCCACGAGCACCACGACGCGCACGGGCGTCCACCAGGAGGTCCCGAGCAGGGCATGCCGCCCCAGGGGACCGCCGATCAGCTCACTGCCGGCGGCTGCGACCTCGTCCTCCCTGGTCGGCTGCACCGGCTCTGCCGCGGCAGGCCGCACGGGCTCGGGCTCGTGCATGCTCGCGGGCGTCATCTCTGCACTGGGCATGGGGCACATCCTGCCGTACCTGCCTAGGAATACGCCGAGGGCCGCCGCACCTGGTGGGTGCGGCGGCCCATGTTTCACGTGAAACACCCCTGGCGGGCGATATGGTCGCCAACCGGACGGATCACCGGGCTAGCCGTCCTGGCCTCCGAAGAAGCCTCCGTTGCCGTTGCCGTTTCCTCGGGTGGTATCGGTTCCGGTTGTCTCCGTGCCCGTGGGCGTCGGCGTGGTGCCTCCGTCGGTGCCACCGGTGTCCGTGCCTCCGATGCCACCGTTGCCGCCGCCGTTGACGTTGCAGTTGTTGCCCCACCCGACGTCGCAGGACTCGCTCGCCGACGGAGACGGCGTGATGGTCGTCTGGCTCGGCGTCGGGCTCGGCGTGTCGCTGGGCGTGGGGCTCGGCGTGAAGGTGACGCTCGGGGTCGGGGTGGGGGCGCCCGCCTCGTTCTGGACCGTGCCGATCTCGGTGGCGTCCGGGAAACCGGGGTCGTTCTGGCCCTTGAGCGCGGCCTTCATGTACTCGGTCCACACCTGCGTCGGGATGTCACCACCGTGGATGGAGTCGACGCCCGCCGTACCGTTCATGGACAGCAGCTTGTGGTCCTTGGGGTTCTCGCGGAACATCGCCACCGAGGTGGACAGCTGCTGGGTGTAGCCGACGAACCAGGCCGACTTGTTCTCGTCGGTGGTACCGGTCTTGCCCGCCGCCTTGCGGCCGAGGGCGAGGGCCTTCTTGCCGGTGCCGTTCTGGACGACGTTCTCCAGGACGTCCGTGACGTTGTTGGCGATGTTCGGGTCCAGCGCCTCCTGGGGCGCCGGCTTCGGCTTGGTGAAGCTGGGCGCGTCCGCGCCGTTGACCTTGACCGCGGTCACGGAGTACGGCTCCACCTGCTGGCCGGACGCGGCGAAGGTGGCGTAGGCGTCGGCCATGCGGATCGCGCTGGGGGTGGACGTACCGATGGCGAAGGACGGGTTGAGGTCCTGCGACATGCTCTGGCTGAGAATGCCGGTGCTCCGCGCCACATCCCGGACGTGCGTCATTCCCACATCGACACCGAGCTGCACGAACGGCGTGTTGACGGACTGCTCCATCGCCTTGCGCAGGGTGATGTATCCCCAAGGGTGGGGGCTCTCGTTGTTCTGGAAGAAGTACGAGTTGTCCTTGTTAAGGTAGTACCCGCCATCCGGCTTGCTGACCTTGAGATGGTCGTTGCCGTTGTACTTGCTCAGCGGAGAGACGCCCTCACCGTCGGACTTGTAGGTGCCGTACTTCATGGCGGCGGCCAGCACGAACGGCTTCCAGGTCGAACCCACGGGCACACCCGAGGTGTCCGCGTTGTTGGTGAAGTGCCCGTTCTCATAGCCGTCGCCACCGTAGAGAGCGACGATCGCGCCATCCTTGGGCTTCACCGAGGCCGCACCGAACTGAACATACTTGTCCAGTTCACGGTGTTTCGGGTCAAGGTTCTCTTTCTGGACGTTCTTCACGGCCTTGGCGAGCGCGTCGACCTTGTTCTTGTCGAACGTCGTGTAGATCTGGTACCCGCCCCGGTCGAACTGCGCCTCGGTGATGTCGGAGTGCGCGAGGACGTACTTCTTGGCCGTGTCGGCCAGGTAGCTGATCTGGCCGGTCATGCCCTTGGTCGCCTTGCGGCCGTCGGGCTTGGGGTACTCGGCGATGGCCTTCTGGTACTGGGCGTCGGTGAGGTGCTTGTCCTTGTGCATCTCGCCGAGGATCCAGGCCCAGCGGTCCTCGGAGCGCTTCAGGTTGGCTGCCGGGGTGGCCGACTTGTCGAGGTCCTGGTTGCCCGCGGGGTCGTAGTACGTCGGGCCCTTCAGCAGCGCCGCGAGGACGGCGCACTCGCTCGGCTTGAGATCGACCGCGTTCTTGCCGTAGTAGGTCTGCGCCGCGGCCTGGATGCCGTACGCGCCCCGGCCGAAGTACGAGGTGTTCAGGTAGCCCTGCAGGATCTGGTCCTTGTTGAGCTTCGCGCCCACCTTTATGGAGATGAACATCTCCTTGAACTTCCGGGTGACCGACTGCTCCTGGCTCAGGTACGTGTTCTTCACGTACTGCTGGGTGATCGTCGAGCCACCCTGCGTCTGACCGCCCCGCGCCATGTTCACCATGGCGCGCGCGATGCCCATGGGGTCGACGCCCGAGTCGTCGTAGAAGGACTTGTTCTCCGCGGAGATCACCGCGAACCGCATCGCCTCGGGAATCTGGTCGATACTGACGTTCTGCCGGTTGACGCCGGTACCGGTGGCCACCATCTGCTTGCCGTTGCCCCAGTAGTAGACGTTGTTCTGGGACTTGGCCGCGTCGTTCTCGTTCGGGATCGAGACCATCGCGTAGCCGACCCCGACCATCACCACGAGGCCGCCGACGAAGCCGATGAACAGCCCGCTGACCAGCTTCCAGGACGGCACCCAGCGCCGCCAGCCGTACTTGTCGACCCTGGGATAGTCGATGAACCTCTTCTTGCCGGGTGCCGTCGTCGCCCGGCCCTTGCCGCGGCCCGGGCCGGTCGGACCGCCCGGGCCGCCGCGCCGGCCGCCCGGCCCCGTGTCGTCGGCCGCTCTGCGGCGGCCGGTCTTCTGCGCCGCACGGCGGGCCTCGGCACGGCTGCCGTAGGAACGCTCCTCGCCTACCGAGTCGGCGGACTCCGCCCCGTGGGAACGGGACCCATAGGAGTCGGCAGGGGACCCGGTGGCGCCTCGCGGTGCCGCACGGCGGCCGGAGGACGAGCCGGACTGGCCGCGTCGGGCCGCGGCACGTCCGCCTCCCTGCGGCTGCGGCGGTTTGCGACGGTGCTCGCTCATCGAACGATTACTCCTCGGGCAGGCGCACCCGTGCGCGCCTGGAACGGCGGCTGGTTTCCGGTCCCCCCGAAGTACGGATGTGGTCGGTCCTGCATTCACCCGTACTGCACCGGGGACGATGACGCTCCCCAGGCGCCACGTGGTTCCCGGTGGTGTGCATGCCGCACAGACTACGCACCACCAAAACCCGCCGAGCCCCGAAGTTCACCCCAAAACAGGCAACTTGCCTCCTACGAATCGGTGATGTGATCCCGTTCACCGCTGTCCCCCTTGTCGCCTGCGGAAGGCCGTTCTATCGTCTTGATGTATCGAGTCGATACATCAGCGCGAGATAAAGGCGCTGAGAGGCATTGCGAGACCTGCGGGACGGACCTGCGGGACCGAGGGGAGGCGACGATGAGCCGGCGCTCCGGCATCCTTGAGTTCGCCGTGCTCGGCCTGCTGCGGGAGTCCCCGATGCACGGCTATGAGCTGCGCAAACGACTGAACACGTCGCTGGGGGTGTTCCGTGCGTTCAGCTACGGGACGCTCTACCCCTGCCTCAAGACGCTGGTCACCAACGGCTGGCTGATCGAGGAACCCGGGAACACCCCGGACGACGCGCTCGCCACCCCCCTCGCCGGACGCCGCGCCAAGATCGTTTACCGACTGACGGCAGAAGGCAAGGAGCACTTCGAGGAGCTGCTCTCGCAGACCGGCCCCGACGCGTACGAGGACGAGCACTTCGCCGCACGGTTCGCCTTCTTCGGGCAGACCTCGCGCGATGTGCGCATGCGCGTCCTGGAAGGCCGGCGCAGCCGCCTGGAGGAGCGCCTGGAGAAGATGCGCGCCTCTCTGGCACGCACCCGGGAGCGCCTCGACGACTACACGCTTGAGCTCCAGCGCCACGGGATGGAGTCCGTGGAGCGCGAAGTGCGCTGGCTGAACGAGCTCATCGAGAGCGAGCGGGCCGGACGGGACCTGAGGGGTTCCGCCTCCGGGGGGCCCGCTCAACAGGACACCACCACTGGATCGACGGGCGGCCTGCCCCGTCCCGGGGACACCCCCCGGACGGATACGCCCGGCGACACCGCCACGTGAGACCCAGTCAGGGCCTCACTCGTACACACAGGGAGCAACCGGAATGGGTTCGGTTCGCGTAGCCATCGTCGGCGTGGGCAACTGCGCGGCGTCGCTGGTGCAGGGAGTCGAGTACTACAAGGACGCCGACCCGGCGTCCAAGGTCCCCGGCCTGATGCACGTGCAGTTCGGTGACTACCACGTCAAGGACGTCGAGTTCGTCGCCGCCTTCGACGTGGACGCCAAGAAGGTCGGCCTCGACCTCGCGGACGCGATCGGCGCCTCCGAGAACAACACCATCAAGATCTGCGACGTGCCCAGCACCGGTGTCACCGTCCAGCGCGGCCACACCCTCGACGGTCTCGGCAAGTACTACCGCGAGACCATCGAGGAGTCGGCCGAGGCGCCGGTCGACGTCGTCCAGGTCCTCAAGGACAAGCAGGTCGACGTCCTGGTCTGCTACCTGCCCGTCGGTTCCGAGGACGCGGCGAAGTTCTACGCCCAGTGCGCCATCGACGCCAAGGTCGCCTTCGTCAACGCCCTCCCGGTCTTCATCGCCGGCACCAAGGAGTGGGCGGACAAGTTCACCGAGGCCGGTGTGCCGATCGTCGGTGACGACATCAAGTCCCAGGTCGGCGCCACCATCACGCACCGCGTCATGGCGAAGCTGTTCGAGGACCGCGGTGTCATCCTGGACCGCACGATGCAGCTGAACGTCGGCGGCAACATGGACTTCAAGAACATGCTCGAGCGCGAGCGCCTGGAGTCCAAGAAGATCTCCAAGACGCAGGCCGTCACCTCGCAGATCCCCGACCGGGACCTCGGCGAGAAGAACGTCCACATCGGCCCGTCCGACTACGTCGCCTGGCTGGACGACCGCAAGTGGGCCTACGTCCGCCTGGAGGGTCGCGCCTTCGGTGACGTCCCGCTGAACCTGGAGTACAAGCTCGAGGTCTGGGACTCCCCGAACTCCGCTGGTGTCATCATCGACGCCCTGCGCGCCGCGAAGATCGCCAAGGACCGCGGCATCGGCGGCCCGATCCTGTCGGCTTCCTCGTACTTCATGAAGTCCCCGCCGGTCCAGTACTTCGACGACGTGGCCCGCGAGAACGTCGAGAAGTTCATCAGCGGTGAGGTCGAGCGCTAAAGCGGCCGACGCCGCGGCTCGCACGAGAACGCTCCTGCCAGGGCTGTGAAGGTCCCCGGGTTTCCCGACCCGGGGACCTTCCGCATGTGTGAGGCTGTCGCTCATGCCCGTCGTACGTGACCTGCGCCTGCTGTTGCGCCTGCGGCACTTCCGGCGCCTGCTGAGCGTGCGCCTCCTGTCCCAGGGCGCCGACGGCGTCTACCAGGTCGCGCTCGCCGCGTACGTCGTCTTCTCCCCGGAGAAACAGACCTCGGCCACCGCGATCGCCTCGGCGATGGCGGTCCTGCTGCTCCCCTACTCGCTGGTGGGTCCCTTCGCCGGTGTCCTGCTGGACCGCTGGCGGCGACGGCAGGTCTTCGTCTACGGCAATCTGCTGCGCGCCCTGCTGGCCGCGGCCACCGCCGCGCTGATGCTCGGCCACGCCCCCGACTGGCTCTTCTACGTCTCCGCGCTGTGCGTCACGGCCGTCAACCGTTTCGTCCTCGCCGGGCTGTCCGCCGCTCTGCCCCGTGTCGTCGACGCCGAACGCCTGGTGCTCGCCAACTCGATCTCCCCGACGGCCGGCACCCTCGCCGCGACCGCGGGCGGAGGTCTGGCCTTCGCTGTACGGATCGTGGCGTCGGACTCCGACGCGGCAGTGGTGACGCTCGGCTCCTTCCTGTACCTGTGCGCGAGCCTCGCGTCCCTGCGCCTGCCCCCCGACCTCCTCGGCCCCGACCGGCACCCGGCTCGCCCCCGCCTGGGTACGGCGCTGGCCGAGACGGCACGTGAGCTGCTCGCCGCCGGCCGGCACCTGGCCGCGCCCCGGCGCAGGGAAGCGGCCTGGGCTCTGGCGGCGATGACACTGATGCGCTTCTGCTACGGCGCGCTGCTCGTCCTGCTGCTCATGCTCTGCCGCTACGCCCTCGCCGACACTCCCGCCGAGGGGCTGCGGCTGCTCGGGACGGCGCTGGCACTGTCCGGCGCGGGATTCTTCGCAGCGGCCGTGGTGACGCCCGGGGCGGTGGGCCGGCTCGGCCCCGGCCGCTGGATCGTCACGTGCTCCGCCACGGCCGCGGTACTGGAACCGGCCCTGGGTCTTCCTTTCGCCACCGGACCGCTCATGGTCGCGGCCTTCGTCCTGGGGCTGATCACCCAGGGCGCCAAGATCGCCACGGACACGATCGTCCAGGCATGTGTCGAGGACGACTTCCGCGGCCGGGTCTTTTCCGTGTACGACGTCCTCTTCAACGTCGCTTTCGTCGGCGCGGCAGGCGTGGCGGCCCTGATGCTTCCCCCGGACGGCCGCTCGGCGGTGCTGGTGCTTCTCGTCGCCGTCCTCTACGGCGTGATCGCTGCGGCCTTGGCCCGCTTCGAGCGCCGGTAAGCGGGCCCATCGACACCGAGGGGCGATGTTTCACGTGAAACATCGCCCCTCGGTGTCGTCGTCCCGGGCGGGTGTTTCACGTGAAACATCCCCCGGGTCCGGTTCAGCTCTGTGCGGCCCACCACTCCTTGAGCGCCGTCACCGCGGCGTCGTGTCCCATCGGGCCGTTCTCCAGACGCAGCTCCAGCATGTGCTTGTACGCCTTGCCCACGGCCGGTCCCGGACCGACTCCCAGGATCTCCATGATCTGGTTGCCGTCGAGGTCGGGACGGATGGCGTCCAGCTCCTCCTGCTCCTTCAGCTGGGAGATGCGCTCCTCCAGGCCGTCGTAGGCCCGGGACAGCGCCACCGCCTTGCGCTTGTTGCGCGTGGTGCAGTCGGAGCGGGTCAGCTTGTGCAGGCGGTCCAGCAGCGGGCCGGCGTCACGGACGTACCGGCGGACAGCCGAATCCGTCCACTCCCCGGTGCCGTAGCCGTGGAAGCGCAGATGAAGCTCGACCAGCCGTGAGACGTCCTTCACCAGCTCGTTCGAGTACTTCAAGGCGGTCATGCGCTTCTTGGTCATCTTGGCGCCGACCACCTCGTGGTGGTGGAAGGAGACCCTGCCGTCCGTCTCGAAGCGGCGGGTGCGCGGCTTGCCGATGTCGTGCAGCAGTGCCGCCAGACGAAGCGTGAGATCGGGGCCGTCCTGCTCCAGCGCGATCGCCTGTTCCAGAACGATCAGCGTGTGCTCGTAGACATCCTTGTGCCGATGGTGCTCGTCACTCTCCAGGCGCAGCGCCGGCAGCTCGGGCAGCACATGACCGGCGAGACCGGTGTCGACGAGGAGCGTCAGGCCCTTGCGCGGCTGCGTGGAGAGGACCAGCTTGTTCAGCTCGTCCCGGACCCGCTCCGCCGAGACGATCTCGATACGCCCGGCCATCTCCGTCATCGCGGTGACGACCTCGGGGGCGACCTCGAAGTCGAGCTGGGCGGCGAACCGGGCGGCCCGCATCATGCGCAGGGGATCGTCCGAGAACGACTCCTCGGGCGTGCCCGGCGTCCGCAGCACGCGCGCCGCGAGGTCCTCCAGGCCACCGTGCGGGTCGATGAACTCCTTCTCCGGCAGCGCCACGGCCATCGCGTTGACCGTGAAGTCACGCCGGACCAGGTCCTCCTCGATGGAGTCGCCGTACGACACCTCCGGCTTGCGCGAGGTGCGGTCGTACGCCTCCGACCGGTAGGTGGTGATCTCGATCTGGTAGCCGCCCTTGTGCGCGCCGACCGTGCCGAAGGCGATTCCCACCTCCCAGACGGCGTCCGCCCAGGGCCGGACGATCTTCAGTACGTCCTCGGGGCGGGCGTCGGTGGTGAAGTCCAGGTCGTTGCCGAGCCGGCCGAGCAGCGCGTCGCGGACCGATCCGCCGACCAGGGCGAGCGAGAACCCGGCTTCCTGGAATCGGCGGGCGAGGTCGTCGGCGACGGGGGCCACCCGCAGCAGCTCGGCGACCGCGCGCTGCTGCGCCTGGCTCAGGGCAGAGGGAGTGTCTTCGTTGGGGTTCGGCACAACAGAAGAGGGTACGTGCCCGGCACGACCGGGGGCGCCCCCTTAAGGCGGTGCGGACACCTCCCGGCATACCCGGGCAAGCACTGCTCTTGCGGCGTACGGCCGCTCTCCCCTCGATACTGGATATAGAGGACGGGTCACGGCTCTTCATCGATCTTGGCGAGGAGACCGCGGCACTTCCGTTCAGCGTGCATCGTTACCATGCGTGGACGCACAATCCGACGACCACTGACGACGACGAGGGACGGGCGAGCGCGTGGCCGAGGCGGCTGACTTCCAGGGGACCAGTGCCTCACCTGCCCGCCGCTGGCTGCGGCGCGCCGGAGCACTTCTCGCCGGGGCGCCACTGCTGACCGGCGTGCTCCAGCTGCCCGCCGCCGCGCCCGCCCAGGCGGCCCCCTCCGACCGAGTGGTGTCCGTCTCGCTGGACTCGCTCAGCCCCAGCGCCCCCACGGACGGCGACACACTGACCGTGTCCGGCACGGTGACCAACAACGGCAAGCAGTCCGTCACCGACGCCCACGTGGGCCTGCGGGTGGGCTCCCCGCTGACCACCCGCTCGGCCATCGACTCCGTGGCCCAGCACGCCGACGACCCGCAGGCCGCCGTCGGCTCCGATGTCGGCGACAAGTACGAGGAGAAGTTCGACAAGCTGGCTCCGGGCGTCGCCGAGCACTTCAGCATCTCCGTCCCCGTGGACAAGCTCGACCTCGGCGATGACGGGGTCTACGAGTTCGGTGTCGTCCTGTCGGGCCAGACCTCCTCCCAGGGCTGGGACCAGGTGCTCGGCGTCCAGCGGACGTTCCTGCCGTGGCAGCCGTCGGAGCCCGACACCAAGACCAGGACGACGTTCCTGTGGCCGCTGCTCTCCACGGTCCACATGACGGCCAAGACGGGCGCGGGCGACCTGCAGACGCCGGAGTTCCTGAACGACGACCTCTCCAAGGAACTGGCGCCCGGCGGCCGGCTGGCCCAGATGGTGGAGCTGGGCAAGGATCTCGACGTCACCTGGGTGATCGACCCCGATCTGCTGGCCTCGGTCGACGCGATGGCCGTGGGCAACTACCGGATACAGGAAGCCGACGGCTCCAGCACGCCCGGCCCGCGGGAGCACCAGGCGCTCGCCAAGCAGTGGCTGGCCGCCCTGCAGAAGGCGGTGACCGGCAAGGAGGTCGTGGCACTGCCCTTCGGCGACCCGGACCTGGCCTCCCTGGCCCACAGGGGCACCAGCGTCACCGGGTCGCTCAGTCATCTCAAGGACGCCACCGAGGTCGCCGCGACCACGGTGAAGACCGTGCTCCACGTCACACCGAGCACCGCCTTCGCCTGGCCCGTGGACGGCGCCGTGGACCCGTCGATCATGAAGGTCGCCACCTCCGCCGGAGCCGACCAGGTGATCACGCGCAGCGACAGCCTCCGGGAGACCTCCGGGCTGTCGTACACGCCGTCCGCAGCCCGCCCGGTCGGCGGCGGCACCACGGCGGTGGTGGCCGACACCCGGCTGTCCACGGCGTTCGAGGGTGATCTGACGAAGGCCGGCTCGGCCACACTCGCCGTGCAGGAGTTCCTGGCCCAGAGCCTGGAGCTGAACACCCAGACGGACAAGCAGCGCAGCATCGTCGTCGCCCCGCAGCGCACGCCCACGGCGAGTCAGGCGCAGGCGATGGCGGCAGCGCTGACGGCGCTCCAGGGCGGCACCTGGTCCCAGGCACAGGACCTCACCGCGGCGGCCAAGGACAAGCCCGACCCGGGCGCCACCACCCGCATCCCGTCGACGTCGGCCTACCCCTCCGCACTGCGCCGCCAGGAGCTGCCCAGGACGGCCTTCGAGCAGATCGCCCGCACCCAGGACAAGCTCGACAACTTCCGGGTCGTCCTCACGGACCAGTCCCGTGTGGTCACCCCGTTCGGACGGGCCATAAACCGGGAGATGTCCACGTCCTGGCGCGGCCACAGCGGCGAGGCGGGCAGCTACCGCGACGGCGTGGAGACCTGGCTCGACGAGCTGGCCGACCAGGTCAAGCTGATCGACAAGTCCGAGACCAAGCTCTCGGGCCGCAGCGCGACCATCCCGGTGACGGTCCAGAACAACCTCGTCCAGCCCGTCGCCCATCTGGTGCTGCGCCTGGAGTCGACCCAGCCGACCCGACTGAAGATCGGCGGCGACTCCTACTACGAGCAGCCCGTGGAGATCTCGGGCGGGCACAGCCAGTCGGTGAAGTTCACCACCTCGGCCAACGCCAACGGCCGGGCCACGGTCGTCGCCCAGCTGTACACCGAGGACGGCCAGAAGTACGGGGACGCCGTCACCTTCGACGTGAAGGTCACCGAGGTCACGCCCACCGTGATGCTGGTCATCGGCGGCGGCGTCCTCCTCCTCGTCCTCGCCGGTTTCCGGATGTACACGCAGCGCAAGCGCGCCGCCGCCAGGCAGGCCGACGAGGACGGCCCCGACCCGGCGGAAGAAGGCTCCGACCAGCCCGGGAACCCCGAGGCACCCGGAGACCGTCTCCCGGAGGAGTCCGACTCCGCCGCCGGGGCAGGCGACCCGGAGCAGCCGAGTGACCCTGCGCCGGACACCGCACCGGAAAGCACCGACCCGTCCGGGACGGGTGAGAGAGTGGACCGTTGAGCGATGTCGTGGCCGGTGGGCCCGGGACGATGAGGTGGGGTAGGCATGAACGCGCCGTACGACGGTGACCGCGGCCAGGGCGCGGCCGGCTCGGGCTACCCCGAGCCGCCGCCCGAGCCCGGCCAGGTGCCGCCGCAGCCCGCGGCGGACATGTATCTCCAGGACGCCTACGAGCAGGACCCGTACCGGGCGCACGACCTGACTGCCCAGGACCCGGTCGCCGAGGCGCTCTACGACCGTGCCGCGCACCCGCCTCCGCCCCCGGGCACGTACGACCCGCAGCAGCCGCCGTACGCGCCGCCGGCCCCGTCGCCCTACGCCCCCGACCCCCAGGTGTGGGCACAGCCCCCCGCGCCGGAGCCGGGCGGCGCCACCCAGTACCTGCCGTACGGCGACGACCCGCGCACGACCCAGTTCGTGGGCGTGGACGATCTGGTCTCGCACTCCGGCGAGGAGTACCACGAGCCGGACGCCTTCGCTCATCTCTTCAAGGACCAGCAGCAGAGCGGCGGGCCCGGGCCCATGGATCCCCCGGGCGTCCCGGGTCCGGCCGCCGGGCCAGGCATGGGATACGGCACGACGGCCGCGTACCCGCAGCCGCACGGTCAGGGTCCGCAGCAGAGCTACCCGTACGCCGGTGCCGGTCACCCGGCCGGTCCGTCCGCCGCCGGATACCCCGCGCAGGCCCCGGTGCCCGCGCCGGCCTCCGTTCCCGACCCCGTCGGCTCCGCGGGGGCCTTCGAGCCGGAGGCCACCCCGGCCGCTGAGGCTCCTGCAGCGCCCGCCAAGAAGGGCGGCCGCGCCGCCGGGCTGCTGAAGTCCAGCGCGGTCATGGCGGCGGGCACGATGGTCTCCCGCCTCACCGGTTTCGTCCGCTCCGCGCTGATCGCCGCAGCGCTGGGCCTCGGCTTCCTCGCCGACTCCTTCCAGGTGGCCTACCAGCTGCCGACGATGATCTACATCCTCACCGTCGGCGGCGGCCTGAACTCCGTGTTCGTGCCCCAGCTGGTGCGCTCCATGAAGGAGGACGAGGACGGCGGCGAGGCCTTCGCCAACCGGCTGCTGACCGTGGTGATGGTGGCCCTCGCCGTGCTGACCGGGCTCGCGATGCTCGGCGCGCCGCTGCTGGTGCGGGCGCTGGCCAACCCCGTGGCCAACAACCCGGCCGCGAACGAGGTCGCGGTCACCTTCACCCGCTACTTCCTGCCCTCGATCTTCTTCATGGGCATCCACGTGGTGATGGGTCAGATCCTGAACGCCCGCGGGAAGTTCGGCGCGATGATGTGGACCCCGGTCCTGAACAACATCGTCATCATCGTGACGCTCGGCATGTTCATCTGGGTCTACGGCACCGCCGCGGATTCCCACATGAAGGTCGACACCATCCCGCCGGAGGGCCAGCGGCTGCTCGGCGTCGGCGTGCTGCTGGGCCTGGTCGTCCAGGCTCTGGCGATGATCCCGTACCTGCGGGAGACCGGCTTCCGGATCAGGCTGCGCTTCGACTGGCGGGGCCACGGTCTGGGCAAGGCCGCGATGCTCGCCAAGTGGACGGTCCTGTTCGTCCTCGCCAACCAGGCGGGCGCCCTGGTCGTGACCCAGCTGTCCATCGCCGCGGGCAAGGACTCCGGCGTGTCGGGCACCAGCTTCGCCGCCTACGCCAACGCCCAGCTGATCTGGGGCCTGCCCCAGGCCATCATCACCGTGTCCCTGATGGCCGCCCTGCTGCCGCGGATCTCCCGCTCGGCCGCCGAGGGGGACTCGGGTGCCGTCCGTGACGACATCTCCCAGGGCCTGCGCACCACCGCGGTCGCCATCGTGCCCATCGCGTTCGGGTTCATCTCGCTCGGCATCCCGATGTGCACGCTGGTCTTCGGCTCCGCCGGCACCGGCTCGGCCGTCAACATGGGCTACATGCTGATGGCCTTCGCCCTCGGCCTGATCCCGTACTCCGTGCAGTACGTCGTCCTGCGTGCCTTCTACGCGTACGAAGACACCCGCACCCCGTTCTACAACACGGTCATCGTGGCCGCGGTCAACGCCGGCGCGGCAGCGCTGTGCTACTTCGTGCTGCCGGCCCGCTGGGCGGTCGTCGGCATGGCCGCCGCCTACGGCCTCGCCTACGCCATCGGTGTGGGCGTCGCCTGGCGCCGGCTGCGCATGCGGCTGGGCGGCGACCTGGACGGCTCCCGCGTGCTGCGCACGTACGCGCGGCTGGGCATCGCCTCGGTGCCGGCGGCCCTGCTCAGCGGCGCCGCCTGCTACGGCATCGGGCACACGCTCGGCCAGGGCTTCGCGGGCTCCTTCGCCGCGCTGGTGGCCGGCGGTGCCGTCCTGTTCGGCGTCTTCTTCGTGGCCGCCCGCCGGATGCGGATCGAGGAGCTGAACTCGCTCGTGGGTATGGTGCGCGGGCGTCTGGGGCGTTGAGGCGGGGGTAGGCGCACAACCATCGTCCGCCGCTGTGTGTCGTGCATAGCGGCGGACTGTGGGCACAATTGGTTTCGGCGTCGGACAGCGTGCAACGGATGGGGAGGCAGGGACGACGGTGGCGGAACGGAGCACGGCTGCCGTCGACGTGGCAGACAACAGCGGTGAACAACCGCTGACCGCCAAGGCGGACCAGTCCACGGCCGACGGGGTGGCCAAGAACCCGGAGCGGGACACGGACAGCGACAAGGCACAGGGGAGCGGCGGAGCCGAAGGTCCCGGACGGAAGGCATCGCCTCCGGAGCTGCACAGCGGTCACAAGCTCGCCAGACGCTACCGGCTGGAGGAGTGCGTCACCCGACTGGACGGATTCAGCAGTTGGCGTGCGGTCGACGAGAAACTGCGGCGTGCCGTCGGCGTCCATGTACTGCCCGCGGACCACCCTCGGGCCCGTTCCGTGCTCGCTGCCGCCCGTTCCTCCGCGCTGCTCGGCGACCCGCGCTTCGTCCAGGTCCTCGACGCTGTCGAGGAGAACGACCTGGTCTACGTCGTCCACGAGTGGCTGCCCGATGCCACCGAACTGTCCACGCTTCTCGCCGGCGGCCCGCTGGAGCCGCACGACGCCTACCAGATGGTCAGTCAGGTCGCCTCGGCCATGGCGGCCGCGCACCGGGAGGGCCTGGCCCATCTGCGGCTGAACCCGAACGCCGTGCTGCGGGCCTCCACCGGCCAGTGGCGCATCCGCGGCCTCGCCGTGAACGCGGCGCTGCGCGGGATCAGCTCCGACACCCCCCAGCGCACCGACACCGAGGCCATCGGCGCCCTGCTGTACGCGGCGCTGACCCAGCGCTGGCCGTACGAGAGCGACGCCTACGGGCTGGCCGGCCTCCCCAAGGACATCGGCCTCATCGCCCCCGACCAGGTGCGGGCCGGTGTGCATCGCGGCCTGTCCGAGCTGACGATGCGTGCCCTCGTCAACGACGGGGCCACGGCCTCCCGCCACGAGGCTCCGTGCACCACGCCGGAGGAGCTGGTGAAGGCGATCGGCGAGATGCCCCGCATCCGCCCGCCCGAGCCCGCGTTCACGGCCCCGCCGGAGTACCAGCGCACGACCTACCAGCAGGGCACCTACGGCCGCCAGGCGCCGCACGGCGCCACGCAGCCGATCGCGTCCCCGCCTCCCCCGCTCCAGAGCCGCACCGGCAAGGCGCTGAAGTGGGCGGTCTCGGCCCTTCTCATCGCCGCCCTGGGTCTGGGCAGCTGGCAGCTGGCGGACGCCCTGATGGGCCCCAAGGAGAAGTCCGACGACACCCACAAGAGCCAGAACACGGACAACGGCGACAAGAACCACGCGAAGCCGAAGCCGAAGCCGATAAGCATCCGAAACAGTCAGGAGTTCGTCGCCGAGGGCGGTGCCCAGAACCGTGGGTCCGAACCCAAGACCTACGACGGCAACGCGTCGACGTACTGGAAGACCAAGAGCTTCACCGCGGGTCCGGCGATCGCACCCCTCAAGCCGGGCGTCGGAATCGTCTACGACCTCGGCTCGGCCCAGAAACTCAGCACGGCCACCCTCGACCTCCGCTACGCCGGTGACCACACGACGGTCGAGCTGTACGCTGCGGACTCGCTGACACCGGCGTCGCTGGACTCCATGGACAGGATCGGCCAGGTCACGACGACGGGCACCACAGCCACGGTGAAGGTCACCAAGTCGGTCAAGACGCAGTACGTTCTCGTCTGGCTGACGGCCGTGCCGAACTCGGGGTACGACTCCACCCTGTACGCCAGCGCCGGCTGGAAGCAGGCCATCGGCGAAGTGAAGTTCACGGGCTGACATCTCACCCGGACCGGAGGGGGCAGATGGCCGAGGACGCCGGATACGACGGAGTGGGCGACCGCGACCTGCTCGCCCGCCACGTAGAAGGCGACCCCGAGGCCTTCGGCGAGATCGTGCGGCGGCATCGCGACCGGCTCTGGGCGGTCGCTCTGCGGACCCTGGGGGACCGCGAGGAAGCCGCCGACGCGGTGCAGGACGCCCTGGTGTCGGCCTACCGGGCCGCCCACACCTTCCGGGGGCAGTCGGCCGTCACGACCTGGCTGCACCGGATCACGGTGAACGCCTGCCTGGACCGGGCGCGCAAGGCGGCCTCGCGCAAGACGGCTCCGGTCGACGACACCGAGCGGCTGGAGCAGCTGCTGGAGCCGCATGAGTCCGCCTCGGCTCCCGCCGAGCGGAAGGACGTGCACCGGCAGCTCCTCGAAGCGCTCGGCACCCTCCCCCCGGAGCAGCGGGCCGCGCTCGTTCTGGTGGACATGCAGGGCTACCCCGTGGCGGAGGCCGCACGGATCCTGGATGTGCCGACGGGGACGGTGAAGAGCCGCTGCGCCCGGGGCAGAGCCAGACTGCTGCCCCTCCTCACGCATCTACGGCCGGAAGGCACCGGCGCCCCACGACCGGGCGGTACCGGGGACAGGAAAGAAACCGGCCCAGGACGGAACCAGGGACCGGGGGCATCCGTCCCACCGGCAACGGGGTCACCGACCGGACGCCCCGGGGACGTGGGACCGAGCGATTCAGCCGTAGCGAAGGGCGGAGGTGGGCGAGCGTGACTTCCACGACGGACACGGCCGGGCACCCGGACGTCGCGGAGATCTCCGACCTCACCGAGGGCCTTCTTCCGCCGGAACGCAGCACGGACGTGCGGCGCCATCTGCACACGTGCGAGCCGTGTGCGGACGTGTACGCCTCGCTGGAGGAGATCCGCGGCCTCCTGGGCTCCGTACCGCAGCCGGTACACATGCCGGACGACGTGGCGGCACGTATCGACGCGGCCCTTGCCGCCGAGGCACCGCTGAGCGTCGGCGGCGAGGAGCAGGCGGCCCACGTTTCACGTGAAACATCGGCTCCCACGGATCACCTCATCGACCACCCCGTTGACCCACTTTCCGATCCTCTCGCCGAACGCCCCCAGGACCGTCCTGCCGGGCGTCCTCGTGCGGCGACCGGGCCGGGACGCAAGGGACCCGAGCGCCGTCGGCGGCGGGGCCGGCTCGTCCTGGGTGCCGTGCTCACGGCCGCGATGCTGGGCGCCGGAGGTCTGATCGTGAAGTCGCTCGGGGACAGCACCGACCACACGACGGCCCATGGGACACCGACCACCTCGGCCGCCGGTTCCTTCTCCGGCGACAGCGTGCAGAACCAGGTGCACGTTCTCCTCACCGACAAGAAGGTGCTGCCGCGGGGCAGCGAGAAGCCCCGGATGGGCACCGACGGGGGATCGAACTCGCCCGGGTCCACGGAGGGCCCGAACACTCTGCTCCAGACCACCGTTCCGGTCCCCGACTGCGTCCGGCAAGCGCTCGGCCAGAACGCTGACGTTCTCGGCGCCAAGACGGGAACGTACGCGGGGAAGGCTGCCTACCTCGTCGTCGTAGCCGACGCTCAGGACAGCAAGCGAGTCACGGCCTACGTCGTCGACGCGGCCTGTGTACACCAGCAGACCGCCTCTGCCGGCAAGGTTCTGCTGAAGCAGTCGGTCTCCCGTCACTGAGTCTGCTGGCACACTTCTTCGGTCGTCCCCGAGCACGCGTGTGCCCGGACACACTGGGAATGCGGGCCCCGTAGGATCCGTTGGGTGGGGTGAGAGTCCTGAAAGGGGCTCCCACCGGTCGACTGACGCAGACCAGAGACGAGGAATCAAGCCGTGAGCGACGTCCGTAACGTGATCATCATCGGCTCCGGGCCCGCAGGCTACACGGCGGCGCTGTACACCGCCCGTGCGTCGCTGAAGCCCTTGGTGTTCGAAGGTGCCGTCACCGCAGGTGGTGCGTTGATGAACACCACCGAAGTGGAGAACTTCCCGGGCTTCCGCGACGGCATCATGGGCCCCGACCTCATGGACAACATGCGCGCCCAGGCCGAACGCTTCGGCGCCGAGCTGATTCCGGACGACATCGTCTCCGTCGACCTGACCGGTGAGATCAAGACCGTCACCGACACCTCGGGCACGGTCCACAAGGCGAAGGCCGTCATCGTCACCACCGGCTCCCAGCACCGCAAGCTGGGCCTGCCGAACGAGGACGCGCTCTCCGGCCGCGGTGTCTCCTGGTGCGCCACCTGTGACGGGTTCTTCTTCAAGGACCAGGACATCGCCGTGATCGGTGGTGGCGACACCGCGATGGAGGAAGCCACCTTCCTCTCGCGGTTCGCCAAGTCCGTGACGATCGTCCACCGCCGGGACACTCTGCGTGCCTCCAAGGCGATGCAGGAGCGCGCCTTCAACGACCCGAAGATCAAGTTCGTCTGGGACAGCGAGGTGGCCGAGGTTCAGGGCGACCAGAAGCTCTCCGGCCTGAAGCTGCGCAACGTCAAGACCGGCGAGCTGTCCGAGCTGCCCGCGACGGGCCTGTTCATCGCGATCGGCCACGACCCGCGCACCGAGCTGTTCAAGGGCCAGCTGGACCTGGACGAGGAGGGTTACCTGAAGGTCGCCGCTCCGTCCACCCGGACCAACCTGACCGGTGTCTTCGCCGCCGGTGACGTGGTCGACCACACCTACCGCCAGGCGATCACCGCGGCCGGCACCGGCTGCTCCGCCGCTCTGGACGCCGAGCGCTTCCTCGCTGCCCTCGCGGACGAGGACCAGGCGGAGCCCGAGAAGACCGCAGTCTGACCTTCCCTTCCCCCTTCCTCGCCCCACCGCACGACCAAGGTAAGGAGCCCACCGTGGCCGGCAACCTGAAGATTGTTACTGACGACTCCTTCGACCAGGAAGTCCTCAACAACGAGAAGCCCGTCCTGGTGGACTTCTGGGCGGCCTGGTGCGGCCCCTGCCGCCAAATCGCTCCGTCCCTGGAGCAGATCGCCGCGGAGTACGGCGACAAGATCGAGATCGTCAAGATCAACATCGATGAGAACCCGGGCACGGCCGCCAAGTACGGCGTCATGTCCATCCCGACCCTGAACGTCTACCAGGGTGGCGAGGTCGCCAAGACCATCGTCGGTGCCAAGCCCAAGGCCGCGCTCCTCCGGGACCTCGAAGAGTTCATCGCTCAGTGACGTTTCACGTGAAACACGAATGGGCCAACCCTCTCGGGTTGGCCCATTCGCATAAGACGGCCGCTTCGCTCCGCTACAGCGGTCTCAGCGCAGGCTCCTTCTGAACCGCTCCGAGAAGCCGGTCGAGTGCCATCTCCACGTCCTCCTTCCAGGAGAGCGTGGACCTCAGCTCCAGCCGCAGCCGGGGGTGCGTGGGGTGCTGCCGGACCGTCTTGAAGCCCACGGCCAGCAGATGGTCGGCCGGCAGCAGACAGGCGGGCTCCTCCCAGCGGGAGTCACCGAACGCCTCGATCGCCTTGAAGCCCCGGCGCAGCAGATCCTTGGCGACCGCCTGCACCAGCACCCGGCCCAGCCCCTGCCCCTGATAGCCGGGCATGACGAACGCCGTCATCAACTGGACGGCGTCCGGTGAGACCGGACTCGTGGGGAAGGCCGTCGAACGAGGGACATAGGCGGGCGGAGCATAAAGAACGAAGCCCACTGGTACGTCATCGACGTAGACCACCCGGCCGCACGACCCCCAGTCCAGCAGCACGGCGGAGATCCAGCCCTCCTTCTCCAGCGCGGAGGTGCCCCCCTTCACCGCCGCTTCGCCACTGACGGGGTCCAGCTCCCAGAAGACACAGGAGCGGCATCGGTGGGGAAGGTCCTGAAGGTTGTCCAGCGTGAGCGGCACAAGCCGACGCCCCATGAAGGCTGATCCTCGCTTCCTTCGCCCGCCGCG
Source organism: Streptomyces sp. NPDC038200 (assembly GCF_055600785.1). NCBI lineage: Bacteria > Bacillati > Actinomycetota > Actinomycetes > Kitasatosporales > Streptomycetaceae > Streptomyces > Streptomyces sp. NPDC038200. The sequence continues at coordinate 233,607 of NZ_JBVJYH010000006.1, forward strand.
TCCCGGGCGGCTGTCAGAGCGCTGCGTTCCCTGAGCAGGCTGCCGACGAATCCGCCGACCGCTCCCAGGCTCAGGACGGCACTCACCAGTCCGGTGCGGCTCATCGATCGCATGGCCCCCGTCTTCCCACTCACAGATGCTGATGCTGTCCGGTGGATGTGCCATACCTGATCGCATCGTATCCACGATGGCATTCACTCGATACCGCCTCAAAGCAAAGAGCGGACCGTGTTCCGGTACACACCGGACACGGCCCGCTCCGCTGCCTCTCCCGGGCGGCACCGCCCGAGGATCAGTCCTGCGTCTCCTCGCCGTCGCTCTCCTGAAGGCTCTTCTGGAGGGCCAGCTTCTCGCCGGGGGCGAACGTGCTGAGGATCCGCTCAAGATCGTCCGCGGAGGCGAACTCGACGGTGATCTTGCCCTTCTTCTGCCCCAGCTCGACCTTCACCCGCGTCTCGAAGCGGTCCGAGAGGCGGGTGGCCAGCTCGCTCAGCGCCGGAGAGGGCACCGAACCGGCTCGGGGGCCCCGGGAGCGCGAAGCCTTCTGCGGGCGCGAGCCCATCAGCGTCACGATCTCTTCCACGGACCGCACCGACAGGCCCTCGGCCACGATCCGGTGCGCCAGCCGGTCCTGCTCCTCCGAGTCCTCGACCGCCAGCAGCGCCCGCGCATGGCCGGCCGAGAGCACCCCGGCGGCCACCCGCTTCTGGACGGTCGGGGACAGCTTCAGCAGACGCAGGGTGTTGGAGACCTGAGGGCGGGAGCGCCCGATACGGTCGGCCAGCTGGTCGTGCGTGCAGTTGAAGTCCCTCAGCAGCTGGTCGTAGGCAGCCGCCTCTTCGATCGGGTTCAGCTGCGCGCGGTGCAGGTTCTCCAGCAGCGCGTCCAGGAGGAGCTTCTCGTCGTCCGTGGCCCGGACGATGGCCGGGATGGCCTCCAGACCGGCCTCGCGGCAGGCGCGCCAGCGGCGCTCGCCCATGATCAGCTCGTAGCGGGCGGGGCCCACCTGCCGCACCACGACCGGCTGGAGAAGACCGACCTCCGTGATGGAGGTGACCAGCTCCTGAAGCGCGTCTTCATCGAAGATCTCACGCGGCTGACGGGGGTTCGGTGTGATGGCGTCGAGCGGGATCTCGGCGAAGTGGGCACCCATCGGGGGCGCCGGTACCTCGACGGCCGGGCTTGCCGGCTCCGCCTCGGTTTCCTGTGTGACGGGCGGCAGCGTGGCCACCTTCGCCGCGGCCACTCCGCGGTCGGTCGTCAGCACCGGGACGGCCGCGGGGGAGGTGGACGCTCCGCCACCCATCGCCGCCGGGGCCGGAGTCTTCTCGGTCGGGGCAGCGGGGATCAGTGCGCCGAGACCACGTCCCAGCCCCCTCCGTCGCTCGCTCACTGGATCCCCTCCACCATGCTCGGGTCGTTCTGAGCGCCGATGTGGGCCTGGCTCGCGTCGTAGCTGATGCCGATGCCCTTCAGCGCGATTTCTCGTGCCGCCTCAAGATACGAGAGGGCGCCGCTCGATCCAGGATCGTAAGTCAGCACCGTCTGCCCGTAGCTCGGCGCCTCGGAGATACGGACCGAGCGGGGAATGCTCGTCCGCAGCACCTCGTCGCCGAAATGGGTGCGCACCTCTTCGGCGACCTGGGAAGCGAGACGCGTCCGGCCGTCGTACATGGTGAGCAGGATGGTCGACACATGCAGCGTGGGGTTGAGGTGCCCCCGTACCAGGTCGACATTGCGCAGGAGTTGCCCGAGGCCCTCCAGTGCGTAGTACTCGCACTGAATCGGGATGAGTACCTCGGCGCCTGCGACGAGCGCATTGACCGTCAACAGGCCGAGCGAGGGCGGGCAGTCGATGAGGATGTAGTCCAGCGGCTGCTCGTACGCCTGGATGGCCCGCTGCAGCCGGCTCTCCCGGGCCACCAGGGACACCAGCTCGATCTCCGCACCGGCGAGATCGATGGTGGCGGGGGCGCAGAAGAGGCCCTCGACATCGACGACGGGCTGGACGACCTCGGCGAGAGGCTTGCTCTCCACCAACACGTCATAGATCGAGGGCACCTCGGCGTGGTGGTCGATTCCGAGGGCGGTGGACGCGTTGCCCTGCGGGTCGAGGTCGATCACCAGGACGCGGCTACCGTGCAGAGCCAGCGATGCGGCAAGGTTGACGGTCGTCGTCGTCTTACCCACGCCGCCCTTCTGGTTGGCGACCACAATGATTCGGGTCTGCTCTGGTCGCGGCAGACCTTCGCCGGCGCGGCCGAGAGCCTCCACCGCCAGTTGGGCCGCACGACCGATGGGAGTGTCGTCCATCGGAGGCGGTGTTTCACGTGAAACATCCGCCCCCGTCGACTCGGTACGGGGACCGGGGACCGGATCGGTCATCGGTCCCGCGATGTTGGCGTCGGACCGCAAGGATTCACTCTCCTCGACTTCAGGCTCGCAATGAACAGAGCCTCCCATGCCTTCGGGGTCGTGAACCAGTGAGGCCTGGTCTTCTGTGGAGAAATCCACCTCTGTGGACAACTCCGTGCCCCGGCCGGGGGACGGAGTGTCCGACAAAGCGGGACCCTCTGCGAGTGAACCGAGCGGCTTTCGGTCGCGAGGTTCGGCCGCAGCGCGGCCACGACTGATGATGCCGTGCAACAGTGAGCGACGTTTCACGTGAAACACGATGCACAGCGCCGACGACCGGGCCTCTGCGACACTCCGGCTTGCATAGCTTTGGCAGCTTGTGTGGAGTACGTCCCGTCCTCAGGACGGATCAGCAGGGCCCGCCCATCCACTCACCGACGGCGGCGAGCACGACCGGCACGGGCCGCCTTCGCACGCTTGGCGGCGAAGCGCACACCGCCCGGGCTTTCCCCGACCTCGACCCGCACCACGGTGGACAGCGGATCCACCACGCCCTCGCCCACATGCAGGATGGACGTCTCGACCGCGCCGAGCTTGCTGAGAGCGGTGGACGCGGCCTTCAGCTCTTCCTCGGCGGTGTCGCCCTTGAGCGCGAGCATCTCGCCGTACGGGCGCAGCAGCGGGATGCCCCAGGCGGCCAGGCGGTCCAGCGGGGCCACGGCGCGTGCCGTCACCACATGAACCGGGGGCAGCTTGCCCAGGACCTCCTCGGCGCGCCCGCGCACCACGGTGACATGGTTCAGGCCGAGCAGTTCGACGACCTCGGTGAGGAAGTTGGTGCGCCGCAGCAAGGGCTCCAACAGGGTGATGTTCAGGTCCTCGCGAACCAGGGCCAGCGGGATGCCCGGCAGCCCGGCACCGGAGCCGACATCGCAGACCGTCACGCCGTGCGGGACGGCCTCGGAGAGCACCGCGCAGTTCAACAGGTGCCGCTCCCACAGGCGAGGCACTTCCCGCGGGCCGATCAGCCCACGCTGCACGCCCGCCTCGGCGAGCAGCTCCGCATAGCGAACCGCATCGGCGAAGCGCTCACCAAATACTTCCCGCGCCTGCTCGGGCGCGGGGGGAAGCTCCGCTGCCTCCGTCACGGGGACCGTCCTTCCGTACAGCGCCGGCGCTTCACACACCGGCCACCAGAACTACAGGCTGACAAAGTTCGGCCCCGCCTGCTCAACAGACGGGGCCGGTGAAATGAGGGGGCCGATCAGGCGGGCAGCACGACGACGAAGCGCTGCGGCTCCTCGCCTTCGGACTCGCTGCGCAGCCCGGCGGCCTTGACCGCGTCGTGCACGACCTTGCGCTCGAACGGGGTCATCGGCTTGAGCTTCACGGGCTCGCCGGTGCTCTTCACCTCGGCGGCGGCCTTGGCGCCCAGCTCGGACAGCTCGGACCGCTTGTTGGCCCGGTACCCCGCGATGTCCAGCATGAGACGGCTGCGGTCGCCGGTCTCCCGGTGCACCGCCAGGCGCGTCAGCTCCTGCAGCGCCTCCAGCACCTCGCCGTCCCGGCCGACCAGCTTCTGCAGGTCACGGCCGCCGGTGTCGCTGATGATCGACACAGAGGCACGGTCGGCCTCGACGTCCATGTCGATGTCGCCGTCGAGGTCGGCGATGTCCAGCAGACCCTCCAGGTAGTCCGCCGCGATCTCACCCTCCTGCTCCAGGCGGGAGAGGGTGTCTGCACCCTCGGCAGCGGCGGAGGTGGTGCCTTCCGTCACGGGATGAGCTCCTTCTTACTTCTTGGACGGGGACTTGGGCCGCTGCGGGCCACCCTTGCGCTGGCCGGACTGGGCCTTGCTGCGGGTGCCGGAGCCGGGCTTCTGGGGCTGCTGGGCAGCGGCGGGCTTGGCGTCCTGGGGCTCGTCGGACTTCTCGAGCGACGGGGAATCGCCCGTCTGCTTGCCGGACTGACGCTGAGCCTTGGTCTGGCGCTTGGGCTGCTGACGCCGGGCGGCGGTGGCGGTGGCCGTGATGGTGTCGGTGGCCGTACCGTCCTCGGTCTGCGCCGCGGCCTGGGCCGCGCTCCTCGTCACGGTGCCGTCGGCCTGAGCAGCGAGGCCGGCCTTGTTCAGCGAGTTGACGAACTTGCGCTCGAACTCGTTGCGGTCGCGGCCCTTGGAGACGATCGCCTTGACGATGGCCTTCTCGCTGCGGCGGCTGACCTTGCCGTGCTGCGTGACGTGCTTGGTCAGGCGCTCCAGGTAGGCGGCCTGAGCCTTGGAACCCGGGGTCGGGTTGTTGCGGATGACGTACATCTGCTGGCCCATGGTCCACACGTTGGTGGTCAGCCAGTAGACGAGGACACCGACCGGGAAGTTCACACCGAAGACGGCGAACATGACCGGGAAGACGTACATCAGCATCTTCTGCTGCTGCATGAACGGCGTCTTCACCGTGGTGTCGACGTTCTTCGTCATCAGCTGGCGCTGCGTGTAGAACTGCGACGCCGACATCAGCACGATCATGATGGCCGTGACGACGCGGACGTCGGTCAGCGAGGCGTTGAGCGCGGTGACCTGCGCTTCGCTGCTGAAGAACTTGGCGGCCAGCGGGGCACCGAAGATGTGCGCCTTCTGCGCGCTCTCCAGCAGACCCTGGTCGATCACGCCGATCGTCTTGTTCGACGCGATGCCGTTGAGCACGTGGTACAGGGCGAAGAAGAACGGGGACTGCGCCAGGATGGGAAGGCACGAGGAGAGCGGGTTGGTACCCGACTCCTTGTACAGCTTCATCATCTCTTCGGACTGACGCTGCTTGTCGTTCTTGTAGCGCTCCTGGATCTTCTTCATCTCGGGCTGGAGCGTCTGCATCGCCCGAGTGGCCTTGATCTGCTTCACGAAGAGCGGGATCAGGCAGATGCGGATCAGGATCACCAGGGACACGATGGACAGGCCCCAGGCCCACCCGGTGTCGGGCCCGAAGATCGCTCCGTACACCGCGTGGAACTGAACGATGACCCAGGAGACGGGCCAGGTGATGAAACTGAAGAGGCTGGCAATCGTGTCCACTAATCATGCTCCTTGGGCATGGGACGAGGTCTCTGCGGCCGGGCTCGGAGGAAGCTCGGAAGCGTGCTTCTCGGGCTTCGCTCCGGTGGCCGGTTCGCCGGCGGAGGGCCCGCCCTTGCGTGCGCGCCAAGCGTTGCGCAGCATTTCGTGCCACCGGGGACGCTTGCGCGGTGGGACGTGGTCCACACCGCCGAGCGACCACGGATTACACCGGAGGATGCGCCAGGCGGTGAGTGCCGTTCCCTTGATCGCACCGTGCCGGTCGATGGCCGTGTAGCCGTAGTGGGAGCACGACGGGTAGTACTTGCACACCGGCCCCAGCAGCGGACTGATCGTCCACTGGTACAGCTTGATAAGAGCCAGCAGCGGGTACTTCATCGCGCGCCCCCTCCCAGTAGCCGCTCGAGGGCGGCATCCAGGTCTCGGGCCAGCTGTGCGTGGTCTGCGTCGCCCGCTCCGGGCAGCGCTCGTACGACTACCAGGCTACCGGGGGGAAACAGGGCGACTCGGTCACGCATCAGATGACGCAGTCTGCGCTTCACTGTGTTGCGCACAACCGCTCCACCCACTGCCTTGCTCACGACGAAACCCGCACGCGTCGGGGGAGCGCTCTCCCCAGGCGCGTGCGGGTCCGTGGCACCGCTACGAAGGTGGACGACGAGGGTCGGGCGTCCGGCCCGACGACCTCGTCGTACCGCGGTCGCGAAGTCCTCGCGCCGCCTCAGCCGGTTCTCGGTGGGCAGCACGACGTCATGACCTGATCGGGATCAGGCGGACAGGCGGGCGCGACCCTTGCTACGGCGAGACGCGAGAATCGCGCGGCCGGCACGGGTGCGCATACGCAGCCGGAAGCCGTGGGTCTTCGCGCGACGACGGTTGTTCGGCTGGAAGGTGCGCTTGCTCACTCGGGGGCTCCAGAAAGAATCGGTAGTGGCGGGGTGCCGTCCTGGCTGTCACCGTGCGCCCACGAGTAGCTCGCTTCACGCCCGAGTGCACCGCTTCCCGATCACCCGAAGTGATCTGTGCCCATCGGAGGCAGGCGGCAGCAGCCATCGACAACTCGACCTGGTTACGGTACGCGGGGCCGCGCCATCCGGTCAAACCGAGGGTCACCGAGAGACACTATCCACAGGCTGGGGACAACAACTTGAACCGCACCCGCCGCGCTGACTACCGTGGCTGAACCCCGATTCGTTCCCATATCCCCGCCCGACCTGATTTTCATCCCAACCCGTCCCTGAACCACACGTTCGTGGGACCTGTGAGAGAGCGTGCCCTGTGGCTGACGTACCTGCCGATCTTGCCGCAGTGTGGCCACGCGTACTGGAGCAACTCCTCGGGGAGGGCCGCGGGCAGGGTGTCGAGGCGAAGGACGAGCACTGGATCCGGCGCTGCCAGCCCCTCGCGCTGGTCGCGGACACCGCGCTGCTCGCCGTACCGAACGAGTTCGCGAAGAACGTCCTGGAGGGCCGTCTCGCGCCGATCGTCAGCGAGACCCTGAGCCGCGAGTGCGGCCGGCCCATCCGGATCGCCATCACCGTGGACGACTCGGCGGGCGAACCGCCGGCTCCCCCGGCGCCCCCCGCCCAGCAGGCGCCCAAGCCGCGCTACGAGGAGCCGGAGCTGCCGTCCGGCCCGTACGAGGGCTATGGCCGCCACCGTGGCTCCGAGCAGCTCCCGGGCGGCGAGCCACGCCCCGAGCAGCTCCCGCCCTCGCGCCAGGACCAGCTCCCCACCGCGCGCCCGGCCTACCCGTCCGAGTACCAGCGGCCCGAGCCGGGCGCCTGGCCGCGCTCCTCCCAGGACGAGTACGGCTGGCAGCAGCCCCGGCTCGGCTTCCCCGAGCGCGACCCGTACGCCTCGCCGTCCTCCCAGGACGGTTACGGCTCCGGTGGGGACGCCTACGGCTCGCCGCCCCAGGACTACCGCCCGCAGGGCAGGGAGCGGCCGCCGTACGAGAAGCAGCGCGGCGACTACGACAGCCCGCGCGCGGACTACGAGCCGTCCCGCCCGGAGTACGACCCGGGCCGCCCCGAGTACGACCCGTCCCGGACCGAGTACGACCAGCGCGACCCGGTCCGCCGTGAGCTGCCCGAACCGCCGGCGCACCGCGGTGGCACCGGCCGCCCGGACGTGTCCTCGGGGGGTGCCCAGGGTCCGCTGGGCGCGCAGCCGGCACCGACGAGCGGCCCGGGTGAGCCGACGGCACGGCTGAACCCGAAGTACCTGTTCGACACGTTCGTCATCGGCGCCTCCAACCGGTTCGCGCACGCGGCGGCGGTCGCGGTCGCCGAGGCGCCGGCGAAGGCGTACAACCCGCTGTTCATCTACGGCGAGTCGGGACTCGGCAAGACCCATCTGCTGCACGCCATCGGGCACTACGCGCGCAGCCTCTACCCGGGCACACGGGTGCGGTACGTCAGCTCGGAGGAGTTCACCAACGAGTTCATCAACTCCATCCGCGACGGCAAGGGCGACAGCTTCCGCAAGCGCTACCGCGAGATGGACATCCTGCTCGTCGACGACATCCAGTTCCTCGCGGACAAGGAGTCGACGCAGGAGGAGTTCTTCCACACGTTCAACACGCTCCACAACGCCAACAAGCAGATCGTGCTCTCCAGCGACCGGCCGCCCAAGCAGCTGGTCACGCTGGAGGACCGGCTGCGGAACCGTTTCGAGTGGGGTCTGATCACCGACGTCCAGCCGCCCGAGCTGGAGACGCGGATCGCGATCCTGCGCAAGAAGGCGGTCCAGGAGCAGCTCAACGCCCCGCCGGAGGTGCTGGAGTTCATCGCCTCCCGGATCTCACGGAACATCCGTGAGCTGGAGGGCGCGCTGATCCGGGTGACGGCGTTCGCCTCGCTCAACCGGCAGCCGGTGGACCTGGGCCTGACGGAGATCGTCCTGAAGGATCTGATCCCCGGCGGCGAGGACAGCGCGCCGGAGATCACGGCCACGGCGATCATGGGGGCCACCGCGGACTACTTCGGGCTGACGGTCGAGGACCTGTGCGGCACCTCGCGCGGGCGCGCGCTGGTCACCGCCCGGCAGATCGCGATGTACCTGTGCCGCGAGCTGACGGATCTGTCGCTGCCGAAGATCGGCGCGCAGTTCGGCGGCCGTGACCACACGACCGTCATGCACGCCGACCGCAAGATCCGCGCGCTGATGGCCGAGCGACGCTCGATCTACAACCAGGTCACCGAGCTGACCAACCGCATCAAGAACGGCTGAGCCGGCCGTACGCCGACGCGAAGGGCGCCCCCGGGAAAGCATCCCGGGGGCGCCCTTCGGCGTACCGGAGGCAGACGCCGAGGGCGTGACCCGAGGACGCGACCCCGAGGAGGAGGCACCGGGGGGAGGCACCCGGGGGAGGCACCCGGGGAGGTTCCGGTGAAGGCGTCGCAGCTGCCACTCGACACCTTCACAGCCGCCCTCCGGCCCCCTCAGGCCCTCGCGTGCAGCTCACGCGACCGTCCCGAGGCCCTCGCGTGCACCTCACGCGGCCGTCCCGAGGCCCTCGCGTGCACCTCGCGCCGCCGTCCCGAGGCCCTCGCGGGGGCTCCCGGACGGCCGGAGCTGCCGCGCACGGCGCTGTGGACCGTTTCTCCCCTGTCATCCGGTGTTCGATTACTTGCCTGGTTACGGCCACTCTCCACAGATTCGGTGACTTTCTTCCGTCCACATCCTGGGGACTGTGGAGTTGTCCCGAGCTGCGTCCACAGGGAAGCTGGCCCCACGGCTTCCGCCCAGCTCAAGGGCCTGTGGAATCGTGGACGAAGGATCTCCACAGACTGTGGACAACGTGTCTGTCCCCAGCCTGTGCACGAAGTTTTCCACCGGCGGCCCACAGGCTGAGGGCGGTTGTCCCCAGCGATCACCCGCTTCTCCACATGGCTGTCCACTGTTCGGCAACCCGACGCACGCGGTCACCGCGTCGAGTGAAAGCCGTCACAGGAGGCTGCCGGATTGGGGTGTGGGAAACCTGGGTATTCCTGGGGACACAGCTGGGGAGAACTGCCCTCGTCCTGTGGGCGGTGTGTGCAGAACTTCTTGTTCTCCACAGAGACCCCGGGTTGTCCACCGCCTCCACCCACAGGGGCAGTGGATAAAAAAGCTGTGCTGAGCTGGGCAAACGTGGTTATCCACGGTATCCACAGGCCCTACTACTACTCCCGACTAGAGAGAGCTCGGCAATCGTTTCGAAGCGGGGCCTGTGCACAACTCGCCGTCTCGCGTCCGGCTGCCCCTCGGACCGACTTGACCCCGACGGGCACCTACTGTCAGTGCCGTGCGTCAGACTGGTCCCCGGTGTCCTTCCCGTCACAGAGGGCGGCGACACCGAGTCGGAGGACTCAGTAGCAACAGCAGGAGGCGGCTTACGGTGAAGATCCGGGTGGAACGCGACGTACTCGCGGAGGCAGTGGCGTGGGCTGCACGCAGCCTCCCGGCCCGTCCGCCGGCGCCTGTCCTCGCCGGCCTGCTGCTGAAGGCCGAGGACGGCCAGCTGAGCCTGTCGAGCTTCGACTACGAGGTCTCCGCGAAGGTGAGCGTCGAGGCCGAGGTCGAGGAGGACGGCACGGTCCTGGTCTCCGGCCGCCTGCTCGCGGACATCTCCCGCGCGCTCCCCAATCGGCCGGTGGAGATTTCCACAGACGGTGTACGGGCGACCGTGGTCTGCGGCTCCTCGCGATTCACACTCCACACCCTGCCTGTGGAGGAGTACCCGGCACTGCCCCAGATGCCGAACGCGACGGGCACCGTCCCCGGCGAGGTCTTCGCCGCCGCCGTCTCCCAGGTGGCCATCGCCGCCGGCCGTGACGACACGCTCCCCGTGCTGACCGGTGTGCGCATCGAGATCGAGGGCGACACGGTCACCCTGGCCTCCACCGACCGCTACCGCTTCGCGGTCCGCGAGTTCCTGTGGAAGCCGGAGAACCCGGACGTCTCCGCGGTCGCCCTGGTGCCCGCCAAGACGCTCCAGGACACCGCCAAGGCGCTGACCAGCGGTGACAGCGTCATCCTCGCGCTGTCCGGCTCGGGCGCGGGCGAGGGCCTGATCGGTTTCGAGGGCGCCGGTCGTCGCACGACGACGCGGCTGCTGGAGGGCGACCTCCCGAAGTACCGCACGCTGTTCCCGACCGAGTTCAACTCCGTCGCCGTGATCGAGACCGCCCCGTTCGTGGAGGCCGTCAAGCGTGTGGCCCTGGTCGCCGAGCGCAACACCCCGGTGCGGCTGAGCTTCGAGCAGGGCGTGCTGATCCTGGAAGCCGGTTCCAGCGACGACGCACAGGCTGTGGAAAGGGTCGACGCGCAGCTGGAGGGCGACGACATCTCGATCGCCTTCAACCCGACGTTCCTGCTGGACGGTCTGAGCGCGATCGACTCGCCGGTGGCGCAGCTGTCGTTCACGACGTCCACGAAGCCGGCGCTGCTGAGCGGCAAGCCGGCGGTGGACGCCGAGGCCGACGACGCCTACAAGTACCTGATCATGCCGGTGCGGCTCAGCGGCTGACGTTGTCCACAGCTGTGCACAGTGCCGGGTGCCTCCTGTGGGTACCCGGCGCTCATGGCTGGGACGGACGGCCGTGGACGGACGGCGACGCTCGAGAAGCCGCAGGTCAGCCGCCGATCCGAGGGGGCACGCATGAGCGCGTATGCCCACAGCTGTGCATGAGCGTCCGGGTTTAGGCTCGGCTCGGCACGCAGGTGCCTCTCACGCCACACAGCGACCTAAGGAACACAACTGATGGAGCTCGGTCTCGTCGGCCTCGGCAAGATGGGCGGCAACATGCGCGAGCGGATCCGCCGCGCGGGCCACACCGTCATCGGATACGACCGCAACGCGGACCTCGCGGATGTCCACAGCCTGGAAGAGCTGGTGGGCAAGCTCAGCGGTCCGCGGGTGGTCTGGGTGATGGTCCCGGCCGGTGAGGCCACCCAGTCGACCATCGACCGGCTGGCCGAGCTGCTGGAGCCCGGCGACGTGGTCGTGGACGGCGGCAACTCCCGCTGGACGGACGACGAGAAGCACGCCGAGGAGCTGGCCGCCAAGGGCATAGGCTTCGTCGACTGCGGCGTCTCCGGCGGCGTCTGGGGCCTGGAGAACGGGTACGCGCTGATGTACGGCGGCGACGCCGAGAACGTCGCCAAGGTGCAGCCGGTCTTCGACGCGCTGAAGCCGGAGGGCGACTTCGGCTCGGTGCACGCCGGCAAGGTCGGTGCGGGCCACTTCGCGAAGATGGTCCACAACGGCATCGAGTACGCCATGATGCAGGCCTACGCCGAGGGCTGGGAGCTGCTGGAGAAGGTCGACTCCGTGGAGAACGTCCGCGAGGTCTTCCGCTCCTGGCAGGAGGGCACGGTCATCCGCTCCTGGCTGCTCGACCTCGCGGTCAACGCGCTGGACGACGACGAGCACCTGGAGGGCCTGCGCGGTTACGCACAGGACTCCGGTGAGGGACGCTGGACCGTGGAGGCCGCGATCGACAACGCGGTACCGCTGCCGGCGATCACCGCGTCGCTGTTCGCGCGGTTCGCCTCCCGGCAGGACGACTCGCCGCAGATGAAGATGATCGCCGCGCTGCGCAACCAGTTCGGTGGTCACGCCGTAGAGAAGAAGTAATCCACAGGGTCGCTCCGCGATCCACAACCCTGGGGGAGGTCGGCGCACGACCATGCACGTCACGCATCTTTCGCTGGCCGACTTCCGTTCGTACGCCCGGGCCGAGGTTCCGCTCGACCCGGGCGTCACCGCCTTCGTGGGTCCCAACGGGCAGGGCAAGACCAACCTCGTGGAGGCGGTCGGGTATCTGGCGACGCTGGGCAGCCACCGCGTCGCCTCCGACGCCCCCCTGGTCCGCATGGGGGCCGAGCGGGCCGTCGTACGGGCGCAGGTCCGGCAGGGCGAGCGGCAGCAGCTGATCGAGCTGGAGCTGAACCCGGGCCGGGCCAACCGTGCCCGCATCAACCGGTCCGCGCAGGTCAGACCGCGTGACGTGCTGGGGATCGTACGGACGGTGCTGTTCGCGCCCGAGGACCTCGCGCTGGTGAAGGGGGACCCGGGTGAACGGCGGCGGTTCCTCGACGAGTTGATCACCGCGCGCTCGCCGCGCATGGCCGGCGTGCGCTCCGACTACGAGCGGGTGCTCAAGCAGCGCAACACCCTGCTGAAGACGGCCGCGCTCGCGCGCCGGCACGGCGGGCGTTCCATGGACCTGTCCACCCTGGACGTGTGGGACCAGCATCTCGCGCGCGCGGGTGCGGAGCTGCTGGCGCAGCGGATGGACCTGATCGCCGCGCTGCATCCGCTGGCCGACAAGGCCTACGAGCAGCTGGCCCCCGGTGGCGGGCCGGTCTCGCTGGAGTACAAGCCGTCCGCGCCGGGCGAGGCGCACACGCGCGAGGACCTCTGCGCCCAGCTGATGGCGGCGCTGGCGGAGGCGCGCAAGCAGGAGATCGAGCGGGGCGTGACCCTGGTGGGCCCGCACCGGGACGATCTGCTGCTCAAACTCGGTCAGCTGCCCGCCAAGGGGTACGCCTCCCACGGCGAGTCCTGGTCCTACGCCCTCGCCCTGCGGCTGGCCTCCTACGACCTGCTGCGGGCCGAGGGCAACGAGCCGGTGCTGATCCTGGACGACGTCTTCGCCGAGCTGGACGCCCGTCGCCGCGAGCGGCTGGCGGAACTGGTCGCGCCCGGTGAGCAGGTGCTGGTCACCGCCGCCGTGGACGACGACGTACCCCAGGTGCTGGCCGGTGCCCGCTACGCGGTGGCCGGTGGGACGGTGGAACGCGTATGAGCACCGACGAACCCGCACCGGACACCCGGAGGACCGGCCCGGACACGGCACGCGACAAGGCACGTGGCAAGGCGGAGCCCTCGGGGGTCGACCTCGCGCGCGTGGCGTTGCGCGCCGCGAAGGAGCAGGCACGCGCGCGGGGGGACGCGGCGCGGCAGAAGAAGCAGGCGCGGCGCGGGGGCGGACTGCGCTCCGGCGCGCGCGCCGACGGCCGCGATCCGATGGCGCTGGGCGCGGCGATCAACCGCCTGCTCAACGAGCGTGGCTGGGAGACCCCGGCCGCGGTGGGCGGGGTGATGGGGCGCTGGCCGCAGATCGTCGGGGACGACCTCGCCAAGCACTGCGTGCCGCAGCGGTACGACGAGGACGAGCGCGTGCTGACCGTGAGCTGCGACTCGACGGCCTGGGCGACCCAGCTGCGGGTGCTCGCCCCCACGCTGGTGGCGCGGCTCAACGAGGATCTGGGGCACGGCAGCGTGCGGACGATCAAGGTGCTCAACCCGGGCGGCCCGGCCCGCCGCTACGGCCCGCTGCGGGCTCCGGGGAGCACCGGCCCCGGCGACACCTACGGGTGACGTACCTCACGTCGAGGGGTTCCTTCGGTGTGCCGTCGTACCTGCGGACACGGGCGTGGATCACCGCCGGATCGGGCGCGGAACGCCTTCTGACCCCCCAGTAGCCAAGGGTTGACGGCTCGAAGGGCTGAGTGCCGCTGTGAGCCCCTCGGAGCCCCCTTCCGTATATCGGGACCCGGCCGAGACCGGTTGAGGGCGGCACATGGGGACTCAGGTACCGGCAAACCCCCATCGATGTCAGCGCTACCGGTAGACTGGAAGCCAATCCCGCCCCATCGTGGGGACCGCCCGGGAAAAGCTGAGCAACGCTGATCAAGGCTTACCAACGCAACATGCCGCAGCCGCTCCGGCGATCCGCCGACGAGCCCGGCTCGTGCTGTGCCAGAAAGGGCGCTTCGTGGCCGATTCCGGCAACCCCAACGAGAACATCCCGTCCACCGACGCCGGCGTGAGCGGCGAGGCCCCGGAGTCCGCCGCGGTCTCCGCCTCCTACGACGCCAGCGCCATCACCGTGCTCGAAGGGCTGGACGCGGTCCGCAAGCGGCCCGGCATGTACATCGGCTCCACGGGCGAGCGCGGTCTGCACCACCTGGTGTACGAGGTCGTCGACAACTCCGTCGACGAGGCGCTGGCCGGCTACGCGGACACCATCGACGTGACGATCCTCGCCGACGGCGGCGTGCGCGTCGTCGACAACGGCCGTGGCATCCCGGTGGGCATCGTGCCCTCCGAGGGCAAGCCGGCCGTCGAGGTCGTGCTGACCGTGCTGCACGCGGGCGGCAAGTTCGGCGGCGGCGGCTACGCGGTCTCCGGTGGTCTGCACGGCGTCGGCGTCTCGGTGGTGAACGCCCTGTCGTCCAAGGTCTCCGTGGAGGTCAGGACCGACGGCCACCGCTGGACGCAGGACTACAAGATGGGCGTCCCGACGGCCCCGCTGGCCAAGCACGAGGCCACGGACGAGACCGGCACGTCGGTCACCTTCTGGGCCGACTCGGAGATCTTCGAGACCACCGAGTACTCCTTCGAGACGCTGTCGCGGCGCTTCCAGGAGATGGCGTTCCTCAACAAGGGCCTGACGATCAAGCTCACCGACGAGCGTGAGTCGGCGAAGGCCACCGCCGGGGCGGACGAGGCGGGTGCGGACGAGAAGGACGAGGTCAAGACCGTCACGTACCACTACGAGGGCGGCATCGTCGACTTCGTGAAGTACCTCAACTCCCGCAAGGGAGACGCCGTGCACCCCACGGTCATCGACCTGGAGGCCGAGGACAAGGACAAGAGCCTGTCCCTCGAGGTCGCCATGCAGTGGAACAGCGGCTACAGCGAGGGCGTGTACTCCTTCGCGAACATCATCCACACCCACGAGGGCGGTACGCACGAGGAGGGCTTCCGCGCGGCCCTCACCAGCCTGATCAACAAGTACGCCCGCGACAAGAAGCTGCTCCGGGAGAAGGACGACAACCTCACCGGTGACGACATCCGCGAGGGTCTGACCGCGATCATCTCGGTCAAGCTGAGCGAGCCGCAGTTCGAGGGCCAGACGAAGACCAAGCTGGGCAACACGGAGGCCAAGACCTTCGTGCAGAAGGCGGTCTACGAGCACCTCAACGACTGGCTGGACCGCAACCCGGTCGAGGCCGCGGACATCATCCGCAAGGGCATCCAGGCGGCCACCGCGCGCGTGGCGGCCCGCAAGGCGCGCGACCTGACCCGCCGCAAGGGCCTGCTGGAGAGCGCGTCGCTGCCGGGCAAGCTGTCGGACTGCCAGTCCAACGACCCCACCAAGTGCGAGATCTTCATCGTCGAGGGTGACTCCGCCGGCGGCTCGGCCAAGTCCGGCCGCAACCCGCAGTACCAGGCGATCCTCCCGATCCGCGGCAAGATCCTGAACGTCGAGAAGGCCAGGATCGACAAGATCCTCCAGAACCAGGAGATCCAGGCGCTGATCTCGGCCTTCGGCACGGGTGTGCACGAGGACTTCGACATCGAGAAGCTCCGCTATCACAAGATCATCCTGATGGCGGACGCCGACGTCGACGGCCAGCACATCAGCACCCTGCTGCTGACCTTCCTGTTCCGCTTCATGCGGCCGCTGGTCGAGGCCGGGCACGTGTACCTGTCCCGTCCCCCGCTGTACAAGATCAAGTGGGGCCGTGACGACGTGGAGTACGCCTACTCGGACCGTGAGCGCGACGCGCTCATCGAGATGGGCCGCCAGCGCGGCAAGCGCGTCCGCGAGGACTCGATCCAGCGCTTCAAGGGCCTCGGCGAGATGAACGCCGAGGAGCTGCGCGTGACCACGATGGACCAGGAGCACCGGGTCCTCGGCCAGGTCACCCTGGACGACGCAGCCCAGGCCGACGACCTCTTCTCGGTCCTCATGGGCGAGGACGTCGAGGCGCGCCGCCAGTTCATCCAGCGCAACGCCAAGGACGTCCGCTTCCTCGACATCTGAGTCGGTCTCAGCTGACCGCACCAGGAAGGATCTTCACCAGCAATGGCCGACGAGAACACTCCCGTCACCCCCGAAGAGGGCGGCGAACTCGTGATGCGTGTCGAGCCCGTCGGGCTCGAGACGGAGATGCAGCGCTCGTACCTCGACTACGCGATGTCCGTCATCGTCTCCCGTGCGCTGCCCGACGTCCGGGACGGTCTCAAGCCCGTCCACCGGCGCGTGCTGTACGCGATGTACGACGGCGGCTACCGCCCCGAGCGCGGTTTCTACAAGTGCGCCCGCGTCGTCGGCGACGTCATGGGCAACTACCACCCGCACGGCGACTCCTCGATCTACGACGCGCTGGTGCGCCTCGCCCAGCCCTGGTCGATGCGGATGCCGCTGGTGGACTCCAACGGCAACTTCGGTTCCCCGGGCAACGACCCGGCGGCGGCGATGCGCTACACCGAGTGCAAGATGGCGCCGCTGTCGATGGAGATGGTCCGTGACATCGACGAGGAGACCGTCGACTTCACGGACAACTACGACGGCCGCTCCCAGGAGCCGACCGTTCTGCCGGCCCGCTTCCCGAACCTGCTGATCAACGGCTCGGCCGGTATCGCGGTCGGCATGGCGACCAACATCCCGCCGCACAACCTGCGCGAGGTCGCGGCCGGCGCCCAGTGGTACCTGGAGAACCCCGAGGTCTCGCACGAGGAGCTGCTCGACGCGCTCATGGAGCGCATCAAGGGCCCCGACTTCCCGACCGGCGCGCTCGTCGTGGGCCGCAAGGGCATCGAGGAGGCGTACCGCACGGGCCGCGGCTCGATCACGATGCGCGCGGTGGTCGAGGTGGAGGAGATCCAGGGCCGCCAGTGCCTGGTGGTCACCGAGCTGCCGTACCAGGTGAACCCGGACAACCTGGCGCAGAAGATCGCCGACCTGGTGAAGGACGGAAAGGTCGGCGGTATCGCGGACGTCCGCGACGAGACGTCCTCCCGTACCGGCCAGCGCCTGGTGATCGTCCTCAAGCGGGACGCGGTCGCCAAGGTCGTGCTGAACAACCTGTACAAGCACACCGACCTCCAGACGAACTTCGGCGCCAACATGCTGGCGCTGGTCGACGGCGTGCCGCGCACGCTGTCCCTGGACGCGTTCATCCGTCACTGGGTGACGCACCAGATCGAGGTCATCGTCCGCCGGACCCGGTTCCGGCTGCGCAAGGCCGAGGAGCGCGCGCACATCCTGCGCGGTCTGCTGAAGGCTCTGGACGCCATCGACGAGGTCATCGCGCTGATCCGGCGCAGTGAGACGGTCGATGTCGCCCGCACCGGCCTGATGGGCCTCCTGGAGATCGACGAGATCCAGGCCAACGCGATCCTGGAGATGCAGCTCCGCCGCCTGGCGGCCCTGGAGCGGCAGAAGATCGTCCAGGAGCACGACGAGCTCCAGGCGAAGATCAACGAGTACAACCAGATCCTCGCCTCGCCGGTCCGCCAGCGCGGGATCGTCAGCGAGGAACTGGCCGCGATCGTCGAGAAGTACGGCGACGACCGCCAGACCAAGCTGATCCCGTACGAGGGCGACATGTCCATCGAGGACCTGATCGCCGAGGAGGACATCGTCGTCACCGTCTCGCGCGGCGGTTACGTCAAGCGGACGAAGACGGACGACTACCGGGCGCAGAAGCGCGGCGGCAAGGGCGTGCGCGGCACGAAGCTGAAGGAAGACGACATCGTCGACCACTTCTTCGTCTCCACCACGCACCACTGGCTGCTGTTCTTCACGAACAAGGGCCGGGTCTACCGGGCCAAGGCGTACGAGCTGCCCGAGGCCGGCCGGGACGCGCGCGGCCAGCACGTCGCGAACCTGCTCGCCTTCCAGCCGGACGAGGCGATCGCCGAGATCCTCGCGATCCGGGACTACGAGGCGGCGCCGTACCTGGTCCTCGCGACCAAGTCCGGCCTGGTCAAGAAGACGCCACTGAAGGATTACGATTCGCCTCGCTCCGGCGGTGTCATCGCCATCAACCTGCGGGAGCGCGAGGACGGCTCGGACGACGAGCTGATCGGTGCCGAGCTGGTCTCGGCGGACGACGATCTGCTGCTGGTCAGCAAGAAGGCGCAGTCGATCCGGTTCACCGCCTCGGACGACTCCCTGCGCCCGATGGGCCGCGCCACCTCCGGCGTCAAGGGGATGAGTTTCCGGGAGGGCGACGAGCTTCTCTCGATGAATGTTGTTCGAACCGGTACGTTCGTGTTCACTGCCACCGACGGTGGGTACGCGAAGCGGACCGCCGTCGACGAGTACCGCGTCCAGGGCCGCGGCGGCCTCGGCATCAAGGCCGCCAAGATCGTGGAGGACCGTGGTTCGCTCGTCGGCGCGCTGATTGTCGAGGAGAACGACGAGATCCTCGCCATCACCCTCTCCGGCGGTGTGATTCGTACGCGAGTCAACGAGGTCAGGGAGACGGGCCGTGACACCATGGGCGTCCAACTGATCAACCTGGGCAAGCGCGATGCCGTGGTCGGTATCGCACGTAACGCCGAGGCCGGGCGCGAGGCGGAGGAAGTCGACGGCGACGTGGCCGTGGACGAGCTCGCCGAGGGTGCCGAGACCACCGGCACGGACGAGGGTGAGGCACCCTCGGCCGAGTAGCACGAGGAGTGAGTCATCGTGAGCGGAGCCACGGGCGCCGGATCGGCCGGTACCTCCACGGGTACGGAGACGGACGGCGGCGGCCGTGGCTCCGCCGCGCGTGCGGCGAGTGCGAACGACCCGCACACGACGAACCTGAAGCCGGTGAAAGCTTCCGTGGCGGATTCCTCCGGCACGCAGGAATCCCAGCAGGAATCCAGAGGGGGAACCGTGACGGACACCCGAGGCCCGGCCGCGGCCGGTGGGGCACGGCCGGCTTCGCCGCTGCCCGGCGAGCGGAACCCGGAGCAGCCCGCGGGGCCGTACCACCCGCCGCAGGCCTACCCGGCGCAGGCCCCGGCCGGTGCGACGCGCAAGCCGCGCACCGGCGCCGGCGCACGGACCGCGCCGCGCACCCGCAAGGCGCGGCTGCGGGTGGCCAAGGCCGACCCGTGGTCGGTGATGAAGGTCAGCTTCCTGCTCTCGATCGCGTTCGGCATCTGCACGATCGTCGCCTCGGCGGTGCTGTGGATGGTCATGGACGCGATGGGTGTGTTCTCGACGGTCGGCGGCACGATCTCGGAGGCGACCGGCTCGAACGAGGCGAACGGCTTCGACCTCCAGGCGTTCCTCTCGCTCCCCCACGTGCTGACGTTCACGTCGATCATCGCGGTGATCGACGTGGTCCTGGCCACGGCGCTCGCGACCCTCGGGGCGTTCATCTACAACCTCTCCGCGGGCTTCGTCGGCGGCATCGAGCTGACGCTGGCGGAGGACGAGTAAGGCCCCGCGGACGCCTCACGGGGCCCTGACCCGACGGTCACCGGCAACCGATTTTGGGACTGGCGCGGTCGTGCGCTAATCTTCAGGAGTCAGCGCGCGGGACACACACCGCAAAAGCGCGGCGGGGCTATAGCTCAGTTGGTTAGAGCGCATCCCTGATAAGGATGAGGCCACAGGTTCAAATCCTGTTAGCCCCACATGCGAGAAGACCCCCAGCCGGTATCGGCTGGGGGTCTTTGGTATTCAGGGCTGACATGGCGCGAGAGCGGAGCGCGTGGCTTTCGTCGGCGAGGGGCCCGGCCGTCAGGGTTCACCGACCGTGGGTCCTCGTCAGCGCGAACATGATCAGAAAGTCGAGTGTCATCACCGGGATGGACCACCACGGATAGTACGGAATGAACATGAACTGGGTGATCAGGCTGACCCCGGCCAGCGTCAGGCCGGCCCCGCGACCCCAGCTCTGGTCCGTCAGGGCTCCGAGGCCGGCCACGACGAGCGCCACCCCGATCACCAGGTGGATCCAGCCCCAGGCCGTCAGGTCGAACCGGTAGGCGTACCGGGACGCGGCGAACACGGTGTCCTGTGCGATGCCGGATGCCCCCATGAGGATGCTGAGCGGCCCGCTGAGCATCATCACGGCCCCCGCAGGCCCCGCGGTTCCGGCGGGGCGCCCCGGGGTCACGCGCGCCGATCAGATCGGGGCCGGCCGGTGTGCGGGGCCTGCGGGGCTTTTCGTCAGGAAGGGCCGCCGCTTCGGGAGGAGGAGCGGCCGCTGTGGCCGGATCCGCCGACGGTCGCGTGGGTGCCGTCTCTTCGGGAGGCCGCGTGGTGGTTCAGCACCTTCATGATCTCCGAGGCCAGCACATCCGCCAGAGCGGGCGCGAGGGCATTCGCCAGGGCGGTCGCCAGCGTTTGCGCGAACAGCACCCTCTCCAGTTCCGAGGAACGGGAGGGCGGCCGGGAAAGGGATGCCACGGCCGCCTCCATCAGGGCTCCGGCCAGTGGGTCCTTCCCGTGTCTGACACCGGTGCCGGTATGCCGCAATCCGGCATCGCGCACCATTTCCTCGAAGACCTCGTCGATGAAGGCCTCCAAGGGATCCCGTTCCGATTGTCCGCCGGACTCAGCTGCCATTGTGGTTCCTCAAGTCTTCGATTTCCGTACGGACCGCCCCCCGACGCCGGCGCTCGCGGGTATCGGAGGGCAGGGGATGTCACCGTCTGCTGTCAGCGGCGCATGAGCGCGGCGAGCAGGAGGGGGTGCTCGATGATCGACTTGCCGCGCTCTTCGCGGCGGCGGTGCATGAGGGCGGCCAGGAGGAGGGGGTTGTCGATGATCGACTCCTCGCCTCCCCCCTCGCGGCGGCGGTGCATGAGCGCGGCGAGCAGGAGGGGGTGCTCGATGATCGACTCGCTGCGCTCTTCGCGGCGGCGGTGCATGAGGGCGGCCAGGAGGAGGGGGTTGTCGATGATCGACTCCTCGCCTCCCCCCTCGCGGCGGCGGTGCATGAG